>CAZJLJ010000007.1:0-45705 GCA_964546935.1 uncultured bacterium | reverse complement strand
TAATCCGGCCGCCGCCATTACGATGTTCGGTGACAAGTGTAAAATGGGAGCATACCGAGAGTGAATTTGAAAATGACGCACATTGGACAAGGGGCCATGTTTCTTCTCGCGAGCATCGCCCTTCTTGCCTTTCCGTCGATTCCCGTCGTTGCGAGCTCAGCCGATGCGCTATTCAACGCTCAACTCAATGACGCTATGAACAAGATGATGTCGGCAATGAGCGTCGAGCCCTCGGGCGACGTGGATAAGGACTTTGTTGATTCGATGGTTCCTCATCACCAAGGTGCTATCGATATGGCCGTGAGTGAGCTGCGGTATGGTCGCAACGTGAAAGTGCGTCGAATCGCTCAAGAAATCATCGTGACACAACAACAAGAGATCGCCGCAATGCGTCTAGCTCTTGGTGAGCCGCTACCACCGTCGGCCCCGTCGCCCGATCAAATTCCCTAACACTTAACACAGGAGATAAGCATGCGTTTCCCATTGACGGCGGCCGCACCGTTAGCTATTGCTCTGCTTTCAACTCCGTCGGCCTTAGCAGGCCAGGCGCCGTACGGAACGGCTGTTCCCGATATTCCAGTTAGCCATCGCGACCGCGTGTATGCCGCGGAACAATTTTCAAACACCGTGTCCGTTACCGATCCTGCAGACAATAAACTCCTCGGCGTCATTCGCCTCGGTGATCCTCAGCCGGGAAACTTCAGTCCGCTCTACAAGGGGCAACTTTTGGTTCACGGTATGGGGTTTTCGCCGGATCATCGCACGATCGCCGTCGTTTCCATCGGCTCGAACTCGGTGACCTTTATCGATACGGCGACGAATACCGTAAAACACATCACCTATGTCGGCCGTTCACCGCACGAACCATTCTTCACGCAGGATGGTTCGGAAGTGTGGGTTACGGTGCGCGGTGAAAATTACGTCTCCGTTCTAGACGGGAAAACGTACAAGGAAAAGACGCGCATCATCGTTCCCAACGGCCCGGGCATGCAGATCTTCTCGCCCGACGGCAAGTACGGATACGTGTGTTCGTCGTTCACTCCCGAAACGGTCGTCGTTTCCGTTGCGGATCATAAGATCGTCGGCCACGTTCCCCAAGCGAGTCCGTTCTGCCCGAACATTGCAGCGACGCCTGATGGAACACAAGTGTGGTTCACGCTGAAGGACACCGGCGAGACGCAAGTCTTCGACGCGCGCCCTCCATTTACGTTGTTAAAAACGCTCGATACGGGTCCGATTACAAACCACGTGAACATCGTGCACAATGCACACGGCAGCTTTGCTTACGTGACGGTAGGAGGCCTGAACGAAGTCAAAGTTTTTCGCACGAATGACTTTGCGCAGGTTGCCACTATTCCGGTCGGCGATTTGCCGCATGGAATTTGGCCGTCGGGTGATGGGACACGCGTCTACGTCGGTCTCGAGAATGCGGATAAGCTCACCGCCATCGATACGCTGACGAACAAAGTGATCGCAACCGTTCCGATCGGTCAAGCGGCGCAGGCGGTCAACTACGTGCCTGATGCAGTTCCCTACGGAGATGGGACGAGCAATCTAATGCCGCTGGGTATTGCGGGTGAGGCGACACACCTGATGCTCATTTCAACTTCAAACAGCACTTCGCGCGGTGCTGCTGCGCCGACGAGCGTATCGCTCTTCGATCAAGGCCTGACGCAAGTGCTTGAAGCATCGGCAACCGGTCTTCAGCCGAAACAATCCTACACGCTCGCGCTTGCAACGCACTCCGATGGTTCGGGCGCGCTTGAGCCTCTCGCTGCCTTCACAACAAATCCGGCGGGCAGCGCCATTGTGAATGCGGTCGGTCCAATCCGGCAGGTCGTGAATCAAGATGTGGGCGATCAGCGCCGCTATCTCGTTATCGTTCCAAGTGCAAACGGAAAACTCGGCGACCCTGTACAGATCCAAAAACCGTAGAAGTTGAACTCCGTTCGCTTCCCCACTTCGCTCAAATCGGGACGGATCGTACGCAGCAGCCTGTAAAAGCAGAAGGGCCGCGCACTCGCGCAGCCCTGGTGTTTGTACTGCCGTCCAATGGTGAGGCAAAACCGTGCTGCCCCAACCGGAGACAAGGCCGATAATACCAAAGCCGCAGCTCAGCGCCAATATGATAGTTTTAGAAATAACAAAAGAGTGCAGGCAGCCAGTAGCCAGTTTAGGACATGAGCGGTCCAGCAATACGGACAGGGCATTCTCGTGACAAACAAGAGCGAGTAAGCGAGCACAATCGAAACAACGGCCGCAAAGCCGGATATCGCTAATAGGAGCCCAAGCTGCCACGGCGCTACGGCGAGCCAAATTGCGATCGCAAAAGCCGGGTAGTAAATCGTTCCGAGCAACGCGTTAGGCCTGCCGCCGAAAAGCCGGGCGCGCGGACTCTGAACGACGCTCGGTTCCCGGAGCTCGCCTCGCTCGGCCCGCCGCGTCTTCGCCAGCATGAAAAGCGAGACGTAGAGACCAACACCGCAAAGCAACGTGATCACCGCTCTTATCAACAAGCCTGCCTCCGCTTGAGCGTCTTCGTTAAACGCCTGGCTGCCTTTGTGCTGCTCGCTGCCTCGTTTACGCTAGCGGCGCTCGTTATCAGGTTCCAGCCGGCCGTCGAACATATGATCCGCACAATCGGCGCGCCGGCGTATCCGTTGGCCGTGTTGGTCTTTGCGATCGTCGCATCGGCCCCGTTTTCGGTGACCGACGCGCTGGCCATCATGAACGGCGCTATCTTCGGTCCGATCAACGGAGCCGTGGTCAACGCGATCGGGCTCGTCTTGGCGGCGTTAGGCGGTTATTGGATCAACCGGCATGCCACGAACATGCTTGATTTGGAAATGTATCTCCAACGGCTGCCGGGGTGGGTGAAACGCTTCCGCGTGGGCTCACCGGCATTTTTGCTTGCGGTGCGCATCATTCCCGGATTCGGCGGTACGGTGGCAACGGCGAGTGCCGCAGCGTTTCGCGTTCCGGTTTGGGTGCATGTTTGGACGATGTGTGCGATAGCAGTTCCGGTCTGCACCGTCCTGGCGATTTTCGGCGACCGCGTGACGGTTGCGTTTCACTCCTACGAGCACCGCGTCCACATGTATTGGGAACGTCATCACCCAAACTTGCATCGTCATCCGAAAGCGACACCAAGACCGTGACGTTATCTACACAAGCCGTTCCAATGGTCGACAGCGCGCAAGCGCTTGCGGAGTTGAGCGAACGCGTACGAAAAGCGCCCCGAGTTGCGTTGGATACGGAATTCCATGCCGAGCGCACGTACGCGCCGCGTTTGATGGTAGTGCAGCTGGCTTTCGACGACGGAGCCGTCATCGTCGATCCGCTTGCGGTGCCCGATTTGCGGCCCTTACTCGAGGCATTTGCTTCGACCACCGTTATCGGGCATGCGTTGTCGTCGGATCTGAAGATTTTTGCTGAACGCTTCGATATGGTGCCGCCGACGATTTTCGACAGCCAGGTGGCAGCGGCGTTTCTTGGGTACGGCATGCAAATTTCGCTTGCCGATTTGGTGCGTGACCTCGAAGGCGTGCGGCTCGCAAAAACGCAGACCGTAAGCGATTGGTCGACGCGGCCCTTCAGTGCACGACAAATCGAATATTTGGTCGACGACGTCATTCATCTCTTGCCGATGTACGACAAATTGACCGACCGTTTGCATCGCGCCGGGCGCTTGGAGTGGGCGATCGAAGAGTGTGCACTTCAAGGTGATATCGAGCGTTATCGCGCCGACGAACGTCGTGCGTATTTGCGGATCCCGGGAGCGATGCGCATGAGTCGCCGCGAGCTTGCGGTGCTTAACGAAATCGTGAAGCTGCGCGACCGTGTTGCGCGCGAGCGCGATCTGCCGGTGAAATACGTCATGCCGGACGACGTTGTATCGGGTCTCGCAACGCTCAAGCCCAAAACGGTAAGCGAGCTCGACCAGCTGCGCCGATTGGACGCCGGTGCTCGCCGCCAGCTTGGGACGGCCATCGTTGAGGGCGTGGCAAACGCCATGCAGCTCCCCGAGGATCAGCTTCCGCAGCGACCGCAACGGCCTTTGGGACCCAATCGCGACACGCTGGCATCGCTTATGGGTGTGGTCGTAGGCGAGATCGCTCGTCTGAACGATTTACCGCAAAGCTTGCTCGTTCCAAGAAATACGCTGGAGCGAATCGCTCGCGAGGCGCCACGCGAGCGCGCCGTGTTCGATGAAGCGTTGGATGTGTCGCCGTGGCGACGCGCTCTTGTCGGCGACCCGTTATGGCGACTTTTGTCGGGCGAACTGCACCTTCAAATCGAAGGCTACGCCGATGGCGACCCCAAAATACGTCTATCGCCATGAATCAGCACGCGAACAGTTTCAACGCGGTCGACGAGCTAAAAGTCGGCGATCGTTCTTATAAGTATTTCAAGCTCGACGCGGTGGAACGCGCCGGCCTCACGAAGCTCAGCCGGTTGCCGTACAGCTTGAAGATTCTGCTCGAGAATCTTCTGCGTTTCGAAGACGGCCGCTCTGTTACAAAAGCCGATATCGAAGCGCTTGCGAAGTGGAATCCGCGCGAAGCTTCGGATAAGGAGATCGCATTCCGCCCCGCGCGCGTGCTGTTGCAAGATTTCACCGGCGTTCCGTGCGTCGTCGACCTCGCTGCGATGCGAGACGCGATGGCCAAAATGGGCGGCGATGCAAAAGCGATCAATCCATTGCAGCCGGTCGAACTCGTCGTCGATCACTCGGTGCAGATCGATTACTTCGGAAACAACGAGGCATTTCAGAAGAACGCCGATCTCGAATTCGAGCGCAACCGCGAACGCTATGCGTTTTTGAAGTGGGGGCAATCGGCGCTAGATAACTTCCGGGCCGTTCCGCCGGACACCGGTATCGTCCACCAAGTAAACATCGAGTATCTCGCGCGTGTCGTCTTCGGGGCAGGTGGCGCCGGCGTCGCGTTCGATCAAAAGAGTGCCGTTGCGTATCCCGATACCGCGGTCGGTACCGATTCACATACGACGATGGTGAACGGGCTTGGCGTTCTCGCGTGGGGCGTCGGTGGAATCGAAGCTGAAGCGGCGATGCTTGGCCAGCCGGTGACGATGCTAATTCCGGAAGTCATCGGATTCCGTCTCGAAGGTAAATTGCGCGAAGGAGTTACCGCGACGGACCTGGTGCTGAAGATCACCGAGATGCTTCGCAAGAAGGGCGTCGTAGGAAAGTTCGTCGAGTTCTTCGGCAAAGGACTCTCTGCGCTGCCTGTTGCGGATCGCACGACCATCGGCAACATGTCGCCCGAATTCGGTTCGACGTGCGCGATTTTCCCGATCGACGATCGCACCCTTGAATATCTCCGCCTTACGGGCCGTAGCGCCGAACACATCACGCTCGTAGAGACGTACGCGAAGGCGCAAAACCTTTTCCGCACGGACGAAACGCCCGACGCCGAATACACCGACGTGCTAACGCTCGATCTCGGTGATGTGGAACCAAACGTTGCCGGTCCGCGCCGCCCGCAAGACCGCGTGCCGTTGAGAGACGTGAAGTCGTCGTTCAACACGGCGATGAATGAGTGGATGGCCGCGCGCGAAGGCAAGAACGGCGCGATTGCGCGCTTCCAAAATGAAGGCGGCGGACAAACCGCTACCGTCGCGCTCACCGAGAAAGACGTCGCCGACGGCGCCGTCGTCATCGCGTCGATTACTAGTTGCACGAACACATCGAATCCATCGGTGCTGATCGGTGCGGGTTTGCTGGCACGCAATGCCGTGCAGCGCGGCTTACAATCGATGCCGTGGGTGAAGACGTCGCTCGCACCCGGCTCGAAAGTCGTCAAAGATTATCTCGCGAAAGCGGGATTGCAAGATTATCTCGACCAGCTTGGTTTCAACATCGTCGGATATGGCTGTACCACGTGCATCGGAAATTCCGGACCGCTGCCGGCCGACGTTTCCGAAACCGTTGCAGAACAAGACCTCATCGTCGCGGCGGTCCTTTCGGGCAATCGCAATTTCGAAGGACGCATCCATCCCCAAGTGCGCGCGAACTACTTGGCGTCGCCGCCGCTTGTCGTAGCATATGCACTCGCCGGACGTATGGACGTCGATCTCACGACGGAGCCGCTCGGCACCGATCGCGACGGCACGCCCGTGTATCTGAAAGATATCTGGCCGAGCAACGACGAGATTGCAAAGACCGTAACCGAATGTGTCAGCGACGACATGTTCAAGGCGCGCTATTCGGATGTTTTCAAAGGCGACGAAAATTGGGCCAAGCTCGACGTAGCAAAGAGCGAGCGCTTCAATTGGGATCCGAAATCCGAATATGTGAAGCATCCGCCGTACTTCGAAAACATGCCCGAAGAGCCGCGCGCTCTTGCAGACATCAAAAACGCGCGTGCGCTTGCGGTCCTTGGCGATTCCGTTACGACGGACCACATCTCGCCCGCCGGAAACATCGCGAAGACCTCGCCGGCCGCCAAGTATCTGATGGCGCACGGTATTGAACCAAAAGACTTCAACTCGTATGGTGCACGCCGCGGTAATCACGAAGTAATGGTGCGCGGAACATTCGCAAACGTGCGTTTGCGCAATGAGTTGGTGCTAGGTGTCGAAGGCGGCATTACGCGCTACTTGCCGTCGAACGAACAAATGTCGATCTTCGATGCTTCCGAACGCTACAAGGCCGACGGTACGCCGCTGATCGTGCTGGCCGGCAAAGAGTACGGATCGGGTTCGTCGCGCGACTGGGCCGCGAAGGGTCCGTATTTGCTCGGCATCAAAGCGGTAATTGCGGAATCGTTCGAACGCATCCATCGCAGCAACCTCATCGGCATGGGTATTTTGCCGCTGCAGTTCATGGACGGCGCCGACCGTTCGACGTATGCACTCACCGGCGAAGAAGTCTTCGAGATAACCGGAATCGAGGGCGGTATCACCCCGCGCATGCACGTGCACGTGAAAGCCGTCGATCCAAAGACCGGCAAGTCGCTGCAGTTCAAAGCGCTCGTGCGAATCGATACGCCGGATGAAGCGGAATACTATCGCCACGGCGGCATCCTTCAGTACGTGCTCCGTCAACTGCGCAAGAGCGCATAAGCCAAAGCAAACTACCGGCTGGAAGCCTCTCGCATGCGAGGGGCTTCTTCATGCCGAACGCACTGCTCTCTGAAAAAATGTTGAACTCTGAGGATCGCGCGCGTCTTAACGCGCTTTACGAGCGAATGCGATCGGCAAACGCCGATTCGCTGGGATATCCGTCCGCTAAGGACTTTGACTTCACAGAGCTGGAGCGGTTCTTATGCTTCCCGATAAACAACGTCGGCGATCCGTTTGCCGACGCAACGTACCGTGTGGAGACACGCGAATTCGAACGTGAAGTCGTAGAGTATTTTGCAAAGGCGTTACGTGCGCCGCAAGACGACTGGTGGGGGTACGTTACGAACGGTGGAACGGAAGGCAATCTTTACGGCCTTTATCTCGCCCGCGAATTGTATCCAACCGGCATCGTGTATTATTCCGAGCAAACGCACTACAGCGTTGCAAAGAACCTACACTTCTTGAACATGCGGCACATCATGATCCGCTCGCAAGAGAACGGCGAGATCGACTATGAAGATCTTCGAGAGACGCTGAAGATCCATCGCGACGTCCCGCCCATCATTTTTGCGAATATCGGTACGACGATGACCGAAGCTCGAGACGATATCCGTCGCATTGCAGAGATGATGGACAAGTTGGCCATTCGACAGCGCTACATCCACTCCGATGCGGCACTTTCAGGCGCTTACGCAACGCTGCTCGAGGATCGCCCCGCCTTCGATTTTGCCGACGGTGCAGATACGGTCGCCATCAGTGGACACAAGTTCATCGGTGCACCGATTCCGTGCGGTGTGGTCGTTGCGAAGAAGCACAACGTACAACGTATCGCGCGTGCTATCGACTACATCGGAAATCTCGATACCACGATCAGCGGTTCCCGCAACGGCGTGACACCTTTGATGCTTTGGTATCGTTTGCGCGAACTCGGCGTCGAGGGGATGCGAAAACGTTTGGACCACTCGCTCTCCCTTGCCGAGTATCTCGTTTCGCGGCTACGCGAGGCCGGAGTGAATGCCTGGCGAAATCCCGACGCCATCACTGTAGTCTTTCCGCGCGTCAGTGAAGCGATTCGTTCCAAGTGGCAGATCGCAACTGCAGGGCCGATCTCTCACGTGATCGTGTTGCCGAATGTAACGCGCGAACAGATCGATGCTTTTCTCACCGACATGCTCGCCGAACTTTCACCAAAGGAGATGGCGTGGAAAATATCCGGGTAATCGTACCGGACCGGCCCGGCCTTCTGGCCGAGCTAACGGAAGTGCTGGCCGTCCGGGAAATCAACGTGGATCAAATCGTCGTTGAATCGCAAGGCAAATGTGCCGTCATTCGGATCTCGGTCGAAAATGAAGACGAAGCGTTGAAAGTTTTAACCGGCGCGGGCTACGAGGCTGTCACCGATCAGGTCCTGTTGGCCCGCATTGAGGATCGTCCAGGAGCGCTCGCGCAACTTTCACGCTTGCTCGGCGATGCGCGGTTGAATATTCGTTCGATGCACCACGTTCGGCGCGAAGGCGGACAGGCTGTTGTGGCGATCAGCACGGACGACAACGTGCGTGCCCGTGCGCTAATCGGAGAATCCGCCGTTTAATCCGCTAGTATCCGCTTGGTCGCCTTTGCGGACCGTATAGAATGGAACCAAGGGAAAAAGCGTTGCATCGGAGGTTTCGGATGAGAACGTTCGCCGTCATTGCGCTCCTGGGAGTCTTGTGTGCGTGCTCCTCGGGCAAGAATACGAATGCGCAGAGCAGTGCTGCTCCTGCTACCTCCGGGGCGATGGCAGAAGGAAGCGCAACGAAAGTCAAGTTGCATCAAAGCAACACGACGTTCAACGCGGCGGACGCTGCTTGTGCGGGCTCCTTGGGCAGCATTGTGATAACTTTGGGCCACGTGAGAGCGCACGCTGCAAAGGGCGTTGACTTGCAGACGAAGGAATCGCCAACGACCGGCATTACGACGTTTATTTTTGCCGACAAGGCGAGCGGAAAAACCGCGACCGTCGTTGCGAATGGTCACGACGGAACCGTTAGCACGGCCAACGTGAGCGTGAGAATGGCAAACGCTGTGGCGTGTGTCGGCGCCGAATAATTTAGCGCGTTGAAGGCTGACGGGCGCTAGCCATGATTCCGTTGACCGACGTATCGCGGCGCCCGACGAACTTCCCGATCGTCACGCTTTCGATTATCGCCATCAACGTCGTTGTTTTCCTAATCGAACTCGTAAACGGCGATGCGTTCGTCCTTAGGTGGTCGTTGGTGCCGGCGGATATTTCATCCGGACATCGCTTGGTGACGATCCTCACCGCGATGTTCATGCACGCAAGCTGGTCCCACCTTATCGGTAATATGGTCTTCTTATGGGCGTTTGGCCCCGAAATCGAAGATGCCATGGGACCGTGGAGATATTCGATATACTATCTGTGCGGCGGAATTGCAGCTGCTCTTCTTCAAGTCGCATTTTTTCCTCATTCCACCGTCCCGAATCTCGGCGCGAGCGGTGCAATTGCGGCGGTGATGGGCGGATTCTTAGTCACATTTCCGCGCGATCAGATTCGGACCGTCTTAATTATCTTTGTCTTCGTACGCGTAACGTATGTCTATGCTGCGCTTTTGATTGGCTTCTGGTTTCTTTCGCAGCTTTGGAATGCGGGCGCCATTGCACCCACGCAGCAAGGCGGCGTCGCATATATGGCTCACATTGGCGGTTTCGTGTTCGGCGCCGTCTTTGCGCGATTGTTCGAAGACCCAAGACGTGTCGCCGCTGAGGTTTGAAGCGATACGTGCCGGCTACTTGCGCTTGTGAACGGCGAAGTTGTTCCCTTCGGTGTCGCCGCACCACGCCATCTGGCAAACCGGTGTATCATCGACGTCTCCGTAAATGTGGGCACCTGCTTCGCGTAATGCTTGCACCGCGGCCTGAACATCGGGTACCGCAAACATTGCGCCGCCGGTCGGATACCATTCGCCATCAGGTAATTGCGCTAACGCAAACGTCGATCCGTCGCTAAGCTCGAACTCAACCCAATTATCGCCCTCAGTCGATGGCTTTAGACCCAAATACTTTTGATAGAACTCTTTTCCGCGAGCGAAGTCTTTCGTCAAATAGCAAACACAATCGATGCCGGTCGCAACGGTAGGCGCGGTTCCCGTAGTCATATGCTTTGTATCCTTTCGAAGATTACGCTCGAAGCGTAGCGCAGTATAGTTGACATCTACTGTCATATTTGCAAGGCTTAGGGTATGAAAGCGGACCGCCTCGTTTCGCTGCTCTTGATGCTGCAGTCGGCAGAACGCCACACGGCGCATCAGCTGGCGCGTGCGCTTGAGGTATCGGACCGAACGATCTACCGTGACATCGATGCGTTAAGTGCAGCTGGGATCCCAGTCTATGCAGAGCGCGGAGCCGATGGCGGGATTGCACTGGCCGACGGGTACCGCAAAGCATTGATGCATCTCGGCGAAGAGGACGTGCGCGCGCTTTTCGTTTCCACCTCGCCGATACTCGCCGATTTGGGCCTTGCCAGTGGATTGGATCGCGCGCTACAAAAACTTCACGGCGGTCTTTCGGATGCGCAGCGAAGCGCGGCGGAAAAGGCGCGAGGGCGTATTCATATCGATCAGCGCCGCTGGAATCAAAGCGATGCGCCCGTAGAAAAACTTGCGGTCCTTCGACGCGCCGTTTGGGACGATCGCCGCGTAGAGCTGACGTATGAAGACCGCCATCGCACGCGATCGAAGCGCGTGTTGGATCCGTTCGGCCTGGTCTCAAAGGCGGGCGTGTGGTATCTCATTGCGCGAACCGACGGCGGGTTCCGTAGCTTTCGCGCGGATCGCATTGTCGAAGCGGTGGAACTGGCGGAACGATTCGCACGGCCCGACGATTTCGATCTAAACGAGCATTGGCAGAAGATTTCATCGGATCTAAGGATGAGCCAGGCGAGAGAATACGCGGTAACGCTCCGCGTCGATCCGGATTGGATTCAAATGCTCAACGAAAGTTACTGGCCCGTCGAAGTTCGCGATCCCGCCGAGCCGACGATATTGCGCGTCCTCTTTCCGGAAGAGCGCGTCGCAGTGTGGCAAGTCATTTCTTGGGGCGAAAACGTAGAAGTGTTGGAGCCGCAAAGTTTGTGCGCGACGATTTGCGCTAAAGCGGCCGCTTTAGTGGAACGCTACAGCGCCTTCGCGACGCGGTAGCAATTCTTTCCGGCGGCCTTCGCTTCGTACACCGCCGAGTCGGCGCGCGCGATTAAGGCATCAGCTGCTATTGACGGGTCAGCGAAGGCGACACCAATCGAGCAACTGAGTTGCTTCTCGTGCAGAGCGCGGTAAATGCGCTGCATCACCACGCCGATCCCCGCCTCATCGCTGCGCGGCATTATGAGCGAGAATTCGTCGCCGGCAAAGCGCGCCGGCACATCCGTCTCGCGGGTTTGCGTACGAAAAATCTGCGCGATTTGCTTCAACGCTTCGTCACCGCCCGCGTGACCTCGAGTATCGTTGATGCGTTTGAAATCATCCACGTCGATCATTGCGAAGGCCAACGATTCGCTTGTGCGACGCATCGTCGCTAGTTCTCGCTGAAGGCGTTCCATCAATGCGCGCCGGTTCAACAGGCCCGTAAGCGGATCGTGCATTGCAAGCCGCTCCAACTCTTCTGCGAGCCGCATGCGTTCGAGCGCGAAGGCGGCTTGCGTTGCGAGCTCTTGGAGAGACGCCACGCTCCACGCCGATGCCGATCTCTCGTTAGACCCATCGACGTACAGCAAATACGAATTGCCGTTTTTCGCGCGAACCGCCGCCGCCGCATAGCGCCGGCGCGTATCGTACAGGGGCGCATCGGTATCTCCCGCCCAGCCGGTTGCGACGTCGCTGTCGCCACAGGTGATGCGATAGAGCGACGTTGATTCCGGCAGCGTGCCGCCATACTCCGATTCAACGACCGCGGCGCCGTCGAGTTCGTAGAGCGCGCTTACCTCTTGGCTATCGTCGATTCGAAACCAAAGGGCTCGCGCGAAACCTAAACCCAGCCACGCGCCCCGCAACGCGGCCTCAGCAAGTGCGGCTTCGTCGCTCGCCGCGACGATATCGACGAAGGAGCGTTGCAGCATTTCGAGCCGCTGGCTTTTAACCAGCAGCTCGTCACGCTCACGTTCGACCTCTGCGACGCGCTCCGTTAGAAACGCAATCGGATCGCCGGCGTCCATAACGGACGCTACAGCAGAACGCGCTTGAAGTCCCGCAGAAGTGAGGTCACGTAAACCAAAAAGCGCGCGGCGCCTGCACCGTCAATCACGCGGTGATCGTAACTGACGCTAATCGGCAGGATGAGGCGCGGCTCGAACTCTTTCCCGTCCCACACGGGTTTTGTGGCGGCACGCGTTGCGCCGAGAATCGCTACCTCGGGCGCATTGACGATTTGCGTGAACTGCGTTCCGCCGATACCGCCGATCGAGGAGATGGTAAAGGTTCCGCCTTGCATGTCGCTCATGCCGAGTTTTCCGTCGCGGGCTTTCGCGGCAAGGTCGGCGGTCTCGCGAGCCACTTCCAAGAGCCCTTTCTTGTCGGCATCCTTCAGAACGGGAACGACAAGGCCGTTCGGCGTGTCGGCGGCAAAGCCGATGTTGTAGTAGCGCTTGTAAACGAGATCTTCGCCCTCGAGCGAGCTATTGAACTCGGGAAAGCGCTGCAACGCTGCAACGGATGCTTTGATAAGAAATGCCAGCATCGTGAGTTTTACGCCGGACGACTTTGCTTGCTCCGCGTTGATATCGTTCCGGAACGCCTCGAGCTCGGTGATATCCGCTTCGTCGTAATTGGTGATGTGCGGAATCATCAGCCAGTTGCGGTGCAAATTCGGGCCGGAGAGTTTCTTGATGCGCGGTAGCGGCTTGCGTTCGATTTCACCGAACTTCGCAAAATCGACTTTCGGCCACGACGGCAATCCCGCGATGCCCAACCCCGCACCGGCTGCAGCGGGCACGCGTTCTTGCAACGCCGATTTAACCCAACGCTGAACGTCTTCGCGCGTTACCCGTCCGTGCGGACCACTGCCCGAAACGCCGCGCAGATCGACACCCAACTCTCGCGCGAATCTCCGAATCGCCGGACTCGCGTGCACGATCCCATCGGCACGTGTTGGTGCAGCACTGTCACCCTGTCGAAGGGGAGGCGCCTCAACCTTTGCTTGAGTGGCCGGCGCAGGCGTCTCAACCGCCGCTTGAGGAGCGGCGCCTTCGGTCGCGAGCGTTGCGATGACGGTCCCTTGCGAGACCTTGTCGCCGACTTTGATGCGCACGTCTTGAATCGTGCCCGCTGCGGTAGACGGCACGTCCATCGAGGCTTTTTCGCTTTCGAGGGTAACCAGCGGCGCTTCTTTTTCGACGCGATCGCCCGGCTTGACCGCCACTTCGATTACCGGGATGTCGGTGAAATCGCCGATATCCGGAACCTTCAATTCGATGGTGTTGGTTTGTTGCGCTTGTTCGTTACTTCGCGGTTGCTGCTTCGGTTGTCCATTAGTAGCCGCCGCATCATCTTGACGAAGCACGACAATTTGGGTGCCTTCGGAGACTTTGTCGCCGACTTTCACGTTGACGTTTTCGACTACGCCGTCCGCCGTCGAAGGGACTTCCATCGAAGCCTTTTCACTCTCGAGCGTGATAAGCGAATCGTTTTTCTTCACCCGGTCGCCGGGTTTCACGAGGACTTCGATGACCGGGACGTCGTTGAAGTCGCCGATATCGGGGATTAGTACCTCGATGTTATTGCTCACGTACTTCCTCGCGTCCTAAACGGTAATCGGATTCGGCTTCGCCGGATTGATGCCGTACTTCTTAATCGCTTCGGAGACAATCTTGTGCGAGATCGTTCCATCGTCGGCCAGTGCTTTCAACGCAGCGACCGCGACGTAGTAACGGTTTACTTCGAAGAACTCACGGAGTTTGCGGCGATAGTCGCTGCGTCCGTAGCCGTCGGTTCCGAGCGTAACGTAGCGGCGATCGCCGACGTACGGGCGAATCGATTCGGCATACAAGCGAATGTAGTCCGTTGCAGCGATGCCGGGGCCTTGGCGGTCTTTCAACATCTGCTCTGAGTGAGAAAGAACCGGCTCGCCTTCGGGGTTCAACATGTTGCGCCGGTGCGCATCGACACCGTCACGTTGAACCTCGTTGAAGCTCGTTACGCTCCAAATATCGCTTTGAACTTTCCAATCGTTCGCAAGGAGATCGCTTGCGGCAATCACTTCACGAAGAATAGCGCCGGAGCCGAAGAGCTGCACGCGCGGAGTTTTCTTCTCTGCTTTACCGCCGTCGCGGAAGAGATACATGCCTTTCAGGATGCCGTTCTCAGCGCCGGCCGGCATATCGGGATGCTGATAATTTTCATTCAGCAGCGTGATGTAGTAATAGATATCTTCCTGATCGCTCAACATCCGGCGCAATCCGTCTTGAACGATGACGGCGACTTCATACGAGAACGTGGGATCGTAGCTCCGGCAATTCGGAATGAACGACGCAAAGACTTGACTGTGCCCATCTTCGTGCTGCAGTCCCTCGCCGTTGAGCGTAGTGCGGCCCGACGTTCCACCCAGCAGAAAACCACGCGTGCGTGAATCGCCGGCGGCCCATGCAAGATCGCCGACGCGTTGGAATCCAAACATCGAGTAGAAGATGTAGAACGGAATCATGGGCAGATCGTGATTCGAATACGACGTACCGGCAGAGATCCACGAAGAAATTGCGCCCGCTTCGTTGATGCCTTCCTGCAAGATTTGGCCGTGCTTATCTTCGCGATACCACATCAGTTGTTCCGCGTCTTGCGGATGATAGAGCTGTCCAACCGACGAGTAGATCCCCAGTTGGCGGAACATGCCTTCCATGCCAAATGTGCGCGATTCGTCCGCAACGATCGGGACGACTCGCGGTCCAACCGTACGATCGCGTGCGATCGTGTTAAGCACGCGAACGAACGCCATCGTCGTTGAAATCTCGCGATCGCCGGTTCCTTTGAGCTGCGCATCGAATGCGGAAAGTTCGGGAACGGCGAGCGACTCGGATTTGCGCCGGCGTTGCGGCAGGCTTCCAAGCTCTTTCATGCGTTCGCGCAGATACTTCATTTCGGCGCTATCTTCGGGTGGACGATAGAACGGAATTTTCTCGATCTCGGTATCGTTCACCGGAATCTGGAAACGATCGCGAAACGCGCGCATCTCTTCCAATCCCATCTTTTTCGCTTGGTGCGCGATGTTTTGGGCCTCACCGGCTTCGCCCATACCGTAACCCTTGACGGTTTTCGCCAAGATGACCGTCGGCATACCGGTCGTTTCCACTGCCGCTTTGTAGGCAGCGTAAACTTTGCGCGGATCGTGGCCACCGCGCGCAAGCTGCCAAATTTCTTCGTCGGTCCAGTCTGCAACGAGCGCGGCCGTCTCCGGATAGCGCCCGAAAAATTCGTCGCGCACGTACTTACCGTTTCGCGACTTATAGGTTTGATAGTCGCCGTCCACGGTTTCCGTCATAAGTTGCACTAAGCGGCCGGACGTGTCGCGTTCGAACAAACGGTCCCAACCTCTGCCCCAGATCACCTTGATGACGTTCCAGCCGGCGCCCTTGAATACGCGCTCCAACTCTTGAATGATCTTGCCGTTGCCACGCACGGGTCCGTCGAGACGCTGCAAATTCGCGTTAATTACCCAAATGAGATTGTCTAGCTTCTCGCGTCCCGCAAGCGAAATTGCGCCGAGCGTTTCAGGTTCGTCCGTTTCACCGTCGCCGACGAACGCCCACACTTTTCGGTCCGCCGTATCCTTTAATCCGCGATCGTGAACGTAGCGCATGAAACGCGCTTGATAGATCGACATGATCGGGCCAAGCCCCATCGACACGGTCGGATATTGCCAGAAATCCGGCATGAGCCATGGATGGGGATACGAGGAAAGACCACCGCCATCGACTTCCTGACGAAAACGATCGAGTTGCGCTTCGGTGATGCGTCCTTCTAAAAATGCACGTGCATAAATACCCGGCGCGCTGTGACCTTGCATGAACACCATGTCACCGCCGAAATTCTCCGACGGTGCGCGCCAAAAATGATTGAACCCCACGTCGTACAGCGTCGCAGCCGACGCGTAACTTGCAACGTGTCCGCCAAGTTCCGAACTCTGTTTGTTCGCGCGGAGAACCGTTGCTGCCGCGTTCCAACGAGTATAATGGCGCAAACGCGTTTCCAGCTCGTCGTTGCCCGGCATGGGAGGCTCTTTATCGGCCGGAATCGTGTTGACGTACGGCGTTTCAAGGCCGAGGGAAATATGGGCGCCCCCGCGTTGCGCTTCAGTTACAAGCTCTTCAAGCAATGCTCGCGCGCGATCGGGCCCCTCGATCTGCACAACGGCGCGCATGGCTTCGAGCCATTCCTGCGTCTCTTGCGGATCGGGATCGCGCAGAGCACCATTGGTCATGGCGCCTGTAGTGGTCGTGGTGGTCATGGTACCTCGCATTCACGGCAAACGCGCAATCCCTTGCTACTGGACTGGTCCAATTGGCAGGCCGGAGCCATCCAAAACGCGACGTTCCTCCCTGAGCACAACCGCAATGGATCCTAAAAGGATGATTCCGCCGGCCACGGCGAGCGGAGTGACCGCTTCACCAAAGATTGCGAGCGCCAAAACCGCTGCAAAGACCGGCTCCAGCAACGTCGCAAACGAGATCGCGCTCGGCGTGAACCATTTCAGTGACGCGTTTAGGGCGGTGTGCCCGAGCAATTGCGAGATGAACGCCATCGCGATAATACCGCCCCATGCTGCGGACGCATGAAGCGCCGGCGGCGGTTGATGTGCAATCGCTGCTGCCGCCATGAGTGCGAGCGCAGACCATCCGTACGTACGTGTGACAATGCTTTGCGTACTAAATCGATCGCGCACCTCGCGCACAAGCAACAGATAGGCGGCGATCGCGAAGCTCCCCAAGAGCGCAAGTGCCGCCCCGAAGAGTTCGTGTCCGGGATGCGGGGGCGCTGTGCGATCGAAGCCTACCACCATCACCAATCCTACGGCGCCCGTTGCGAACGAAATCGTTGCCGGCCGCGAAAGGCGGCGGCCGCGGACAACCGCATCATAGAGAGCGGTCCAAACGGGCGTCGATGTGACGAGCAACGTTGAGATCGCAACCGTCGTGTATTCAAGCGACCAAATCCATGCGGCGAAATGAATCGCCAGCGCCACGCCCGCCGCAATGAATATCCAGCGTTCGCGCCGTGGTTGCGGTTTCGTATGCGAGCGGCGTATCGCGCCGATTCCAAGCAGCACGAGCGCTGCAATGGTCAAGCGCGCGGCGGCAACCGCAATCGGACCCCCGCCGGTCAAAGCGTAACGCGCGAAAATTGCCGCCGCACCGACGGCGAATTGAGCTCCGGCTAAAACGAGATACGGAAGCACGACGGCATCGGGTTTTCTTCCGATGCCGTTTCACCTGCGACCAAGTTCGTGATGCGCGGTTGCGTCATTCTTCTAAAACAAACGTGACCAGCATATTTACTTGATAATCGCTGATCGCGCCGTCGCGAACGTCTACCGTCATTTCTTTGATCCAAGCGCTTCGGATGCCGCGCAATGTTTCAGCGGCACGCTGGAGTCCCTGTTTAACCGCGTCGTCGAAGCTTTGCGATGACGTTGAGCTGATTTCAGTAATACGCGCTACCGACATAAGCAAATACCTCCGCGCACAGTGTACATCGAAGAGCCTGAAGCTGACCTGGCAAGCCCGCGCTCGAACCGTTCCGAGCCGTGTCGCAGTGAAACCGGGGGATTCTGGTTTCTAACGTCGTAGCGGGTCGTCTTGCGGGAGCTCGCGCTTGTGCGGGCTGAGAGGGCGCATCGTTCGCGCCGACCGTCAGACCTGAACCGGATAATGCCGGCGTAGGAAAGGACACCAATGAAAGTTTACATTGAAGGCAGCGATCCGTCGATTCGCGTGCCTGTGCGTGAGATTGCTTTGACGGACGGCACGTCGCACGTCGTTTACGACACGAGCGGTCCGTACACCGATCCCGACGTTGCGATCGACGTTCGCGCCGGATTGAAGCCGTTGCGTGAAGAGTGGATTGAATCGCGCGGCGACACCGACGTTCTGGAACGCCCGACGTCGCTTTACCGGCGCGGGCGCGAAGCGATGCCCGAGCTCAACGGCGTGCGGTTTAGCGGAGCGCGCAAAATTCGTCGCGCAAAACCCGGTGCCAACGTTTCGCAGATGCACTACGCGCGCAAAGGCGCGATCACTCCGGAGATGGAGTTCATCGCACTACGCGAAGGCGTCGCGGCGGAGTTTGTGCGCGATGAAGTTGCACGCGGGCGTGCGATCATTCCGTCGAACATCAACCATCCCGAAAGCGAACCGATGATCATCGGGCGCAACTTCCACGTGAAGATCAATGCCAACATCGGGAACTCCGCGGTTGCGTCGACGATCGAAGAAGAGGTCGACAAGATGACGTGGGCCACGCGTTGGGGCGCGGATACCGTCATGGATCTCTCCACCGGGAAGAACATCCACGAGACGCGCGAGTGGATTCTGCGCAACTCACCCGTTCCAATCGGGACGGTTCCGATTTATCAGGCACTCGAGAAAGTCAACGGTAAAGCCGAAGAACTGACTTGGGAACTCTTCCGCGATACGCTCATCGAACAGGCGGAGCAGGGCGTGGATTACTTTACGATCCACGCAGGCGTGTTGTTGCGTTATGTCCCGCTGACGGCCAATCGCGTCACCGGCATCGTTTCGCGCGGTGGTTCGATTATGGCGAAGTGGTGCCTGGCGCACCATCAGGAGAACTTTCTCTACACGCATTTCGAAGATATTTGCGAGATCATGAAAGCGTACGACGTCGCGTTTTCACTGGGCGATGGTTTGCGTCCGGGATGTACCGCCGATGCGAACGATGCCGCTCAGTTCGGCGAGCTCGAAACGCTCGGAGAATTGACGAAGATCGCTTGGAAGCACGACGTGCAAGTCATGATCGAAGGTCCCGGACATGTCCCGATGCATCTCATCAAAGAAAATATGGAGAAGCAGCTGGAGCTGTGCGATGAGGCGCCGTTTTACACGCTTGGGCCCTTGGTTACCGATATTGCGCCCGGCTACGATCACATCACGAGCGCGATCGGTGCAGCGATGATCGGCTGGTTCGGCACCGCGATGCTCTGCTATGTAACGCCGAAAGAACATCTCGGACTTCCGAACAAGAAGGACGTGAAAGACGGCGTTATCGCGTATAAGATCGCGGCACACGCCGCGGACCTTGCCAAAGGACACCCGCGAGCGCATCACTGGGACGATGTGCTTTCAAAAGCGCGATTCGAATTCCGGTGGGAAGATCAATTCAATCTTTCGCTCGATCCAGAAACGGCGCGCGAGTTTCACGACGAGACGCTGCCGGCCGCGGGCGCGAAGATCGCGCACTTCTGCTCGATGTGCGGTCCGCATTTCTGCTCGATGAAGATCACGCAAGAAGTGCGCGAATTCGCCCAAAAGGGCATGGAAGAGAAATCGAAAGAGTTCCTCGAGCGCGGCGCCGAGGTGTACATTACTAGCCAGTGATTGAAGGCGTACTCCTAGATCGTGACGGCACGATTGTCGTAGACGTGCCGTACAATGGCGACCCCTCGTTAGTTGAACCGGTGCTGCGCGCACGCGAATCCTTAGATCGCCTGCGTGCTGCCGGTTTGCGAGTCGGCGTGCTGACGAATCAAAGCGGGGTCGGCCGTGGGATGATTTCGATGGCGGACATGAACGCCGTGAACCATCGCATCGACGAATTGCTCGGCCCTTTCGACGGATGGTTCATCTGTCCGCACGGACCCGATGACGATTGCGAATGCCGTAAGCCAAAGCCGAAGCTCGTCTTCGACGCTGCAAATTCGTGGGGGATCGATGCATCGCGAATCGCCGTTGTCGGCGACAAGGAAAGCGATGTGGAAGTTGCCGCCAATGCCGGCGGCGTTGGTATAAAAATCGACGGCACCCGCAGCTTGGCGGATGCCGTCGATTTAATTCTTTCGCTTAGGGTGACTTAGCGGTTACTGTCGGTAAGCCAGTAATCTACGTCGGCTCCGCTGGCAGCGATTTGATTCGCTCGTTCCAAAACCGTCTTCGGCATTCGAATGCTGGCCTGAAGATGGTGCCACGTGCTTAGAACTTTCACGACGTAACGCTGCGTCTCTTCGTACGGCGGAATGCCGCCAAATCGTTCTACGGCTTTCGGTCCGGCGTTATACGCGGCGAATACGAGATTATACCGTTGCGGATTCGCACCGAACGTTTGCATGAGTCCGTGCAGGTAACGCGCGGCACCGGAAAGGTTCGATGCCGGATCGCGTGGATTCACGCCGAGCGTCGCCGCTGTTCCGGGCATGAGCTGGCCGAGACCGATGGCGCCGGCGCTCGAAATCGCATGGGTATGCCAACTGGACTCGACGGCGACGATCGCCGCCAAGACGTTTGCATCCAACTTCCAGCGATTTGCAGTGTTTAGAAGATGACGGGCAAGGTCTTTACTCTGCCACTCGGGCAGCTGCGGGTTGTAATGATGAAGCACGGTAGCGTAAACCGCTACGGTCGTACTCGTTGCGGGGATCGGGATCGGACGCGGTGCAGCCTGAGCTAGAGATGGAAAGCAGAATGCAAGGGCACAGCAGAGTCCCACTAAGAGCGGGGCGCGGTGTCGGCTCATGGGCCGTTCGATTCACTCGCAGCGCCGGAAATCCCGGCAGGAATATCCTTTGCAAACGGACTTGAAGGAAATTCGCGAGAATCGAGCCGTCGTATGAGCCGGTTTTCGGGCATGTCGCCTCGCGCCAGACGCGGTTGGGGCATTGGGTTGGTCCTCTTTTTTGTAGTCATGATCGGGATGATCGCGTGGTCGCAGTGGTACGCCATACATGTTAACGTTCCAAAATATGAGACTAAGATGAAGGCGCATAAGTGAAGCTCGAGGGTGCGGGCAAGCTTCTCCGCATCTTCATCGGTGAAAGCGATCGGCGCGGCGGCCAACCTTTGTACACTGCCATCGTCGAGCGGGCGCGCAAGGAAGGGCTAAGCGGCGCCACGGTGTTCAAAGGCATCGAAGGGTTCGGCGGGCACTCCGTGGTTCACGCAGCTCGCGTCTTCGATCTTTCCACCGATTTGCCGATTCTTATCGAAATTGCCGACACGGAAGAAAAAATTCGCGCCTTTCTTCCGGTGCTCGATGAGTTTGTGAGCGACGGCCTCGTTACGCTCGAATCCATCGAAGTCATTCACTATAAAACCGGATCAGCGAAAGGATGAGCGCCGCATTCGAGTGGCGTTCCCTTCTGGCTATTCTTGCCGGCGGCGGAATCGGCAGCGTCATTCGTTACGTTGTGACAGTTAGCTTAACGCAGCGCCTTGGGCCGGGTTTTCCATGGGCGACGATGCTTATCAACATCACGGGCAGTCTCGTTATCGGCATCGTCTTTGAAATGTCGCAGACGCGTGCGATCGGTATGCCTAACATGTGGCGCCTTTTCCTGATGACGGGCATCTTGGGCGGCTACACCACCTTTTCAACCTTTTCACTTGATATGGTTTTACTTTTCGGTGAGCGCGCCGCCGGCGTTGCGTTGTTGTACGCGGGTGCGAGCGTAGTACTAGGATTGGCTGCTGCGATGACGGGCATTATTTTCGTTCGCGCGCTGACGATGCACGCGTAGCGGCTCGCCGCCGTGGGTTGATACTTCTTTGATTGGAAACGCGCAGGAGATTACGCGCTTTCATGGGACGCAAAAACCAACAGGAGGTCTGTCGTTTAGTGAATTCACGCTTTATCTGCGCAGCGGTGTTCGCTGTGCTGGTGGGCGCCGTTTCGAGTGCGCCGGCATGGGCACAGGAAGCGTCCCCGTCCCCGTTGCCATCACCGGGCGCATCGTCGAAACCGTCGGCGAGTCCATCGCCTTCACCCACTCCCGGTCCGCCATATGGCAATGCGAAGTGGCGCGAAATTGGTCCGGCGAGCGCGGGCGGCCGCATAGCCGCCGTAGCGGGCTCGGCAACCGATCCGAAGCTGTATTACGTCGGTTCGGCCGGCGGCGGCGTTTGGAAATCCGCGAACGGCGGACAAACATGGGACGCGGTCTTCGCAGATCAAGCCGTCGCCGCGACCGGCGCGGTAACGATCGATCCGACGGACAACAACATCGTGTGGGTCGGCACCGGGGAAGACAATCCGCGTAACGACGTTAGTTACGGTGACGGTGTCTACAAGACGGCCGACGGCGGCAAAACATGGACCAAAGCAGGTCTAGCCGGCACGAAACAGATCTCGCGAATCCTTGTCGATCCCGCGAATCACAATCACGTCATCGTCGGCGCGCAAGGCGATCTCTTCAACGATTCGCAAGATCGCGGCGTCTACGTTACGGATGACGGCGGAAAAACTTGGAGTAAAACGCTCTTCGTTGGTCCGCAAAGCGGTGTTTCGGATTTGGCCATGGACGTGCAACATCCGAACGTGGTTTACGCCGGTATCTGGCAATTCCAACGCCGTCCTTGGACGTTCACCAGCGGTGGCGCCGACGATGGCTTGTACAAATCAACCGACGGCGGCCGCACGTGGACGAAATTAACGGATCATGGTTTGCCGACCGACACGATCGGACGCATCGCCATCGCGGTTGCCCCAAGCGACGGCAACCGCGTTTACGCAATCATCGAATCGAAGCAAGGCATTCTTTGGCGTTCCGACGATGGCGGTAAAACGTGGCAGATGACGTCGAACGACACGCTCGTCGATCAGCGTCCGTTTTATTTTACGCATATCGCGGTCGATCCGAAGAATCCCGATAAAGTTTACGCCGTCTCGGAGTCGACATCGGTATCAACCGACGGCGGCAAGAAATTCAAAGCCATCGCCGATTCAGTTCACGTCGATTTTCACGCGATCTGGATTGCGCCGAACGATCCCAACCGGTTGATCTTGGGTGAAGACGGCGGGTACGCGCTTACGGTCGACGGCGGCGCGAACTGGTTCTTCTCGGCGAATTTGCCGATCGCACAAATCTATCGCGTCGGGCTATCGAACGAAAATCCGTACTGGGTTTGTGTCGGCTTGCAAGACAACAACGGGTGGTGCGCACCCAGCAACACTCAAGACCCGTCAGGCATTCAAAATAAGGCCTGGATCTCTGTTGCCGGCGGCGACGGCGAATGGACGGTTCCGGATCCGTCGGATCCAAACTTCATCTGGGCCGATTCCGAAAACGGCGTCATCACGGTCGCGAACAAGCAAACCAAAGACGGGTGGTTCGTCCAGCCGTATTTGCAGCTAGCGGCCGAAGCATTCGATAATCGTAAAGCTAAGGTGCGCTGGAATTGGGAATCCCCGATTGCTTTCGCACCGTGGAATCCGCACATCGGGTGGATCGGCGGAAACGTTTTGTTTCAAACAACGGATCGTGGTTTGCATTGGACCATCATCAGCCCCGACCTAACGCGCAACGTCAAAGCGCATCAGGCGCCATCCGGCGGCCCAATCACCCATGACGTTTCGGGCGCTGAAGAGAGCGACACCATTCTGGATATCGAGGGCTCGAAGCTTCACAACGGCGAGATCTGGGTTGGCACCGACGACGGCTTGGTTCAACTCACGCTCGACGGCGGCAAGCACTGGAAGAACGTAACGCCACCGGGCGGAGCGGAGTATGGACGGTATGCGTCGATTTCACCGTCGACGATTGCCGACGGCACAGCGTACGCCATTAACGACGGCCACTACACCGGCGATAACGCGCCGTACGTCTTCGTAACCCACGACTTAGGAAAACACTGGACGAAAATCACCAACGGTCTTCCCGCCGATGAGTGGGCGCGCGGTATCGTTGCGGATATTCACAACCGCAACATCGCGTATCTTGGAACCGAAGAAGGCGTTTGGATTACCTTCGACGGCGGATCGAAGTGGGAGAAGTTCAAGAATAATCTTCCCACGGTGTCCGTACACGATCTACGCATGCAACCTCAATTCAACGACCTGGTGATCGCAACGCACGGACGCTCCGCGTACATCATGGACGACATGACGCCCGTTCAGAACCTGCAAAAGGCGATCGGCCAAGGAACGTATCTGTTCCCGGTTCGGGTGGCGTATCAATACAATCTACGCGAAGACGACGAAGGAACGTACACCAATTACGCTGCGCCGAATCCGCCGAACGGCGTAATCGTGAACTTCTATCAGAAGACGCCTGAAAAAGCGCCGCCGAAGATGGAATTCTTGGACGATCGCGGACGAGTTATCCGCACGTTCCAAGGCACGCACAAAGTCGGCGACGAGCAGAAGCCGTGGGTTTCCAACGATACCGGTTTGAACCGCTTTGTTTGGGATTTTTCGAGCGAAGGACCCGTGAAGTGGTTCGGCGCTGCAAAAGAATCCTATCAAGGACCCAACGGCGGTCCCTCTGTTCCGCCGGGATCGTATACGGCACGCCTGACAATCGGCAACCGTACCTTTACGCAGCGTTTCGAGATCAAAGCCGATCCGCACACGATCTATACCCAGCAGCAGATCGTGCGAGCGTACGAGTACAGCAAGAAAGCTGAAGCGATGCTTTCGCAAGTCGACACAATGCTGAACAATGTTGATACGGTTCAGAAGTCGATCGATGCGGCGCGCGCTGCAGCAAAGAAGGCGAACAACAACGACGCGGTTAGTAAGCTCGACGCAATCGAGGCCGCGAAGAAAGACCTGTTCTCGTTCCTAACAGCGGACTATCACAACGACGAAGATTCCATTCAACGTGAGGGCAAGCTACGCGAAGACGTGCAAGGCCTGGGATTCTTCGGCGAAACTGTGGTTACGCCGGCGCTCGAACAGGCTTTGAATCGCGTGCAGGGCGAGCTTCGCCAAGGCGTTGCGATGTACAACGAGTTCGTTACGAAACAACTTCCGGCGCTCAACGATGTTCTGAAGAGCCTCAATGAAAAGCCGGTAACGATCAACCCGATTCACTGAAAATCAGTCGTGGAGGACAAAAAAGGGTGAAGTTACGGTCGGGCGCGATTGCCGCTTTGTCGGCAACCGCGCTGCTGGCGCCGCTTGCGGCTTCAGCAGCGGATGCCCCTTATTCGAATCTGTCGTGGCGGGAAGTAGGCCCGGCGATCTCCGGCGGAAGAATCGCCGGCGTTGCGGGCACACCGCAAGACGACAAACTCTACTACGTGGGCACCGCGGGCGGCGGCGTTTGGAAAAGCGACAACGGCGGTGAAACGTGGAGTCCGGTTTTCGACGGACAAAATGTTTCGTCCGTCGGCGCCGTCGCAATCGATCCGAAGAACGAGAATGTCGTTTATGCGGGAACCGGCGAAAGCAATCCGCGTAACGACGTAAGCTACGGCGACGGATTATATAAAACGACCGATGGCGGCAAGCACTGGAAGAACGTAGGGCTTTCGAAGACGCGCCACATTTCGCGTATCGCTATCGATCCGAACGATCCGAATCACGTTGTCGTGGGAGCGCAAGGCGACGTGTTCGCCGATTCGACCGATCGCGGCGTCTATGTTACGTTCGACGGTGGCTCAACCTGGGCGAAGACGCTGTACGTTGGCCCGAAGAGCGGCGCAAGCGACATCGCCATGGATCCGCAACATCCGAACGTAGTCTACGCCGGCATTTGGCAGTTCCAACGGCAGCCGTGGACATTCACCAGCGGCGGTGCGGAAGACGGGTTGTATAAATCGACCGACGGTGGACGTCATTTTACGAAACTTACCGGACACGGCTTGCCGGAAGGTAATACCGGACGCATTGGTCTCGCGGTCGCACCAAGCAATCCGAGTCGCGTGTACGCGCTCATCGAAGCCAAGGGTGGTATTCTCTGGCGTACCGACGACGCAGGCGCTACGTGGAAGATGATGAGCGACAACACGCTCGTCGACCAGCGCCCATTCTATTTTACGCACATCAACGTCGATCCGAAGAACCCGGATCACGTTTATGCCGTTTCCGAGATGCTCGCCGAAAGTAAAGACGGCGGCAAGAAGTTCAAGGAAATCGCGGACAACGTTCACGTTGATTACCACGCGATGTGGATTGCGCCGAACGACCCCACTCGGATGATCGTGGGTGAAGACGGCGGCTATGCCATTACGCGCGACGGCGGCAAAAATTGGGCGTTTTCGCGCAATTTAGCCATCGGTCAAATCTATCACGTTGGACTCTCGAACGAAAACCCGTACGTCATCTGTGGCGGATGGCAAGACAACAACGGCTTCTGCGGCCCTTCGAACTCGCTCGACAACGAAGGCATCAAGGACGAGCACTGGACGAACATCATCGGCGGCGACGGCATGTGGGCCGTTCCGGATCCGGTCGATCCGAATTTGATTTGGACCGATCTTCAAGACGGACGCGTTTCCATCTTTAACCGGAAAACGCAGAGCAGCCGCTTCATTCTGCCGTATCAAACGAATTCACAGAACACCTTCGATATCCGCAACGCGCAGTATCGCTTCAATTGGGATTCACCCATTGCATTTGCACCATGGGACGGCAATATCGCGTGGTACGGCGGAAACGTTGTTTTTCAAACGATCGACAAGGGCGAACACTGGACGGCTATTAGCCCGGACTTGACGCGCAATATCAAGGCGCATCAGGCTCCCGCCGGCGGACCGCTTGCACTGGACGTATCAGGCGCGGAGTATTCCGATAACATCCTTTACATCGAGGGATCGCTGCTAAACAAAGGCGAGATCTGGGTCGGTACCGATGACGGTCTGGTGCAGATGACGAGAGACGGCGGTGCGCATTGGGAAAATGTAACGCCGCCGGGGACGCCGGAATTTGCGCGTATCGAAGCGGCGTCGCCATCGGCACTAAGTGCGGGCACGGCGTACGTGAATGCGGATAATCACCGTTCGGGGGATTATGCGCCGTATGCCTACGTGACGCACGACTACGGCAAAACGTGGCAAAAGATCGTCAATGGATTGCCGGCGAATCAATACGTTCGCACGATGCGGCCGGACCCGCACAACGCGAATATCGTCTATGCCGGCACGGAGAACGGGCTCTTTATTTCGTTCAACGGCGGCGCCAATTGGCAAAATTTCCGATTGAATCTGCCTCAAGTCTCGGTTCGCGACATTCGCTTCCAACCGCAATTCGATGATATCGCCATTGCGACGCACGGCCGCTCGTTCTGGATCTTGGACGATGCAACTTCGTTGCAGAATTTAGATCAAGCGCAGCGCGCCGGCGTGATGCTCTTCAAGCCGCGGACCGCGTACGAGTACCATTTCCACTCGAACGATGAAGGCGCATACACTCGCTTTGCCGCGAAGAATCCGCCAAACGGCGTCATCCTGGATTTCTATCAGGCGTCCGCGCAGAAAAACGTACCCGCGGTTGAGATCTTAGACTCCAGTGGAAAAGTCGTGCGGACGATCAAGGGCACGCACAAAGTCAAAGACAAAGAAGTTCCCAACGTCTCAAATAAACCCGGCATCAATCGCGTCATTTGGGATTTCCACGAAGACGGACCGACGCAGTGGATGGGTGCCGCGAAGGAAGACTATCGCGGTCCCAAGACAGGTCCGGTCGTAGTCCCCGGAACGTACACCGCTCGCATCAGTTTGAGCGGTCAGACGCTTTCGCAACCCTTCGAAGTCAAACCGGATCCGCGCGATAGTTGGACGCAAGCCGACTATCAAGCGGCGTACGACTTCGCCAAGAAGTACAGCGAAGATTACGGCAAGATCGATGAAGCGCTAAACAACCTCGATTCCGTGAAAAAATCGCTCGCGGCTTCCGCTTCCAAATCAGATGGTCCGCTCTCGCAGCAAATCGCCACGGCGCAGAAGCAGCGCGATGCGGTCTTTGCGCTCTTCACGGCGGATTATCACAACGACGAAGATTCGATTCAACGGCCGGGGCAGTTGCGTGAAGACTTCCCGCGTACGGGCTTCGGTGCGGCCCAACCGCCAACAGCGGAAACTAAGCGTTATGCTTCCCAATTCGACGCGGCGTATGCGGCCGCGTTTGCGAAGTACAACGAGTTCATCAGCGCACTTTCGAAGTTGTCGTCGCAATTACAAAGCGCCGGCATGAAACCGATCGAAGGAGCGAAAACACTCGCACCATAGTGTGCGTATCGAATAATCGTTCCTCGATTCTATCTCGAAGCGGGTTCCTGGGGATTGTGAGCGCTGCGGCGCTTCCACTCTTCACGGAGCCCGCCCGTGCTTTGGATGCCGTGCAGCAAGTCGCCGGAACCGACGGCGCTCCTCTCAGCGTCCCAGTTGGTTTGAGTCCGGCGAATGCGCGTGCCGCAGGCATCGCAGCGAAATCCCCGTTCGTGCGTGCGCAGTCGGCGGCGGCGATGAACGTAGCCTACGCGATCGGCGATCCGCAGCTGCGCGAAGATGTCGTGTCGCTTTTGCGCAATCCGGTGCCGCAGTTCATGCGCCGCTATCCAACCCGCGAGTCGCGCATTTCGCTTCGTGACCAAATGGTGCGCGCCCAATTTCTTGCACCGGGCGCGCCCGTCGAGGGCATCTTTCCGCCGTCGGCGCAAAATACGGCCGCGCTGCCGTTTTGGGCGTCGCCGGGTTCGGAAAGGAATGGGCATCACAATTACCCAGGCGGATTGTGCACGCACGAACTGTTCAACGCCCGAATGGCGGCGCAATTTGCCCAAACATACGACCGCCAGTATTTTGGCGGACGAAGTATAGTTAGCGCGGATGTTGTTGTCGCTTCAGCGCTCTATCACGACATCATGAAGACGATCGTGTTTCAGTACCGCGATGACGGGACGTTTTTGGACGAGCTGCCGATTGGAGGCACCGGGGCGCACCACGTTCTTTCGGGGGCCGAAGCGATCGTGCGCGGACGCGGTCCGCAGTTCGTTTCCGTGTTGCTCTCAGCGCATGCTGCCCCTTCGCTTGGCGATGAACGTAAAGTCGTAACGTGGTGCCGTGCTGCCGCAATGCTCGCCGGCGTCGATCCGGTGGAGTATGGGTTGCTCAAACACCTTGATGGCGAATTCCGTCTTGGCGCCGTGCCGGCTATCGAAACATTCGTCAGCCACTTGAGCGACCATGATTTCGTTTTATCGATTCCCGCTGCGAAGCAAGTCGACGACGCATTGCGAAGCGTGGCGCCGCGCTTCTCGGTAGATGCCTCGAATACGGCGGCTTTTAACTGGTGGCGCATGGAAGTGACGTCGCATTTTTCAAATATCGCGCTTTATTACGAGCTGACGCGCGGCGAAGACGCTTTTATCGCGGCGATCCGAAAAGCTTTTTGAGGAAGGCGTCGTGCTTATACGAAGTGCTTTTCCCAAAGTGCACCACTGCCAGGCGTTGGGATGGGACGATGTAGAGTCCTTGGCCGGCAGAACCGCTGGCATAGAAAAGATCCTCGGGTGCACTTGGCGATCCGATCCACCATCCGAGACCGTATCGGGGATTAGCCTTCGAGCCGGCAAACGCTTCCGCGTAGCGTTCCTGATTCTCCATTACATGGCGGCCGTACTTAAGCCAGTTACGGGCGGTAAGAAAAGCTCCGGTCGGCAATGGATGCGTTCCGTCGCTTAGCGTTCTCCAGCTCGAAATTTCGACGCCGGCGGCCACTAGAATGCGTTCGCGCAAGTATTCATGCGGAGTCAAACCAAGCGGCTTCAATCGTTGTGCGAAATACCAGCCGAAGACTTGAAGCGGAATTCCGCCGTACGTAAACGTTTCGCCGGGGATACTTTTTAACGGCATCGCAAGGGCCTTTTCATACGTGGGAACCGCACTCCCCAACCCGCCGAATCCGTAACCTGCCGTGAGTTGCAACAGCATTCGAACCGTTACGGTATCGGTCACCACATCGTCCAGGCGCAAGATTCCTTCGCGCTGCGCTTCCAAAGCGGCAATGCCCCAAAAACTTTTAGTGCCGCTGTAGAGAGCGTGCGGCGATTCGGCAGTTTGTCCGTTGGCATAGACCTCGGATAGAATAGACGCACCGTGCTGCACGATAAGCGCGTGCAACTCGTGCTTTTCTGCGTAGGTCACCGCTCCAGGGAGGTCCATGCAGCATGATTCGGCTACCGATTGGGAAAGCGCTTTAAATGCGACCGTTCGTATTGCTCGTGGCCTCCATTGCTGCACTCGGCGGTTTGTTGTTCGGCTACGATACCGGCGTCATCTCCGGCGCTATTCTTTTCATCGCGAAAGAATTTTCTCTCTCCACGCAGATGCAAGAAATAACGGTCAGCATCGTTTTGATCGGCGCGATTATCGGCGCAGCGATTGCCGGCGCATTGGCCGACTGGATCGGCCGGCGGATTACTTTGCTGGCCGCCGGAGTTATTTTTGGAATCGGGGCGCTCGTTTCGGCATTTGCTCCGTCGATCGGCGTTTTGTTGGCCGGGCGTCTAATCGTCGGCGTTGCGATCGGATTCAGTTCCGTTGTCGCACCACTCTATATTTCCGAAGTATCGCCCGCAAACGTGCGCGGCGGTCTGGTGTCGCTCTATCAATTCGCGATTACGGTCGGCATTCTAGGAGCGTTTTTGATTGACTACGCCTTAGCCGGATCCGGCGCTTGGCGTTGGATGCTCGGCTTGGCCCTTATTCCGTCGCTCATCCTTATCTTAGGAATGTTGCCACTACCCGAGAGTCCGCGTTTTCTTTTCAAGCAGACGTTGGATGACGCCGCCCGTTCTCAACTTCGCCGCATCGCCGGCCACGACGACATTGCAGCGGAAGAACAAAGCATTCGCGATAGCCTTTTAGTGAAGCAAGCCGGGTTTGCGGCATTCCAGGTACCCGAAGTGCGCTTCGCGCTCTTTGTGGGCGTTTCACTTGCGGTATTGCAACAGGTGGTCGGTATCAATACCGTCATTTACTACGGCCCGCAAATCTTTCAATTGGCCGGCATTGCATCCAGCAAAGCTTCAATTCTTGCTACAGCGATTGTTGGCGTGGTCAATGTTTTACTGACTCTTGTCGCGATTTTTTTCGTCGACAGTTTCGGTCGCAAGCCGCTGTTATATGCCGGCTGTCTTGGAATGTTCGCATCGCTCTCCTGGCTCGCATTTGCCTTTTCACAGCCACATTTGGAAGGCTCGCTTGTTAAAATCGCACTCGCCAGCCTTATGATTTACGTCGGCTGCTTCGCGTTTAGTATGGGCCCGATCGTATGGCTGTTGATCTCCGAGATTTTCCCGCTGCAGGTACGCGGGCTTGGCATGAGCATCTGCGCGCTATCGAACTGGGTAGCGAATTTCGTCGTATCGTTGTTCTTCTTGACTTTGCTGGATAAACTGGGCCGTCCGTTAACGTTTTCGATCTACGCGTTTATGTCTCTCGTCACGATAATTTTCGTGTGGCGAACGGTTCCCGAAACCAAACGTGAGATGTTGGAACGCATTAAGGTCGGCGCGTAATCATGCGAGCCGTCGTGCGGCACGCCGGAGACGAAAAGGGCAGCGTTCGGCTCGAGCAACGCGATATTCCGACTCCGGACCGCGGTGAAGTCTTGTTGCGCGTACTGGCGTGCGGTGTGTGCCGCACCGACCTGCACATTGTCGACGAAGAGCTTCCTCCCCATCATGACGCCATTATTCCGGGGCACCAAATCGTCGGCGAGGTCGTTCAATGCGGCGAGGGAGCCGATGAGGCGCTTCGCGGTGTGCGTGCCGGAGTAACGTGGCTTGGCGGAGTCGACGGCACGTGTTGGTTCTGCCGTCACGACCGCGAAAATCTGTGCGACGCGCCGTCGTTTACGGGTTACGACCGCAACGGCGGATACGCTGAATACACCACTGCAAGAGCCGATTTTCTTATTCCGATTCCACCGGTGCTCCAGCACCTTGACGCGGCCCCGTTGTTGTGCGCCGGGATCATCGGCTTTCGTTCGCTTCGCGTTGCCGGCGTGCAGAGCGGGGAACGCGTCGGCCTTTACGGGTTCGGCGCGTCCGCACACTTGGCGCTGCAAGTGCTGCACGCGTGGAAGTGTGAGGCGTATGTTGCTACGCGCGGCGAATCGCACCGGGAATTCGCACGTTCACTGGGCGCTGCTTGGGTCGGCGAAGCGCTAGACCGGCCTCCTAAGCTGCTCGATCGAGTGGTCACGTTTGCGCCGGCCGGCGAAGTTGTTCTAGCCGGCCTTTCGGCGTTGCGCAAGGGCGGCGTAGTCGCGATCAACGCTATCCACCTCGATCGGATGCCGTCGTTCGACTACGATTCATTGTTGTGGGGTGAGCGCGAGATTCGTAGCGTAGCAAACCTGACGCGCGCCGACGCTCGCGACTTCCTTACCTTGGCTGCTTCCGCAGGTATCCGGGCCCGCGCGACGGAGTTCTCCTTGGAGGATGCGGCTGCGGCGCTTCAAGCCGTTCGCGAGGATCGCATCGACGGCGCAGCCGTAGTTGTGCCGTAGGAGGTTTGCACATGAGTCGAGCCTTTGTAAAGGATGACGATAACGGTCCGGAACCGACGTTCAATCGACCGGTGTCCGATGCGCCGAATTATGTGACGCCCCAGGGCCTGGAGCAGCTAAAAGCTGCGCTGGCGCAAGCGGAGGCCGCCAAAAACGAACGCGAGATTCGCTATTACGGCGAGCGCATTGAAAGCGCTATAGTGATCGACACGTCATCGCGCAAGCGCGATACGGTGGAATTCGGCGCGACGGTCGCGGCGCACGACAATCGCGGACGTCCGTTACGAGTTCGGATCGTCGGCGAAGATGAGGCCGATCCGGTACACGGGTCCATTAGCTTCGAATCGCCCGTGGCCAAAGCGCTTTTGGATCATCGTCCGGGCGACCGTGTATTGGTTCAGCGCCCAGCGGGGCCGATCCAATACACGATCGATTCCGTTACGTACGAATAATCCTTAGGTGTGTTTCGGCACGCCTTGTTTCGCTAAGAATTGATAGATCCGCCCGTGATAGAAGGCGCTGCCGGAAATGGTGTCGCCTTCAATTTTTCCGTTGAACGTTAGCGTTCCACCGATTTGAAGGTGAATATTATCGCCGCTCACACCTCCTGCTACCGGAACGTTGATCCGATTCTGAAATGGTGCATACGGTTGAATGGACATGTCCGTATACGTGCCGCTAATGATGCCGTTGTTGAAATTGAGGATCATCGTGCCGCTGAATGGGATGTTTCCGCCGTAAAGCGGTTGAAACGCGACAACGTAGTGTATATTCTTCGCGACACCTGTTGTCGTTATCGCGGCCGCAGGCGGCACCGCGGTGAAGGGTGCGACAATTAGACCGGCCGCTAGAACCGCGCGAACTAAAAGAGAGTAAAGAGTGCGTTGCTTCATATATCAACCTCCAACTTTTCGAGTGTAGCGATGAATCGCCGCAAAGTCCTAGGCCTGACCGGGGCGGTAACTATTGCATTGATAACCGCCGGCGTTCTGTTTTTCAGTTCTTTTAATACCCGTCTTACGAAGGTTCCGGTCGTTGGCGCGTTGGGCAAGTCTTTCGCCGATCCGCTCAGCGAAGCTCCGGCACACGTCGTCGTGATCGTCGAAGAAAATAAAGCTTACGGCCAAATCGTCGGCAACGTTAAGGATGCTCCCTATTTAAACTCCCTTATTCCGCGCGGAGCCCTCTTTACGAATTCGCACGCAGTGGCGCATCCCAGCCAGCCTAATTACATGGCAATTTTCAGCGGGCGGACGAACAGCGACGGCGACAGCTGCGATGTGGACGGTGTGCCTCCCGATGCGAATAATCTCGGCGGCGAATTGCTAAAAGCAAAATATAGCTTCGTTGGTTACGCCGAAAGTTTGCCCACTGTGGGCTTCAAAGGCTGTTACGCCGGAGAGTACGCACGTAAGCACGCTCCGTGGACCCATTTTTCCGATATCCCTCCTCAGGACAACCGGCCGTTTTCGGACTTTCCTCCGTACGACCGGTTGCCTACGGTGTCATTTGTAATTCCAAATCTCTTGAACGACATGCACAGCGGAAGCATTGCACGTGGTGACGAGTGGCTGCGAACGCATCTGGCGCCGATGATCGACTGGGCGCTGACGCATGACTCGCTCGTAATCATTACGTGGGACGAAGATAACGGGACGATTGTAAATCACATCCCTACGCTGATGATAGGCGAGATGGTGAAACCGGGACAGTACGATACCGGGATTACGCACTACAACGTTTTACGAACGCTGGAAACGTTCTATCGCTTGCCCTTTACCGGAGCCGCCTCGACCGCGCCACCCATAGAAAACGTGTGGCTTCCAAAGAGAACCTAGGTATAGGTGCAGATTCCACTGTTGTGCATTCTGTCGCAGGCGCACCCCTAAACACCCTTAACAGAGCAGCCTTGCCATCCGGCAAGATTCTGCACCAGCTGAATTCTGTGGAGGAATGTTTAGGGTGTTTTTATCGTTTCGGAGTTCGACGCGCACGCTTGCGAGCGTCGCCGCGGCAATTCTTCTCGGCTCGTCTTTAGCGGCATGCGGCGGCGGTTCTACGTCTTCGGTGGTCCCGTCGCAGGCGTTGCCGCAAAGCAATGCACCGGTTACAGACGCAAGTGCGACACGCACGCTGAGCGTTGACAAAGCCGGCGCATCTTCGATCATGTCGATCGTCAAGAATGCAAAAGCGTATGCGTCGCCGGTTCAAGGCAAAAGCATTAAGCGGTTAGCGCTAAGAACCACGGCTACTTCCAGCATCATGGATTTGAGCTATTACGGCGGGCCGACCGTGAGTTCGCTAAAGCAATACGACATTCTCGTGAATTGCGCTGCCTCGTGCTGGGGCTCGCCGGGCACGTTCCAGAGCAATTTCGGGAACAGCACCATGGTTCATATCCTCGATCAGTACACGAACTCAACGGTTAACAACCGCTACACATTTGCGGGCTACCTCTCGACGACGTACAACACGTCCGGAACGCTTTCGGACCAGGACGTGTACAATATCGTGCATGCGGCGGCCGTGCAATACGGAACGGGTGGTGGTTACGGAATCGAATATCACGTCTTCTTTGCTCAGGGCGTGAATCAGTGCAGCCAATCGGCGGGGGGTTGTTATTCGCCGAGCAATCCGTCGCAGTGGACCTATTGCGCTTATCACGGTTACACAACGTTTAGCGATGTCGGACACGTGCTTTACAGTGTGGAACCGTATCAAAACGTGAACGGATGCCAAGTGAACGGCGGAACGGTGCCCAACGGATATCTCGTCGATTCGACTTCATCGACGCTCTCGCACGAGCTCTCGGAAACCATCACGGATCCCGACGTTCCGGACAATGTTGCCTGGTACAACAACTACTACGGTGAAATCGGCGACGAATGCGCACCCGCGAACGGGTATGCAACGGGGAACGTGACGCTAAACGGCCACGTTTACGATATTCAGAAAGAGTACTCAAACTACTCGCACGCGTGTAAGTTCTCTAAGTAACAAATCCAGAAGTCTCCGCGAAAAGCCCGCCCTCACCGGCGGGCTTTTCCACAGCGGGGGTGCTATAGTCTTGAAGTACGGAGGCACGGGTCCCGTACCATGAAAGAGAACTCACCAGCAACGGGCGTCGACCTCGAAGCTTTGCAAGCGATGATGGAATCCGCCGCGGATGCCCTTGTTGGTGCCGATGCCGCCGGCTGTATCGTCCTGTGGAACGATGCGGCCGAGAAAATGTTTGGCTACGATCGAAATGCAATCGCCGGCAAGCCGGTGACCATGCTTATCGCCGAACGTTTTGCGCGCGATTATGAAAAAGGCTTCAATGCGGCGGTAAGGACCGGCCGCTCGGAACGGTCGCATCTCTTAACGAAGGCAAGGCACGCCGACGGGCACGAGTTTCCCGTTGAAGTCGCAGTTTCCGTAACGGGTGAGGGTGCGGGCGCCCGAGCGCTGGGCATCGTTCGAAGAATCGAACAACGCTTCGCAAATTTGGTGACGCTCCAGGATAACGAAAGGCGCCTCCGCGCTGCGGAGCATCTAGCCAACGTCGGCAGCTTCGAATGGAACGTTGTTTCAGACTCCATCACGTGGAGCGACGAGCTCTACCGCATTTTCGGATACGAGCCGCGCCAAACTCTCTCTACGCTCGAAACTTTTTTGCAACGCGTTCATCCGGAAGACCGCGCTGCGTTGCTGGAAAGAGTGCGGCGTTCTATCTCTACCGGTTCCGGCTGGTCGGCGGACGAGCGAATCGTTCGGGCAGACAATGGTGAAGTTCGCATTCTTGCCTCGAATGTGAAGGCGATGTTGAATGCTCGCGGCGAGGTTGCGCGGTTGTCCGGTACTTGTCACGACGTTACCGAACAGCGACGCGCCGTGGCCGCACTCGCGGCGAGCGAAGCACGTTTCCGCCACGGCTTTGACGATGCGCCGATCGGAATGCTGTTGGTAAGCATTGGGCGCGACGACGTGATAATTACCCGCACCAATCGGGCGCTTTCGTATTTGCTTGGATACAGCCAACAAGAGTTTGCATCGATCGCACTCTCGCAGTTGGTAACAGCTGAAGATTGGCCGCTGCTTCGTGCGACGCTTGCCGGGGTTTTGAATGGTGCGTCCGCGCCGGCGTCTTTGGAGGTGCGGCTACTCGGCGTCAACGGCCGTGCGCCGGTTGTTGCCGCGGCAGCAGCACGAATCGGGCCTCCCGATCCGCATTCTACGTTGATTTTGCACCTTGAGGACATTACGGAACGAAAACGCGCCGAAGAACAATTGCGTCACCGGGCGCTTCACGATCCGTTGACGGGACTGCCGAATCGGGATTTGCTGCTCGACCGGCTTAACGGCGCTCTCGCGCGCGCGGCACGTGCAAACACTTCGGTGGCCGTGCTCTTTTTGGACATGGACAATTTCAAGCTGATCAACGATACGATCGGCCATGTTGCCGGCGATGAGATGCTTCGCACCGTGGCTGCGCGGCTTCTCTCGGCCGCCCGTAGCGGTGATACGGCGGCACGTGTCGGGGGCGACGAGTTCGTGGTGGTCTGCGAGAACGTGCTCCACGATGAGGAAGTTTTCTCGTTAGCTCGGCGCGTCGCCGATGCGTTATCGCATCCCATTTCGATCGAAGGCTACGATTTTATCGCTACGGTGAGTATTGGTATCGCAATCGGTCACGGCAGCATTGACACCGCGGAACAATTGTTGCGTGATGCCGACCTCGCGATGTATCGAGCGAAGCAACAGGGCAAGAATACAGTTGAAGTTTTTAACGAAGCGTTGCGCAGGCACGCAATCGATCGCGTCGAGATCGAACGCGAGTTGCGTTCGGCCCTGCAGAACGATGAGATCGTTCCGTATTATCAGCCGTTGATGGATCTGCGCACCGGTCGCCTCGCCGGGTTTGAAGCGCTAGCGCGCTGGCAGCACCCGCGCCGAGGCCTGCTCTTGCCGAAAGACTTCTTGCCCGTAGCCGAAGAAGCGCATTTGATCGGCCCGCTCGGCGCGGCGATGGTGCACATGGCTTGCCGCCAATTGGCTTCATGGCTCAAGACGCAACCGAGTCTGAGCATCTCCGTGAACCTTTCGCCGCGACAGCTCGACGGCAACTTCGCGCCGTCGGTTGCAAGCTGCATCGAAGCGTGTGGTATTCCGTCAAGCGCCCTTCACGTTGAAGTTACGGAATCCGTGTTTTTCGACGTGCATAAAACTGTGAGTACGGACTTGAATGCATTGGCCGCCCTTGGTGTGCGACTTGGGATCGACGATTTCGGGACGGGATATTCCTCGCTGCTGTATCTGAAACGTTTCCCCGTACGGTTTTTGAAGATCGACCGGTCGTTCGTCGACGGTTTACCGGCCGATCCGGAAGATGCCGCAATCGTTGTTGCGATCATCCGGCTTGGACAGAGCTTGGGTCTTTCAACCGTAGCGGAAGGCGTGGAGACCGCCGATCAACTGGAAATTCTACGGCGTTTGGGGTGCTCGTACGTGCAAGGTAATTTTGTCGCTCCACCCGTACCGGCCGATCGATGCACGAAACTCGTTGGCGAAAACGAAGTACGATTGCCGATCACCCTGTAGACTGCTCACGTTTTGGGACGTCTGCCCCACGCCATCCATGACGTTGGGCTAAAGATGCCGACAGCTCCCTTTGCAATGCTTGCTTGGAGTGTATCCACGTCCTCCGCATTCGCACCATGATCGATGAGCTGCTTTCTAAGGCGGCGATACGTCATTGCTAAGAGATGCGTGTGGTCGTCGGAATGCCCGTACGTTTCCCACGCCTCCGCTCCGACATTTGTTAAACCCGAACTTTCAAGCATAGGTGCGAGCTGCGGACCGAGTTGAATGTTCCAGCCAGCACTGTAAGCAGCATCTGCGAACGCTGAAACCACACGATCGAATGCAGCGTTGGGTTCACTGAGCCGCACGGTTCGGAAGTCCGTATCGGTGAGCAAAATCCAGCCGCCGGGTCGAAGGGCACGAATCATTCGCTGCAGCACCCGAGCGTGATCCGGAAGATGTTCAAGCAGCAGCCGGGCGTTGATAAGATCGGCCGGTTCCGGCAGATCGTCGAATCGAATATCGTGCCGCTGCACGATAAGCGCCGGCGATGCAAGCGGCTCCAGCAACGTGAGATCGAGATCGATCGCGATGACGTGGCCGGTAGGCGCAACGCGTTCAGCCAGCCATCTCGCAATCGACCCGGCGCCTGCTCCAATATCGAAGCAATGCCATCCCGGAGCAATTCCGAACTCCGAGAGTTTTTGCGTGGTCTTCTTATCGTAATATTGCTGTAGCAGCGCGAGCCGTTCGCGTTCTGTCGGATCGCCGGCCTGATCTAGGATATACGGCATAATAGCTCCCTCCGTCGAGAGGTAACTTCAAATGTACAACGTTCATGTAGAGCGTTCCGCAGGCTATGCCGGAATAGCTTTCATCGTCTTACTCGTCGTGGCGGCACTCATACCGGGGGCGCCGCCCACGCCGGATGCACCTGTCGCCGAGGTTGCTGCATTTTTAAGTGCGCATCGGCCCGAGTGGTTACTTGCGGGATGGCTCGGAATTCCGGGAGTCGCGTTTTTCCTTTGGTTTATCGTACAATTGCGCGCGTATCTACGGCTCGTGCCGCAGCTGGACGATGGTCTTCCCGCGTATCTTCTGACCGGCGGAATTGCCGGCGGCATGCTTGCGCTTTTCCTTGCACTCGTGCAAATCGTTATGGGATACCGCACTCCGGAGACCTTTGGTCTGCCGGCTCTTCGCGTGCTATACGATGTTTTTAATGCAGGCGGTGCACTGATTTTTCTACCGACGAGCATCGTTACGTTTGCTGCGAGCCACAGCGGACGCCGGCACAATAGCCTTCCCGGCGGTCTTATAATCCTCGGCTACATCGCAGCGATCGGCGCGGCGGTTTCAACACTGAGCGTGTTCGTTGGAAGCGGTTTCTTCGTGATGGGCGGCTACGGCACTTTGATTATCGGCCTTTTGCCATTTGTCATCTGGACGGTTTGGACGAGCATGGTGTTGATCCGCGCGCCGCACGGCGTGGAAGCCGCGTGAGGAGTTGCCATGAAGATAGAAGTTATTACAACCGATCGGGCGCCGAAAGCCATTGGGCCGTATTCACAAGCCCTTCGCGTTGGCAACGCCATTTACGTTTCCGGTCAATTGCCTATCGATCCGGTAACCGGAAGACTTGTGGAAGGCGACATACGCGAACAAACACGCCAGACGATTTCAAACCTTGTTGCTATCGTCGAGTCGGGCGGTGGTTCCATTGCCTCGATCGTCCGCTTAACGGTTTTTCTTGCGCATTGGGACGATTTCGTCGCGATGAACGAAGTTTGTGCCGAAACTTTCAAAGAGCCGTACCCGTCACGTTCGACGATCCAAAACTCGCGTCCAATGGGAGCTCTCGTAGGCGCCGACGCGATCGCCATCATAGCTTAGAGTTCATTAGCGCGAAAGAAAAACGGCGGCCGTGGTGGTCGCCGTTTCCGGACGTGCGTGCGATGCTTATCCCTTGACTTCCACGTAAAGTACTTCAAAATGGCCATCGTCCAGGTTTTCAGGTAGGTGCTCCCATTGCTCGCCAAACCACATGAATTGTCCGGCTTTCGTTTCGAACTCTTCGCTTTTGCCGTCAGGATACGTGAATCTAGATTTCCCGTCCGTAAGGAATATGCCAACACCTGGCGGATGCTGATGCATGACGGACTTTTCGCGCCCATCGTAGGTGATACGGACGACCCGTACTTTGTCGTTCTCTAACTCGACTTTGTAATGCTTCGGATCGACGGCAACTGCGTCGCGCTCTAGCGCCTGCGTTGAAGACATAGTGCTTCTCCCGTTACGATCTCACCTCGCGTTTCCATGGTACTCCGTTGCACGGCAATTAGCAAAATGAAAACGGCCGCCGTTTCCAGCCGCCGTTTTCCGATCATCCGTTTATGCGTTTGTCGCTTCCCACAAGCCGATCGTGCCACCTGAGGGATCGCTAACGATCGTGAAAAGTCCCATGTTTGGAACCTCGCTAATATCCTGATGGACCGTTCCACCAAGGTCTTTGACCTTCGCCGTGTACGCTTTGATGTCGTCGACGGCGACGTATGGGATCCACAATGATCCAGCGCCGACCGGATTTTGCCACATTCCGCCGCCGGTCTTATCGTCACCAGTGTTGATCGTGGTGTACGTCCCGCCCGCGCCCATCGGCATGTCCTCGAGTTTCCAGTCGAACAGCTTTGAATAAAAATCCCGCGCCTTCGAAACGTTATTTGAATTCAGTTCGATATGAACGAAAGGATTGTGCATAATCGCTCCTCATCAGCGTTTTCCGCTCTATTTCAACAACTTACGTGCTCGTGTGAGGTGAAAGCAAGTAGCGATCTTAACAAAGGGCGAAGTTTGTTGTCGCAGAAAATGTGCATGTTAGCGCCGATAGCAGTGCTTTGGTTTGAGTTCCACCTCTTGAGGAGGACCGCGAATGACCATACGCCAGGCCGCTTTTTACGTTTCGCTGTGTCTTCTCGTCGCCACAATTAACGGATGTACGGGTGCTGGTAACGGAACGCCGCCGGTAGTCGAGCGTCAATCGCTTCTCCCCGCACGGACGAACAACAGTCCTACGATTGTCGTCTATTGGAATCAAGTCGCACTGCAAAGCATACGCACGGGTCATCCCGGCCCAACGGTGGTCGCGCGTGCGATGGCAATCGTTCACACGGCCATTTACGATGCATGGACGTGTTACGACGAACGCGCTCTTCCCGTTTATGGCAACATACTGAAACGACAGCGCGTGGAGCGCAATCCCTCAAATGTTCACGAAGCGATCAGTTTCGCGGCATATCGCACGCTGGTCGATCTTTTTCCAAACGATGCGGGCTCGTTTTCGGCCGCTATGACGCAACTAGGGTACGATCCAAACGACACCTCGACCGACCCAACGAAACCCGATGGCATCGGCAACAACGCTGCCGCCGCGGTGCTTCAATTCCGCCACCATGACGGCTCAAATCAGCTCGGTGATCTTCATCCCGGCGCTTATAGCGATTACACGGGATACGTTCCGGTCAACACGCCTTATCAGATCAATGACCCGAATCGATGGCAACCTTTGCTCATTCCAAACGGAAACGGAACTTACTCAGTACAGGTCTATCTAACGCCGTTTTGGGGACTCGTTAAACCCTTTGCACTGTCATCAGGCTCCCAACTGCGGCCCCACGGTTTTGATACGTATCCATCGGCGGCGTACGTGCAACAGGCGCATGAAATACTGGACTACAGCGCCGGCCTTACAGACCTGACGAAAGTGATCGCGGAATATTGGCGCGACGGACCTCATTCCGAAACGCCGCCCGGACACTGGTGCCTCTTTGCACAGTATGTTTCCAGCCGCGATCATCACGACGTCGCCGACGACGTAAAGATGTTCTTTGCTCTTTCGAACGCATTGCTCGATGCCAGCATTGCAGTGTGGGATGCAAAACGCGCGTATGACGCGGTCCGGCCAGTCACCGCGATTCACTTTCTATTCAGCGGTCGTCAAGTACGCGCATGGGCCGGCCCGTATCAGGGAACGCGAGAAATCGACGGCTCCCGTTGGATTCCGTATCAGCCGGCAAACGTTGTAACGCCGCCATTTCCGGAATATGTCTCAGGCCATAGCGCCTTTAGCGCCGCTGGTGCGGAGATACTTCGCCGTTTCACGCGCAGTGATTATTTCGGAGATGCGGCGGTTTTTGTAGCCGGTTCATCCACAATCGAGCCGGGCGCCGTTCCGGCATCGACGATAACGCTGTCGTGGACGACATTTAGTGATGCTGCCGCGCAAGCGGGTCTGTCGCGACGATACGGCGGCATTCATTTCATCGACGGCGATTTGCAGGGACGCGCGATGGGTCGCGAAGTAGGCGAACTCGTGTGGCGGAAGGCAAGGACGCTTTTCCACGACGGGCGTGACCTGTGACGGCTTCGGAATTTAGCTGAAATCCGAAAAACAAAAAGAGCCTGAAAAATTCAGGCTCTTCGAATACAGTCCGACGCGTACTATGCCGGCGCTTATCAACTTGGGCTCTGACGAAGGCCGACGGGCGTTCCATCGGGATCCTTGACAATTGCGATCAACAATCCGTTCGCGACATCGGTAACGTCCTGCACCTTCTCGGCTCCGGCTGCGAGCAGTGTCGCGAGCGCGGCTTTGATATCAGTGACATCCACGTACGCGAGCGCTCCCGACAGGCCTTTTTTCGCCGCATTCGGATCGAGTCCGATTTCCAAATCGCCGGCTTTAAAACCGACGTAGTATGGACTGTCGGCGTACGGCTCGACACCGAGCAAGGTCGTGAAGAACTTCTTCGCTTTGGCTACGTCGGAGGTGGAGTAGACGATGATACTCACCGTGTTCAAGTTGTGCTCAACCGGGTTCAATTTGTGCTCCTATTTGAGTGAGGTATGCCAGGCTGACGAAATGCGCGGACCAGACGTGACATAGCGAATCTTGGTGAACGCACCTGGTAGCTTCGTTTAAAGTCCGAGTAATTGGCGCACGCGTTCCGGGCGTGAGATCACGTACATCTCGCGAATGCGTTCGCCCGCGAACACGAATCCCATTAGCGACAGCGGTTCGCCGTTGGGAAGCCAGCACACGATTCCCGGCGATCCGTTAACGATCACCGGCTCCGTACTTTGAATCACCCTCGCGAACCCGGCTGCCTGCGAAGCGACCGTCCGTGCACCGCGGATGCCCCTTATGGCCGGTTCGCGATCGGCACGCAGCAGAACGTCGGGATCAAGCACAGCCATGAGTGCCTCGAAGTCGCCTTCGCGAGCCGCCGTGACGAACGCGTCGACGACAACGCGGCGTTGCGTGAAGCCCGTGTCCGGCGGTGTTGCTCCCCGCACGCGACGGCGTGCGCGGCTTGCTAGTTGGCGCGCAGCGATAGGCGACCGGCCGGTGATCGATGCGATCTCCTCGAACGGCATCGCAAACATATCGTGTAGGACGAACGCAAGCCGTTCCGACGGCGTAAGACTGTCAAGAAGCACAAGAAGAGCGAGACCCACCGAGTCCGCCGTAAGAACTTCATCTTCGGGACTCTCTTCGCGGCTCACGATGAAATCTGGAATACGTCCATCGAGCGGTTCCTCTGACTTTGCGCGCCGAGCGCGCAGCATGTCGAGGCAGATACGAGCAACAACCGTGGTCAGCCAACCGCCGAGATTCTCGATACCGCTGTTCTCATGCGCACTGAGCCGCAGCCACGCTTCCTGCACAGCGTCGTCCGCATCATCGAGCGATCCGAGCATCCGGTACGCGACGCCTCTCAAATGCGATCGGTTCTCTTCAAACCGGTCCGCTAACCAATCCGTCATCTTGGCGCACCGAACGACGATATTTTTGCATCAGCACACCGGACATCAACGATCGTCATCAGGCGCATATTTCTTGGTGATGCCTCCTCCATTTCGGCTTCAAACGCGTTGGTCACGTCCCTGCCGATTTCTGAAACACGTGACCCTTGTGCGACGTATGCCGGGTAGGAGGATTTTTTTTGCGTTACATCACCGCACTACTCGCTCTCGCGCTTCTCGCCGCGTCTGCGCCGTCGCCCGATATCAGCGGGACCTGGCAAGGAACGATAAATCCGCCCGGTCTCCCCAAGTTGCCTCGGGTCATGCGCATTACCAAGGCCGGCAGCGGCTACGATGTGAAGATTTACAGCGCTCAGGAGAGCGAAGTTCCCATAGCGACGCGCAACGTCAAAATCGACGGATCGACAATCAGGATGGCGTTCGATATGAATAGCGATCCTTGGCTCAACTATCACCGCATTTATCAGGCTACGCTTTCCAGCGATGGAAAATCACTAAGTGGTACGTGGTTAGCGCGCGGCGAGTTCAACGTACCGATGGTGTATCATCGAACGCCGCCGGTGACGCTACACATGTTGCAGCCCACGCGCGACCTCTACATCGACGTTGCGGCCGGCGTCAAAGACGAAGTCCTTGACTGGGGCGGCAGCGGCCGGCCTATGGTGTTACTCGCCGGTCAAGGAGTGACGGCCCGCGGTTGGCGGGCGATCATTCCCGACCTCGTGACGAAATATCACGTGTACTCCATCACACGTCGCGGCTACGGCAATTCAAGTAAACCGTCTGCAACCGCGCAGAACTACAGCGCCGAGCGGCTCGGCCAAGACGTCCTCGTGATCCTCGACAAGCTGCATATTGATAAGCCGATTCTCGTCGGTCACTCACTCGCCGGCGAAGAACTCAGCTACATCGGAACCCAAGCACCGCAGAAAGCCGCCGCGCTTATCTACCTAGATTCGGCATACGACTATGCATATGACGGCGGGATTCCCACGCCACCGCCGCCCAGTCCGCCACCCGGTTTTCCAAAACAACCGCCGGTTGACGTTACAATTGATAACAACCCGGGGCACTTCACGACGGCAATCGACGTGCCGATCCTTGCGATCTTCGCTAATCCCCATGATGACCAGCCGGGTCCTGGAGAGTCCAAGGCTGACATCGCGGCATTTAATGCCTTCACGACGAAGCAGATCGCGGCGTTCAAGAAGGGTCAGCCGAAGGCTCAAGTTATCGTCATACCTCATGCCAACCACTTTGTCTACATTTCGAATAAGGACGAAGTTCTTCGCGATATCAATAACTTTGTCGCAAAACTGCCGACATAGCGGCTCAGTAGTCTTCTTCTACGAACGTGAAGTCGGCCCTCAGCATTGCAAGTGCTGAAAAACGTAATTGCAATATGCACAACCAACAGAAAAAAACGCCTGTCGATTCGACAGGCGTTTCCAATTGGTTGAGATGAGGAGACTCGAACTCCTGACGGTTCCGGCCGAAGCCAGCCTAATTCCCTTACAGAGGGGCCTTTCTGAGCGCCTGTGAACTGAACCAGCCCTGTACTACATAGATCGGAGTGACAGCATGCGTTCGAAAACTAGCATCAAACGCGGTCGATTTCTTGCGGCGAGCGCGGCAGCGATCGGTGCCGCCGCGGCGACCAACTCCTTTGCATTGGCGCAAACGGAAGTAGCTGCGACGATGAGCGGCGCGGGCAAGGCCAGCATAGTTTTCTGTCATGGTCTTTGGGCCGACGGCTCGTGCTTTACCAAAGTGATGGGGCCGTTGCAAGCGC
>CAZJLJ010000006.1:60399-83392 GCA_964546935.1 uncultured bacterium | reverse complement strand
TCTACGACGTCCTATACGGAAACAACTCACTCAACTGCTTCGGCTTTTCGACGCCATGTCCGGCCCCAACCGATCCGGGATACTCGGCGGGCAAGGGCTACGATCTCGTAACAGGCATGGGCGTGCCGTTTGCACGCGCACTTATCAAGGCGGTGACCGGTAAATGAGAACACGTTTTTCGTCCGCGCTTGCGTGCACGTTCGCGGCATTGCTTTCGGGTTGCGGCGGCGGCGGATCCGTTGGAGGACCGCTTCCCGTTCCTACAAGCAGTTCCGCGCCGGTTCAATCGGCGAACGTACAGTTCGTCGTTAAAATTCCTGCGATTACGTCGGTCTCCGGGACGCTGCGTGCTCGCAGTGCTGCGCGCCCAATGGACTTTTCTCCGAGTACGCAATCCGTAGCGATTGCGATCGGCGCGAACGTCTTGAAGACGGCAGATGTCTCGGCAAGCTCGTCGCTATGCACTGCCGCATTGGGCGGTGGACGCAGCTGTACGATCGGCGTCACCGCTCCTACGGGAAGCGATCAATTTACAGTTACGGCGTTCGATGGAACGAACGGAACCGGCAATACCATTGCGAAAGGGACGGTAGCAGCCACTGTTTCGTCGCAAGCCGTGACGGTCAACGTCGCGGTAACCGGAACGATCGCGAAACTTTCCCTGGTCCTCGCGAACCCGTATCCACCCGTCGGAACTGCTGCAACAGTGAACGTAACCGTTATGGGAATTGATGTCGACGGCAACGTTGTCATGGGTCCGTATCCCTCGCCCGTTTCGCTGCAAGACAGCGACGCGAGCGGTGCAACGTCGCTCTCAACGACGACAGCAGCGAACTCTTCTACAGCGATTACTCTCAACTACGCCGGAGTCCAACCTTTCGGATCGGCAACCATCACGGCATCACTCTCCGGCTTCGCTTCAGCCACGGCGATATTCGCGCCGTCGCCCGCGTTTCTGAACACGTATGTGGTTCCGTCGACAGGGCGCTTTCCGGTAGGACCATGGAACATCGCGAAGGGACCCGACGGCAACATGTGGGTCGCTGCAACGGGTACTTCCGAGTTCATCAAAGTTACGCCGGACGGCACTCAGACCGCGTATGCTTTATCGCAGCCGTCGGATCAACTTCTCGGCATCGTTGTGGGTGCCGACGGAAATCTCTGGTCTGCGGAAAGCGGAAACTCGGCTATCGCAAAGATCACCACATCGGGCGTGATAACGGAGTATCCGCTTCCGGCAAGTGTTCCTGGGCTTGCGAATCCCGTCACGTTTCCCGGAAGCGTCACGCTCGGAAAAGACGGCAACATCTGGTTTGCCGACCAGGCCTACAACGTCGTCGGGAACATTACGCCGAGTGGAACGATTACGGAATACGCCTTACCGGCTAATGCGGGCGTCGCCGGTATCACAAGCGGGCCCGACGGAAATCTCTGGATGACCGACCTGGGCAATAACGCCATTCTGAAAGTTTCGACGTCAGGGCAGGTGCTTGCATCGTATGCGCTAGCCTCTTCGCAGTCATATCCAAGTGGAATTACAGCGGGACCCGACGGGAACATCTGGTTTACGGAGTACGGCATCAGTAAAATCGGCCGTATCACGCCGTCGGGAACGATTGCCGAGTTCGCAATTCCATCGGGCACATCGATTCCGATATCGATCGTCGCGGGACCCGATGGACGAATGTGGTTTGCCGAAATGGGACCGGAGTCGGGCTATGGGAAGATCGGCTACATCACCGTTGATGGCAAACAGATACGCGATTTCACCGGTGATGGCTTTCACGTGCATGACCTAGCCTTCGACGCACACGGAACGCTGTGGTATATTGCCGATCAATTGCCTTTCGGGGTTAACGAAATCGGCACGTTCGCGTACTAGAGTAATGCACGCATGAACGAAGGGCGGCACAACCTTGTGCTGCCCTTCTCAACTTAGCGATAAAACGTGTATACGGCGCTGTAGTGGCTCGCGGTTGTCACGTTCGCATGCGCGGCATCGCAACCGTCGTTTGGCGGCAAACCGCCTTCAGTATCCCACCTTCTTACGAACCGCACCGAGCTGAGAACTCCCGTTCCTTTTGATGACGTCACTCTCAAGACCAGTGCAGGCACACTCTGCGATCTATCCGTCTTTGCAAGCGGATGTGCTCCGTCAGCGGTGATCGAGCTTCCGTCAGACGAGCTCCACGTCGGTCCTGCGCTATGCGTTCCAAACGGGCTTCCGTCGTCGTTTATCAATACCGCCTGCGGTCCCACAAGGGTCCACACGTAGCTTCCCGCATTTTCACGGCAAGCGTATACCTGTGCACCGCCGGCCTGGACTTCATCGACGACCGTCGCGCCCGCCGGTGCAGCAACGTCGCTCGAGGCCGCCGCCTTATGGGTGAGCATCACAAATGCCCAGAGTACGCCAACTGCGATCGCGCCTAAATAACTGCTTCGTATCCTGATGCGCAACTCTATCTCCCTTGCCGAAGGGGTGTGCTAAGAACGGAAAACCCATCCTACACGGCTCGGTTGCAGTTCGCCGCTGTAAGAGCCCGAAAGCAGCGCTGCCGCTTTACTGGGCCGTGGGTAATGTAAGAGTCAGTGGCCCAGTTACCACATACGAACTGACGCAAGCCCACACCGTTTACGCACTATTTCTTCAGAACCAGTGCCAGGATCGCCAGGACGAGCGATATGATGCCGATGATAAAAACGCGCACATCGCTACTTACGCTTTGATCGGTGGCTATTGCGCGATCCAATCCTTTACGAATACTGCCGTAGGCATAGAACAGGTCGGTGTACGCGCCGCCGATGATCCACAACGCCGTGTCTTGATAAAGATCGAGGCGTTGCAGCGCCGAGACGGCTCTTTCGATAGGCGTTGTGCCGCGAAAACGCATCCACATCCAAAGGAAGATTTGCCAGATTGAGGAGCCCTGCTCTTTCTTCAACAAGTCGGCAATCGCGCGTAGCTCCACATACCGAAGCAGACAGAGTTCGACAAGCAGTGGAATTCCGTCGCGCAAACTTGGCACATCCGTATCGAAGCCAATGTAGCGATCCAAGATCGGCACGTATCCCACCCGATCGCGATAGTAGGTGCTCCACGTGAGGCGCGACTGCGCAATGTCGGGCGTTACAAACGACAAGCACGTGGTGTGGCCGAAATTGTAGAGCCACTCCGCGCGTCCGCGAAACCGCGTGTCGTCATCGAGAAGAAAGGCTTGATAGCGTTTCTCCGTATCATCGATCAGCCGGTATCCTTCGTCACCGTACAGGAGACCGTAGTGTTCGCGGACCGTCAAGCGAACGTCGCTGTTCGGCCCACCTCCGAGCGCCGGTCCATAGTCGGAGATCTCCAGAAAGTCGAATAGCGGCCAATCTTTCGTGCAAAATCCGTTCGCGCCGCACGCGTGCAGAAATGCTTCAAACGCGTCGGCATACGAGTCGACTCGCTGCGGATTAGATCCATCCGCTCGCAATCGCAGCCAATCTTCATCCTTTTCTTTGAACCACTTCGCTTCTTTTACAAAAAGCAGCCGGTCTATGGAAATCTCCGAGAATCGTACGTATGCGACAAGCGTCAGAACGTTTTGCGTTTCAAAGTACGAAAGGACAACTGTGAACGGAAGCGTCAGTTTGTCGCCACCGCCGACACGCACGTCGAGCGTGCAGTCGCGTCTCGAACGCCCCCGCTTTGGCGGAAAAGACGGGATCGGTGACTCCCCTTCTTCAACGAAGAGCTGCTTGCTGATTAGGAATTTCTCCGGAATACGAAAATCGCCGACGGGACCATCCACGCCACGTGAGTTCGGATCCTTCGGATCGTCCCAGTCGATGCACGAACTCGTCGCGTTCCGCAGCTCCTGCCATTGCGTTGCGCAATGATAACCGGCAAGCAACGCGAATCCCGCGTTTCTCACTTGTCGTGACTCTTTATACATCAAGCCACGCTTCGATCTTGAAGAGTTCGTCGTAAAACGGGCGGCGAGTCCGCGAGATGTAGCGCCAAAAATAGAAACTCGAGTCTTGAATGCGGAGCATCCGATCGATCCACTCTCGATCGTGCGAATTTTCGCCGTTCCACTTTACGCGCGATGCGAGCCGGTCCGCCGCACGATCGAGCGACTCGCGAAACCACCGATCATCGGGCGATTGATTCCAAAGCGCGTCGTCGGCTTCCATCGTTCCGGCGGGAACGTAATCCACGGTACGGCAGGGCGCTACTTCGGCAAATCGCGACGCGGAACAAAACTCTACACCGCTATCGAGCAATCCATCCAATAAATCCAAAAAGCGCGCGAGTCCATCGGGAAGAAACCGTTCCGCATCGTCGGCGAGCATAACCGGTGCATCCGGATCAGCCGCTTCGCCGCGCACTGTATCCAGCGCTTCCAGAAATGATGCAAGATGGCACCGTTCGTCCGGCTCATCGGTCCGCAGTGCGGCGATGAAAGCGTGAGCCAGCGACGCGTCGCGCACCCACAACTCGAATGGTTTGGTTTGGTTGTCGCTGGAAAGTTGCAACCGATTAAAACGGCCGGCACGCTTAGGCGCCCGCAAATCCGGAAGGAGACGTCCGCCGGCATAGGTCCAATCCGGAGCAGTATCGGCCAAATCGCAGCACCGGCTATCGACGAATGCTCTATGGTATCCGGCATCGGCCGCCGCCTTCCCAACGCGCATCGACCACGCAAGCTCGGTTGGCCAAAACGCGTCCGAAGATGGAAGCTGCAGTTCCGCTCTCGCGCGCTTGTCCGACTCAAGCTGCTCGCGCGCCCATGCGTTTGTCAGCCATGGCAAGATCGGATGGCACGCTGCCGTCCCCACCATCGATAGGAGTCCCGCATCGCTATAGGCTTGTATTGCATCAACGCAATACGGTGAAAGCTCGGCCACGCGTCGCAGTAGAGAGCCCGACATCGCAAACGAGAACGGGATCCGGCGTTCGCTTAAGGCATCGAGCAGCGGAACGTAGCTTGAATTAACGCGCCACAGGATCTCTTCGTCGGGAACGAAGAACGGCTGGTGGCAAAACCACACCAGGTGCAGTTGTCGCTTCATTGCAGCGCCCGCGAGTAGAGCAATTCCATTTCACGCGCGGCGCTACCCCACGACCATCGTAAGGCGCGCGCACGTAGCGCAGGTCCGTCGATACCATCGCGTTGCAACGTGGCGAGCCGCTCTAGAATTGCCGATGCGAAGCGCGACGGCGAAGGATGCGGTGTTAGCTCGTCTTCTTCTAAATAAGCTGCGCCGGTCGGTTCCACCGCGAGGACGGGACAACCGCATGCTAGCGCCTCAACGCCGACAAGGCCGAAAGGCTCGAAAAGCGACGGCATAAGCAAGAGTGTCGAGCGATGATACGCCTCCAGCAGAGTCGCCGTCCCATCGGTGTAAGGTACGAACTCGAGGCGATCGGAGACGCCGAGTCGTTGCGCAAGCCGTTCACAAGCCTCGACGCGGTCACCACCGCCGACGATTCGTAACGTTGCCGATGGAAGCCGATCCAGCACAGCCGCGAAAGCACGAATTGCAAGCTCCACGCCTTTTTGCTGTGTGACGCGTCCAACAACGAGGAAACGTGGATTTTGAATATCGCGCGCGCTATTCGTTGCGCCGTTGAAGACTGCACCATTGACTCCATGCGGAACGATTGCGACGCGCTCGCGCGTCAGCCCGTACTCTTGATAGAGAAACTCGGCGTCAACCGGCGAAATCGCGACGATCGTGGATGCGATATCGAAAAGACGAGCCTCTAGCCACAGCTTGGCGCGCCACGTGACGCTTGCATCACGGTAGGTGAAGCCGCGCCGGATCGGAAGGTGTGACGTCGCAAAGATTGCGCGATGGCCGCGCCGGTACAACGCTTCCACCACGGGTTGCGCATACCAATCATGCCCATGCACGATGTCGAAATCCGCTTGCAAAAGCGATGCTTCGGCGATCCGAGCAACTGAGGCCCAATCATTACGCAACGCGGCCTCGCCGGCAATGGAAAGATCCGCCGGCTCCACGGCGGTAACGACGGCGTCGATACCGCGTTCCCGTTGCGCTTGCGCGAGTTCGGAAACTGCGCGCTCCAGACCGCCGGCAGGCGCATTTTCCACCGACAAGCCGGAGCTGCGCGTTATATGCAGCACCTTCATTGCAGTGCACCCAGTACTCACTTATAGGGCGTGGTATGTTTCTCTGCGGACAACGCCGCCGGACGATAACCATCTGTTAACGTTTTTAAAAACGCGACTAAATCGTTCTCTTGAGCATCGCTTAACCCTAGGTCGCAGCACGAGGTATCGACGTTAGCCGATACTTCCGGAGCGGGCCAACACGTGACTTTCTCGCCCGGCGAGCCAACCGCACACCGCCGCAAGCGATCGCGCGTGTTGTAGAAATGGACGATCTCCTTGAGGCTCTTGAAATAGCCGTTGTGGCCATACGCTTTTACGAACGTTGGATACGGCCGCATGTCGACGTTCCGTAATGTCGGAATGCGAAAACGGCCGTCAAATGCTGATGCGAGTTTCTTCCACGGGCTAACGTAGTTTTCGTTACTGCGCAAGTAGTCGCCGGCGGCTTTATCTACAAATGCTTCACCCTCGGGATCGCCGACATAGCCGTATGCGTCCGGCCTGGTTTGGCGATAGTACGCCATGGCCGGGTTCTTCGGAATGCCGAGATTGCCCGTCGTCTCATCAGTAAATAGCGGACGTTTGTCTCCCTTCGGATCGATGTGGCACGTGTTGCATCGGGCCTTACCGTTGAAGAGGTCGTATCCTCGCCGCTCGCTACTCGATAGTTGTGTTTTGCCCGCTAAGAATGCATCGAACTTCGAACTGAACGGACTTACTTCAGGCGAGGCTTCGTAGGCGGCAATAGCTTGCGCCATCGCATCGAAAGTGTATTGCACTCGAACGCGGTCGCGCTGCTGCAGTTCAACGATATACGGAGTCTCGTTCGGCCCCGGAACTTCCGAACCGATCTTCAGTGCAGGATTGCTATTCGGGCGCGAGCAGAGCTTATCGACGTTTGACGGCCAATTCACGTCGAAGGCACGCGGGCCCAGCACTTCTTCCCAAAAATAGCGGTACGGACGCTGCGCGATTCGCCTCACAACGCACGCCGGCTCCATGTTAGCCATCTCCGTTGGATTGAGCGGTGATCCTTGCGACTGCGAGGCCGCGGGGTTCCGCAATCGTAATCCGGTGGCGCGCAGATCCCAGAAATTTCCGCCCACAAAGTCCTGGCTGCTTGCGCGATAATATAAAGGTGGAGAAAACGCCGCGTACGCAGCGCTCGGCGGCTTGCGCGCGCTAAAACGTGTGCGAACCGACCCCGGTTGATTCACGGTCGTCTTGTTGATAATCTCGATCGCACCTTGGAAGCCGGTTTGAGGCATGTGGCAGAACGCACACGCCGTGTTCTTATTTACCGAAATATTCTTGTCGAAAAATAGAATCTTCCCGAGGACGACCACTCGTTGCGGGCTTCCCGGTGTGGTTTTAGCCGCTTCAGCTAGCGCGGACGACTCAATCTGATCAACCTGTGTCTCAACGTGCGCGATCTGGCGTTGTAATGTTGAACTCTTTTCCTGCGCTTCTGCCTGATGGCGAATTAGCGAGCCGAACTCGACCGCAACGATCGAGAAAATCGCGAGAATTAGGATGCGGACGGACATTGTTGAAGCCCCCTCGCAAATTCTATCGCGTCGCCGGGCCCGTAGACAATGCACCGGTATCGGATTCAACCTTGATTCTCCAGCCCATCGTTAAGAGCCATAACGGCAACAGAATCTCTGCGAATGCGACCACCAAGAACCAATTGAAATTTGCCGCGGGATAGAGGTATGGTCTTAGCTCGGCGGCGATCCAACCGATTCCGAGTGCAGCCAATATTATTCCAAGCAGTTTTGGAATGTATCCCGATCTGTAGATCAGATACCCGAGCAGAACTAGATGAATGCCGAAGATGATGAGACTAAACCCCCAGCCGTAACGGAACGAGTCGATAAGCATTTGGACTTGAGCTTGCAATTCTTTCGCGCCAAAAGCAGCCGCATAATACGGTCCATGGATAAGCCGGTACACGAGCGCTAGTTGAAGGACGCCGAATAATCCAAGCACGGTATAGACCACGCGGAACATCGCGGTCAGCAATGAAAGCGCTTTGTTCACCGGCCTCAGAAGGATGTATAGCGCCCAAGCCGCGACGAGGTCCAATATGAAGTCGACTAGGTAGCAAAGGATCGCGGCCATGAACAATCCGCCCATCGCTTCAACGTTGTGGACTGTTTGTGCAACGTTATTCGGTATGACGACCTTGGGGTAGAGCGACAGTTCGGCATAGGCAACCGGATCAAGGATGTACGCAAGACCGGCAATGACGGCTGCTTGGCGCAGCGTTAGTCCTTCGGAATGAAGAACGGTAGCACTACTCATTTTCAGCCCTCCATAGTGCCAGACGGCATGCCCATATACTAACAGGCCGCTGGTCCTGAGGCTATCATTGAAAAATTAACGGACGCGCCTTCGGCTACGCGTTCGTGTGTTCACGTGCGATGAGCGCCGCGAGTTCAGCGCGCGAGGTGACGCCGAGCTTCGCAAGGATCGAGGCAACATGCGACTCGACCGTTCTTTCGCTCAGCGTGAGCTCCGTGGCAATTGCGCGGTTCGATTTGCCTGAGGCAACCAGTGCGCTAACTTCGCGTTCGCGTTCCGTCAGTTCAGTCTTCGGCCGGCGGCGGCGACTAAGAACGCTTTCCAGGCGTTCGACCGAAGTGCGATCGCCGACTCTACGATAAATCTCGAGCGCTTCGAGGGGGCGATGTGCGACCTCGAACGCAAGCGCCTGCCATAACGGCATGCGCAGTTCCGCGAACGCGCTTTCAGCATATTCGGCAAGTTCGCGCGCCTGCGGATCATCGGTCATCAATGCGTCAAAGAGTGCGAGGTATGCCTTGCCCGCGCTATTTTCCGGATGTTTCGCCCAGCGTTCGAGCATTACGCGGAGCCGCAATGCATCTTCCCGGGCTGCGTACTTCGCGAACGTTAAAGCACACCATGGACGCTCGACGATGTTTGGAAGCGCGTCAACCGCACGATGCAGCAGATTGACGGCGGCCTGCGTCTGTCCGCGCTGGACATACAATTCGGCGAAAGCTGCGCCGATCGGTGCGATCCTCTGTCCCTCCTGACCACGGAATGCAAGTTCGACGATTTCTTCGCGCGCAAACCGGTCGACTAATGTAGCGTCGCCGAGCCGCAAACCTAGTGGAATCGCTACGCCTGCCAACTGCAGCCGCAATCCCGGCATCACTTCATCGCAAGCCGAGAGTGACTGCTCTATCAGGTTCCGCGCAAGCTCGAAATCACCGGAGATGTAGCACATGCCGGCATATCCGCCAAGCGAATACGCTTCATTTCCCGGTACGAAGCGCGAACGCGCCAATGCAATACTGCTCTCAAAAGCATCGAACCCTACTTCCCATTTGCCGAACGACGTGGCGATGTACCCCAAATTCCCACGCGCCAACACTTCCAGTTGCGGATCCGCGACGTTATGCGCTAGCGTAATAGAACGTTCATAGTGCGCTCTCGCGCCGGTAAAGTCTCCGTGAAGAAGACTCACAAGGCCGGCCGTATTCTCGTAGAGCACGACGTGCCGAAGCTCACGCGGACCGGTCGATCTATCCGCTTGATCGAGATACGCTTCCGCCTTTTCCTTGTCGCCGCGCAAACCGTAGTGGTTCGCGACACTCACCGATGCGGCAAAATGAAGCGAGTGCTCGGGATGCTCGCGGACCAAGTCCAGAGTTTGCTCGCGCAACGCCAGCGCTTCTTCCATGTCGCTTGTCAGCCAGCACTGTCGCGCGACGTGAAGCATAAGGTCCACGACCTTGTCCCACGGACCATGCTCGCGATAGTACGCGAGCGCGCGTTCGAAGGCACGACGCGATTGTTCGGGGAGGCCGGGGATTCGAAGAACTTCTCCGAGTTTCTCGTATAACTGCGCTTGACGCGGCGGATCCGAGACGAACTCGAGCGCGCGTTCGTAGAAAATTGCGGCCGACTCGTTCGCCAATCGACGCGCAGCCAAATCGCCGGCGCGTTCGTTCGCGTAAGCTGCTTTTTCCGTGTTTCGCGCCGCCCACCAGTGATATGCGAGTTCGATGGTGTGCTCTTCCGTGTCCGGGCTTTCTTCGAGAACAGCAGCAATGCGCGCGTGTAACGGTCGCGCCTCGGCGGCGAGTAGCTCGGAGTAGATTGCCTCACGAACAAGCGCGTGCCGGAAACCAAACTGCAGTGTAGTTTCACGCCGCTCTATGATTAGTTGCGCATCACGCGCACGCCGAAGCACAGAAGTAATCTCCTGGAGCCCACGGTCTTCGAGGTGTGCTAAGAATTCAGCATCGAAATGCCGCCCTAGTACCGCTGCATGCATGAGGATCGAACGCTCGTCATCAGTGAACTCAGCGAGGCGTTCCAAGACCGACGAACGGATCGACGACGGGAGCTCCACGCGTCCGCCCACGAAACGCTTAGCTTCGAGCGCGTGCTTCACCAACTCTTCAACGAAGAGTGGGCTTCCCTCCGAGAGCGCGATGACTTCACGTATTGTTTCGGCGTCGAGCGGCATGCGGTCCTCGAGCGTCGCATGGATGAAGGCACGCGATTCGGCTTCGCCGAGTAAACCAAGGTCGATTCGCCACACAACGTCGCGGCGGGCGAGCTTTCCGATCACCGGCGTCAGAGGATGGCGGCGATGCAACTCGTCGGAACGGAACGAGACGACGAACAGCAGTCGGAATGTGGCGATCTTCTCGATCAGAAATTGAAGAAAATCGAGCGTCGCAACATCGGCCCACTGCACGTCGTCGAGCGCAACGACCACCGTCGACTCATGGCTGAATCGCCGAAGTGTCTCGACCAGCGCGGCAAACTGTCCGCGCCGCCCATCAAGCACTGAAGAGCCTGAATCGCGCGATTGCACAAGGAGTCCGGGAAACAATCGGTCCAGTGCAACACGCAGTGACGGTTCGCGTTGTAAAATCGCCGGATCGGTTGCGTCGAGCTCTTGTAACATCGCGACGAGCGGTCCCAGCGGCGACTCGGTATGCTCCAGTGCAGCGGCACCGATAAAGCGCGCTCCACGAGCTTTCAGTTGCGCTCGGACCTCGTCCAGGAATCGCGTTTTACCAACGCCCGCTTCGCCGCTGACAAGAACCATCGAACCGTGCCCAGCGGCAGCCGCGCTGTAGCGATCGTGCATCAGACGAAGCTCGCTTTCACGACCAACGAAACGACGGCAGAGGACCGGTGCGCCAACCATTGTGCTCGCATTGTAGGCGTCCGCGCGCCGTTTTTCCAGGGGAGCCACCACCGTTTATATGACGGCCTCGGACAGGGTCTTACCGGCGATCTTTTCCGCGAGGACGGCGGCATCTTCGGCCACCCCGTACAACGTCGCGGACTTGCGTTTGCGCTGAAAATGAACGCCCATGAAGTGCAAACCTGGGATAATGATGCTCGACCCGTCGTTTTGAATTGGAAAGCCATATTCATCAAACGCAGGCGGCATCTTCACCCAAGAAGTGTAGTCGGGCCTGAAGCCGCACGTAAAGATCACCGCGCCAAATCCATTCAAGCAAAGTCGTTCTACTGAAGGTTCTACGAACGTCAGCGGCTTCGGCATATCGGGTGGTTTCACGCCGCGTGTGTTGCAGCTTTTCTCAAAGAACGCGCATAAGTCTTGATAGCGGGCGTCACCGAACGCGACCGAATCAGCCAAGTCCGGTGCAAAATACGCGACGCCATCTACGCAGCCGGAAAAATGCCCGAGCAGATGCACGCCTGAGGCTTGAAGCGTTCGATAGTCCAAATCGTGCCCGCCACGGCCGCCGCTATTTTGGACATTCGCGATAAGGCGTGCTGCGGGGCTAGGAAGCTCCGCCAATGTCATATCCACAAATTGCGTTTCGATAATCCAGGAAACGATGTCGCGCCCCTCGATTCGCCTTGGCGCCCACGGAGCGCGCCCGCAAGCCAAATAGGTTTCACGTCCCGCTTCACGCAGCTCTTCTGCAAACTGACAGCCGGTTTGCCCACTGCCGACGATCAGCACAGCCCCCGGCGGCAAAGCGCCGGCGTTGGTGTAACCTTCGGCGTCAATTGTGTAAAGCGAGGTAGGCAGCTCGCGCGCGACAGCCGGACGATGAGGTTTTTGATACGCGCCCGTTGCGAGCACAACTTCGCGGGCAACAATGTCACCGATAGAGGTGCGCATGAGGAAAGCTCCGCGATCCGTCGATTCAAGTGAAGAGACGTTAACGTTCGCAATAACCGGCGCTGCGAAGCTTTTCGCATATTGCTCGAGGTGTGCGATGATCTCGGATTTCGGCATAAAGCCCTCGGGATCGTCACCGCGATACCCACCACCCGGCAACTGGACGGACCAGTTCGGACTCACGATATGAAAACTGTCCCAACGTCCGCGCCACGATTGGCCGACTTCCGCGCGCTCGAGGATAACATGGTCGACGCCTGCGTGGCGAAGCTCGTGGCTCAGCGAGAGTCCGGCCTGCCCGGCGCCCACGATGGCAATGTCTACCGCTTCGCTCTTCATTATGGCTCCTTACGAGCGACGATAGCAGCGAAGGCAAAACGGCGCGTCCGTATTTCTACCGATCTTTCGAGCGTTCCACGGACGCGAAAGCCTACATTTTCAGCTCGATCTTTTCCAGAGCCGACGCCGTAGAGACCACATGGCGATTAAGCCGCAGCTCTTCCGGCGTGAGGCCGAACGCGAGGCCGAGCAGTTGCGGAAGATGAAAGATCGGCACGCCGATGTCGCGCTTGATAACGGCTGCCGCATCGGGCTGCTGACCATCGAGATTAAGATGACAGAGCGGGCACGGCGTTACTAACAGATCCGCACCTTTTTCTTTTGCCTCGACAATGTGATTGCCGGCCATGGCCAGCGACGCTTCTCGATTGAACGTCAGCATTGGGAAGCCGCAGCATTTCGTCGCTCCACGGTATTCAACGGGCTCTGCGTCGAGAAGTGCAATGAGGCGTTCGAGATACGTTTTACGTTCCGGGCGTTCGCGCAATCCCAGCGCTTCTGCCGGTCGAAGGATGTAACAGCCATAGAAGGGCGCGATTTTTAGTCCCGTCAATTTGCGTTTGATAGCACGTCGAAGACGTTCGACTCCGATATCTTCGAAAAGCATCCAAAGCAAATGTTTTACTTTCGCCTTACCACCGTACATGAAACCCTGGTCAACGATCGTCTCGTTCACCGCGTCGCGCCGCTTCGAATCATGCTGCAGATGATAGTTGACTCCAGAGAGCACGCCTTGACAGGTGCTGCAGATAGTCATCAGATCGGCGTCAACGCTCTCCGCCATTGCAAGGGTTAATCCATTGAGCGCATCGGCGAGCGTAGGATTCTGCTCGCTCAAGACACCGGCGCCGGTGCATGGCGCTTCGGTTAGTTCGTGCAGCTCGAGGCCAAGTGGTTCGGCTATAGCTTTTGCCGATGCGTACAGTTCAGGGCATGCGCCCTTCGAAACGCAGCCGGGATAGAAAGCGACCTTCATTTGAACCGGCCTCCGACGCTATTGAAAATGGCTCTGACGCGTGCCACCCCGGGCATCGTTTTGTGAATCAACGGCGGTAGTTTTCCGGCGCGCACCATGCGAATTGCCGTCGGCAACGATTTCAGCTGTCCGATGACGTTGAAAAACCCGATAGATTTCGGCAGCAACGTCAACTCGTTGAGTTTGCCGCTGTCCTTTACGGATTCTGCAAATGCGTCGGCGTGACGCGTGCCGGGATTGTTGGTGAAGCCGGCATCGACTGCCAAGCGGCGAAGTTTCAAAATCTGTTCGAGCGGTGCAACACCCTTGGGACATTGCGACACGCATTCGTAGCAATGTGTGCAATCCCACACACCATCCGGTTCGCTATACTGCCCTAGCCGTTCGTGTTTCTGCGCGTCTCGAGGATCTGCAGTGTACCGATAGGCTTGTGCAAGCGCTTGCGGTCCCAGAAAATTGCGATTGACGGCGTACGATTCGCAATCCATCAAACACGCGCCACAGCTAATGCAGCTCACTTCCTGAATCAGCTCTTCCATTCTCACGTTGGGCACGCGATACTCTTCGAGCGGCCCCGGGACCGGCTGCTTCGGTGCGAGCCACGGTTTCACGGCGTGATGCTTCTCCCAAAAGGGCGCCATATCCCAAACGAGGTCGCGAATGACCGGCATTGAGGGCGGCGTTTCGACGCGTGTTTTGCCGTCTTTAGTAAATTCTTTGAGTTTGCTCTTACACGCAAGCTGTGCGTGTCCGTTGATCCACATCGCACACGACCCGCAAATCGCGCTGCGACACGCACATCGCACCGCAAGCGACTCGTCTTGATACTCGCGAATTGCGATCAGAGCGTCGAGGACGACGGCGTGGTCGGGCAGATCCACCACGAATGTCTGATAGTGACGCGGCACAGCGTTTTCCCATGGCGGCGGATATTTTTCTGCGATCGTTGCTTCCGCTGCGTACTTGCCATCGGGATTATATCTTCCGACTTCGATCGTGAAGTTCATCAGTACGTTCGCACCTCGGGTTGCCAGCGCGTGATCGTTACCGGCGCGTAGGCGATTTCCGGTTCACCACCTGGACGCGCCGTCACCGTAACGTGCCGTAGCCATTCGCTGTCGTTGCGTTCCGGGTAATCGGTCCGCGCATGAGCGCCCCGGCTCTCTTTTCGAGCGATCGCGCTTCGAATAATGCTTTCCGCGCAGTCCAACATATACCCAAGCTCGAGTGCGAACTCAAGCGCCTGGTTGAACACGCGCCCCTTGTCGCCGACCGCAACGCTCGCATAGCGCCGGCGCAACTCCCCCAGCTGCTGTAACGCCTCTTCAAGACCGGCTTCATCGCGATAGACGCCGACTTTCTGGTCCATCAGTGTTGCAAGCTCGAGCCGCAGTCGCGCGTGCGTTTCGCCCGTATATGGGCGATCGAGCAACGCTTGTATTCGCGACTGCTCCGAACGGAGTAACTCGTCTCCACCCGTCGAGCGCGTGATTTGCTGCGTGTACGTGGCTGCGGCGTTGCCCGAACGGCGCCCGAACACGATCGTATCGAGTAGTGAGTTTGCGCCAAGGCGATTGCCCCCGTGCACGCTCACGCATGCAACTTCGCCCGCAGCGTAAAGACCGTCAACCGCCGTCGCCCCGTTGACGTCTGTCTTCACGCCCCCCATCTGGTAATGCATGCCGGGCCTCACCGGCACCGGCTCTTTGACCATGTCGATCCCCAGATAATCCAATGCCATCTCGTGGATCTGCGGCAGTCGCTTGAGAATCTTCTCGGTTCCAAGATGACGACAATCGAGCAACACGTTTCCGTTAATGCCGCGGCCTTCCGCAATCTCGATCGTTTCGGCTCGCGAAATCACATCGCGTGCGGCGAGTTCCATTTTATTCGGTGCATACTTTTGAAGAAACCGTTCACCGTTTGCGTCCAGTAAGTACGCCCCTTCGCCGCGCGCTGCTTCGGTCATCAGAAAACCGCTGCCGGCAAGCGTCGTCGGATGGTATTGCACCATCTCCATGTCCATCAGCGGCGCGCCTGCACGGAACGCAAGCGCATAACCGTCTCCCGTGCAAATCAACGCATTCGTGCTCGGTTCATAGACGCGACCGAGACCCCCGGCTGCATCGATCAATGCTTTTGAACGCAAGAGATGCAGTTCTCCGGTCACCATTTCAATCGCAACGAGACCGCGGCACGCGCCGTTTTCCAGGAAGAGCGTGGTGGCGAACCACTCTTCGTAAACTTTTACGCCCGCCTTCAGAATCTGATCGTAGAGCGTAACGAGTAACGCTTGCCCCGTGATATCGCCGACGAAATAGGTGCGAGCCTGCGAAGCTCCGCCGAATGCACGCGTGCCGAGCTTTCCGTCCTCGTTGCGATAGAAAATGACGCCCATGTGCTCGAACTCGATAATGTCGGCAGGCGCTTCTCTGCACATGATTTCGACCGCGTCTTGATCGGCGAGATAGTCGCTGCCTTTGACCGTATCGAACGCATGCGATTCCCACGTGTCGCCCTCGCCGATGGCGGCGTTGATACCGCCCTGCGCAGCGTTCGAGTGACTGCGTATGGGGTGCACCTTCGTCACTATTGCAACATCAACGCCGGCGCGCGCCGCTTCAAGTGCGGCTCGCATCCCGGCTAAGCCCGCGCCGAGAACAAGTACATCGTGATCGGCGATCACTTCATCTGAACTCCTTGCGTTAGATCGTATCACGAAGCGTTCACTGAAGCGCCAGCGAGCACCGGCCGAGCGCTCGGAATCAAAAAACAGCCGGTATTAGACGCCAACGTACCATACTGCAATATTCACTGTAGCCGGGAAGATTGTTCGCAAGAAACGTTTCCTCGTCGAGCAGCCGCCAGATGAGCGGAACGAGCATCGCAACCGCAGGCAATAGCGCCCAATACGAACTCAGCGCGAGCGGAGTACCGATGAAGATGAGCAGTGCTCCGGCGTACATGGGATGGCGCACCAACGCGTACGGTCCGGTCGAAATTACTCTCTGTCCGGGAGACACCTCGATCGTCGCAGATGTGAACGAATTTTCTTTGTAAACGAGGTAGACGATGTAGAATCCAATCGCAAGCAGCACATCGCCGGCGATCGTAACGAGCATCGGTACGTGAGACCATCCAAGGCGACGATCCAGTCCCGCCACGATGAACAAAGCAATAAACCCTAGAGAGGCAACTGACTGAATAGCCTTTTGAGATCTTTCTTTCTCCGCCAATGGGCCGCTTCGCACGCGGCGCTCTAGAAGCGCCGGATTGCATTTCATAAGGTAAAGCGTGATAAGCGTTGACGCCGCGAAAAACACGCCCAAGAAAAGCCAGCCTTGCCAGTAACGAGCCGTTCCCGCCGACCCAAAGAGTATAATCGCCAAAACGGTGGCAAGAAACGTGAGTCCTAACCAGGCCCTCGAATTCGCTGAGCTCATTTATCAGTTATACGCCGGATATTCCAAGATCGATTCGGTTGCCGCGAATAGCCGCAGATCGGGGAAGCGTGAGCGCTGCCCTCGAACCTAATGCTCAGGAAAGCCGCGTGGAGAGACGGACCTGTGCCGGAACTGCCTGACATCACGACCTACATAAAAGCGCTCGATGCGCGCATAGTAGGTCAGCGGCTCGAGCGCATTCGAATTGGAAGCCCATTTCTCCTGAGGACCGCGGATCCGCCGATCTCAGCGGCGCAAGGCCGCATCGTACGGGAACTGCGGCGCATCGGAAAACGCATTACAATTGGCCTAGACGGCGATCTGTGGCTGGTGCTTCATCTCATGATTGCAGGGCGGCTTCATTGGAGAGATGCCGGTGCGACTCTAACCGGCAAGAACAGCTTGGCGGCGTTCGATTTCACGAATGGGTCGCTCGTGCTTACCGAAGCGGGTTCGAAGCATCGCGCGTCTCTTTCCCTCGTTCAAGGCGAGGAATCTTTAGCGGAGTTCGATCCGGGTGGAATCGATGTTTTCACTGCGGATCTTGACGCGTTCCGGAATGCGCTTACGAGAGAGAACCGAACGCTGAAGCGCGCATTGACCGATCCGCGCTTCTTAAGCGGAATCGGCAACGCATACTCCGATGAGATTCTCCACGCCGCCCAACTCTCACCGATTGCATTAACGCAAAAACTAACTGTATCGGAATGGCGGCGGCTTTACGATGCTACCCGCGAAACGCTGCGATCGTGGATGGAAAAGCTTCACGCCGAGACGAACGGAGCATTTCCGGAGAAGGTCACGGCCTTTCACAAAAACATGGCGGTGCACGGCCGCTACGGCAAACCATGTCCGCGTTGTGGCGACCCGGTTCAGCGCATTCGCTACGCGGACAATGAAACGAACTACTGCGCGAAGTGCCAGACCGGTGGACGGCTTCTTGCCGATCGTTCGCTTTCGCGCATCCTAGGAGCCGACTGGCCCCGTACGCTCGAGGAGCTGGAAACGCTTAAACGCCGATAAGCGTTGTATAATGCACGTACTTACCGCGGAGGTGGATACCATGCCCCGTGCCGTTGCGTGCTCTACCACGCTGTTCTTTCTTCTTACCGTCGTTGCGCCGATGCCGCTCCTTGCGCGTCCATCTCTCCAGGACGCACTGCGTGCGGATCTTCAAAGCTATCTCGCGGAACGCGGAGCCATCGAGCATATCTCTGCTGCGTCGTTAAGCATTAGCCGTCCGGGGCGGCCCAACATCGACGTGGCCGCCGGTACGACAACGTATCGTGGAAAGACGCCTGCGACGCCGCAGAATCTCTACCAGATCGGAAGCAACACCAAAGCATTTACGGCTGTCATGCTTCTGCAATTACAACAGGACGGCCGCGTCACGATGAACGACCCCGTCGGAAAATCGCTTCCGCAGTACCCCGCATGGGGAGCGGTGCCGATTCGCACACTCCTCAATATGACGAGCGGTATCCCAACGTACGACGCGCAGCCTGCAGTCCTAGCGGATATAGCTTCGCACCCATACAAGTTCTTTAGCACCGAACATCTCGTTGGAGCGGTCTATCCGCAGACGCAGTTCAAACCGGGCGCCGGATACTTGTATTCAAACACTGCCTATCTTCTGTCGCAGATGATCATCGAACGTCTTACGCACAGTGATTACCGGGTGCAATTCGAACGTCGTTTCATAAATGGCGGACCGCAATTACGCGATGTCTATTACTATGCGGGACTCTATCCAAGTTCGATTACGCGCCGGATGGTGGCCGGTTACTTCTATAGTCACGATGCCGATAACCGGAGCCTCTCACCGCTTTTGAATAAAGATGTTCGCGGCTTCAACATGTCGTGGACGCAAGGTGCGGGCGGTATAGTGTCCACACCGCACGCGCTTACACAATGGGCGCGGGCCCTTTACGAATCACCGATGCTAACGCCTGCCTCGCGGCAGGAAATGCTTTCCATTGTATCGCTGAAAACCGGAGCGTCGATTCCGGATACGCGTTTGGATCCGAGGGGCTTTGGCCTCGGCGTTGCCCAAATGAACGTCCCGAAGCTCGGTATGTTTTGGTACTATGAGGGCATCACACTCGGGTACCGTATGGCACACGCGTACTTTCCCAAGACGCGCACGATTATTGCGTTAGGCCTGAACAGTCAGCCCGATTCAAAACAAGATCACATCGGCGACCTGCTGACCAAAATCTACAACACGCTCAACAATTACAAATAGAGCCCGTTTAAGAAACGCGCGGACCGGGAGTAAAAACGTTATGCCGAAAACCTGGCTCATCACAGGAAGCTCGCGCGGCTTAGGACGGGCTATTGCGGAAGCGGCGCTCGATGACGGCGGTAGAGTTGTCGCAACCGCGCGCCATGAAAAAGACCTCAACGACCTCGTGGAGAGGTACGGAAACGCCGTTCGCACGTTCACGCTTGACGTAACTGAAGCCGTCGCGGCGCGCGCCGCGGTACAATTTGCAGTCGATTCGTTCGGTACACTGGATATTGTCGTGAACAATGCCGGCTACGCAAACTCCGAATCCATTGAAGATATGCCCGACGACGATTTTCGCGAGCAAGTCGAAGCGAATTTCTTCGGCGTCGTGAACGTCACGAAAGCAGCACTGCCGATCCTTCGGCAGCAACGCTCCGGCTGCATCGTGCAAGTCTCTTCTATCGGCGGACGCGTTGGTGGAACGCCGGGTCTCGGAGCTTATCAGGCGGCCAAATTCGCCGTCGAAGGCTTCTCCGAAGTACTCAATAACGAGGTGAAGCCGTTAGGGATCAAAGTCATCATTGTAGAGCCGGGCGCTTTTCGGACGGATTGGCAAGGTTCCTCGATGAACCGGGCATCCGTTGCCGCCGACTACGAACAAACTGTGGGCGCCATCAATCGATTTCGGGAAGAGACCGACGGCAAGCAACCCGGCGATCCCGCGCGCGCCGCAGCGATTATTACGCAAGCAGTGCAACTCGAAGATCCTCCGCTGCGCCTGTTGCTAGGACGCGATGCGCTCGCAGCTGCAGAAAGGTCATCCAATGAACGCGCTGCCGAAGCCAAGCGTTGGGAGGCAGTTAGCGGTTCAACGGACTTTTCGGATCAGCCGGTTCCCTCGATTGCGGCACGAGGATGACAAAAGTCTTGCGGCAAACGTCGACAAAAAAGAACGGAGAGTACAATGCGCATCACGCTATTCGCACTGGCATTCATTGTTTCGTCGGCGCCCGCGTTCGCGTCCGACAACGGCGCTGTTATGGCGCCCGTCAATCAGTTCTTCAACGGGCTCAACACAAATAACTTAACATTGTCGGCCGCGGCTTGCGCCACGCCGGCTTCTGTTATCGATGATTTTCCACCGCATGAGTGGCAGGGCCAAACGGCCTGCGGCGATTGGGCGAAGGGCTTTGCAGCGGCGGTAAAGGAAGCGGATTACACCGAGAATCACGTAACGCTCGGCAAGCCGCTGCACCTGAATGTCACCGGCGATCGCGCATATCTCGTCGTTCCCGCAACATACACGTTCAAAGACCACGGAAAACCGACGAGCGAGCCGGCGATTTTCACCGCGGCCCTTCGCAAGCTATCACAGGGCTGGCGCATAACGGGCTGGGCGTGGGCGCAGCGCTAGAACAAGAGATCGAGCCCGGCGAGAGCAATCGTCTAGCCGTATTAGGCTATCGTCAGGAGTTGTCGAGAGTGCTTTCACTCTTCGACAACTTTGCCGTTGCCTTCAGTTACCTAAGCCCGATGGTGGGCATCTATTCCCTCTTCACGCTCGGCCTTGCAACCGGCGGACCGCGCTATATCTGGACGATGCCGGTCGTCGTCGGTTGTATGATGCTCGTTGCGCTCGTGTTCGGAGAACTTTCGAGCGAGTATCCGCTCTCGGGTGCGCTTTATCAGTATGGAAAATTCAACGTCGGGCTGCGTTACGGCTGGTTCGTCGGCTGGATTTACGGATTTGCACTATTAGCAACGGTGGCTTCGGTCGATTCAGGCGCCGTCGGCTACATAACGTCGCTCTCGAACATCTGGTTCAAAACAAATTTTAATCCCGCAAGCAACGTTACGATCTTCGTTATCACGGGCGGCATTATCGTTCTCTCGGCGATTTTGAATTCGGTCGGTGCGAAAATCATGGGGCACGTGGCGCGATTCGGCGTCTACGTGGAAAGCATTGGAACGTTCGGCGTTTTCCTCGCGCTCGCAATTCACGGCTTCCATCACGGCTTAGGCTTCATCTTCTCCACGCAAAATGTCGAGTTGGCAAAACATAATCCGCTCGGTTTAGATTTCGGCGGCCATTGGTGGACCGGTGCGGCGCTCGTCGCAGTCTTGGCGAACGTTTATATTTTCTACGGCTTTGAATCGGCCGGCGACATTTCGGAAGAAACGCTGGACGCGCAACGCCAAGTTCCGAAAGCCATGCGCAATGCGCTTTTATACGGCGGCATTGCATCGTTCGTTTTGGTCCTCGGTCTTCTTCTCGCGACGCCGGCTGCGGGGATCAACGGCGTGGTGAATGGGGGCATCAATACCATTCTCGGAACCTTGCCTGCGTGGTTGCAAGACTTCTTCCTGGTGATGGTGATCATTGCGTTTTTCAGCTGCGGCACGGCGGTGCAGGGCGCGGGTGCTCGCGTCGCGTTTGCGTTGGCGCGCGACGGAGCCGTTCCGTTCAGCCAGCAAATCCGTCGAATTTCGCCACGCTATCGGACACCGGCTAACGCGATCCTCGTCGGGACGATCGTGCCGTTTGCATTCCTCTTGCTTGTGCTGGTCAATCCGAGCAAACCCGTTCACATTCTTTGGTTTGACTATCCGGCGAACGTCACCGCGCTCTATGCGTTGGTCTCGTTTGCGACTTCCGGAATCTACCTGGCGTTTTTCCTTACCGTATTAGGGGCGTTCATTGCACGCCGTCGCGGTTGGAAACCGAGCGGCGTGTTTACACTCGGCAAATGGGGCATGCCGGTCACCATCGGTGCAATGGTTTATCTCGGCCTGATGCTGCTCAACATCGTTTGGCCGGGTCCGCTCTCCGGGGGTCGAGCGGTCTTCAATTACGGCTGGGTAACACTGCTCGTCATGCTGATCATCGTCGCTGCCGGCGCACTATACGAGGCACTTGCTCGACCCGATCGCGCGACGACGAAATAAAAGTACGTACAGGTCCGTGCCTCAATCGATCGGCGCCGATCCGCTGCCAGCGCAAGACCTCTACACCAAAGCCATCGCCGCAATGACAAATTTACCCCAGCCGCCGTATGTCACGTTTCGTCTTGTAAGTAGCAGTGAAGGCTTCCAAATGAACCTTTACACGGTTCATGACCAAGTGTGGTTAGATATACAAGCCGGCTCGAGGCCGGATACCTGGACGCTGCGGCATCGCACTTTTGATTACGAAAGCGAGATCGTGAATGCGGGCGACGGGAAGCGATACGTTTCTCAAAGGTCGTTCTTCGATCCAACGTGGTTGGGCGCTTACCGGGCGCTGCACGAAGGCATGCTGGAATCGCAAGACCCGGCACCGTCCCGCGATCAAGACACAGCGGAACTGAAAGCCGCGCTGAAGACGATCGCTGTCACATCCATCATGGGTCCGCAGATTTACAACGTTGAGGATCGCGGCCAAGCCTCGTGCACGAATGGCGATCCGGGGGAAGCTCACCGACGTGATCGTAGACGCCCAATCCATGCGGTTCTGCATGCTGCGTTTCGCCCTGCCGACTGGGTTCGGCTTTCATGGGATCGTGGAGCAGCACTACGCAAACGTAGGTGGCTACTGGATCGAAACCGATGGACTCTTCGATGGAACATTACGCGTCTTCGGGATCGCAACGCATCATGGCATCTGGCGCTACCGCCTCCTAGACAAGCAGTTTCCCAACACGCTGCCTTCGGATACATTTGCAACATGAGTGCCAACGTACACGTCGCCAC
>CAZJLJ010000006.1:29989-60299 GCA_964546935.1 uncultured bacterium | reverse complement strand
AACACGCTGCCTTCGGATACATTTGCAACATGAGTGCCAACGTACACGTCGCCACAAACGCCCAGGATTTTGAAGCCTTCCGGGACCTCATTATTGAGTATGAGCAGTCCTTGCCTCCGGATTTGCGCCACTCCGATTTAAGGCGCGATCTCGAAGACCTAGAAGATCGCTACAGCATGCCGAATGCGGCGTTCATCGCCACAGTTGACGATCGCCCCGGCGGATGCGTCGCGCTGGTTGAGCTGGATCCGACGACGCAAGTGATCAAGAAAATGTACGTGCGGCCCGCGTTTCGCAATCTCGGATTGGCGCGTTCGCTCGTCTCCGCGTTAATCGATTTTGCCCGAAAGAACGGACGCGCACGCCTTGTTCTAGATACCGATAAAACTCGCTTAGCGGCGGCGTACAAGCTTTATCTTTCGTTCGGGTTCAAGGAGTGCGCGCCGTACGGACAAGTTGAGTATGCGTGCCCCACTTACATGGAGCTTTCGCTCGCGTAGAACGAAGGCTTACGCGGTCTCGTAGGCTTGCTTCAGATCGGCGATGATCATTTTATCCATTTGAAGCATCGCTTGCATCACGCGTTGCGATTTCTCCTCATCTTCGTCGCTCAGCAGATCCGCTAAAACCGCGGGAACGACTTGCCACGTTACGCCGAACTTGTCGGTCAGCCATCCGCAGCTGTTCGTTTCTCCACCTTCTGAGAGCCTCTCCCAATAGTGGTCGACGTGTTCTTGCGTTTCACAGCTGATAACGAACGAGATCGCGGGCGAAAAGCTGAAGTGCGGACCGCCATTTAACGCGATGAAGTCTTGTCCATTGAGGCTGAACGTCGCCGTCATGACGGATCCGCTTGATCGTTGAACCACAAGAACGGCGTGACGTTCGACATGAGTTCGTCCTCTCTCAAAATACATCGCGGAGTTAAGGTTTGCGTTCCAGAAGCGGTGCGAAAAAAAGCCCAGCTAGGACTTGCGCTCCCGGAATCGATTGCGGCGCGGGCAGAAATTGCAGGAACCCGTTCAATCCGAAGAAGACGAAAATCAATCCGAGCAGCACGCGTGCGGTCGCAACGCCGTAGCGGGCGAGCCCGGGCCCAGAACCGGCGTTTTCCATTGTTTCATACACTGGCACTTGCGACCGTTCCATCCGGCAGCTCGCTTACGAATGAGAGTGGCTTGCCGTCATCCTAGCGCACTTACTTGTTATTTGCAAGCGTAGTTCGCCAATGCAATCTTACTTTTCGTAAGGGCGCGTCGGAAATCCGCCAGTTTCGAGTGGGTCAACCGTCGCCATGTGCGACGGAATGTTGTAAGAGCGGTATGGTGATTGCTATGCAAGCGATGCAATTAGACCACGTCGGCAAGATTGAAACTCACCCTTTGCACTTGCGCGATGTTCCGGTGCCCGAACCCGGCGCGGGTGAACTCCTGATCAAGGTTACGGCATGCGGCGTGTGCCGCTCGAACTTGCATATGATCGAAGGAGACTGGGTCGATAGCGGCGTTCCGGCAAAGTCACCGATCATCCCGGGCCACGAAGTCGTCGGTACCGTGGCAAAACTCGGCGACGGCGTCAAAACATTCTCCCTTGGGCAACGCGTCGGCGTCCAACCGCTGTGGTACACCGATCTCACGTGCGAATTTTGCTTGACGGGCCGCGAGAATCTGTGTCCGAAAAAGCTTATTACGGGAGAGCACGTCGACGGCGGCTACGCCGAATATCTGTTGGCGCACGCGGAACACACCTATCACGTGCCTGATAACTTGAAAGATGCCGAAGCGGCACCGCTCTTCTGCCCGGGCATCACCGCGTACCACGCCGTACAAAAAGCGCAGCTTTCACCGGGAAAGACCGCTGCACTCTTCGGAATGGGTGGCGTCGGACACATGGTGATCCAGTTCGTAAGACTTGCGGGCGCCGAACTCGTTACCGTTGCTCGCGGCGAACGTCATCGTGAGCTGGCCTCCGAGCTGGGTGCAATTCGCACGATCGATCCGTCGAAGCAAGACGTCGTGAAAGAGCTACAGAGCAACGGCGGCATCGATGCGGCGTTCGTGTTCGCACCGTCGGGCGAAATGCTCCGCCAAGCACTCGCCGCGGTGAAAAACGGCGGCATCGTTGTCAATGGTGCTGCACACGACCTTGGACGCGTCGCGTTCGACGACGAAAAGCAAATCGTTAGCTCCGTTATCGGTCCGCGCAAACACATGCTGGACGTGCTGCAACTAGCGTCAGCCGGCAAAGTGAAAGTGATTGTCGAAACGTTTCCGCTTGCAGAGGCCGAGAAAGCGCTGGAGTCTTTAAAACGCGGCGATATCGAAGCGCGTGCGGTTCTCGTCATGAGCTAGCAAAGGTGCGCTCTCCGGACGATTCTCTTTGTCATATCTGAGGACTAGCATCGGAGATGGCAGGGCGACGTAATTCTTCGAAAAGCGCGCGCCTGTCGCCTCATTCGGGAGAAGCAACATGCGTACGGCTGAACATGTCACGCAAGGTGCGACCCGTTCGACCAGACCTCCGGCGATTCTCGGTCAACCGAGCATAATAGCGAAGCCCGGAACCGAAGAAGCGATGCGTGCGCGCATTTCGTCGGTGAAAAAGGCGGCGATGGGACTCGATTATCCCACCACGTTTGCCGGTTCTACGGCACACTTTTGCGTTTACTATGACGCTACGACCCTTGGTGCGACGGGGTCAACCATCGCAAACGGCGTTCTCGCAACGTGCGAGAACGACTACAACACCATCTCGGCGTATTTCAATGGCCTTCAAACGACGCCGGTCTCAACGCCGACGAACGAAAATCCAACGGGAACACTGTACAACCTCATCATCGCGCAACTCGACCCTTCGGGACAGGGTGGCGGCGGTGCTTACCACTACGGTTGCGGTGCGGGCGACCTGTACTTAGACGCGAAGACCGTTCCGGGTCTCGATATCGATTACACGCGCTTTTTGGAAGTTGCGGAGATGGTGGAAGTATTCTCCGCGGATCAACCCGGCGCACCGTATAACTGCGGAGCCAGCAATGGCGAAGGTCTTTCCCGCGTATTGGCCGAGGATCTTTATCCCGCTGAATTAGACGGATATGCAAGCGCGGGTTACTGGCTCGACAACGGCCGGCCCGACTTCATTACCATCACGGATCCGACGGACCGCAACTACCTCTCGATCGGCTGCTCCACGCTGTTCCTGAATTACTTACGTTATCAGGAAGATTTTACGTGGCAAGAAATCGTGGGCGCCGGTGCGACAACTCTGGCACAAACGTATCAAAACCTAACCGGACAACCCGATGCGGTAACGCCGTTCATGACGCTATTGCAGCAGTACTTCCCCGTCGGCACGCCGTCCGGACTCACGAACGACAATCCGTTCCCACTTATGGGCGGAATGACATTTCCTATCTGCGGAGTTCAATTCCGCGGCACCGTAGGAGCGAATTCCACGGCGACATGGTTTACGTACGACTGGCCCGTTCTCTGGGATGTCGACTGGCTGGTTGTCCCAACGAGTGTCTATGGCCCCGGCCCGCAACTGCAATGGAACGTCCAGGTGCAGAAAACATCCGGTGATTACTTTACGTACTGGATTTCGATTACGAACGTTGCTCCGGTGGACGTTGATGTAGAAGCGCGCTTCTGCATTCTCGGCGCTCTATAAGGAGCCGGCCATGTTACGCATCGTAATCGAACAAGACAATGAGAAGGCGTCGACTCAAGTGACGGAAGCCGCTAGCTCGTCGCCGCAAGCGACCACCACTGCGATTTCGGGCGGTGCACCCGCACCGCACATCACCAAAATAGTGAACAAACGAAGCGCTCCCGTGTCCGCGATGATGTCGCAGCAAATGGCTATGGGAAGCAACGCAACAGCACAAACGGTGCAAGCCAAAGATGCCGGACCCTCTCCCCGCTGGCTCGAACACGCGGTTAAGAGTCTCGTATCAAAAGCGGCCGAACAGGCACTTCGCAACGAGTAATTAGAAAATAGCGTGGATGTCGCCGAACTCGTGGTAGTAATACTCGTGTTCGGCGGCTTCTTCGTATGCGTTTTCGAGCAGCTCTTCGTTCATGAAGGCCCGCAGTATCGAGACATGCGTCGATCCTGGTTCGTGGAAACCGCTAACGAGCGCATCTACGGCCCGTAAGTGATGGCCCGGATCGATTACCAATTCAGTCCAGCCCGAGGCTGCAACAACCGCATCGTCACGTACTGCGCTTTCCAAAGAACGAACGACCGTTGTTCCAACCGCCACCACGCGGCGGCCGTCGCGCCGCGCGAGATTTACAGCTTCCGCCGTCTCAGGTGAAATCGCGAAGCGTTCAGGTGCAGGGCGTTCGGGTTGTTCGAAGCTCGAAACGCCGCAATGCAGCGTGATGGGCGCAAACTGCACGCCGGCTCGCCGCATTTCGCGAACGACCGCTGCGGTGAAGGGCCGCGCAGCCGACGGCATTTCCGAAGAGCCTGGAACTCTCGCGAACACCGTCTGATAATCCGCGAGTGGAAACCGTTCGTGCATGTAGCCGTAACGAATCGGCTGGCCGGCCTTTGCCAAGTACGCGTTCATCGGTAGCGGCAGCTGAAACCACGTATACCACAAGCGCGGATGTTGCGAATCGACCGGAGCGATTACGACCGCGGAACCTCCCGACGGCAGCGTTAGTTCTTCTCCGAGATGTACCGTGCCGCGCGGCTCCGCCATCCACAGCCGTGAATCGACCATCGTAGCAACGTGGAGCCACAGCATTTCGCCGTTCTCACGAATCGCACGTACTGCTGCGGGTAATGTCGCGGAGTCATTCACGACAAACAGATCGCCGGGCTGCGTAAAGCGCGGCAAATCGGAAAACCGAGCATGCTCGTGAATACCTTTGTCGCGATTTGTAACCAGCATTCGCACGCCGTCACGCGCGACGCCGCGGCGCTCCGGCGGCGCGATAGCCTCGCGCATCGCCGGCGCGTCAACGTTTTGCGCCGTCACGCTACGGTCACCGCTCCAAGCCGAACACGTTCAAAGCGCGAACGCACATCCGCGATGGCCGTTATTAGGTCGCGAGCTGCATCCGTGGGATCTCGCAGCTCCAACGGATTCGCGCCGGGAACTGCGTCGCGATGCATTTGCGTATCCATATCCCCGGGGTCCGCGACCAAAATCCTTACATTGGGATCGTCGATCTCCGCGGCCAACACACGAGAGACGTGCTCTAGCGCAGCTTTCGTCGCTCCATAACCGCCCCACGTGGAATACGCTTCTACACCCGCATCGGAGGTGATATTTACAACCGTTACCGGATCGCTGCCTCGCTGCATTAACGGCAGGGCATGTTGAATCAGATGAATCGGTGCAAAAACATTAACTGCGAACAAACGAGCGAATGTCGGTTCCGAGAGTTGATCGATGCGAGGCAGCGGCGTTTCACCGAGCGTCGATGCATTGTTTACCAGTAAATCCAAGCGCCCCAGCCGCTTCGCCTCAGCGACCAGCGCGTGAACGTGATTTTTATCCGCAACGTCGCCCGGAATCGCGATCAGTCGTTCTGTTTCGCCAAGTTCCGCGAACGTTTTCGCGAGCGCTTCTTCATCTCGTCCGTCAATGATGACGAACAGGCCTTTGTCGAGCAGTTCTCGCGTAAGCGCTCGTCCTAGCCCTCGCGAACCCCCGGTGACAATCGCTACATGTCCGGGTTCGTACCAATTATTCATGGCTCAAGCGTAGCGCCTGCACCGCGAATTGCGATTCGTCCGAAGAGTTAGCTACGCACCTGTACGTTAGTACAGTTTCAGTCGAGACCTAATTCGCGGGCAACCGTGACCGCATGCGCTCGGTTCGAAGCGCCAAGGCGTGCCAAGATTTCGCTAACGTGGAACTTCACGGTGCGCTCGGTGATTTGCAATTCCTCAGCGATCGCCTTATTCGAAAATCCGCGCGCCAGCAGCTTGACGATCTGGCGCTCTCGTTCGGTCAATCGTTCGCGGCCGGTTTGGCGTAGCGTGCCAATCAATTCCGAAGCGATCGCATTCGGTAAATAATGCTCTCCTCGTGCAACGGCGCGAATTGCGGTCAGCAATTCCGACGATGATGTGCCCTTTAAGACGTAGGAATCGGCGCCCGTTTCCAGGGCGCGCGAAATGCGCTCGCGACCACCGTACGCCGTAAACACCACGACCCCAACGTTCGGATGTTCGCGTTTTACGTCTCGTAAAAGTTCGAGACCGCTGCGGTCGGGCAGCTCCAAATCCAGCACTAAAACATCGACTTCGTGCGCGGATAATGCAAGTTTCGCCTCTTGCGACGTCGCTGCACGCGAAACGACCGCCAAATCGTCGGCATCTTCCAGCACCAGAGCGATACCGTCCAGGACGATCGGATGATCGTCGACCAGTGCCACGCGAATCATTCTGCCGCCGGCAATTCCACGAAGACACCCGTTCCGCTCATTTCAGAGGACCGAAGCGCAAACGTTCCACGCAATTCTTCCACCCGTTCCCGCATGCCGGTTATTCCGAACCCCGAACTAGCGGCGCCGGTTTCGAATCCGCGGCCGTCGTCCTCAATGCTAACTTTCACGCCTTGAGAATCAGCGTCGATTGCGATTTGAACGTGTCGCGCGTCCGCGTGACGTTCGATGTTTGAGAGCGCTTCGGAGATAATTCGAAAGATGGCGACCTCTGCTTCGGGCCGTAGCGGCGGTAATTCATCCGGAGCTTCAATCGCCAGCTGCACGCCGGTCTGCGAAGTGAATTTTCTGCCGAGCCTTGAGATTGCGCGAATCAGCGTTTCGCCTGCCAACGGATCGCCGCGTAAACCTTCCACGTTTCTACGCAACTCCTCCAGCGCGTTGCGCGCTAGCGACACAGCCGTCGAGACGCGCTCCTGCGCCTTGGCCGGCTCGCTTTCGATTTTTCGTCCCGCGCTCTCCAGCTGCAGCGTGATGGCGGTGAGGTCTTGCACGATCGTGTCGTGCAACTCGCGTGCCAGAGCGCTGCGTTCCTCAACGCGTGCAGCAACCGCCGCGCGCTCTGCCAGGCGCGAACGCTCGACGGCGACGCCAACTTGGGCTCCGATCGTTACAAGCGTTTGCAGTTCTTCTGGTGAAAGCGCGCTCTGTGCGCGCGCAGCGTTGATCAATCCCAGTTCCCGATCGCCGAATCGCAATGCGATGCTGGCGTGCGAGCGGAGCCCTCGCGTCGCGCCTTCGCCGGCTTCATCGATGCCCTCGCGAAGGCGGCTGCATGCGATGATGTCGACGTTTTGCGAAACGAAGTCGCCGTCGAAAAAGGCCTGCATGCACCAGCACGGCTCGCCGGTCATGTGCATTGGTTCGCGAAGATACGGCGGCAGATCGTAGGACGCCGCGAGATAGAACTGGTTCGTATCCTCGTCGAGCAGCCACACCCACGCCGCATCCAGACGGAGATGTTCGGCGACGAGCCGCAGCGTTTGTTCGAGAGCTTTGTCCAGAACCGGCTCGGTGAGAGCCGCGGCAACGTCGTAAAAGAGCGCCACGAGTGTGGCTCATTTTCCATACGAAGCATCGCTGCCTTCGCCCGCATCCTTTTTGAGGAGAGATTGATGTTTTTCGCTTCGTTCGAAGGCCATAATGAACGTATGAAACGCACACTGCATGCCCTTGCGGCGCTTTTGTTTTTTTCTACGGCGATTGCCGTCGCGGACGAGAACCCAACTTACACCGGTCCGCTGAGCCCCACGGAAACGACCTTCGTCTCGTCGATCCAAAAGGACCTAATGCAGCGCTTCCCAACCGCGGCCGATGCGCAGAAAGCGGGCTACTTCCGGTATACGAACGAAGACGAAACCGGAGCGATCAGCTACGCCAACTTGCAATGGCAGTCTGCCGATCCCAAGCATCCAAGCCAGCTCTGGTACGACAAGAACGGAAAGCTGCTCGGAGCAGATTACTCCTCGCTCTATACAAGCTCGACGCGGCCGGCGATGTTCGGGGTGAACCCGGGACGGCTCTATGAGTTCGGCCAGCACGTTCACTGGGTGCAACAAGATGGCTCCGGTCACTATGCGTACGACAAGTACGTTATGGCGGACAAATTCAAAGCAGCCGGCGGCGATCCGGCGCACCCAACGGCAGCCGATCTTGTCAAAATGGGCAAGGTCAAGAGCGCAAACGAAGTGGTTCACGTCTTCGAGATGCCGCACATGTGGGACATGATCGTTTGGGTGCGGCCGAATCCCAGCGGCGCGTTTGCGGAAAAGAACCCGAACGTTAAGCCCTAAGCAGAAACGCTTACACTTTTCTCATGAGTTGGAGCAATGCTGCTCGTATGGGCAACACTCCAGTGCATGTGATAGTACATGCCCCCGCACCGCTAGTGTGGGAGCTCTGGGCCCATCCGGCATTGTGGGACACATGGCATCCGGACGTGCGGCAAACACGGATGCTCGGTCCCACCGAAGGCGGGATGGGCTTTGCGCGCGACGATCGACGCTGGACACCGTTTTGCATCACGCTTATCAACTCAGGCGTGGCCTTCACAGTGGAAACTCGCCCTCTTCCGGACCTTACGTTGGTGTTTACGTGTACGCTCATAGCCGTCGAAAATGGGTGCGTGGCGGGCATGAGCGCTCATCTGGAAGGGCGTTTCAGCGACGTGTTCGAGGAACCGATCTGTGATTTCGTTTCGGCTCGAAGCCGGCAAGCGCTCGAATACCTTCGGGATCTCGCCGAGTTTTTAAACGAAGTTACATCTCCTGATTCGCCCTAACGGTGCACGATTATCTCGCTTGGAGTGCTCGTACGGCCGTCACGCAATATCGTGACGGCCGTTATGTCGATTTTCGTCCCTTCGCGGATGGTCGTCTTTAGGGGCGCGGAGTAAAGGCGCGATTTTGCCGTTGGGGTCGAGCCGTCCATCGTGTAATGGATTGTTGCGTCGGCGACCGGCGTCTCCATTGCAACGGAAACATCACCGCCGGTTACACGCATTTCCACCGTTCGCATCGACGGATTGACATTGCTGAAGAGTGTCGCGCCTGCGCTAGTAACGGCAAACAATGGATTGGGAATGCGAAAGTTCAGCTGGTCGCGAGTGAGCCACGCGTATTGTGGCGTCATTCGCTTTTCGAAAGAAACCCAATCCCGCCGCTCCGGCGCCGACCAGGCCAGCTCGCTCAACGCCAATTCGCGTGGAAGCACCATGTAAAACAAGTAGGACGGATCGCCGATGTATTCGGTCCACAGATTCGCTTGCACGCCGACGATGTGCTTTGCAATTGCGAAACTCACGTTGCGCGCCGGCTCCAAGGCATAGACATCTTGCGGGCGGGAAAGGCCGCCGATTGCGAGCGGCTCGTCGTTTTGATCGCCTTGATAGGCGTCGAAATATAGCGGACCGTCCGGGGTCATCACGACGTCGTAACCGCGCGATGCAGCCTTGATACCGCGTTCCACACTATGCCACGCCATGATCGTGGTCGATCTCGAAACGCCGCCGTCCAACATCTCGTCCCACCCGATCATACGTTTTCCGTATCGCGAGAGAATGCTCTCAATGCGGCGATCGAAATACCCTTGAACGTCGTCGTACGTCCTGAGTTTTTCACGCCGCATCAGTTGGTGAACCACGTTACTATGCTGCCACTCGTCCTTCGGAACTTCATCGCCCCCCGCATGAATGTAGCGGCCCGGGAACAGACTCGCGACTTCCTCGAGCACCACGGAGAGAAAGTGAAACGTCGGTTCGGTCGGACAGTAGATGTCGTGACTGATGCCCCACGTTTGACGCACTTTCACGTGAGGTGCTCCACACGCAAGCGAAGGATATGCTGCGACCGATGCGTCCGCGTGTCCCGGCATCTCGATCTCCGGAACGATTGTAACGTAGCGTTTGCGTGCATACTCCACGACTTCGCGAATTTGATCTTGTGTGTAGTATCCGCAGTATTTCTTTCCGTCGAACTCCGTTGAGTCGTTGCCGACCTGCGTTTGCGCGCGGCACGAGCCGACTTTGGTTAACAACGGATAGTGTTTGATCTCAATGCGCCAGCCTTGGTCGTCGGTCAAATGCCAGTGGAACGTATTGAGCTTATAGTGCGCGGCCACGTCGATATAGCGCTCGACGACCGGTACGGGAAAGAAATGACGGCTAACGTCTAAATGAATGCCGCGCCACGCAAAGCGTGGCGAATCGACGATCTCCAAAAAAGGCAGATTCGTTCCACTGGTGTCCGCGATTTGTTCGAAGGTCTGCAAACCGTAGAATAAACCCGCCGCGCTGGTCGCTGAGATTTCAACGCCGCTTCCCGAGACGATCACGCGGTACGCTTCATTAGGAAGCGCCGCATCTTTTACAATCGAAAAGCGCAGCGCCGCCTCGGGGTTCTTCACAATATAAACAGTTGCTCCACGCGTTCGAAAATACGAAAGCGCGAAATCAGCCGCAGTTAGTTCGGACGCGCTATTGCCGTAGATCGTCCACTGCGGCGGAACGGGATACGTTCCATCCGTGGTCATGATTGTACGCGGAAGCGGAATAATGCCCAACGCTTCGGCGGACGGCTGCGCCGCCGGCGCACTTGCCGGAAGCAGCGCGGTAAACAGGAGCACAAACACACCACGTCGACTCTTCATACGCACATCCTCGGGGGGTCGATGGACAAACCTGCATTAGGAGTGTCGTTCGAGCGCGAGATTCGCGAGCAGCCTACTGTGTGGGAGCGTCTCGCGGAATCGAACAAAGCCGTTCAACTCGCCGAGGCGCTCGACGATAACATCGTTTTGGTCGGAAGCGGCAGCTCCCTGTTCGCCGCCAGACTTGGCGCGTTGGCTTTACGGCGGCGCGCGCTTTCAGCCGAGGCATTGGCCGCGACCGAAGCGCGGCTGGATCACGCGGCCTACGAATGTAAAACCGTAGTCGCCATTTCACAAAGCGGCCGCTCGACGGATGTCCTCAACGCAATCGACGTGCTGAAGCCCTCGCGCCTAATCGCCCTGACGAACACGGCCGAGTCGCCGTTGGGCGAACGGGCGGATTTAACGATAGACGTCGACGCCGGACGCGAACTCGCCGTGCCGGCAACTAAAAGCGTAACAGCAACGATGGCAATTCTGCTGTGGGCGGCGTCGTTGCTCGGAAAAACCGGAACACGGGATCCGTCGGCTTTACTTTCGACCGCGCGCACGGTACGCAAATGGCTCGAAGAAAACGCCGACGAGGAATTGGCGGAGCCGGCGCAGCGTGTCGCGCTACGGCGCCACCTAGTTTTTCTCGGTTCCGATTACGGCTTCCCTATCGCGCAAGAAGTCGCGTTGAAATTCAAAGAAGCGGCCTACATGCACGCCGAGGGCTTTGCGGCCGGCGAATTTCGTCACGGCAGCATTGCAATGGTCGATGCATCATATGCGGTTATCGGCATTGTCGATAGAGATGCATTGCCCGTGCTCGAGAAACCGATGCAAGAAGTGCGAAAGGCCGATGCGTTGAGGTATTTGATCGGGCGCTGCGAGATCGACGGCGTCCAACGGCTCGGTCCTACCGTGGAGGATCCTTACAACACCCTCGCATGGCTTGTAACTGCGCAAATGCTCGCCTTGCACATCGCTCGCATCTATGGAATCGATAGCGACCATCCTCGGGGTCTTACGAAAGCCCTAACCGGCGCATGAACGGTCAGCGCCGCGCGCTCTCACTTTGGGATTTGATCTTTTACGGCATCGTCCTAATTCAGCCGATCGCCCCGGTTCCGCTCTACGGTGTTGCGCAGCAGCTTTCCAATGGTCACTTCGCGACGATCATTCTGATCGCGATGTTCGCGATGATGATCACCGCGGTGAGCTACGGCCGTATGGCCGCGCTCTATCCGTCCGCAGGCTCGGCCTATACGTACGTCAGCCGCGGCTTGAACGTGCACCTCGGTTTCCTCGTCGGCTGGGCGATGTTCATGGATTATCTGCTCCAGCCGCTCATCAACACCGTATGGATTGCGACCGCGATGACCACGCGGTACCTGGAGCACATTCCGTTTGTTATTTGGGCGCTCGCAATCGCGGCGATCTTCACGCTGCTCAATCTCCGCGGTATTAAAACGTCGGCAAGCGCGAATCGTATCTTGCTGTTCATTATGGTCGTGGTCATCGTGGCGTTCGTCGCGCTGGCCCTGCGCTATCTCGTCGCTGCGGGCGGATTCGCCGCACTGTTTTCGATCAAGCCGTTCTACGATCCGAAGGCCTTTGACTGGCAGCGCATTTGGGGCGCCACATCGTTTGCCGCCCTGACCTACATCGGATTCGACGGCATCACGACGCTTGCGGAAGACGCAAAGAATCCGAAGCGCAACATTCTGCTCGCGACCGTACTCGTGTGCGCGTTCACCGGCGTCTTCAGCGGATTTCTCGCCTACCTCGGCTCGCTCGTGTGGCCGAACTGGCATGCGTTCAAGGATCTGACGACGGCGTTCATGGACGTGGCTAGCCGCGTTGGCGGACCGTGGCTCTTCAACGCCATGGGGATCATCCTAATCGTCGCGGCGTTCGGAAGCGGATTAACCGGCGCGCTCGGTGCTGCGAAATTGCTTTTCGGCATGGGGCGCGACAACGTGTTGCCACGCCGGATCTTCGGACATCTGCACGCCAATGCCACGACGCCGACATACAACCTGCTGCTCATCGGAGTCCTCACGTTCATAGGCGCCATCCTCCTGGACCACTATGGAAATGCCTATGAGCACGCGGGTGAAATGCTGAACTTCGGCGCTTTCCTCGCGTTCATGGGTGTCAATCTCGCGACGCTTTGGCAGTTCACGTTTCATCCGCAGCAGGGGTACAAACGCAACCTTTTGCTGGACACCGTTTTACCGCTTGCGGGATTCATCTTTTGCGCGGCGATTTGGTGGAATCTGAACCCCCTCGCGAAGATCGTCGGCGGTATTTGGCTCGCTTTGGGCGTGTGCTATCTCGCGGTTCTCACGCGAGGTTTTCGCGCCGCGCCGGTTGCGCTAGACTTCAGCGAATCGCTTGGTGAGCCGCGCACAACTGAACAAAAGGACAACGCATCCTTAGAGCAAATTTAACAATCAACGTGAGGCGACACGCCTTGCCAGCGTTCACGTGAGCATTTCGGTTCACGCCATAGCGAAGACTCCTACTTCATCATGGGGTTTTCGATGGCACGCATACTTCAAGTACTTCCCGTCGTTTACGCAACATCTACTTCGGTACTCGTGCGTCCCGCACGCTGCGGCCGAAGACGATGTGTCGCTTTTCGTAATGGGCATAACGGCCCGGCCCTTTTGCCTCTTTACGTTAGACGACGTAATCAACGCGTTAATCACGCGCAGCCTGTTGATTTAACGCATTTACACATTCACGAGTGGCGGTCGGGCTGCGATCGCTTTCGCGCATCATCATAGGTTTAAAACGCACTAAGAGATAATTGAGTAGCACGTTAAGATATGGTTAAGGAGGCGTCATCGGTATGGACCGACGTGGAGCGACCCTTCGAACATCAGCAGCGTTATTGCTTATTGCATCGCTGCTCTTTTCTTTTCATAGCGCCGCTTATGCGGCCGGCGGCGTAACGGGAACGCTACGCGGATCCGTCGTCGATTCGGCCAGTAACGCGCCTATTGCAGGCGCCGCGGTTAATGCGAGTTCGGGTTCCGGAAGTTACAAGACAACGACGGACTCGCATGGCTTTTTCACGTTGCTTGATATTGCGCCCGACACGTACGTCGTTCACATAAGCGCGAACAACTACATCGAAACGACGCTCACCGGCGTAACCGTTTTCGGCGATGAGGTACAGCGGCTCGGCGCCATAAAGCTCGTTAAGGGATTGAAGACCATTGCGCAGGTTCAATCTCGCGGCGCCACTTCTGCGTATCAGCCGCATCAAACGGTCGATGTGACGACGTTCCAAGGCGCCCGCGTAAACCAAGCGCTGGGCCAAAATGGTTCTACGAACCTTAACCAGCTCATCGAATCTGCGCCGGGTGTCATCAAAAACACCGAATATATGCCCGGGCCGGGAAACAGCAGCAACGCATTTACGATTCGCGGATCCGCGAGCGTAGAAATCGGTTATCAATTCGACGGCGTCGACTACCGCGGGTCGTTCTTTGACGAAGATCCGAGTCAAGGCTATTTGAACGGTGTCGGCGGCGGTAAAGGTGGCTTACAAGTTGTAAGCGGCGCGGGCGATGCGACGCAAGGCGGGATCGGTGCCGGCGTCGTGAACATCGTGCCGGGTCGCGGTGCATCGCCCGGTGACGGATTCGTCGGCTTTGATGTCGGTGGTCCGTGGTATTACCACGCGGCGTCCGGACAATACGGCTGGGGCACTCCCGATGGACACTTCTCCGACTTCTTCTCGTTCCGATCGACGCGCGCGGCACCGCAAATTGCGCCTTATGGACGCGATGCATCCGATGCCGGGCAATATCTCGGAACGTCGTTTCTTTACGACGACGACATTTTAAACAATTTCTATTTCCGGTTCGGCAAGAATAACAACCAGGAGATTCAGGTCTTAACCGACTGGCTGGATCACCGCGGATGGGCAAACTACGGTGGTCTCGCAAACGTCAATTACTATCCATACGATCCATTTTCGTACCAACAATTCCAGTTTGACTTTAGCGGCTTTCCGATGTGGCCTTCAACGTCCGGCGATCCGACGGGACTCAAATGGTATCAATCCGTTATTCCGTATCAGCCGGGAACCCCGAAGACACAAACGCTGCCGACTCAACCCGAAGAATACGTATACGGGCCTACGAATTTCTTGAAGGTAGGCTACACGCGGCCGCTCGGCAGCGCAACCTCGTTCAACACGTTTTTCTACAACTGGGGCGGATTGGTAGCTAACAACATCACGGGCTCTTCTTCCGACCTCACGTTGGGCTCGAGTTTGCCGGGATACAACAACGCCGGAGGACGCAAAGTCGGCTTCCAAACGCAAATTCAAACCGTTGCCAGCGAAAAACACACACTGACGCTCGTTGGAAAATTCGAAAACGGATTCCCATACTGGGTACAGCAGAACCACGGAAATACGTGGCAGGGCTTTTTAGGTGGACGAACTTACGATCAAGGCAGCAGCTCTTCAACGGCGCTTACCATTCCGGGATACGCGCCCGACGGCCCACGTATTGAAGATTGGTTTCTGCCGCAAACGGTCGGACAGCCCGTTAGCGCCGCGAATCCCTGCATTGGCCCGGCGTTGGATAACAATTACAATCCCTCCGGCACGACGACGCAAGGTTGTTATCTCTACAGCTGGCTACTCGCCAACGGCAAGTGGACGGGACAGCTGCCGACGGTTCCAAACACCGGCTTTAATTACAACAAATCCGACTTCCAGCAATACGGCATCGGTCTGCGCGATCAGTGGACGCCGAATCAACGGTTAACGCTCGACTACGGCATTCGCTTGGACGGGCAGAACTTGAAATGGGCTGCGAATCCGGCGCTAAATGCGGACTTGTCGAATACCGCCGACATCGGCACGGCCTTTGCGCAGCTCTCGAACAGTTATTTGAGACCGCGAGTCTGGGAGCCACGATTCGCGGCCAGTTATCTATTGACGCCGAGCGACAGCGTGCGCGCAAGTTACGGACGATCCGCAAGCTTCTTCTTCGGACAAACGGGTGGAACGCCGACGAACATAAGCGGTGTGGACCCGATTCTTTGGACGATTCCAGCCAAAGACGCTGCCCATCCGACGTTCGATTCAACAACCGGACAAGGTCCCACGTGCGGAAGCGGATGGCACCCGCTTGGCACGTCGCCCAACGGCACGTACGTTACGAATCCCAACGTTTACTTTTCCGGTTTCGGTACGTTAGGCGTTCCGGGCAACTACTTCCAATGCAAGAATTACGCGCAATCGGTGTTCTGGGCATTCGATCAAGCTTTCGCAGCGCCTGATCTCGGCGGCCAAAACGTAGCGACATACAACAACTGGGACTTAGCGTACAGCCATCAATTCAAGAACGGTTGGGGCACCAAACTAACTGCATACGATCGCCGCGGATACAACACATATCAAGTTACGTTACTCAACGCGGGCTTACCGGACCCCGTTACCGGACAGCAAACAGCCGGGGCATTTGAAGAACGCGAAACGGGCACTACTAAGACCTTTGGTCTCGAGTTCTTCCTTACAACGCCCGATCGTCCGTTCGGCTTCAGCGGATTCTTGACGATGAACTACGTCAACGCGTTGACGAATACGCCGCCGGTCTCCGGCTCCTCGAACTTGCCGGCAGTTGCGCAGTATTTGTATCAAACCGGCACGTTGTTTCACGCAAGTTATCTGCCGCCGTTCTCGGCCGTCGCGGGGATTGAATACAAAACAAAAGGCGGATTTAGAATAAATCCGATTTTGAATTTCGACGGCGGTGAACCATTCGGCGTGGGTTTGACGTCCTACGGCTTCGTGAACGGAACGCTCTACGCGCTCCCGACCGGTAATCTTGGTCAAAACACACCGTTTGCGGGGCCGGGCCAGGCGAATCAGCCGTACAATTCGACGTGTTATAACGATCCGGCATTCGCCGGAAGTTACTTCAAGCCGAAGTACTTCGCGTGCCGCGGCGATAGCGAGCCGGCTCTCGCGGGCCAAAAATTGACACAGGCGCGTCTCTATTCCGATCTCGATCTCGAGTACGAACACCGCGGCATTACCTACGGCGTCTATATCACCAATCTGTTCGATAACTACCGTGCGCAGCCGTCGGTGAATCAGGCGTGGCAACCCGTCGCCACCGGCGTGGGCGGTGCGCAAACCGGTAAGTTCGCGGGGGCAAATCCATTGACAACGTCCACGGACGCCAACGGAAATACGATCGTCGTTCCAAATCCGTTGTACTTGGTCGGAGCACGCAATGCCAGCGTTTACGACGAGTTTTGGAATCCATTCCAACGCTTGTACGTCCCGGGACGTGAAATTCGTGGCTACATTCAAATCAAACTTGGCAGAGGGAGCTTATGACCGAACGAATCGTGCGTGCGGCTCTGGCGGCAAGCACCGCAGCCCTTTTAGCAGCGTGTTCAGCAGGCGGAACAAGTGGACCACCGATCACGTCGGTCAATCCCGGAAGTCCAAGTTATTCTGCGTTGCAATTTGTAGTTGGAACGGCGAACATCTACGGCGACACGTCGGCGATCCCGGGATTGAACGTCGTTTCGACATTTCGTCAGACTACCGGACAAAGCGCAACCGGCGTTAATACACCGGCGATTACGGGCCCGTTTGGAATTACGGCGCCCGATGTTTCAACAAGCGCTCCCGGGCCGGATCCGTACAGTACGATTCTGCTTAATGGACCGAGTTACCAAGAGGTGCAATCGGGAGCGAACTCAATAACCGGCACTCCGCAAACCGTACTTCCCGGTACGCCGCAATGCGACGGAAATGGTGCACCATCGCCGTTCGTCGCTTGCCAAGGAGGCATCGCACCAAACACTTCAAGCTTCGGTCAAAGCGGCGGCGTGTTCGCGATGGGCCTAGCTCCGTACAACGCCGTTGCATCAACGGGTCAAGCATCCAGCTACGCCCCCTATGCACAACCGATTTACGATACGTCGGGTCATACGCAATTCGTTCCCTGGGGTGGACCGCCCGCGTTCGATCCCGACGGAACGGGTCTTGGTGAACGAGACGGCGTCGGCGCGATCAATGGTAGCGATGGTTTCGGAGATCCATATTTCTTGGGGGTCGCGGAAGGCATCACCGTTTTTAGCAACGTGAATGCGTCCGCCGGCAAATACACCTTGAACGTCGCCATTTCATCCGTCGGGAACGGCGGTTCGGTCTCGACGCAAAATGTTACCGCGAATGCCACTCTCTCATCGCTAGCATTGTTGCCGGCAGTAACCGCGCCCGTTGTAACGCCGGATGCCAACGGAGACGGCGGCGCGACGTTCACCGCAACGTTGCCGGGCGGGGTTAGTGAAGCGTACGTGCAGATCGTCGATTACGGTCCGATGGGTGGTCCAAACGAGGGCAATGCGCGCGCTACCAACCCGCCGAACTGCCAGCTTGCGCGCGGTACGATTTTTGCACCCGTGTACTATACGTTCCACATCACTGCAAGCGGCACGTACACGCTACCGGCGAACATCGGCCCGAATCTCGCAACATCCGGCGGTAGAAGCAACGTCATGCCGGGCCCATCGCTTTGCACGGCGGCGCAAAACACCGCCGCGTCGAATAACACAACCGGTGCAAATGTTCCGGCTGACGATTTCATCGTACAAATGATTGGGTTCGATTATCCCATCTATCAAGCGGCGCTTGGGTTGACGCAACAAACCACACCGCAAAAGCCCCAGATCGCAAATGCATCCGGTCAAGCCGACATTACGATCTCGACGCCGATGGAACAAGATGCGGGCGGACCACCGAAACCGGCATTCCTCCGTCGCCGGTTCTCGCAGCGGTTCGGCCACAGAATTCACTGATGAAGCCGTCGCTGTTGTTTGCGGTTGCGTTCGCTTTGAGCGCAACCGCTTCGGTCCGCGCTGCCGATACCGTTTTCATCGATGCAACCCATCCCATGCAAACGATTCACGCGCAGACAGCACTCGGGTCGACGGTCGATAAAGAACCGGCGGGCTCCATCCCTGCGCTGTACTCGAAAGGCAACGTTCAGCAAATGCTGGCCGCCGGATACGGCTGGTTGAGCTATCGTCTCTTCACCGAACTTTCCGTGCAAGATTGGCATTGGAATCCGAAAGGGCACTTCAGTACGCCCAACGGCGGCTATTGGACCAGCGACTGGTCTCCTACGCGGCAACCGATCACGGATTCTTACGGATACTGGCTCTCGCATAGCGGCTTTACGTCGGATCAAGGCAATAACGAAGGGCATTCGCGTTTGACCGACGGCGATTTAAACACCTACTGGAAGAGCAATCCGTATCTAACGCATCGTTTCACCGGCGATGCGGATGCCGATCATCCGCAATGGGTCATCATCGACCTTGGGTCACCAAAGGTAGTCGACGGCATTCAACTGCATTTCGTTAACCCGTATGCACGTCGCTATCATATCCAATTCTGGACGGGCGGCGATGCAATAAACGACCCCGGACACGGCACGTGGCGCATGTTCCGAAACGGCACTATCAACGCGGCGAACCTCGAGCAGGCATCGGCCATCCATGGAATCAGGTCTACGGCAAATATGCCGGTGCGCTTTGTACGCGTACTTTTAGAAAGCTCCTCGAACACGTGCGATTCGCATGGTTCGAGCGATATTCGCAACTGCGTTGGATACGCCATTGCCGAGATCAGCTTAGGCCGTTTCGACGACACCCATATCTTACACGATCTCTTGATTCACAATCGTTGCGGTGGAGAAAAAGCGGGTATCGGACGGTGCGGGCGACGGCAGAGCGCTACGTACGTATCGTCGGTCGATCCCTGGCACGATGCATCGCGCCGCGTCAGGAACCAAGAACAGCCGGGACTCGACCTCATTGCACGCAGCGGACTAACGCGCAATCTTCCGGCGCTCTACCCGGTGCCGATGCTCTACAGCACGCCGCAAAATGCCGTTGCCGAAGTTCGTTACCTGCGCTCACGCGGGTATGCGCTCGGTGGAATCGAGCTCGGTGAAGAGCCGGACGGACAATATGCCGAGCCGGAAGATTACGCCGCACTGTACGTTCAGTGGGCGAAGGCCATTCGTGCTCTCGACCCGGCGGTTCCGCTCGGCGGTCCCATCTTCTCCGGTGTGAACGACGATTTGCAAACATGGGCCGATTCGTCGGGAAACATCTCGTGGTTCAACCGGTTTCTTAAGTATCTGCGCGGCCATAACGCAATGCAGTACCTATCATTCATGTCGTTCGAACACTATCCGTTCGACGGTTGCGAGCACGGCACGAAACTTACGAACGATCTGCTTCAAGAGCCGGAAATCATGGGCCGCGTCGTTAATGCGTGGCGACGCGACGGGCTTCCGTCCAGCGTTCCGATGTATGTTACGGAAGCAAATTTTTCCGCCGTCAATTTCAGCGAAACGCCGATGCTGGTCGAGGGCGCACTCTGGCAAGCCGATTACATGGCAAGCGCGCTCGAAAACGGCGTAAAACGCGTAGTGTATTACCAATACGAACCGGTGCCGCTTTCCCAAAACAAAATGTGTCCGGCCGATTGGGGTAATCTCACGATGTTCGTAGCGGATACAACGGGCACGATTTCAGATCGCGCGGCGCAATTTTGGGCGGCCCGGATGCTTTCCTCGCAATGGTTGGCGCCGGGAAATTCTACGGCTACGCTTTACCGGGGAAGCGCGACCGCGAAACTCATGAACAAACCGTCGGTGACCGTCTATCCGTTAAGGCGTCCGAACGGAACGTGGTCGGTGATGCTTATCAACAAAGACACGCGGGCGCAAACTGTCGACGTACGTTTCAACGAAGGCCCACACGCCGGCCGTTTCTTCGGCAATGTCGATGTGATAACGTTTGGGCCGGAACAGTATCAGTGGCACGTACGCGGGAAACTCTCACGGCCGTCTCCGAACGGTCCGCCGGCGCGCAAGGCGATGAAGGCGACCTCAACGACGCGATACACCTTGCCGGGACGTTCCATTACGGTGTTGCGTGGGAACGTCCGATCCGGCTCCTAGCTCGCCACAAGTTCCCAATCTACTGACAATGCATCGTTTTCGCCCCAATACTCCAAAAACGTCTTCATGTCATGTTGCGCGCGCTCAAGCGTATCCACTCTTGAAGAAGTTAGCTCGAGCGTAAGGGCGTCGGCACGCGCATTTCCGATTATTACTACACCATCCATAAATATCACGGCGTGCGAACCTTCCAACGTAGCCTCGGTTCGGTAACGAACGTGTGTGTATACCCGGTCAAGATAGCGCTGCGCGTGCGTAGTAATAATTTTGGCTTTTGAGCGAATCATGGCTTCTGCGCCTCTCCGCGAATAGAGGCTTCACATACTCCGGGAACGTGGGCGGTCGACGGAACATGAGTGGGCGCGGTAGCGAATTCAATTTGTGCTATAACGGTAGTGAGGGCGAAGATCATGAAACCCTGCAGTACAGCATCCTGCAGCCTAGACATCTATTTACTCCTGAATGAAACACTTCTACCATTCGCAACTCCGTAACGCGAATGCGTAGTTTCGCCACCGCTGGGGATCGATACACGCGCGAACGCAGTGTTCCATTGCCACAATCATCGTCGCAAAAAGAAAGAGCCGGAGCGTTTGCCCCGGCTCTTCGATGCTTTGTAGAATTACCTACTTCTGCTGCACTGCCTCGACGTTCAGTTCGATGCGTACTTCATCGCTGACCATAACGCCGCCCGTTTCCAGCGCTGTGTTCCAAGTAAGGCCGAAGTCTTTCCGGTTGATGGTCGTGTGGGCTGCATATGCAACGCGTTGACCACCCCACGGATCCGCGCCACGGCCTTCAAACGTTCCTTTGAGAACGACCTCGCGCGTCACACCGTGAATCGTCAGATCTCCGTAAACTTTAAAGTCGTCAGCGGCTCCTTCGATACGGCGGCTTACGAAGGCCAGATGCGGGAACTTCTCGACATCGAAGAAGTCGGCGGAACGCAGATGTCCGTCGCGCTGCTCTTCGCGTGTGTCGACCGACGCCGCTTCGATGGTGGCGTTGATCGCTTGCGGAATGTCGCTGCCCGCCGCGAGCTGTAGCTCGCCGGTGAACTTCGCGAAGCGGCCGCGGACTTTGCTGATCATGAGATGGCGAACGACGAACTCGACGGTGGAATGGCTCGGGTCGAAGGCGTAGACGGTCTCTTGAACTTGGGTGCTGCTCATACTCTCCTCGGTGACTGTGGGCTGTGCGGCAACGTGGGTGGCCGTGTGCTCTGGTCACTATTGCATACCAACTTATGCATTACAAGTAGGCACCAATGGGTAGCATAGTTACCTAAAGGTGACTTCGCTCCAGCCCGGTTTTCATGAATCCCTCAGCAGCTTATCGTTAGGTCTACGAATGAAGCTATTCGTTCAATCGCTACCGCCGAGGGCATCGCTCGGCGTCTTGTTGCTCCGCGTTATCATCGGTTTGGCGTTCGTAGTCCACGGACTGCCGAAAATTCAGCACCCGGCATCTTGGATGAGCATTGCGCTTGGACCGCACGCGTTTGCACCACCGTTCCTTCAGGTGCTTGCGACGGTAGCGGAGTTTTTCGGCGGTATCGCGTTGATCTTGGGATTTCTCACGCCGGTGGCCGCAGTTGCGATTCTGATCGATATGACAGTAGCACTTCTTAAGGTGCATCTTCCAAGCGGCGCGCATTGGATTGGCGGTCCGGGCTCCTTCGAGACACCGCTGTTCTATCTCGTTGCAATGATTGCACTGCTTTGTACGGGACCCGGTCAATATTCGATTGACGCTGCTCTTGCGAGGGCCCGCCTAAGTCGTAGAGTCGTCTGATTTTTTTAAAAACGGCGAGAGCAGATCGATTGGAATCGGAAAAATCGTCGTCGAATTGTGTTCTGTAGCGACTTCGGTAAGCGCCTGTAAATACCGCAGTTGCAACGCTACGGGATACGAAGCGATCTTCTGCGCCGCCATCACTAGCTTTTCGGCTGCTTGGAACTCCCCCTCGGCGTTAATGACTTTTGCGCGCCTTTCCCGCTCGACTTCGGCCTGGCGCGCCATCGCGCGTTTCATCGTATCGGGTAATGCAACGTCGCGCACCTCGACGAGCGACACTTTTATTCCCCAAGGGCCGGAGCGCTCGTCTATCACTTGCTGCAGTTGCACGTTGATGCGGTCGCGTTGAGCCAGCAGCTCATCTAATTCGTGCTGGCCGAGGATGCTGCGAAGTGTTGTTTGCGCGAGGAGAAACGTCGCTTTTGAGAAGTTTTCGACTTTGACCACAGCATCTTCGGCATTCACGACCCGAAAATAGACAACCGCATCGACGCTCACCGGCACGTTGTCGCGGGTCATCATCTCTTGCCGGGGGACATCGAGAGTGACGACCCTCAAATCCATTCGCACCATACGATCGACAATGGGAATCAGCAAAATAACGCCGGGACCCTTTGCACGCAGCAAACGCCCGAGCCGGAAAACGACGCCGCGTTCGTACTCGCGAGTGATCTTCACCGCAGCTGATAGCAGAGCGAGCAGCACGATGATGATGGCGATCGGAAGGAGCAACGCCGCAGTCATTTGGCATCCGCCTTGCGCACATCCAGGCAAAGTCCATGCACTGAAACGACGCGCACACGCTCCCCCGCCGGGATGGCACCGTCCGCCGCCTCCGCGTTCCACAACTCGCCTTGGACAAACACGGTGCCGGCCGGCGACAGATCGCGCTGCGCGACGCCGACGGCTCCGACCAAGCCCTCGCGGCCGGTTTGCACGCTGCGCCGTTGCGCGCGAATGCCTGCACCCACCGCAAACATGAAGAAGGCCGCCGTCAGCGCGGCGACAATCAGAATCAACGTCAACGAAATTCGCAAGACCGGCGCTTGATTTTGCGTGAGCAACAGCGACCCCAAAACAAACGATGCAATTCCACCGGCTGTAAGCACGCCATGGCTAGGCACTTTGATGTCTGCAATAAACAGCAGTACGGCAAAGCCGATCAGCAAAAATCCCGCAACGTTTACTTCGATCGCGGCAAACGAGGCCAGCGCTAGAATCAGCGCCAAGCCGCCGATCACGCCGGGAAAGACCGATCCCGGGTTGCTCAGTTCGAAAATCAACCCGTAAATCGCAACGGTCATTAGGATAAATGCCACATTCGGATCGCCGAGCACAAGCAGAAATTGTTCGGTAAGGTCCATGGGAATTTCGACCAGCTCTGCATTTCGTGTCACCAGTTTGCGTGTGCCGGCCGCCGTTCGGACCACGCGGCCGTCGAGCTTCGCAAGCAATTCGTTGGGATTGCCTGCGATAACGTTTATCACGTGTAGGCGCAGCGCTTCGTCCGCCGTTATGGAAACGCTCTGCCGGACCGCTTGTTCGGCCCAGGTTGGATTGCGTCCACGGCGGATCGCGAACCCGTGAATCTCGGCGGCCGCGTCGTTCGTTATTTTTGCCATCTCCGTCTTGTCCATCGTTCCGCCGGCGCCGATCATGACCGGATGCGCTGCGCCGAGATGTGTGGTCGGCGCCATTGCTGCAAGCGTTGAAGCATAGGTGACAAAGACGCCGGCAGACGCCGCACGCGCGCCGTCAGGATAGACGTATGCAACCGACGGGACGGACGAATTGAGCAAGATGTGGCTTATGTCGTCCATCGACTTCATCAACCCGCCCGGCGTGTCGATTTCAAGGATCAGCGCCTGCGCGTTCTCGTGAGCGCTGCGGTCCGTGGCGCGTTGCACGTAGCGCGCCATCGCCGGACCGATGATTCCGTTCAGTCGAATCGCGTTCACGACCGGCCTTTGCGGCGTAGTTGTCGCGGCCGGCGCTCCTGCAACGAAGAACAACAGCGCACCGGTCAGCCACAGCAAGTTCTTGGTGTTTTGCCTCATTGCGCCGACCTCCCGACGCTTCAAAATTATCGTAGAACGTACGAGTCCGGGTGTCGAGAGGCGGTCTCGGAAAGAGCGTTACTTTAGCAAGTTACGATTGCGAACGGTTGAGAACGAAGAAGGCAACGATCGCGACGGCCATTGCGGCGCTCATGAAGTACCCGACGGCGTTGACCCACGGAGGGTTGGCATACGTTCCCATGATCCGTCTGCTTGAGGAGATGTTTGTAACGATGAAAAGCAAGAACGGCGAAATGATACCGTTCATTACACCGGAGTAATACAGCAGCCGGAACGGGCTAACGTGCAGTAGGTTCACGAGCAAGCCGATCAAACACGACGCTGCGATGATGCCGTAGAAATGCCGCGCGCGGTAGAACGGCTCCGATAAGCTTCGGCGCCAATTCATTGCGCCGCACACGGCGTAGGCCGAAGACGCGGCCATTACCGGGATCGCGAGCAGTCCCGAGCTGACGATACCTGACGCAAACAACAAAGCAGCGAGCGGACCCGCTAAAGGCCGCAACACTTGCGCGGCTTCCTGAGCGCTTTGCACGTTCGTATGGCCGGCAGGGTGAAGCGTCGCACCAGCGGTGATTATAACGAAGAAAGTAATAAGGTTCGAAAAGAACATTCCAAACCACGTGTCGCCACGAGCGAACGCGACATCTTCATCGGTAATTTTCGGTCTCGTGGTCTCAGGTGCCGGAATTTTTCCGTCCTCGACCAGTTCTTCAACTTCTTCATTCGCCTGCCAAAAAAATTCATACGGCGAGATCGTAACGCCGAGCACGGCAATCAGCGTCAGAAGAAAGGCGCTATTCCATTCGATGTGTGGAATAAACGTGGCTTTGAACACGTCTGCCCAATTTGCATGGACGGTAAATGCGGCCACGACGTACGTTAGAAGGAGAATGCCGAGACATTTCAGGATCGAGGCGTACTGCCGGTACGGCAAGAACGTAATCAACGAGACCATGGCAATGGTAGTGGTCGCGAGCAGAAACCAATACGAAATATGGAATATGAGTTGCGCCGATTGCGCCATTGCACTCAGGTCGGCGCCGATGTTGATCGTATTGGTTGCAACTTGAATTGTAACGATGAACCATAGGATCCAAGCAGCGTAATTGCTTCGAATCAGAGGAGCGAGTCCGCGACCGGTGACCAGTCCGATGCGACCGCACATTTCCTGAACGATCGCCATCAAGGGAAAAGTAAAGAACGCAGTCCACAACTGGCCGTAGCCGAACTGTGCCCCGGTTTGGACGTAGGTGCCTATCCCGGCTGGGTCGTCATCGGAACTTCCGGTTACGAAACCGGGGCCGAGCCGCTTAAGAAATGCGCCGACGTTCATCCGGCCACTTTACCCAAAAGTAGCCGGGCTTGCTCATATTAGTACTTAGCGACCGCCCGAACACGCACGGGTTCGACATGCCTGGAGGCCAAGCGCACGAACAGAATAGCCGCGAAGGTCAAAAGCGCTGCGTCGTCCAGTGCACCGAGAACCGGGATGTCGCCAAAGATATCGAGCGGTGAAACGATCAACAACGCAAGGCCTCCAGCGAGCAACTTCAATGCAAGCGGAACGCGCGAATCGCGCATAAGGGGGATGACGTTCGGCAGCGCTTTACGCGCAGCACTAAAAAGCCGGAAGAGTCGCATGGATTGGAGTACTCGGCCTGGTTCCCCGGAGTTTCGCTTGCACGCCCTCTTTACATACTGGGCAAAACGGGGGTAGCTTCTTGCGCCCCGTCGTTAGTGTGAATACCCTTCGACAATGCAGAACGCACGGCGAGCCTTCTTGCTTTTCTCGGTCGCATTATACGCGGCCGGCGCTGCGATGGTCGCCGGCGTGCTTGTCCACGTAGCACACAGTTATACGCCTTTCGATTCACCATCGATCGTCTTTCTGCATGACCGTCTTGCCGGCCGCGGCGACGTTGTGCGTTTGCTCTCGATCGGCCTCGCGATATGGACCGCAGCATTTCTCGTGACTATCGCGATCGCGTCTCGTGCATCGATCGGCATTACGCGCCTCCGCGTCGCGCTTCTTCTGCTGTTTCAGGCGTTTCTTTGCATTGCGTTTGCCAAAGCACCGATCGCTATCGACAGCGATCAATTCGCGTATGTAGGCTACGCTTATGCAAGCGAACAAGGCAACCCGTACTTACCGGAACGCATTTCTGCCCGCGCATCGCAGGAGCAACGGGCCGTTGCACGCCACTGGGGCGATCCGCTTCCCGCAGATCGCTACGGCGGCGCATGGACAGCACTCAATGCCGCATTGCTCTATCCGTTCGAACGCTCATCGCTCGCCACCCAAACCGGCGCGCTGCGTCTTGCGGCCATTGCTGCTGCGCTTGCGATAACGGTTCTGCTAAGCATCGTTGCTCCGAAGAGCCTACTGATGTTTCCGCTTGTGTTTGCCCTGAATCCACTCGTGATTCTGGAAACGGCCAACGGCGCGCACAACGACATTTTCGTTGCTCTCGGCGGTATTGCGGCGGCAGTCCTTGCACTTCGTCGCCGGTTCGGCCTTGCCGGCATTGCACTCGGTGTAGCTACAGCGGTCAAGTTCGCATACGCACCGTTCATTGCAATTCTCGCGGCGTTTGCGTACTCTAGCAGGCGCCGGATCGAAGACGCACTGACTGCAGTCGCCGCATTTCTTTGCGCGGTCATCTTCGCTTCGGCACCGTACGGCATTCGGCATTCGCTTGTCGGCGCTCCGCGTGAGAGTTTCGAGCGGGGTGCGGGTGCACTACAGTTCCTCGAACGCGAGGCGTCTAGGCTCCCGCTGATCGGACATCATGCAGTCCTTGCGGTCGACGTTTCGATGCTTTCAATTTTTCTGATTTGCATTGCAATCTTGTCGGTGGAACTCATTCGCGGCCGATTCCGTACGGGCTTTGCAATTCTGGCGGCGGTTGTGCTGCTAGCGCTTGCGGGAAAGATCGAACCTTGGTACGCGGTCATGGCGGTTCCGCTATCGCTCGCCGGACGCACGGGACTCTTTGCCTTCGCCGGCATCACGACCGGAGCGTCCGTTCTGATCCTGGCGCCACTGTTGGGCTCGTTTCCTATCGTGACGGCTTTTGCCGCAGGCCTTGCCGGCGCAATGACGGTATACCTTGCATCGGCGATTCGAGCTCGGCCGGCAATGCCACGGGAGCAAACAACGTGAAACCGCGTTATTCTCCGGTTGGGTAGGTCTCCGGCAGTTCGGGATAACTCGGTTTTTCGATCGGATCGAGCGGGTCAACGGCGTGCGTGCGATCCATATGCATCACGACGTCGAACTGGCGCACGATATCGGCGTGGAAGTAGTGGCTTTGGCGCTCGGTTCGCGGACGGTAGACCACGCCGATCGCGCGCTCGAGACGGTCGGCGAGTTGTGCCTCCAGATCGCGCGGCGCATCGCGTAAGACCAATGCGAAATCCGCGCCAAGCGCGGTTGTATGGAAGAGATGTTCGAAGCTTTCTTCCAATGCGGGCTGCACGAGGTGCTCGCTGTGCGGTCCGTCCCAGTCATCCGCCGCCATCACCGACCCGTCGTATGTCGTCATGCCGATCGCAAGCGCCTCGTTACCTTTGCGTTTCCGGATGAGTTCGCCGACGTTGAATTCGCCGTAGCTCGACATCTCCGTAGCGGCAGCATTGCCGAGATGGGAGTTGTGCGCCCAGACGACGATTTTCGGTTCGATTCCATTTTCTCGCAAGAAACGTTCCAGTGCTTCGAGCGTTTCCGCCATATGCGCATCGCGCAGATTCCAACCGTTCACGCGACCCGAGAACATCTTGCGGTAATACTCTTCAGCATTTAACGCCAAACGCGCGTTCTGCTCGGCGACGAAAAATGCCGCGGGTGAAGATCGCCGGTCCTCACGAACCCACTTCTTCGCGTTTGTTTCCATTTCGACTAATTGATCGCGCACGGCTTTTAGGCAACCTTTATCGTCGCCCAACATTGCCAGATAGCCGTAATGTTGCGGATCCGTTCCGTACCGGTCGAAACACGAGTAACGCTCGCGTGCGCGTGTAGCGGCATCGGGATCGACGTGTTCAAGATATTGCACCACCGCACGCATCGAAGAGTGCAGACTGTAGAGGTCCATTCCATAGACACCGCACATGCGATTGGGGTGCGTCGCATTGAACGTACGAAGCCATGAGATGAAATCCGCAGTTTCCTTGTTTCGCCACATCCAAAGCGGGAAACGTTGGAAGTCGCGCAACGCTTCTTCGGGCGTTGAATCGTCGCTTGCGTCACAGACAAAACGATCCACGCGATAGGCATCGGGCCAATCGGCTTCCGCGACGACGGCGTTGAAACCGAAGTACTCGATCAGACGCTGAGTAAAGTTGGCACGCTCGCGATAGAATTCCGAGGTTCCGTGCGATGCGTCACCGATGAGAACTGTATCAGACCGAGCAACTAGGGCTGCGATTGCTTCGCGATACTGCGTCTCTAAAGTAGCGGCGTGCTGAGCCAAAGCATTAATCATCGTATTGGTTGTTGCCACTCACGAACGCAATGGGTACATCGGTGATGCGTTTAGTCAGGAGAGAAACAGACGTAGATGAACAGTAACACGAACAGCGGCGAAACAAGCGGCGGCTTTGAGGGTGCGGTTTACCACGATCGCGACTCCGCCGAAGATACAGTCGCACGCTTGCAAAGGCTCGGGTATGGACAAAACGACATTAGCGTTATGGCGCGAGACCAAGATCGCGCTCGCGAGTTCGCGGAAGCGACCGGAACGAAGGCGTACGAGGGAACGGTTGCCGGCGGGGTGATCGGCGGGGCTTTGGGTGCAATCATTGCGGGTCTTACGGCCACAGGGAGCATCGGTGTAATTGCGGCAAGCGGTGGTGCGGCGGCGCCGCTTGTGGCCGGACCTCTTGCGGCGGCTCTCGCGGGCCTTGGAACCGGTGCAGTGGCCGGCGGAATCTTGGGAGCCCTTATCGGCGCCGGCATCCCGGAAGAACGTGCAAAAGAGTATCAACGTGGCATCGATCAAGGTGGAATGCTGATCGGTGTCCATCCGCGCGACGAGCATCGCGACGATGTCCGCCGTATTTTTGCGCCGGACACGGAAACAACATCACGCGGCGACATTCCGGCGGGCGGATCGCAAACGTTAGCGAGCGACGAAGTCGTACCGCGGCGTAACGTTCACTAAATACTAAGACGGGGGCACTTAGGTGCTCCCGTCTTAGTATTACTTCTTTCGCGTTGTTTTCCGCATCGTGCGGCCCTTTGCTACCCCGGTGGGCGGCAGGAAACTGCTAGTCGTAGCAGCGTGCTTTCAGCATGCACGGGAATGAAGAGAGTCCCTAATGCGAATAGCTATACTCGACGACTACCAAAACGTTGCGCTCGCGATGGCCGACTGGTCGGACCTTGCCAAACGAGCGGAGATCACAGTCTTCAACAATCACATCGACGATCGTGGGTCCCTGATCGAACGGCTTAAACCGTTTGACGTCGTCTGTGTGATGCGTGAACGCACACCCCTGCCGCGTGAAGTGCTGCAACAGCTGCCGCGTTTGAAGCTCATCGCATCGACCGGCGAGCGTAATGCGTCAATCGACATGGCCGCGGCAAGCGAACTTGGCATCATGGTCGCGAACACCGGGTACTTTTCGATGCCGACGATCGAGTTAACGTGGGCGCTCATTCTCGCGAGCGCGCGTCACGTTCCAGACGAAGCGCAAAACCTGCGCCGAGGTTTGTGGCAAAACCATGTCGGCATGGGTCTTTCCGGCAAAACGCTGGGCGTCGTCGGTCTAGGGCACGTCGGTTCCGAGGTAGCGCGGATAGGCAACGCGT
>CAZJLJ010000006.1:22493-29889 GCA_964546935.1 uncultured bacterium | reverse complement strand
GGCGTCGTCGGTCTAGGGCACGTCGGTTCCGAGGTAGCGCGGATAGGCAACGCGTTTGGAATGAATGTTGTGGCGTGGAGTCAGAACATGACCCCGGAAAAGGCGCAAGCTGCGGGCGCTCATTACATCTCCAAAGAAGAGCTTTTTCGAACCGCGGATATCGTGACGATTCATCTCGTCTTGAGCCATCGAACGCGCGCGTTGATCGGATCGGCAGAGCTTTCGCAGATGAAGCCGACGGCCCGCCTTGTGAACACCTCACGTGGCCCAATCGTCGATGAGAAGGCGCTCATTGAGGCGTTGCGGACGAACGCGATTGCGGGCGCCGCAATCGACGTTTTCGATCGTGAACCTTTACCTGCAGACCATCCGTTTCGATCGTTGCCGAACGTTCTTGCCACGCCGCATATCGGCTACGTCTGCGACGATCTCTACCGCGTCTTCTTCGAGGACACGGTCGCGAACATTACCGCGTGGCTAAATTCCGCCGACGCGCTTGTCGTGGAGTGACTACGCCGATACCTTCGGCGAAGTAATGTCGGTGAGGTGCAGCACCTGCGCCGTGTCGGCGCGGATCGTGTGGCAGAGTTCCGCATCATCCGCGATCGATTTCCCGTACGACGGAATAATCTCGCGCAGTTTGCTTTCCCACCCGGGGAGTTGCTTTTTATAGAGTTTGCCAAGAACGTCGAGCACGACGGCAACGGCAACCGATGCACCGGGCGACGCGCCGAGAACCGCAGCCAGAGATCCGTCGGCGACGACCTTCGTTCCGAACTCGAGTTTGCCGCCTTTTTGTTCGTCCGGCATAATCACTTGCACGCGTTGTCCCGCGACGATGAAATCCCACTTGGAGGGATCGGCATCGGGGAAATACTCGTGCAGCGATGCGTATTTGCTGTCCTTAGATTTGAGCACTTCGCCGACGAGATACTTCGTGAGATCGAAGTTATCTCGGCCAACGGCCAGCATCGATTTGATGTTGTCGCCCTTGATCGACGAGAAAAGATCACCGGGCGAACCGCTCTTCAGAAACTTCGTCGAGAAACCGGCGTACGGACCGAACAGGAGCGATTTCTTTCCGTCGATGTAGCGCGAATCCAAATGCGGCACCGACATCGGCGGCGCACCGACCGATGCCTTTCCGTAAACCTTGCCGTTGTGGCGCGAAACGATTTCGGGATCCGAGCAGCGCAGGAAAATGCCGCTCACCGGGAAGCCGCCGATGCCTTTGCCTTCCGGAACGTCCGATTTCTGCAGCAACGTCAAAGCGCCGCCGCCTGCACCAAGGAAAACGGTCTTCGCGAGAACCGTGCGCGTCGCGCTGCGCTTTGCATCTTTAACGGTCACGCGCCAGAAGCCGTCGGCCGTGCGCCGGAGGTCCGTGACCGTCGTGCAGTAAGCGATGCTCGCACCCGGCTGGTTGCCGACGTGGTCTAGCAGCTGCCGCGTAACCGCGCCGAAGTCGACGTCCGTGCCGGTAACCATGCGCGTCGCGGCAACTTTTTGGTTCGGATCGCGGCCCTCCATGACGAGCGGCATCCACTCCTTGAGCACGGCCGGATCTTCGCTGTACTCCATGCCTGCGAAGCAGTGGTGCGCGCTCATCGCTTCAAACCGCTTGCGCAAGAACGCGACGTTGTCGTCGCCCCAAACGAAGCTGATATGCGGGACGTCGTGGATGAACGACTCGGGGTCGCCGAGGGCGCCCTTGCGTACCATGTACGCCCAGAACTGTCGCGACAGGTCGAACTGCGTGTTGACGGTTAACGCGCGATCGATGCCGACCGTACCGTCGGGGTTCTGCGGCGTGTAATTCAGCTCGCAGAGCGCCGCGTGGCCCGTACCGGCATTGTTCCAGGCATTGGAACTCTCCAGCGCCGGCGCCTCGAGCTGCTCGAAAACCTCGAGCGTCATATCCGGCTGGATTTCTTTAAGCAGCGAGGCAAGCGTGGCAGACATGATGCCGCCGCCTACGAAAACGATGTCGGCTTGGGTCTCTGGCATATCAAGATAAGGATAGTTGGCTTGGCGCTCAAATGCAGTGTCTAATTGTGCACCCTCAGCGTCCGCGCGTGCTACTTTTGCTACACTTATTCCGTGAGCCGGCGGCCCCAGTTTATCGCCGAGCGATGCTTGGGTGTAGGGCGGGAGGCCGGGCGGCCGAGGTCAGTGAGGAAGTACGAATGGCACAGACCCAATCGCTGGAAGAACATTTGAGCGCAGTTCACGACGAATTAAACGCGGCCGCGAAAACTCAGGACAACGACGCGAGGGCGCGGATTGACGAGGCCCTTCGACATGTCGAGACCGCACAGACGCAGCTTAAAGCCAGTTCAGCAACGCGCGCGGACGAGATCACAGGACACCTGAACGAGCTTGAAGAGCACGGCAGACACGCGATGAACGAAAGCGGCGATGCACTACGCGTACGTATCCACAAGATGGTTGCGCATGCCAGGGACGCCATGGAAAAGTGCATTGAAGAACAAACGATGACGCCCTGACTGCGCTGATCGACACGGCGGAAAAGCGTTTTCGAGCGGAGGCGCCCGGGTAAGCCGCTGCTATGGCGGAGATTTTTGGACACCAAGGCCAACGAGTTCCGGAGTCGGGAGAGTACGAATGCTCCGAATGTGGGCACCGTATTCATCTAAACGCGGGCGACACGTTTCCCCAGGATCACCATCCGGACCACCCGTGGACGTTGTACGTTCGCGACGCTGCTAGTTAGCCGCCGTCGTTATCGGGCGCTTCGTTGGCGTGTTGCGCGTACTCACGCGCATTGAAATACCACTCGGGTAACGACTTCGGAAAAACGATGTCGTTGAATTCATATTCAACCGTTTTTCCATCGCCGTCGTACCCGGGATCGTCGACTTCGCCGTGAATATGCGTGATGACCGGGAAGCCGTCGAGCATGTTGAACGTGATCGTAAAGTGAATCGGATAGACCGGCCCATGTTCGATGAAGAGCTTGTCGGTTACGATGATTTTCTTCAGTTCGAGCGTCTTCGCATCGACCCATAGCTCCCGTAACCGGTTACGTTCAACGTCACGCTTCGGTAAAACCGACACGTGTAGCTCCGTGCCTTCGTGTTGAATGTTCGTGACGCGATAATCGTATACCGCGCGTACGCGAACGGTCGCGATTACCGGAATGCTGGCTTCCGGCGTCGGCACGAAATCCGGTGCGAGCGTGTGCAACGGCGCCGGCTCGAAGACATCGGCTGTCGGCGGTCCCGGATCGTCGGCGATGTTAAACATCGGCCGCTTGAACTCCAAGTTTCCAATTGCGCCCAAATGGAAATGCTTGCGTTCCATGGCCGCGTGGTCGTTCGAGCGATACCAAATGTGGTACGTGTAGCTGTCGTTGTAGTCGGGATAACCGTAGCTCGTCTGCTGCGAGCGCACGAGCGTATAAATTTCGTATGGCGGCGGGGGACGATGCGACCGGAACTTGTTTCGGATCGCCACGAACACGTCGTCGGGCGAAGCCATCGAAAACGGTGTAGCAGCGGCCGCAACCTGCGGCGCGGGGTTGGCCTTCAGCGGCGCAGGCGCAAACGCAAGAGCCACTGCCGCAAAAGCGAACAGCGCTAGAGCCACACTGATTGCAAGCGAAGGCGCACGCTTCATCGGTGTATACATACGGCGTAATTTTGAACGAATCCTGAGGGTAAAACGTTACAGCTCATCCGGGAACCGCCGGCGAGCGTTCTTCAGGGTGCAATGAAGAGAACTTTCGTCGCCATTTTGGCCGCTACGCTTACCTTGCTCTCAGCTGCTCCGGCGCTTGCCGCCACCACGGAACGAGCGGTTTTAGCCGGCGGCTGCTTCTGGGGAATGCAGGCCGTCTTCGAGTCGCTGCGCGGCGTGAGCCGCGTGACCGCCGGGTACTCGGGCGGTGCCGCCGTGACGGCGCACTACGAACTGGTCGGCACCGAAATGACCGGTCACGCGGAATCGGTCCAGGTCGACTTCGATCCGTCGCAGATCTCGTTCACCCAATTGCTGGACGTGTATTTTCTGGTGGCGCACGACCCGACGCAACTAAACCGCCAAGGCCCCGACGCAGGCTCGTCCTATCGTTCGGAGATCTTCTACACGAGCGCGGAACAACAGCGCGAGAGCGCCGCGTATATCGCGAAACTGGAACGCAACCACGTGTTCTCCGCGCCTATCGTGACTAGACTTGAAGCGCTAAAAGGCTTCTATCCCGCAGAAGCCTATCACCAGGATTATTTCGTCCATAACCCCGAGAGCGGCTATATTGTCGCCAACGACATTCCGAAGCTGAAGATGCTTCAAGCGAAGTTTCCGAAACTCGTGAACCGCAACGCAGCCGCGGTGCGCGTCGCGGAAACGCGTTAGCGCGGCGCTAGACGAATCGCTCCGTCGAGGCGGATCACTTCGCCGTTGAGCATCTGGTTCTCAACGATGTGATGCGCTAGCCCAGCGTATTCGGCCGGTTCACCAAGGCGTGCCGGGAACGGCGTTTGCTTTCCGAGCGATTCGCGCGCCGCTTCCGGCAAACCGGCCATCATTGGGGTATTGAAGATGCCGGGTGCGATGCCCATCACCCGGATTTGGTGTTGCGCGAACTCGCGAGCGAGCGGCAACACCATCGCGACGACGCCGCCCTTCGACGCGCTATATGCGACTTGACCGATCTGTCCGTCGAATGCGGCCACCGATGCGGTGCAAATGATGACGCCGCGATCTTGGTTCGGCTCGGCGGCATTTTTTACGATCGCGGCCGCAGCGAGACGGATTACGTTGAACGTACCGATCAGGTTGACCTGAACGACCTTGGCGAAATGGTCGAGAGGTTGCGGACCTTCTTTCCCCAGGGCGCGTTCGGCGGTTGCGATGCCGGCGCAGTTGATGGCACCGTTGAGCGCGCCGAAGTCCTTTAGCGCTAAATCGATCGCCGCTTGGACCTGCGCTTCGTTGGTGACGTCCGTTTTGGCGAAACGTGCGTTGGCGCCGAGTTCCTTTGCAAGCGCTGCGCCTTGTTCGTTCACGTCGAGAAGAACGACATTTGCGCCCGCACTTGTAAATTCGCGCGCACACGCTGCGCCAAGCCCGGAGCTGCCCCCGGTAATGAGAAACGTCTTACCGCCGATTTGCACGCAAATATACCCTCTCTATGAATCGATGCGTTCGATGATGGTCGCGTTTGCCATACCACCACCCTCGCACATTACCTGCAAGCCGTAGCGACCCGAACGCCGTTCGAGTTCGTTCAATAGGATCGTTGTTAATCGCGCTCCCGTCGCCCCGAGCGGATGGCCGAGTGCAATGGCCCCGCCGTTCACGTTCGTGCGCGTGAGGTCGGCGCCGGTCTCCGCTTGCCATGCCAAAACGACGCTCGCAAACGCTTCATTGACTTCAAATAGATCGATGTCGCTCAATTGCAGTCCGGCGCGCTCGAGAGCCATGCGCGTTGCAGGAATTGGACCCGTGAGCATGAGCTCCGGATTGTCGCCGACAACAACGTTCGCGATGACGCGGGCACGCGGTCGAAGGGCGTGCTTGCGCGCAAATTCCGGTGAACAGATCAGAATCGCAGCGGCGCCGTCACTGATTTGCGACGAGTTGCCCGCGGTAATCAATCCATTTTCCTCAAACGCTGGTTTTAATTGCGCTAGTTTTTCAAGACTCGTATCTTCGCGGATGCCTTCATCACGTCTTGAACCGTTCAATGCGACGATCTGTGAATCAAAAGCACCGACAGCGGTGGCGCGGGCTGCGCGACGATGCGATTCCAACGCTAATGCATCGAGGTCTGCGCGCGAGAGCTTCCATCGTTCGGCGATTCGCTCCGCGCTGATTCCTTGGTTCACGTTGTAGCGCGGCGCACCGGGGCCGGCGGCAAAGCTCGCACCTAATGGAACGCGGCTCATCGACTCAACGCCGCATGCGATCGCGCATTCATACGCGCCGGCATTGATCCCCTGTGCTGCGAATGCGAGGGCTTGTTGACTGGAACCGCATTGTCGATCGATCGTCGTGCCGGGAACCCGGGCCGGAAAACCGGCGGCAAGCGCAGCATGACGTGCAACGTTCAACGATTGCTCGCCGACTTGGCTAACGCATCCGGCCAAGACGTCGTCAATGGCGCCGGCTTCGACGTTGCTTCGTTCCAATAATTCGCGTAATGTTTGCGCGAGCAGATCGACGGGATGCCAATTCGCCAGCATGCCTCCGCGCCGTCCCGCGGGCGTTCGAACCGCGTCGACGATCAGGGCTTCCGTCATGCGTGCACCTCTTCACGCACGGCGGCTAACGGCACGTCGTACGTTTCGGCGAGACGCTCCCATTCCCGAGCGGTTCGTTGCGCGAAGATTCGCTCGAGCGTTTCTGCGTCGGTGCTTTCTGTTTCCAACATCGTCGCGAGCCGCTGGATGAAATGCGGTTCCAGGGCCGCAAGCGCTACGTATCCGTTTTGTGCCGCGTAGATGCGATACGTCGGCAACGCACCGCCAAGCGCACCATTCGGTGCGGTAAGTCCATAACGAAACGGCGCCGCAAAGTCCGTTGCGGCTTCGACGATGCTCACATCGAGGCGCATTGCTTCGTTCGTGCAACTGCGCACGTATAATGCCGTGACTGCTGCAGCCACTGCACGTTCAGCCGCCGCCATATCGCCGACAAGGGTCCGCGGCATTACCGGTGGCGCGATGGTACCGGCGCGCGCCTGATACGTAAGGTCGTGCCCGGCGCGGTCGTCGTGGGGCGGCGCTTCTCCGCAAATCGCTATGTGGCACAGCCGTGGATATTTTGCGTGCAGCGTTTTCCAGTCGAAACCAACGCGCAATAGCGAACTTGCTCGCATCGCGGTAATAACAAGATCGGCGTAACGCAAATGCGCATCGAGCGCCCGCATCGCCTTTTCATCGCGCAAATCTAAACGTAGAATTTCTAGTCCGGTCGTAATCGCGGCGTACCAATGCGGCGCCGATTCTTCCAGTGTATCGCCTCGCGCGGGCTCGATTTTCACTACCTGCGCGCCCATCAGTCGCAAATGTGCTGCGGCGAGCGGCCCAGGAATGTTGGTAGCCAGCGCAACGACAGAGATTCCGTCGAGCGCATTGCGAAGCGCGTGAAGCATGCGGGTCCATTCGACACCGCAAAACCGGAATCTGCGAAAACGCGACGAAAAACCGTTCGCGTGTCGAAACGTCCATCGTCGCGCCGTAAACATGCGTCCTCTCCCGGTTGGGTTGCTCCGGTTCTTCTTCTTGCGATCGCCGTAATAGCGGCGTGGTATCTGTTTCACCCCACAGCACACCGGCAACATCGAAGTGCGCACAACGTGGAACCGGTGGCAGTCGCAACTGCGACGCCGGAGCCGGCGAACGAAGCGGTGTCGCAGAATCCGGCGCCGGCG
>CAZJLJ010000006.1:0-22393 GCA_964546935.1 uncultured bacterium | reverse complement strand
GCGCAGAGCCCGCCCGAGACGCCGACACCGTCGCCCGAAGCATCAGCGAGCGCAACGCCACCGGTTGCTGCATCGCCCAGCGCAACGACTTCCGCCGGCGGGAATCCCAATGGTCCGAAATTGGCGTTGATCATCGACGACTGCGGTCAATGGATTTCCACGGAACGCGGCTTCGTCGCGTTGCCGATTCCCGTAACGATGTCGGTGCTGCCCGACGTTCACTACGGCGAGACGATTGCGCGTGAAGCGAGTGATGCCGGCAAAGGCGTGATGCTTCATCTTCCGATGGAAACGCTCTCGGGCATGAATCCCGGTCCCGGAAAAGTGACGACCGAGATGAGCGACAGCGAGATCGTGGCGCAAGTCGAGCACGACCTTGCGCAAGTTCCGCTCGCGCAAGGCGTAAACAATCACGAAGGCAGCAAAGCCAGTGCGGACTCGCGTGTGATGCAAGACGTGATGGATGTGCTTGCAAAGCGCGGAAATCTGTTCTTCATCGATTCCATGACGAACAGCAAATCCGTCGGCGCGCAGACGGCACTAAAAGACGGCGTACCAACTGCGGCGCGCGATGTGTTTCTAGACAATAAGGCCGACGTAGCGTATTCCGAAGCCCAGCTGCGTGAAGCAGTGGCGATTGCAAAACGATCCGGGAGCGCGATCGCGATCGGCCACCCGCGCCCGACCACCCTTGAAGCCGTCCGCGCGCTCATTCCCGAACTGCAAGCTGACGGCGTGAATTTCGTCTTGGCGCAGAGCCTTACGCACTAGCGGCGTTTTCGTCGTCCGATTCGAGCGAGAGCCACTTTTCCGCCCAGTGACCAAGGGTGATCAGGGGTTCTTTCAGCTCGTGGCCCGCGCAGGTGAGTTCGTAGACGACCTTCACCGGTGATCCGGCCTCGACGCGGCGCGAAATTAGCCCCTCGCCTTCAAGCTCGCGAAGGCGCTCGGTAAGCAACCGGTCCGACATCCCGGGAACCGCTGCCAAGAGTTCGTTGAACCGCCGCGGCCCGAAGAGCAGCACGCGAATCACCGCTCCCGTCCAGCGCTTACCGACGAGTTCGATGGCGCGCTGGTAACGCGCGCAGAGTTGGACGTCTAGTGACTTATCTTCAGTTGGCTGGTTACTTGACATAGCTTAGTTCCCGGTGTAGTTTACCTGTGTAAACCTATCATAAGTAGGTTACTAATACAACATAACAATAGAGGCTTAGATCGTGGATTTAGCTTTTCTTCTCATTCGCATCGTTCTTGGACTGTATATTGCCGCCCATGGCGCACAAAAACTTTTTAGCTGGTTCGGCGGATACGGGCTCGCCGGTACGGGCGGCTTCATGGAAAATCTCGGCTTTCGTCCCGGGCGGCTCTTCGCGTTCTCCGCTGGAGCAACCGAGATGCTCGGCGGCTTGCTGACGATCCTGGGTCTCGGCGGCGCACTCGGTCCGGCTCTGATTGTCCTCGTGATGGTGGTCGCGATCTTCAGCGTTCACATCAAGAACGGTTGGTTTACGGCGAACAACGGCGTCGAACTTAATATCTTCTACATTCTTTCGGCAATTGCAGTTGCATTTGCGGGCTTTGGCCCGGTATCGCTCGATCGCGTTCTGGGTTTGAACGTACTCTCGACGCCGTCGCAGGCGGGAATTGCAATCCTCGCCGGCGCCGTCCTCGGGTTGTTGAATCTCGTCGCGCGTCGGCCGGTGGAAGCAGCGGCGCAATAACGAAACACCGCAACATGGAAACTGTTGCGTTTTACGGGGCCGGCATGCTCGGCTCCGGTTTCGTTAAGAACCTTCGCCGTCACGGATATACGGTGCACGTGTGGAACCGGACGTTCGAAAAAGCAAAAGCCCTCGAGGAAGACGGCATTATTGCATTTCGCGATGCAGCGGAAGCCGCGCGCGGTGCGGCACGCATCCACATTTGCGTGCGTGACGATGACTCAGTCGACTCGATTCTGCAAGCCGCGTTGCCCGGCATCGATCGTTCGGCAATCATCGCGGATCACACGACCGTTCTTCCGCAGAATGTCGTCGCGCGCGCAAAGCGTTTGAGCGATGCCGGCTACTCTTTTCTGCACGCGCCCGTTTTCATGGGTCCACCGAATGCGCTAAGCGGCACCGGAACGATGATGGTGTCGGGGCCGCAAGCGATTTTCGACAAGATCAAAGATCGATTCGCGCAGATGACCGGAACCGTGAAGTATTTCGGCGAGCGTCCCGATCTCGCGGCAGTTTACAAACTGATGGGAAACGCGATGATTCTTGCGGTCATCGCCGGATTGAACGACATCTACCGCATCGGCGAAGAGCAAGGCCTTACGCGGCCCCAAGCTTACGAATTATTCTCGTTCTATAGCGTCCAGGGTCAAATCGACGGGCGCGGCAAGCGGATGGCGGAAGGCGACTACACACCGACGTGGACCCTCGACATGGCGCACAAAGACGCAACGCTGATGCAGAAAGCCGCGAAGGGCGCGAAGCTGCCGGTCATAGATGCCATTGAAGCCGAACTTCGCGATGCCATGAGTCACGGCCACGCATCCGAAGACCTCGGCGCCATCGCTGCGCGATAACGTTACGCCGGTTTCGGGCGTGGCGTTGGCGAGCTGTACGGTAACGGAGTTCGTCTCGGCAACGGTGAGCCGCTCCAAATTGGGCGCGGCGTCGCGGTCGGAGAGGGTGTAAAAACATCCGTCGGCGCAACTTGCGGCGCCGACGGATCGAACGGCGTGGGCGTAGCGACAGTCGGATGAAGCGGCATCCAAATGCTGACCAAGTGCAGCGCTTCATCATATTGGACGTCGGCACCTAATTTCGACATCACCTCACGCAGTGGAACAAAGCTGAACTGCAATGCATCGGGTTGGCATGGTGCAAGACGCACGAAGACCACGCGGCCGTTTCTTTGTACGGCCAGTCGATCGCCGCTAAACCAAACGCGGTCCGCCACGCGGGTTACGTACGGCTTCACCGGTGCGAAGATGTGACCGCCCGCCTCAAAGACGCTCGTGTAGCTACGGACGGGATGGCCGTTGAAGAGAATCGTTATGGCCGCCGCTAGTGGGAATAAGGTCACGGAACGGCGATATTCGCATCCGATGGAGCGACTCATCTCGACCCTGCGCGAGGCCGGCTTGCGCTTCTCGAGAGACGGCTGCGCGTTTCTGGCGCAGGCTGTTGCCTTTAACGCTCTCTTTGCGCTCTTTCCGTTAGTCGTGCTCATCCTCTCGGCCGCGTCGTACGTCTTTCCGATGGCGCAAGACCGCGTGCTTGGTTTCTTCGACGAATTCAGTCCGACACTGCATGAATTCGTCGCTGCGAATCTGCAGTCGTATATTTACGGGCGCGGTATTTCGAGCATCATCGCGCTCGCCTTTTTAGTGTGGTCCGGCAAAAACTTGTTCATGGCCCTTGCTTACGCGCTCGATCGCGCATTGGGCGTTCCGAAGGGACGTCCATTGATTCACAACATCGCACTCTCGCTCGTCATGTTGCCGCTGATGGCGATTCTGTTAATCATCGCGATGGGCTTGCCGCTCATTATCTCGATCGCGATGGCGGTCGCGAATGTGCCGGACCGTCAGAACTTTACGCACCTCACGGCGTATCTCATTTCGATCGCGCTCGTTTTTGCGAGTTCGCTCGTTCTTTATAAGTTTCTGCCGAGCCGCCACATGTCGTGGGGATTCGCATTGCCGGGTGCGGTGGTGGTTTCGCTGCTCTGGCCGCTCGTGCAATTTGTCTTCACTCAATACACGTTGCACATCAATTTCATTCAGATTTACGGTGCGCTTTCCGTGCCGCTCGTGCTGTTGTTGTGGTTTTACGTGATCGGCTCGACGTTTTTTTACGGTGCCGAATTTAGCGCTGCATGGGCTGCGCACCATGGTCCGCAACGCATCCCGACCTACGCCGACGTCCTAGAGCAAATGGCGGAACCGAGCGCAGTCGAAAATTGAAATCGACGCTGCTCTTTCTTCACGGCGCGGGGTGCACTAGCCGCGTTTTCGACGCGCAAGTGCGTGCATTCGACGGTTCGATTGCGCCCGATTTGCCCGGACATGGCGTGCCGGGTCGCGCTGAGACGATCGGCGAGTTCGCGGATTTTGTTTCCGCCTTTTGCGATCAGCGTGCGCTACGTAACGTGGTGTTGGTCGGAAGCTCGATGGGCGGCGCGATCGCGCTCGAACTAGCGGTCCGTCGCGACGCACGGATTCGAGGCGTGGTCCTGATTGGGTCCGGTGCAAAATTGCGGGTGTCGCCGGCGATCTTCGAAGCAATTCAAAGCGACTTCGATGGGGCGAGCGAGATGCTCGCAAGCTCGTTTTTTGCCGAGCCTGCACGTCGGTTAATCGAGGGTGCAATTGCCGACATGCGGACCGTTGGGGCGGCTCAGACCGAAAGGGATTTTCGCGCCTGCAACGCGTTCGATCTAGTCGATGCATTGGACCGCATCGAAGTGCCGCTCGTCTCGTTGACGGGCGAGCGAGACATCATGGTGCCGCCCAAATACGGCGCTTTCGTGGCCGACCGGGTCTCGGGGGCATCGGCGCGAATACTGCCGCGTGCGGGGCACCTGGCCATGGTCGAGCGCCCGGTTGATACGAACGATGCTATTCGCGCGTTCGTTATTCAAATTGAAGCTAATTTTTAGTCTCACCTCGTAATAAGGAGAGTCGTGCGTCGTCTCTTTGGTCTTCTTCTCTTGTGCTCGAGCCTCGCGTTCATCGCCGCGGCGCCCTCCGGGTCTCCGTCGCCGGCCGCGTCGCCGTCGCCCGCAGCGAACGTGAAGGCTATGCCGGCGTCAACCGCGACACCGGCCGCGCGCCCCGCCCCGACAGCGACGCCGGCGGCGCGTCCGGCGGGCAAAGGCGCTAAAGCGACGCCCGTCCCATCCCCAAGTGCAACGCCGTACGTCCAGGCATCCCCATCGGTTATCGTTTATCCGTTTGAAACGCCGACCGACGTGAACTCCAAAGTTGGTTTGGGCATCGCGCAGATCTTCTCGCAAGTCTTCGTCAATTCAGCGAATCTGACGGTGCTCGCGATCGGAGAAAACGTGAAGCGTCCGGATTATCAAACGAACGCCCGCGCGAAACACGCCGACTATTACATTGCGGGCTACGTCCAGCCGATCGGCAATGAAGCCGCAGTCGTAGCACAGCTCGTAAGCGTGACTTCCGGCACGAGCGCGTACTCGCAGACTGCGCAAATCAGCACCGTGCAAGACGTTGCCTCGCAAGCGCTGACATTCGACGGTATCATTCAGCAGCTCGAACACCGCGATCAGGTGAACATCGGGAATGCGGCTAGCCCAACGCCGGCGCCACAGTCAACGAACGGCGGCGCTAACGTTAAGATCGGGGGCCTCGGATCACTGTTCAGCAAAGGAAAATCGAAAGATCCAAGCAACGCGGTTGCAGCCGCGAAGGTCAATAAGCCCGCTCGCGGCGTTATCGTCGCACGCATCAACGGCAATGCGCCCGGCGGCGACTTGACCAGCGCGACGAATTATCTCGTGAACTCGTTCAACAAAGCTTACAACGCGAAAGCTTCAGCCATTTCTCCTTCAAATGTTGCTAAATCGACCGACGCAGTCTGTGGGACGCAACGCAACAACACCGTATCCTCAGGCACGCTCAACGTGCGTCGCGAAGGCAGCGGTTTCGGCGCTCACAACGTTTATGATTTCACCTTAGACGTGTACACGTGCTTCGGTGCGAAACTCTTCACGACCAATACGACCGATCGCAACATCGCCAAAGCTATCGACGACGCCGTCGCTGCTTACGCAAAGGATCATCCGGATAACGGGTAACGCCGCGATGGCGATGCCTGCTAAATTTGGCGCGCTCACGATTCTGCTGTTACTCGCGATGGTGTTGACGCGCGTCTTTGTTCTAAGGAAACGCGGCATCGCGGCAATGAAGTTTGGCGAGCTCGACAACACAGACTACTTAATTCCGCCGTTCGCGCTGCTCTATTTCTATCTGATTTTCGCTACCGCGTTCCGTTGGCCCGGCGGCGGGGATGACACCATCTTCTCCTTGCGTTGGTTGCCGTGGATCGGCGTCGTTTCGTGCGCGGCCGGACTCGCGATGCTGCTGTGGAGCCTTGTCTCTTTTGGCACGAGTTTTCGGGTCGGCATCGACACCGATCGGCCGGATAATCTGGTTACGTCGGGTATCTTCGCGTTCACACGCAATCCGATCTACGTAGCCTTCGCGTTGGTTCTGCTCGGCGAATTCCTTATTTTTGCGAATTGGACTTCCGTCATAGGTCTGGTTGCGGGCATTCTCTTGTTTCACCGTCAGATATTGCGCGAAGAAAGCTACCTTCTGCAGCAATACGGCGAAGTGTACCGGTCTTATTGCAGCCGCGTGCCAAGGTACCTATAAACCGCTAAACACCACGCGTTGAGATACCAGAAGGCTTTCGCTTCTCCGTTGAATCGCACCGCGAGGCAGCAAAAGGCGAATCGTCCTTACCGCGACTTAGTGGATTGTCGTTGCTCCGGTGTTCTTCCGCGGATCAACACCCGCCGGCACTTCAACCGTTCCTTTGAGCACACTTGGCGTTTGCGTTTTCGCGCCGGTCGAACGAACTTTGGTGAACTCTGCGCCCAGCAAAAGGATCATTGCGGAGTAGTAGATCCACAGTAACGCAACAAGCACCGAACCGGCCGCGCCGTATGCCGATGCGATACCCGCTTTCGTGATGTAGACCGAAATCAGCGCCTCGCCTACTACAAACAGAATGGCGGTCGCGATTCCGCCCGCCCATACGTCTTTCCACCGGATGGAGACATCGGGTAGGAGCTTGTATACGCATGCGAAGATCGCAGAAATGACCGCAATGTTCAGCACGACGTTGACGATTTCTAATACGACGGGCGACCCAATTATCGGAATACCGGCGATGTAATGGGACGAAAGAAACGTCAGCAGCGCATTTGCACCGAAGGAAACTACGAGCACAAAGCCGAGCACGGCAATCATTCCGAACGACGCGATACGGTCGCGAATCAACTGTCTCCATCCGCCCTTGGTGTGCTCAACATTCCACACCGTGTTCAAAGCGTCTTGAATCGCTCCGAACAGGCCGCCGGCGGCGATGAAAAATGCGACCCAGCCGATGATCTGCGCAACGACGCTTTGCCTCGGTTTATCGAACTGCGCTGCTACCATACTACGCACGGTATTGCCCGCCTGTGTTCCAGCGTGCGCACTGATTTGATTGATCAGCGCATCTTCGGCTACGTGGTGTCCATGGCCGCCGTTTTGCGTGCCGATAATGAAACCCAGAATCGCAATGAGGACAATGAGCAATGGAGCCAGCGCGAACATCGTCGCATACGCAATGGACGACGCCAAGCGCGGAACTTTGTCTTGCGAGAAGGCTTTGAAGGTGGCTTTTATGTCGTCTAGCGTTTTCTTCATCGAGCGTTGTACGTTATCCGTGAATCGTCGCTAGATGCGGCTGAGGAGATTCTTCGCGAATTCGGGCGCGAATTGCTGAAGGATCTGCGGATTGTTGCTGACTAGCGTTATTGCGTCTTGCTTCAGTGCATCGGGATTCGTGCCGTTGCGCTGGATCAATCCCATAATCTGCTCCGCCAGACCGGGTTGTCCGTTCTCACTTGCATTGTTGGCAGCGGTCTGCAGATGCTGCGTCAATTCGCCCTGGTCCATTTGCGAAACATGATCGTTCGCCGCTTGCGAAACAGATTGCTGGTCGACTTGCCCGCTGGTTACCTGCTGCAGCAGTCCGGCTACCTCATTAAACATCTCGTCCTCCGGGCGCTAATGGTTTGGCATGCGCATCTAGGCTGATACCCACCACGCGGAGCGGTGCAGCAACCGGCAAGCGGTGCGCTGCACTTAGCGCACCAATTTGAGGACGATCGTAGTTTCGAACAGCCTTGTAGGAGCTCTACTTCACGTTGGGATTCAGGTCTGCAAAGGCTCCACGGGGATTAGGCACGACCCACATCGCCAAATCCCACACCGCGGGATGATACATCGCCCAGACGATTTTTGCGTTGCTGGGTATTTTAGCTCCATGCGCGCGTAACATCTCGAGCGTTATTTTTCCAGAGCGCATCTCAGGGGCCGCGTGCGCACCGCCGTATTTCGTGACGCCGTTCACCGAATATGCGTAGTGGACATGCTCGTCGATGGGCGTCCATCGCGACGCTAAAACCGGAAATGCTGCCAGATGCGGTGGCGACGGATAGCGGCTCTTTAGCAGCTCGTAATCCACTCCTGCGATATGGCCGCGACGATCGTACCAAATAAAGTTTGGCCGGTCGGGCGTTACGTCGCTAAAATTCATGTTCGTCCAGTTATACGTGTTATCCGTATCCATCGAATCGTAGAGCAACACGAAGCCCTTCGACTTTGCGGCGGCCGTATTCGGATATTCCGATTGTAGCCGCTGAGAGGCATCGGCGACGAATGTCTTTTCCGCTGCCGTGATCGGAACGGTTTTTGCAATCGCCGGTACGACGGCAATGGTAGAGACAATGGCAGCGAGGATCACGAGAGTACGCATAGCAGCCCTCCGAAAAAGCCCGCTACCAGTATAATGCAAAAGCCGCACTTGCTCGATCCACGACCAAAAAAGAGGCCTCGTTTTCACGAGGCCTCTGCTTCAGCCGGCGCTTTTTTACCAGCGCCGGTACCCGCCGCGGAAGTGGTGGAATCCGAAGCCGAAGCCCGCGTTCCAGTAGGTGGGATAGTAGTACGGGTACGGATACGCCGGGTAGTAGGCGATTCCGGGCTCGTAGTAATACGGTGTGTCGATCTGGTTAGCGACATACGCATTACCGTCAGGGTGACCCGTAATCGTTACCGAAAATCCAGGTTCGAGCCGGAGGCCGGTAGGATTGATAATCGTTCCCTGATGGAGCTTGACGTTGTCGATAAACCCTCGATCGTCACGAACGTGCAGCGAATACGTGCCGTCATAACTCACGACCGTTCCTTTGATCGACTGATCTTGCGTCGCGTAGCTCGGAATGGGATCCTGAGCAAACGCGATCGCGGGAACTGCGGCGAGGGAGACGACGCCGGCGACTACGGCTACACTGCGTAACGCCTTTTTTACCAAGGTAAACATCGTATTTCTAGAAACACTGGCGCACCGATCACGGATGCACTCGCAGGGCCGTTTACGATTTCTTTAGCGCGTTATAATATGTGAACGTTTTCTCAGAATTTCAAGGGCGCGAAACGCTCTTCGCTCTGAGGTACATGGAGTTGAAAAATGGCTGAAGACAAGTTCAACATGAGCATGAGACAGTTTCTGAAAGAAGTTGGCGTAACGTCGCAGCGTGAGATTGAGAAAGCCGTGCGACACGCATTGGACGAGGGCACTCTTCCAGCCAACAAGTTCAGGGCAACGATGACGCTCGAGGTCGCAGCTCTGCACCTCGTACACGTCGTGAACGGCGAGATCGACGCGGAAGACGCACCTCGCGCGGTGTGACGCAGTGATTCAGGTTGTGGCGCGAATTTGCGAGAGCAGCTCCTCGGGCTCGAAATACGCGACCCACAGCGGGGAGCCGTTACCGTAAAATCGTCGGCGGCCAACTCGAAAAATTCGGTCATGTCGCCCCGCTCACCGGACCCATAGTATGTCCGGACGATCATCTTGTTTCTCTCGAGAGCGACGTTCTCCATCATTTTGTGCTCCTAGACATCGGTCTCATTACTTCTATGCGCCCGTGCTTCGACGGAGCTCAGCATGACAGAGTTTGAGCTTAGGATGAAGTAGAGTCGTCGTCGAGTAGACCGGCGGGAACGTCGACGAGAATTTCTTTCGTGGTCATATCGATGGAGCGGATGAAAGCCTTGACCATCGGGAGCATGCGGCCCGCGACGATCAGCATGTCGCTGGCGGGATAGTGCTCCACGCGTTGCACCGGGCCGTATTCGCGACCGTCGACATTGCGCACGATACAGCCGACGAGATCCACGTCGAGATACTCGCCCGGTTCTAACTCGATTCGTTCGCGATCGGCGTAGAGCATTGCGCCGCTAAACGCTTCTGCCGCATTTGCGTCGTTGACGCCCTCGAGCGTAATGAGTAAGCGCCCGTTGTGTTCGCGCATGGTGTTTATGCGAATGTTGCGCGAGACGCCGTTGATTTCGCAGCGGAACTCCGCCCCTTCGGAAAAGACGGAGCGACCCGCACTAGTCGGGTCGCACTTGAGTTCACCGCGAATGCCGAAGATGCCGGCGATCCGGCCTACCGGCAAGTCATTCTTCGCCGTTTTCTTGTCCCTCGTCGAATGACTCGGCCTCTTCTTTATCCAGAATGTCGACGGAGACGCGGCCTTCAGCGGTTGCGCGAACGATGGTGCGCAACGCTTGTGCAACACGTCCGTTGCGACCGATCACTTTACCGAGATCTTCGTGATCGACAACCAATTCAATGACCGGTTTACCCTCTTCATCGGTGAAGAGCTCGACCGTCGCCTCTTCCGGCTTCTGCACGAGTTTCTTCGCAAGAAATCCGAGCAGATCGGTTGCGCGGCGCATCGAGGCCCACGGATCCGCGGGCTTACGATCGCGTTCGCGATGACCATATTCACGACGGCCGCCACCGCCCTCTTTGCGACCGCGGTCGTAACCGCCGCCACCCGTACGTGCGGGTCGTTGTGTGCGCGCCGGCCGTTCTTCCTCGGGCTCGACGTCGTCAATGATTGTTTCGTTGGAAGCGATTACGCGCTTACCAAGGGTCGAACGACGCTCAGCTTCATCGACATCCTCGCCGAAGAGACCGAATTCGTCATCGAACGAGCTCATTATGCAGCGCCTTCGTTTTTCGGTTTGCGCTTATGCGTCGGAATCGGGCCGCGGTCCATGATGCCCTTTTCGGCGAACAGGCGTTGCACGGTCGCCGTCGGCTGTGCGCCCTTGGCCAACCACTCTTTGGCTTTCTCGGCGTCAACTTCGAGCGTCTTGGGTTCCGTACGCGGATTGTAGTGTCCGAGAATTTCTATGAAGCGTCCGTCGCGCGGTGAACGCGAATCAGCAACCACGAAACGATACGTGGGTTGTTTCTTGGCGCCCATGCGGCGCAGTCTGATCTTAACCATGGTATGTGTACTTGTCTTCCGTTCTTTTGCGAAAAGACGCGATTAAAGCACGCGACTGGCTAGAGAGCTACGGCTTATGGCGTTTTCCGCTGTACGCCAAGCCGAATTTTTTTTAGCGAAACATCCCGGCGGGCAAACGGGGGCGTTTGCCGCCCTTCGTGCCGCCGCCAAGTTGTTTCATCATCTTCTGCGCGCCTTCGAAGTTCTTGATCAACTTGTTCACGTCGGAAACTTGCGTCCCCGAACCTATCGCAATGCGTTTGCGTCGCGATCCGTTGAGAATCGATGGGTTGCGGCGCTCGTTTCGTGTCATCGAACAGATGATCGCTTCAACGCGCTTGAGATCCGATTCAGGAATCTCAAAATCTTTGGGAAGCGCTCGCGAGACGCCCGGAATCATCTTCAGGATGTCCGTCATCGAGCCGAGCTTCTTCATCTGACGCATTTGATCCAAGAAATCATCGAGCGTGAAGCTGTTCTTGCGTAGCTTCTGCTCGAGTTTCTTCGCTTGATCTTCGGAGTAGAGAGTTTGCGTCTTCTCGATGAGCGTCAGCACGTCGCCCATGCCGAGGATGCGCGACGCGAGGCGATCGGGATAAAACGGTTCTAATGCCGAAAGTTTTTCACCGGTACCGATGAATTTGATCGGCGCACCCGTAACGTCGAAGATCGAAAGTGCGGCACCACCGCGGGTATCGCCATCCATCTTCGTGAGGATGACGCCCGTAATGCCGAGACGATCGTTGAAGCCTTTCGCAACATTCGTAGCCTCTTGGCCCGTCATTGCGTCGGCAACGAAAACGATTTCTTTCGGGTTGACCGCGGCTTTGATGCGTTCGAGTTCTTGCATCAGCGCATCATCGATTTGCAGACGTCCCGCGGTATCGATAATGACGGTAGAGAGACCGAGGCGTTTTGCTTCGTTCACGCCGTCGCGTGCAATCTTGACCGGGTCGCCCTGGCCCTCTTCGAAGACCGGCAGATCGATCTGTTTGCCGAGCGTTTGCAGCTGCGCGATTGCGGCCGGGCGATAGACGTCGGCGGCAACCAGCAACGTGCGGCGGCCCTGTTCTTTCAAGCGCAGCGCGAGCTTACCGGCTTGCGTCGTTTTACCGGAACCCTGCAGGCCGACGAGCATGATCACCGACGGCGGTGCATCGGAGAATTGTAGACGCGCTTGCGCGCCGCCCAGCAACTCGACGAGTTCGTCGTGCACGATCTTGACGATCGTTTGCGCAGGTGTAAGCGACTCGAGCACGTCTTGGCCGAGCGCTTTTTCCTTGATTTTAGCTACGAACGCTTTCGCTGCGGAAAGCGAAACGTCGGCCTCAAGCAGAGCGATGCGCACTTCGCGCAACGCTTCATTGATATCGGCTTCGCTGAGTTTTCCGCGTCCGGTCAGGCGCGAGAAGATCGCGCCTAACCGATCGCTGAGTTGATCGAACATGGGGTGGGGGTATTACGCTCCTGCGGTAGCTGAATCGATGCGGTTCACGGCATCGCCGACGGTCTTGATTTTCTCCGCCTCTTCGTCCGGAATGTCGATGTTGAACTCCGTCTCGAATGCCATGACTAACTCGACTTGATCGAGTGAATCGGCACCGAGATCATCGGTAATGGAAGCTTCAGGCGTGACTTCAGACTCGTCGACGCCGAGCTGCTCGACGATGATCTTCTTGACTTTGTCGAACGTGGACATTACAGCTCCTTATAACAAAACTAGTTAAGACGGGGTTCGAAAACTACATTAACACGCCGCCGTCGACCACAATCGTTTGACCGGTCACGTAGGCGGCTGCATCGGAACATAAGAACGCGACGACCCCGGAAACGTCCTCGGGCTTGCCGGCTCGACCGAGCGCGGCTTGCTTGATGAGGAAATCCTTTGCGGCATCGGGCATCTTATCGGTCATCGCCGTTTCGATAAGGCCCGGCGCGACGGCGTTGACTCTTATATTCCTTGAACCTAACTCCTTTGCAACCGACTTAGCAAGCCCCAGGAGTCCGGCTTTCGAAGCAGCGTACGCTGCTTGACCGGTATTGCCGGTTAACCCGGCAATGCTGGTGAGAAGAACGATTGCGCCGGCGCGTTGTTTCATCATCGGCTTGGCTACGGCGCCGCAAAGCCAAAACGCAGACTTCAGGTTGACGTCGAGCATCTGATCGAGCACTTCGGGCTTAAGGCGCAGCAGCAACGAGTCGATCGATTGGCCCGCGTTTGCGATTGCATAATCGACGCGGCCGAAACGCTCGAGTGCTTCATTGACGGTTGTCTCCATCGCGTCGCGATCGGTGACATCGGCAATGATGACGTGCGCGATTGCCCCCGGGCGTTGCCCGACGCAGATTTCCGCCGTTTCATCGAGTGCACCGCGGTCGCGACCAACGAGGACGACGTCGGCGCCGTCTTTGCACATCTCGGCTGCAATTGCACGGCCAATGCCACGGCTGGCGCCGGTGATTAGCGCAACTTTCCCGTTGAATCTCATGCCTTTACCGCGTCATCCTGAGTGGCTATGTCGTCTTGGCCGCTGCTGGATGCAGCGGCAGAACCGAGCGCAGGAGGCGCGTCAGCGGTTCCGCTTTGTCGAAGGATCTTCGAAAGACCGCCGGCATCGCTCACGACTTTCACGTCGGGAGCGTTCGGCATGCGCCTCATCAGCGGCCCAAGGACGCCACTTGCACCGAACTCTACGACCAACTCGACGTTGTATTGCAGAATGCGTTCGGCCGTTTCGTGCCAACGCACTTCGTTTGTAATCGATGCGACGAGATTCTTTTTGATCGTTTCGACGTCTCGGTACGGTTGCGCGTCGACGTTGGAAATAACGTCGAACTTCGGCATCGCAAAATGCGCGCTTTCAACGGCTTTCGCGAATCGTTCGATTGCAGGCCGCATCAGTGCGCTATGCCACGCACCCGAAACGTTCAACGGCACGACGCGCTTCGCGCCTTCGGCCATCATCGCATCGCCTGCGGCAACGACGGCGTCGATGTCGCCGCTGATGACGATTTGGGTCGGCGAATTGAAGTTTGCCAGTTGCACGCGTTTGCCGGTCGCTTCCCGCGTGCGATCGACGACCTCGCGAATCTTTTGTGCGTCGAGACCAAGCACGGCCGACATTCCACCCGGTGCAAGTTCCGCCGCATACTGCATCGCTTTGCCGCGCTCGTTCACGATCGCGAGCGCATCTTCGAACGATAGCGATTCGGCCGCGACGAGGCTACAGAATTCACCGAACGAGTGCCCCGCGCTCACGACGACGTTTGCGTCGAATCCTTGCGAAGCTGCGGCGGTGTACAGGGCGAGATTCGTAACGAAGATTGCCGGCTGACTGTATTGCGTTTCGCGCAGCTTCTCTTCCGGACCGTTCTTCTGCAACGCCAGCAAATCGTAGCCAAGAATCGATTGCGCTTTTTCGAAGAGCGCACGCGCCGGCGGATAACTCGCGGCGACGTCGACGCCCATGCCGACTGTTTGCGAACCTTGTCCGGGAAAAACTACACCTGCACGCATCAGAGCCACTTCCACACAACGGCGCCCCACGAGAGGCCGCCGCCGAATCCGACAAAGACGATGTTGTCGCCGGCATTTATGCGTCCCTCATGCACCGCTTCAGAGAGCGCAATGGGAATCGAGGCAGCCGACGTGTTGCCATATTCCTGGATGTTTATGACGCATTTTTCCTGCGGCATATCGAGATATTTCATCGCCGCATCGATGATGCGTTTGTTTGCTTGATGCGGAATCAGCACATCGACGTCACTTTTTTCAAGCGACGCCTTTTCAAGGGCGCGATCCGTCGCATCGATCATTTTGGTAACCGCGAATTTGAAGACTTCACGGCCTTCCATGTGAATCGTGTTCGCTTTGGCTTTGAGCGCCTTCGCGTCGATGGGACGGCGAGAACCGCCCGCGTCAACCATCAGCAGCTCGGGGCGCGAGCCGTCGGCTCCAAGCTCCGATGCCAGAAACGAGTTCTCGGCGGACGCTTCAAGAATCACCGCGCCCGCGCCGTCGCCGAAGAGCACGGCGGTGCTGCGGTCGTCTTTATTCAAAATTTTCGAAAGCGTTTCCGCGCCGATCAACATGACACGCCGGTAGACGCCGGCGCGCACGAGCGATGCGCCCACGGTGAGTCCATAAATAAAACCGCTGCACGCGATCTCTAGATCGAATGCAGGCTTGTCCTTAGCGCCGAGCTTCGACGCAACGACGCACGCGGTTGCCGGGAACGGATAATCGGGCGTTACGGTGGCGACGATATACGCGTCGACATCCTGAGGCGCGAGTTTGGCGTAATCGAGCGCCATGTGCGCCGCCGCCAATGCCAAATCACTGGTCGCTTCCTCATCGGAAGCCCAGTGACGGCGTTTCATCCCCGTTCGACTCGTTATCCACTCGTCGGTCGTATCGAGCCATTGCTCGAAGTCGTGGTTGCTAACAACCCGATCGGGCACGCTATGCCCGACGCCGACGACCTTGACCCCGGTCAAGATTTATTCGTGATCGTGACCGGCGTGTTCGTCGCGGATCTCAACGACTTGACGGCCGTCGTAAGTACCGCAATGTCCGCACAGAAAGTGCGGGCGCTTCGGTTGATGGCACTGGTTGCATTCCACGGTCGTGACCGGGTTCAACTTCCAGTTTGCCGCACGACGGCTGCGCGTTTTACTGCGCGGTGTCTTCCACTTTAGGTTTGCCACTTCCAGACTCTCCGTTGTTACACGTGCAGGTGCCCGTGTTTAAATTCGTCCCGCAGGTGCCGCAAAGGCCCTTACAGTCTTCGCTGCAGCGGAACCCCATGGGCAGTTCGCTCAGCACCAGTTGCTGCGCGAGATCCGCTACGTCTAAACGGTCTCCCACCAGCACGTTGCTTTCACCGAACGGATCGGCTTCCCGATCCTCGGTGTTCGGATCCAGCCGTTCGTCGACGTCCAAGTGAACGTCGCGATCGAAATCCTCCAAGCACGAATCGCACTCGCCATGAATCGATGCATCAACCGTGCCTTCTATATGAAGGAGCCGATCGACGTACCGCATTTCGAGATGCACGCTGGCCGGCTTCGGGAACTCGAGGCCCTCGAAACTTTCCACGGGAACTTGGTCGTCTAACAGCAGTACTTGCCTGCCGCCGGCGATCAGTCCACTGATATCAACCTTGTGCGAACGCGTCATGACGGTGTCTCGTCGCAGGATGAGGGCCCCACCTCGGCAGCGGGGCCCCCACAAAACGACTTGGTGAATTGTAGAGCGCCGACCGTCCCTTGTCAAACGCCTGCGTCCGAGGAATAGGGCGGTATGATGCAGATTGCCGCTTCCCTTACCGATCGCTTGGCAGCCGCAGGCGTAAAGTATGCGCCTGAGATCGTTTCGGCGGCGCGAAGCCACCGCCTGGACCCTGCACTGCTGGCGGCTGTGGCCGCTCAGGAGACCGGTGGACCTGGTTCAAACGGAGGCGCTAACGTCGTGGGCGATGGCGGCCATGGCCGAGGCCTCTTCCAGATCGACGACCGCTGGCACGCTTTCGCCCGCTCAGTCGCTGCTATGGATCCGGGGCAGAACGCGGAGTACGCCGCATCCATGATTTCCGGGCTCTTACAACGGTACGGCGGCAACGTGCACAAGGCGCTCTCCGCCTATAACGCGGGCAGCCCGACTGCTACCGGGACGCAAACCAGGTGGGCCGACGGGCGGACGCTAGGATACGCCGACTCGGTGCTCCGCCATTATAGCGATATCGCGGGCGAGCATGTTGATGAAGCGCGCTGCGAACAATCCGAGGCGTCTAACAATGTCAATGCGCTTGGGTCGCTGGCGCAGCTTCTAACATCGCAAGTGCCGGCGCGACTCTCGTCGCTGCCGGCACTTCCGCGGATAACACCCGTCTCTAAATCAAGCGATTATGGATCGTACATCGATGGAGACAGTTAGCTCGTCGAGCGCACGTTTCGTTAGCGCAATCTAGTCACGATCATGCATCGCGTGATTGTACTGCGACTCTATGCAACAAGGAGAGAAAAACTAATGGGTTTTCTGGCACCGATCCTCGAGGCAGCCGCACCATCGATTATCGGCGGCCTTTTTAGCGGCGGAGCAAACGCTGTTCTGGGCGGTTCGAACGGTGCGCTCACCGGAATGCTGGGCGAAAACAATGCATTTCAAACCGGATTGATGGGCCAGGAGATGTTTGCTCAGCAACGGCTCGATTTGCAGTCGACGGTTTTCGACGAAATGATGAGCCAACAAGCAGAAAACATGCGTGAGGTGAATACATTGCGCGATGCACAAATGGCACAACGCAAAGCAGATGACAGCATCACGAAGAAATTTATCGAGAGTATCGGCGAGTGATTGCATTCCCCATGCTTGCGGCGCGCACGCCTCGCGCGCCGCAAGCAAAAACGGCGACTCCCTCGGCAGACGATAAAGTCGATCCGGCGTCGCAAGCGCAAGAACACGCAATCGCGGCGGAACGCCAAGCATTTGACATCGCGATGGAGCAACAAGCCGAGTTGGAACGCGAACGCCAAGCACTAGAACAGCTCATGCTCATGCAACTCAAAGACGAGGATGAGATCATGAAAAAGTTTATCGAGCTGATTTAGTAAAGGCCGGAAAAACCCAAAGCGGGCGCCGGTAAGTGACAAAAGGAAGCTCGGGAGGGATTCCTTCTATCGTACGGTCAAAACCGAGTTCGATTTTCCCGAAGTATAGGAGAGATGGAGAATCTATTTTGCCCAGGGTGCGGCATGCCGAAGGGCTGCTGTCTCACGTGGGCTCAGCGCAAGGAACTGCAGTCGAATAAACGCGATTAGCGAAAGACGCCCTGCATAACTCAAGGTTTTGGCTGCATGCCCTGCAAAAAGCGGAGCGGGTTGAGCGGGCCAATTGGGATTAGTTCGAAGCTCATCATATGTGCTTTACCCAAAGGCAGCTCTTCGAGCATTTCGTGAGCGACGGCCGGATCGGTGACGTTCAGGATGAACGCCACGCCCCGCTTTCCCTGTAGCGAGTACCACTGCTCGATCTTTCCATCGAGGTAGAGGTCGACAGTTTCCCGGACTTCCTCTGGTAGGACAGCAAACACCTGCGATTGCTCAAAACCGGGATTGATGGTCCCGATGGCGAGAATTTTGGTCGTCGGCGTCGTTTTCATAGCGGCTCCTTGTGCGTTTGCGAAACGGATCTCTCGCGGATTTTTCTCTTCGGATCCTTGAAGTCTACGTCCATAGCAACATGGAGGGTGAGTCTCTACCGAATCCGCCATGGTACCCCACGAAAAACGGCACTCCCGCACCACAGACCACTTTTGGACCGATGGGCGCGAGCGTCGAAACAATAAAGAAAGCCCCGATAAGACTCGGGGCTTTCGATGCAATTTTTTCGATGGTGGGCCATCCTGGGATCGAACCAGGGACCTCATGCTTATCAAGCAATCGGTTGTATACCAATTTGGCCCGTAGAATCAGGCTTTTGCAATCAACCGGCCTTTATTTCCCCTAGGTTTTCCCCATTCTTATCTCTTAACGCCTTTGCATGTTCGCGTACTGCGGTCGCAGCTCGGCGCATCATTTCAGGCGTCGGGCGAGTGTAGTAGTTTACTGTTGTGCGATAGTCGGCGTGCCCAAGTACCGCTTTCGCTACGGGTCCCGCGACGTTGGAATCCGCGTGCAGAGTACCAGCAACCTTTCTCATAGAATGAAAGGTAAGCTCAGGGCAACCCGCCGCCTTCACCAGCGGCTGATGCACTTTCTTTCTGAACGTATTACGGTCTAGCGGCGCACCGGTCAGCGACGGGAATACGAGGTCGCTAGCCGGGGACGCACCGTTCATTTGGCGCTTCTTGTGCTGGACCAACAAATCAACCGATTCAGGCGCTAAGTAGATCTCCCGTTCGCTGTTGTCGGTCTTTGTCGGGGTGTGTCGGAGACCGGCCTCGGTCTTCGTTAATGCCTCCGAGATCACGATGCGTCCTTGCTTCAGATCGACATTTTGCCATCGAAGCGCAAATAGTTCGGCCTGTCGCAACCCGTAGTAGATCGCTAGATCGTAGAGCGCGATCCATCGATCTTTGCGTTCAATCTCGCACAGGAGGTTGGTAAGCTCCGCCTCCGTCAGCGGTACTTGACGCTTCGGCTTATGGCTGGGTCGATCTACCAAGTCCATGATGCAAAACGGCGTTTTGTTCTTTCGAGCTGCCCGCTTTAAGGCTAACTTCAACACATCGTAGACGACCTGTCGCGCTCGACCGCCGACGCCATTTCGCTCAAGCGTGGCGAAGTACGCGTCCAAATCGTCAACCTGGAGACGTTCAACTCTCTGATTCCACAAACGCTGTCCCACTTGCGACTGACGCAGGTGAACGCGTACGGCGGTTTCTCGCTGTGCGTACGTATTAAAGCGCACTCGCGGCGCTGGTGGATTGTGTTCGCCGGGGAGCGGCTTGATAAGTTCGAGCCACCCCTCCAGCAATGCGCCGAGCGTGTCTTTCGTGCGAACGGCATGGCGTGATTGAACCTGCGCCTCCGCCATGTTGTTTATGACTTCCTGGAGGTTCGTGCTGCAGAAAGAAAGCCTGTCGGTGTCTCCGTTAGGGAGCTTCACGGATATTCGGCCTTCGTATGAACCATTCGGTTTCTGTCGCACGCCTTTCGGAAGACTTCGTGGCTTCTTAGCCATTGTTGTTCCTCCGTCGTGAATTGCGGCGGGTTCCCTCAGCTCGCTCGTTGATATAACGTTCAACGTCGCTTCGCCGGAAGCGCCTTGCACCCAGCACTTTAACTGAGTTAAGTTCCCCGCTGCTTCTGAGCTTCGCTACGCTGGAGACACCTACTCCCAACTCAAACGCAACGTCTTCTGTGGTCATCAAAAGGGGAAGCCGGCCATCTTTATTCGGCTTCAGGATTCTCTGGTTCATCGATTTGGAGTTTTCTCGAAGGTTCAAGTGTAATAAGTTTGTTAAAAGGCGAAACAATCGTCCAGCAAAGCCCAATAAACGCGAGGGGAAACGTCGCTTTCAAAGGGCGATTTGCTGATGTCCGAGAGGCGGAGTCTTGCTGTAGGCGTAGCGGTCGGCGCGAAAAGGTGGTTACATCGCTTTTTCTGCTTTACGGTAGCGTGAAAAGGCACCATGTTGCCGCGTCGCGTCGGATGTCTGATGCGTACGTTGGAACCCCGCCCCCGGGTCCAACGTCAGTTTAGAGAGCCGCTACCGGGAAGGTAGATGTTGTTTAACCGCTTCCAATCGCGTGCCGCCAGAGCATCGATTACGTCAGGAAGCACTTTGCGGTTTTCATGCCATCGTTGGCTGGCAGATGACAGCCATTCTGCGGCAGAAACAGTCGCAATATGCTCCATTGATAAGCGTGGCGTCCTCGCCGTTTCAGCGAATGGGCGATCTGGGCGTATTGCATGAAAGATTCTGTCAGCGCGGTCCTTGCCCCAAAGGGCGCGGGCCTCGCGACGCTCCTTTTTCGGGATCAACTGCTTGCGAAGGTGCAACAGCGCAATACCGATCCCGTTGCAGAATTGCTCCGCCCGTGCGCTGATGTGCGCGAGGGTGAGTATAGGGAGCATCTTAGCGTCGTGCGCGGTCTTCATCAGCTTTGCGAAGATGTCGCTATGCAGAGTGAAATGTTGGCGGTGGTTCTTGCATTCCACGAGTGCGGCGTTGTGATACGCGAAATCGTCATCCAGAGGGATAATGAGGTCGGCCTTCCGGTGCGGTGCAACGTCTAGGACCCCAACACTGCGACGTTGCGGAATCCGCCGTATCCATTCCGCACCCAGGTCGCGGGCTTTCCAAAACAGCGATCGGGTGTACTGCTCGCACGACCCTTTCAGGTCAGCACGACGTAGCAACTGGTGTCGCTTGAGAAGCTGCTGTGCGTGTTTTTCGAGTTCAGAAGATGTAAGCTCGTTCAGCGCGTAGAGGTGAGCGTTCTTGCCGTTCAACGGGCTGTAGATGTCGTAGCGACGCAGCGGACCATCATTTTCCGAAAGCCGTTCAAGGCGTCGAGTGCAGAGCGTGGGCGAATGCCCCGCTCTGACGACGAGTTCTTCGAGGTCGTTACGGAAGGCGCTATCGTGGCGTTGCAAATAGCGCATGATGATGTCATCCGCGTCCTTAGAGGCGATGCTGGGCATGTAAGTCTTTCAATCACCGACATCAAGGCAATAGAAAAGCTAACCTCTATCTCTTGATATGGCGGTGGGGCAAGTGCGGAAATACAAGGCAGCGCCGAGAGAAGAGCCGCTAAAATATGCGCTGCAAAGGCGCTCGCGGCATCTTGGCGATGAGAACGATTCAGATCGCGATCTTCAAAAGCTGCCGAAACAGAATCTGCGACGCGTCTGCTGTCCTAAGTGTAGTATCGCCAAATAAAGGCGACCCTTTAAGTTGTTTACCGTCTCTTTACGCAACTAACAGTTGGAAAAGTAGGAAAAGACAATCCTCTTATCGAGAGGAACGCTCCTTTTCCTCAAGCGTGTGAGTGTCCTTACAGAGACGGGCCTGGCTTTGTCCACACTGACCCGTCGGCAAATGTTACTTGCATGGGCTCACAGACAATTCGTTTCGCTGGTGGCCCGAAATATGGCCTTAAAAACACGAGAACGGGTTTGCCCCCGTATTTCACGTCTGCCACCATTCCGGGATTGATCGAATGTCGGACCGTGATGCTCGAAGATCCACTGACCGGTAGGCCATCGCGGTATCCCATAATACTGATGACCATTGCCGACATAGGTTTAGACGAATAATTTTTTACTCGCGCTGTAACGGGCGTTGATCCGTCCGACAGCATCTTCCCGGCGCAACCGGTTATCTCAACCGGCTTTACCGCAGCACATCCTGCGCTTATAAATGCAATAGCTATTGCAGCAACTGGAGTTGCGCGCCTGAATACTGTGGTCATCATCGCGGTGGCTTCCAGCCCGTTCTCGCCGCCAGGATGCGGTCAAAAATCCGCCTTTGCACCTTATACCATCCCGTACGGTAAAAGAGCAGGTAGTACAAATAGTCACCGATCGACCACGAAAAAATGAAGCAGATGATTGGCGGAACGAACCACCAACGTCCCGGCATCAGCCCGCAAGCGGACCACGCCATGCCGAACGAGGTACCTATGCGCGTGGCAGTTCGCGTGTTCCGCTCGAGCTTTGCATGCCACTCCGAGTCTGCCATTCAGATCCTTTCTGAGTACTACTCTTATACTATGCGCGGCGAGCAGATGCGCTGAGCTATAAGCACTACCGAATGCGTTACATTATCATGGACGACCG
>CAZJLJ010000005.1:84783-88635 GCA_964546935.1 uncultured bacterium | reverse complement strand
AAAAAGAGCGCCTCGCGGTTGCGATGCGCTCTTTGCATTTGTGCGTTGCGTTTGAGTGTTACGGTAATCCGAGGTGGACGCCGGAGCCCCAGTATTGTTGGGGCACGCAGGACGAGTACGTTTGCATTGTGGCGTTGGGCGGCGTGTACGAGGTCGACCAGCAGTACGTTTGCGTGTAGACGAGATTGGTGAATTTCGCCGTGCCGGTGGTGTCGGTGAGGACCGTTGCGATCGCGGTCCCAGGCAATCCGTTCGGATCGGGCGTCGACATCGCAATCGGCTGGTTCGGAATCGGTGTGCCGGAAATCGAGAACGATACGCTGGCCGAGGTGATCGCCGGATTCGGTGAATACGACGGTACGGGCGTCGGCGTCGCGGGGTTCCCGGAGATGCCGTTCACATTGTAATTGCTGCATGCTGCAAGCGCGGCAGCCGCAACGGCGCACGCGATGAAAAACCACTTTGGCATGGCGCGGGCTCTTCCTCAGTTAAGCCGGGACCGCCTGCCCAGTCGCTTCCGCGAAGAAGCGCAGCGATTTGCGATCGATCGCAGCGTAGTACTCGCGGAAAAGCGCCGCCGCCGTTGTGCCGGGCCAGTGCGCCGGAAGCAACGTGCTGGGCAACCCGGGGTCGACGTAGGTAAACTTTCTGTAGTTGTGCACGAGCCACAGACGCTCGACGAAAGCTTCTTCGTCGGTGAGGTTGTTTTCACGGCGTTCCTGCGCCAGACGCGGCTCGTACTCGCGAATGAAATCGCCGTACGCGCGCGCAATTGCTTCCAGATCCCAGCATTTTGTCAGCAACTCGCGATCGGTCCCCGGGCCGGAGTATTCGGCAATAAAGAGGTCGATGTTTTCCAAAAGGTTCGAAGCTTCGGCCATTTCACGGACGTCTTCAATTGCATCCGACGGCGAAATCCATGTAGAAGCCGAAAGCGGCGCCCATCCCAAAACGGTGAGCTCTTTCCGCAGCCGGTCTCGCCGTTCGCGTTGCGCCTCGGCGATGCTGTACGTAAGCATCCGCCACCGGCCGTCCCATTCGACCACCGGTCCATAGATGCGTGGGCTCAAGCCCTCGATCCGACGGCGGCCACGTTCCGTAACGGCGTAGTACGCTCGGTTGCCTTCCTTTCGCGCCACGAGCCACCCCTGGCGGGACATGCGTGAGACAGCCTGCCGGACGGCAGCTTCCGAGAGCCCGAACGACGCCATCAATTGAATGAGGCTGCCGATCCAAAGCGATCCATCGGTCACGTGGCGGTGGACCAAGTCTCCGTATAGCGTGAAGATGAACGAGTTCGGTCTCGTAATTTGCCGGTCCAGTTGACACCCTCCAGTCGACTCAGTAGTATGACGGTATTCTCACGGAAATCATTAAATCCGTCATAAAGCAGCCTAACGGCTTCGGAGGCCTTTAATCCATGGCGCGCATCTCCACCTTTGACGACTGGGTCGACCTGCTGAAGGACTGGCAGAAAGATATCGGCCTGGATCAGGAACTCATCGACCGGTTTGTACCCGGCTACAGCTTTGAGGCCAAGTACGGGGAGCTGCCGACGCCGGAGATCTTTTTCGGCGATTTCAAGGGCGATCGCCGCTGGGAAAAGGTGCGGGAGATTCCCGATCAGCGCATGCGCGATGCTGTCCTGAACATGATCGTCTACCAGGGCGACACCGAATTCGCTTCAAACGAGCAACAGCGTTTTCTGGTAAACAATGCGCCGTCCGAGTACGACCTTGCCGCGTTGGTTCGCATCATGGTTGAAGAGACACGGCACGGCTATCAGATGTGTCATCTGCTTGTGAATCACTTCGGCAGCGAAGGGAAGATCGAAGCGCAGAAGATGCTCGAGCGCCGGGCGTTCGGGAAGAAGAACCGTTTATTGAACGCCTTCAACGACGACGTGACGCACTGGCTCGATTTCTTCGCATACACGAATTTCATGGATCGCGACGGCAAGTTCCAGCTGACGATGCTCTCGCACTCGAGCTTTGCGCCGCTCGCATCTTCGATGGGTCCGATGCTGAAAGAAGAGTCGTTCCACATGGGAACGGGGATTACGGGTCTGCGCCGCATTGCGAAAGCCGGCATCATCCCCGTAGAGCTGCAGCAGAAGTACTACAACAAGTGGATTTCGGGGTCGCTGGATCTTTTCGGCACCGATCATTCCGGTTCGGCGCAATGGGCCTACACCTGGGGCATCAAGGGCCGCGTAGACGAAGATAAAACGAGCGATGCCGTCGACAAAGAGCATTTGAACGAACGCGCACGCGATCAGTTCTATGACGAGATCACTCAAACGGTGAATCGCGTCAACGAAGTGAACGTTAGCGAAACCAAACTATACGTTCCTGATATGCGTTTCAATCGCAAGATCGGTCAATACGCCAACGAGTATTGGACCGTCGACGGCCGTAAGCTCACGGCGGACGAGTGGACGGCGTACATGCCGGGCGTTCTCCCGACACCGGCCGACGACGCCGTTCTCGCAAACTACTTCAAAGATTCAAATTGGATCGCGCCTAAGGGCAACCTGAGTAACTAAAGGAAAAGAAATGAGCACAACTGCGAACGGAGCGACAGCTCAACAAACGCCTTTCGGGCGCGAGGCCCGCGCTTTCGACGGAAAGCGCGTCATCAATTACTGGAAGGACGGCCACATCGGCTTCATCGAGATGAACGATCCGCCGGCGAACACGTACACGCACGAAATGATGCGGCAGCTGGACGAAGCGATTCTGGATGCGCGCTTCGACAGCGACGTGGAAGTGATCGTGTTGGCCGGATCGGGCGAGAAGTTCTTCTCGGCCGGTGCGAACATCAACATGCTCAATTCCGTGACACCGGAATTCAAGTACATGTTCTGCTTGCACGCAAACGAAACGCTTAGCCGGCTAGAACAAACACCGAAGCTCGTGATCGCGGCCTTGAACGGCCATTGCGTGGGTGGCGGTATGGAGATCGCAATGGCGGCCGACATCCGTATCGCTCGCAAAGACGCGGGCAAAATCGGCTTGCCGGAAGTCGCGCTTGGCGTTCTTCCCGGTACCGGCGGCACGCAACGTCTTGCGCGATTAGTGGGCAAGGCACGGGCGCTCGAACTGATGGTGTCCGGCAAAACATTCAGCTACGAACAGGCGCTGGACTGGGGCGTCGTCAGCGATATCTTCGAAGGGTCGGCTGAGGAGTTTCGCGAGCAAATCACGGACTATGCGCGGCAGTTCTGCTCGCCGAACAAGGCGCCGATGGCGGTCGGACATATCAAGCGCAGCGTCCAAACCGGCGCAGAGCTTCCGTTGCAAGACGCGCTTGCGCTGGAGCGCGAACTGCAATCGCTGCTCTTCAAGAGCGACGATGCCAAAGAAGGCATCGCGGCGTACAACGAAAAACGCGTGGCGCGCTTCAAGAACCACTAGCGAGGGCCACACTCCTCAAACGCGAAGCCTCGGCAACATGCCGAGGCTTCGTTTGTTGAGGGCCGCTGATCCGCCGGGCGGAAAGCCGTGCTGAAGCCCGTAGAATTGCAGGCGGCGCTGATGATTGCGATTGGGAGTTCACTTGGAGTGCTTTTCTGGGTGACCACGTTGTTCGACCGCCCGTTTTGCGGGCGGACCGCCGTTACTCCGGGTGCTCTAATCGAAACACTTCAGTATCTGGGCGGACATTAGTTGCAACGCTGGGAAACATTCGTTGCGCTCTTAGCGGTAATTCTTGCGAGCGCCGCAGCATTGCCGATTCACTCACGGCTATTTCTTGCGCTTACCGCGATGTTATTGTTAGGCGTCGTAGCGGTGTCGCGACTGCGTACTGCGATGCCCGGCCGCGGCCGGTCGAAGGGCGGATTTGATGCCG
>CAZJLJ010000005.1:32550-84683 GCA_964546935.1 uncultured bacterium | reverse complement strand
CGACTGCGTACTGCGATGCCCGGCCGCGGCCGGTCGAAGGGCGGATTTGATGCCGCCGAACGGGCCCGCGCTATCCGCGAACACCGCTCTAAATTGCGGTAAGCACCCTATGAGGATGACAAAGGTTCGTCGATGCCCTCGCGGAGCAACATCTCCCGGTAGATTTCATCGACGTCGGCGAGCGTGTTGATTTGTGAGACAGGCTTGTCGTCGCGGATCCGAACGATGCGCGGGAAGCGCAGAGCATATCCGCTTTCGTGGAGATCGCTGCGCTGAACGATGTCGAACGCCACTTCCAGCACAACTTTCGGCTCGACCGCAAGCGCGTAACCGCGTTTGCCGGTTTGATGCGCTAAAAACCACTCGGTCATTTGTGCGATTTCGGCGTCGGTCAGTCCCGAATACGCCTTGCCGATGGTGAGCAGATTGCCTTCATCGTCTTGAACTGCGAAGGTATAGTCGGAAAGCACTTTTGCGCGTTTACCGTGTCCCCATTCGACCGCAACAACCACCACGTCGAGCGTCGTCAACTCGCGCTTCAGCTTGAGCCACCATTTGCCGCGGCGCCCGGGAATGTAGGGCGCATCGGCGCGCTTGAACATCAAGCCCTCATTTCCACGTGCGCGGGCGGCTTCGAAACGATCGTTGATGGATCCAGGCGGGGCGCCTTGCTCCAACCGCTCGAACGGCGCAAGTACCACGCTTTCAATCGGATCGATGGCGCCGGCCAACTGTGCGCGGCGTTCCAAAAGTGGTTCGTCGATGAGAAATTCGTCATCGATAGCGATCGCGTCGAACACAACGTACCTAAGCGGAACGTCCGCCAAAAGGCTTGGATCGATCTCTTTACGTTGCAACCGCGCCTGAAGGATGCGAAACGGCAGAACCCTCCCATCGCGTGTAGCAACGATTTCGCCGTCCAGGATCATGTGTCGCGATTGCTTCGCAAGCGCATCGCGAATCTCGGGATACGAATTCGTCACGTTGTTGAACGTCCGAGTGTACAGCTGAACGCGTCCATCATGCACGTGGGCCTGCAGGCGAATTCCGTCGTATTTGTCCTCGACCAGCCAGTCGTTTCCGTCGAGCTCCTTGTAACTGTCTCCGTAGGGAACAGGTGAGGCGAGCATTATCCCGACCGGGGCGCCGTACGCAACGTGGATCTCTTCCAAACGATGATGTTTCGCGGCAACGGCAACTTCGCCGACGTCGCCGGAGGCCATCGTGGCGCGGTGTACGCCTTTATGCGTGGTGTCGAACGCCAGCGCGATCGCATCGTGCACGAGCCCTTCGCGAAGTCCGATGCGCAGATCACCGGTAATAATCTTTATTACGTACGTTGCCTCGACCGGATCCGTAACGCTGCGTAAAATTCCCTCGAGAATCTGCTCGCGCCGCTTCCCTGCGTTCTTCCCGGATGCGGCGGCGATCTCGTCGAAACGGGCTTTTAGCGTTGCCGGCGACAACGCATCGTGGCCGAAGAGCATCAAGTCACCGGAGGGTTTCACGAGCGGACCGAGCGCACTCCCCAGATCGCCGGTCTCCCGGTAGCCTGCGGAGAGCTGCGCCGAAGTAAAGCCCCAAGCGCGCTCCGCCACGGAGATAATTGCACGGCCGCCTAGGTTCAAGTTTCGCTGGTCGCGCGCTGCAAACGGATTGCCCGTAAAGAATCTCGTCGCCGCTTCTAAATCCGCGTCGTCGAGGTTCTTCAAGTAGTTCGCAAGGAACTCAATCTTTGCTGTTTTGCTGCTTGTCGCTGCTATTGACTGACACGTTGTCGCGAATGCCTTCACTCGTATCCAATGCGTAGTTGCCGTAGTGCATGTCGGTGTGGATTTTGTATCCATGACCGACGATATCCGCTAATTCATGCTTTGGGAAGAGCAGCTTTTCGGTGTTCTGCTCTTCGATCATCGAATCGACGGTCCACCCGTCGTGCAGCACCCATTGCGCATGAATCGGCGCGCTCGGTTCGCTGGTTTGAATCACAACGTGATCGACTTGCGACGGCTTGCGCGGGACGCCTTGAACGGAGTACATCGGCCGGCCATCGACCATCGTTTGCCCAAGAACTTGCATGGAGTAGATTCGCGCCCACGTCAACGGCTCTCCAAGGTCGCCGAAGAGGCGCTGGTATTGCTCGGGAACGCGATCCATCGTAAACGTCACGTTTCCAGGCGCTTCGTACTTCACGTTCCCTTTGAGTTTAAAATGAAATGTGAAGAAAAAGCGGTGCAAAGAAACGTCCATGGTTACGGGAGCCGTATAGGACCGAACGCGGTGATTAGCCACCGACAAACGAGAAAAGAGCGGTACGCTTTGCAGACCCGGTCCCGCAGCGGGGCTCTGATCCGCGGAGGCCGCGGATGTGGCGACGACGATTCCCAGCACTACGAACAAGATTAGGTACATGCCGTCCGGTCTCCGAACCCCGGCAGTTACAAGATTTCCATCTCGGGCACGGATTAATCGCCTGCCTTCAAATATGGCGGGCAGCAGCCGTCCGCAAAGCGAAGCCGGTAGCATGGTAACCGCATTTATTTTAATGAATGTCGAGCGGCCGCGCCTGAAGTCCATTGCCGACGACCTCCTGGCCATCGAAGGGATAGCCGAGGTGTACTCCGTTGCCGGGCCGTTCGACATGGTGGCCATCGTCCGCGTGAAAGAGCACGAGGCTCTAAACGATTTGGTAACCGAGCAGATCGCCGCACTCGACGGAATCGAAAGCACGGAGACCCTTATCGCGTTCAAGACGTTCTCGAAAAAAGATCTGGGTTTGCTTTGGGATATCGGCGTCGATTGATATGGCGAGCATCAAACAAGTTGAAGACGCGATTTTCAATCGCGAAGGCTTTCGAGTAAAGTTAACGCCGCTCAATGAAAAGACAGGGTCGCTTCCGGCGTACGACTACGAGTACATGTGCTCGAACAAATGGAAGCTCACCGAGTGGAGAATGTCGCGCCTTGCGCGCTACATTCCGTACTTGCGTTCCGCCGACATTTTGCGGCCGGATGGTTCGCGCACGGTGAGTGATTTGCGGATCGGCAATCTGCGCGATGCGTACTTCAACGAATTCTGCCGCGACGAGATCGAGGCGCTTGCCACGCGCGGCGGCGAATCGGAAGAACCGAAAGTAACGCAGATCGCGAAGGCCCCTTCCAAACGCAAAGGGCCGTCGCACAACGGCGCGACACGAAAAAAGAAGAGTTAAAACAGCGAGAGCTGCGGATTGTGTTCCAGGTACTCCGCGTCGATGCCTAACGCACGCAAGCGGTGGACGAAATCGCGCCAGCCGTGGACAAGCAAAACTTTCTTCGGTTGTGCGAGTTCGATATACCGAAGCAGCGACGGGTAGTCGGCGTGATCGGAAAGCGCGAAACCGCGCTCCGTGCCGTAACGAAAGAGTGCGCCGCGATCGAGCGACCAGCCGGTCAACATTGCGGTGCGCACCGTTTTATTACGCAAGGCCTTCGGTAGCGCTTTTCCACCGGGCGGCCAAATCAAGGCTGATTCGGCGCGAAAATGCAAGGCGTCGTAGCGCTCGAACTTCGGCATCTGCACGCCGCACTGCTGATACACCCGTGCAAGGGTATCAACGGCGCCGTGGACTGTAAGCGGAATGCCCGCGTTTCCAAGAATCGCCATCGCTTCTTGTGCTTTGCCGAGGGAGTACGCAAAAAAGACTGGTACAGCATCGTCTTGCAGAGCCGTGCGCGCGAAACGGATCATCTCGCCTGCAACTTCCTCGCGCGGCGGAAAGACGTACTGAGGCCGTCCGTACGTGCACTCCATCAACACGACGTCGCATTCTTTTACTTCCGGCGGTTCCACCGTAAGCGACGGCGTCAGTTTGAAATCGCCGGTGTAGACGAAGCGGCCGTGTTCGCCTTCGATTAGGAGCTGCGAGCTTCCCAAGACGTGGCCCGCTGAAAACAACGTCAGCTGGTGATCGGCTTCCATCCACGGTTCGTTGAAATGGTGCTCTTCGAAAGCAACCGTCACCCGCGGTTTCTCGATCCGTGCGATTAATGAGAGCTGGTGTGCCTCGGCCCGGCGCCGCGCAAAGCGCGAGTTGCAGATGCGCGCCGTATTCGGCGTTGCGACAACAACTTCGTGTTCCCGCGCATGATCGCTGTGGCCGTGGGAAACGTAACAGCGGCTGCGGGTTCGCATGCTGTCGATCCACAAATCGAGCGCGTCGACGTATAAGGATTTTTCGGCGATGGAGAACACGGTACGAACGGGTGTTCGTCATGATATAATGCGAAAACTTCAGCCGTGCGAAAGGTTTGTGAACAAGCAGAATGGCACGCATTTACGAAAACCTTGCCGACACGTTCGGCAACACGCCGCTAGTCAAAATCCCGCGCCTCAATAAGGGACTAGGCGGGACGATCCTGGTGAAGATGGAGTCGTTCAATCCCGCCGGCTCGGTTAAGGATCGCATCGGCGTTTCGATGATCGAAGCCGCTGAACGCGACGGCCGTCTTCTCCCGGGAATGAAGATTCTGGAACCTACCAGCGGAAACACGGGCATCGCGCTTGCTTTCGTTGCCGCAGCGAAGGGCTATCAGTGTCTTCTTGTCATGCCCGACACGATGACGGTCGAGCGACGCAACCTCTTGAAGGCATACGGCGCCCAAGTTGTGCTGACGCCCGGCGCCGACGGCATGAGAGGCGCGATCGCGAAGGCCGCAGAGATTCAAGCGGGTGCACCCAACCAGTACTTCGTGCCGCAGCAGTTCGAGAATCCGGCAAATCCGGAAGTCCATCGGCGCACGACCGCCGAGGAGATATGGCGCGATACCGACGGCGGCGTCGATATCTTCCTCGCCATGATCGGCACCGGCGGCACGATTACCGGCGTTGGTGAAGTGCTGAAGGAACGCAAACCCGGCGTCAAGATCATCGCGGGTGAACCCGATGCATCTCCGGTGCTTTCCGGCGGCACTCCGGGACCGCACAAGATTCAAGGTACGGGCACGGGCTTTGTGCCAAAGGTGCTCGACACTTCGATCTACGACGAAGTGATTAGGGTTACCGACGCGGATGCAATCGCGGTGGCGCGCCGGCTGGCTCGTGAAGAAGGAATGCTCGTCGGAATCTCCGCGGGCGCGAACGTCTGGGCTGCTATGCAAGTAGCGGCGCGCCCCGAAGCGAAGGGGAAGACGATTGTGACGATCGGCTGTGATACCGGCGAACGGTATCTAAGCAATCCGGTCTTTGCGGATCAGGAAGCCGTCGTTGTTGAACCCGCGCTCGTAGGATAATTACAAAACCGTTGCACCAACTCCAAGGCGAACCCATCGTCGAAGTCACCCGAGGTGACCTCGTAGAATCCATCCATCACGTCGCCGCATGCGCATCTACCGCGCGCGGCGACGTTCTTTTCTCCGCCGGTGAAATCGATACGCCCGTATTCCTACGCTCGACGGCGAAACCGTTCATCGCCGCGGCGGCGATCGAAGCGGGCGTGCGCGAAGCGTTCGGCTTGGACATGCGCGAAATCGCCGTCATGGCGGCCTCGCATTCCGGCGAGCCGTTTCACGTTGAAGCCGTTCGTTCGATTCTAAAAAAGATCGGGCTCGATGAATCGGCGCTGCAATGTGGCATACATCTTCCATATAACGAAGCCGCGGCGCACGCCCTAATCCGCTCGGGTGAAAAACCGAGCGCGCTCCACAACAACTGCTCGGGGAAACATGCCGGGATTCTTGCCTTGTGCAAAGTTATCGGCGCGGATATCTCGACGTATCTCGAAGTCTCCAACCCCGCGGAGCAACGAATTCTAGCGTTCTGCGCGCGTATGTCGGACGACGATCCGAAAACGTGGCCGCTTGGCGTCGACGGTTGCGGGATTCCGGTCTATGCAACGACGCTCCGCAAAGCCGCATTGGCCTTTGCGCGCTTCGCCACGTTTGAAGGCTTGAATTCGCGCGATGCGATGGCGTTGCTCGTCGTGCGGGACGCGATGGTCTCGCATCCGGAATACGTGAGCGGGACAGGCGAGTTCGATACCATGCTCATGCGGACTGCCGCCGGCTCGGTTGCCTGCAAGGTTGGCGCTGAAGGCGTCCACGGCGTAGCGGCTATCCCGCAACGAGCCGGCTTTGCAAGCAAAGTAATCGATGGGACGTCGCGTGCGCGCTCGCCGGTAACGATGGCCGCGTTGCAGGCGCTTGGCACTCTAACACCAGAGCAAGCGACAGAACTCCGTGCCTTTGCGCGCCCAATCGTGTATAATCGGGCCGGGCGTGCCGTGGGTGATATCCACGTAACTCCCAACTTCGCCGTCGAAGAAGCGAGTAGTCGAACTTAATTGCGTGACTATCTGCACCTGCTCACCGAGCGGGTCCTGATTTATGACGGCGCCATGGGCACACAGCTCATGGCGCTTGACTTATCCGCCGATGATTTCGGCGGAGAGCGGTACGCCGGGTGCAATGAGGCGCTTGTCCTCACACGCCCCGACGTCGTTCGCTCGATTCATGCTGCGTATCTTGAAGCCGGCGCGGACGTTGTAGAAACCGATTCGTTTACCGCGTCGCGTCTGAAACTCGACGAATACGAGCTGGGCGAAAAGACGTACGAGATCAATCGCCGTTCGGCGGAAATCGCACGTGATGCGTGCGATGCCGTCGCGACCAAAGAGCGGCCGCGTTTCGTCGCGGGGTCGATCGGTCCGACCGGTATGCTTGTTTCGTCTTCCGACCCAACACTCTCGAAGACCACGTTCGAAGAGTTAGCGCAGCTCTATGCGGAGCAGGCGCGTGCGTTGATCGACGGCGGCGTCGATGTGTTGCTGCTCGAGACGATGCAAGATTTGCTCGAGCTCAAAGCCGCGATCGCGGGCATCACACGAGAGTTCGATCGTGGAATGCGCCGCGTTCCGATTCAAGCGCAACCGACGTTGATTACCGAAGGCCGCATGCTTTTGGGGACCGACGTGCGCGCGATCTGCGCAACGCTCGACGCGCTTCCGATCGACGTTCTCGGGCTCAATTGTTCGACCGGACCTGCGCAAATGCGCGACTCGATCCGGTATCTCACCGAGAATTCGCGGTGTTTCGTTAGCGTAATTCCGAATGCCGGATTGCCGCTGATGGGTCCCAAGGGCGAAACGATTTACCCTGAGACTCCCGAAGAACTGGCACGCAATCTTGGTGAGTTCGTGCGCGAGTTCCACGTAAACGTTATCGGCGGCTGCTGCGGCACGACGCCGCAACACATTACGCAATTGCGAGACGTCGTAGATGCGTATGGAAAACCGGGACGCGCCCCGCAGCCGAAGCCGGCGCAATTTGTCGCATCGGCGATGACGGCCGCCGCGCTGGAACAAGAACCGCGGCCGCTGCTTGTCGGCGAACGCATCAACAGCCAAGGTTCGCGCAAAATGAAGCGCTTGCTGTTGGAAGACAATTACGACGAGATCGTGCTCGTTGCCCGCGAGCAAGTCGAAGCCGGCGCACACGTGCTGGATATCTGTTGCGCGTTGACGGAACGCACGGATGAAGACGTGCAGATGCGAGAAATCGCGCGCCGCCTCGCGCAATCCATTGAAGTGCCGCTGATGATCGACTCGACCGAGCCGCGCGTCATGCAGCTTGCGTTAGAGAACTACCCGGGCCGTGCGATTCTCAATTCGGTTCATCTCGAAGCCGGCCGCGCGAAGATGGACGTCGTCGTCCCGCTTGCCAAAGAACACGGCGCGGCGATTGTCGCGCTGACGATCGACGAGTCGGGCATGGCGAAGACCGCGCAACGTAAGCTCGAAGTGGCACGCCGCATTTACGACATCGTCGTGAAAGAGTACGGTATTCCGGCCGGCGCGCTGATTTTCGACGATCTCACGTTCACGCTCGCAACCGGTGATGCCGAATTCTCGAACTCGGCGATCGAAACGATCGAAGGCATTCGCCTCATCAAGCGCGAGCTGCCCGGCGTGCTTACGTCGCTCGGCGTCTCGAACGTTTCGTTTGGCCTGAAACCGGCGGCCCGTGCAGTGCTGAATTCGGTCTTCCTGCATCATTGCGTCGAGGCGGGGCTCGATGCTGCATTGGTTCACGCGAAAGAGATCACGCCGTACGCCGAGATCGATGCTGAAGTGCGCGATCTCTGCGACGATCTGGTCTTCAATCGACGTCCGGATGCACTCGCACGTTTCATCGAGTACTTCGAGACCAACGTTGGGCAGCAGGCGCAAGACGAAAATGCCGTTGATGCGGAAGCGACTCTGCCGATCGAGCAGCAGATCCACAACGCGATTCTGCGCCGCCGAAAGGACGGCATCGAGGCGAAGATCGACGTCGCGTTAGAAGACCGCACACCGGTCGCGGTTCTCAACGAGATCCTGCTTCCGGCTATGAAAGAGGTCGGCGACAAATTCGGCGCCGGCGAACTCATTCTGCCGTTCGTTTTGCAATCGGCGGAAGTGATGAAAAAAGCGGTGGCGCACCTCGAACAGTTCCTGGAGAAGAAGGAAGGCGCAACCAAGGGCACCGTGGTGCTTGCGACTGTTTTCGGCGACGTGCACGACATCGGCAAGAATCTGGTCAATACGATTCTAACGAATAACGGCTATACCGTGCACGATCTCGGCAAGCAAGTTCCGATGAATACGATCTTGCAAAAAGCGGTTGAGGTCAAAGCCGATGCGATCGGCCTTTCGGCACTGCTCGTTTCTACTAGTAAACAGATGCCTATTTGCGTTCAAGAACAAGACGCTCGCGGTCTCGAGTTTCCGGTTATCGTCGGCGGCGCTGCGATCAATCGCGATTTCGGACGGCGTATTGCGTTGCTTGACGAAGGCGAACGCTTCTTTACGCCGGGCCTTTTCTACGCGAAGGACGCATTTGAAGGCCTCGAGATCATGGACCGCCTTACGGCATCACCCGATCAACGTGCTGCATTCGTCGAGCGCATTCGTGAGGATGTCTTCAAGCAGCGCGATCGTGCCCGAGATACAGTTGCGGTAGCTTCCGAAGCGCCCACGATTTCGTTCGTAAAATCGGAGCTTGCCGATGTTCCCGAGCCGCCGTTCTGGGGAGCGCAGACGCTAGAAACCGTCGACGTTCGTGAACTGTGGCCGTGTTTCGATTTGAAGAGCCTTTATCGTCTCTCGTGGGGCGCGAGCAACACGAAAGGCGAAGCGTTCGATGCGCTAATTCGCGACGAGTTCGAACCTCGTTTAGTGAAGTATCAGCACGAAGCGATCGAGTCGGAGTTGCTACAGCCGCGCGTTGTCTATGGGTACTTCCCTGCTGCCGGAATCGGAAACGACGTGGTGATTTACGATCCGAAGAATCACTCTCATGAAATCGCGCGCTTCCCGTTTGCACGTCAAATCGGCGGCGATCATCTCTCGCTTGCGGACTACCTGCGCGAACCGCAAAATGGCCGCGCACCTGATGTCGTGGCGCTCCAAGTGGTGACCGTTGGAACGCGCGGCGCACAACAGACTGAAAACCTCTACCAAAGCGGCGATTACAGCGAATCGTACTTCGTGCACGGCTTCACCGTTCAATCCGCGGAAGCGCTCGCCGAGTGGACGCATCGGCGCATTCGCACGGAGTTGCGCTTGGATCAAGAGCGCGGCAAGCGATACTCGTGGGGATACGGTGCGTGTCCCGACGTCTCGCAACACGAAACCGTTTTCCGTTTGCTGGACGCTACGGAAAGAATCGGCGTTACGCTAACCGAGGCGTTTCAGATGGTTCCAGAGCAGTCGACCGCCGCGATTGTCTTGCACCATCCGCGAGCCGCGTACTTCAACGCCGCCGCACTCCGTTAGCGGCGGCCGAAGACCAGCTGGCCGCCGGCTGGCCCGGGCGCCGGTTCGATATCTTCGAATCCGGAATCTTGCAGCAGACTTACAAGCTCGGGTGCTTCCCAGGGGTAGCCGCCGCTGCGCACGATTTGCAATTGCGTGAGCGCCCGTCCCACCGGTTCGTTTGGTATTCCGTACTGGCCGACAACGAGCCACCCGCCCGGCCTCAATGCCGCGTATGTCTTGCCGACAGCGCGTTCGAAGACGTCGCGCGGCAAGAACGGCGCCGGCAGCCAAACGAGATCGTAGGCTTGCTCTTCAGCGAGGTCGTCGACGTTAAGCTTGCGCAACTCGACGCGGCCGTTCAATTCGCTTGCATCTACGTTCTTGCGCGCGAGTGCGAGCGCCGGGTCCCAAATATCGATGCCCGTCACGCGCATCGCGGGCCACGCTTTTGCGGCCTCCAGCGCCAAGTGCCCCACGCCCGTTCCGATGTCCAAGAACGCACTTGGCTCAGACAGAACTGTAGCGAGCTTTGGGTGTTGGGCGGCAAAAGCGCTGATGGAAATCACATTCGCGCGGGAGGCGCGGCCCTGCGCTTCGAGCATCTCGGTGTCCGAGTAGGTCCAGCCCGGCGAACGCGCAGGGTCGTTCAACAACTCCGCAGCGTCGCGAAACACGATGCGGATAATGCCAAGCAACATCGCTTGCTGTTCGGCATTCAATCCCTCAAGGGGCGAAGGGTTCAACGCTTGCATCGTCTCCTGCAGGAGTACGCGCACGCGGTTGTCACCGGCATTGCCCTCCTGGCGCAAGCGAATCTCTGCCCCAATCGCGGCAAGCGTTTGGGTTGAGCGTGCAAGATTTCGAAGTTCGGAAAGTGCGTCTTGTAACGTCATTTTTCACGTGGCCGTTGAGTGGAATTGAAGCGCGGACGGAGGGACGGTCCGGCCGTTACTCCAAATCGGACGGGTCATGCAGACCCTTAGCTATGTGTCCCGCGCCGTTGTTGCGTTTTTTTGTGCCGCCGGCCTCGCCGCGTGTTCTTCCGGTTCTAATTCTAGCCAGAACACAAGCAATGCGCCTTCCGGTAAGACGATCAAGATCGGCATCGATTTGCCGCTCTCCGGCGGAGACGCCTCGGTTGGCCGCACGACGTTGAACGGCATGCTGCTCGCCGTCGATCAGGCGAACAAGAAGGGACTGCCGGGCGGATTCACGCTCCAGGTCGTCCAGTCCGACGACGCGGTGCAAGGCGTGCACAGCCCGCAACAGGGCGTCGCAAACGTAAAGAACTTCGTCTCCGATCCCAACGTTTTGGTCGTGCTCGGTCCGTACAATTCAAACGTTGCTGCGGCAGAGATTCCGGTGACAAACGCGGCAGGTCTGGCGCAAATCGCACCGTCGACCGTCAGCGACACGTTGACGCTCGGTCCCGACGCACAAGCTATGCGCCGCGCCAATCCGTCGACGAATTCATTCTTCCGCGTATGCACCACCGATTCGCGCCAAGGGTCTGCGGCTGCGAAGTTCGCGCTTCAACGTGGATTCAAAAAAGCGTATATCATCGACGACAATGAGACGTACGGACTAGATCTCGCCAACGTTTTCGAAAAAGAGTATCAGAGCGGCGGCGGTACGGTTTTGGGACACGATCACATCGCTAAAAACACTCAAGATTTCAAATCGCTGCTTACGAAGATCGCCGCAACCAAACCCGACTTAATTTTTTACGGCGGTACGACAAGTACCGGCGCCGGCCTAATTCGTCAGCAGATGTTCGATACCGGGCTGGGCGACGTTGCATTCATGGGCGGTGACGGCATTCCCGATATCGGAACCGTTGCGGGACAACGTGCCGACGGCACGTTCTACACGCTGGCAGCGCCGAATGCCGAGAAACTTCCCTCGGCGCAGACGTTCATCAAAGACTATCAGAACGCGTACCATTCGGGGATCGGACCGTACAGCGCCAACGGCTACGCTGCTGCGCAGGTCGCGATCGATGCGATTTCGCGTGCTATCAAGGCCAACAAGAATGAAATGCCCACGCGTGCGCAAGTCATCACCCATGTCGCGAAGACCAACAATCTTGCTACGCCGATCGGGCCGGTCAGCTTCGATGAAAACGGCGACGTAAAGGAACCGGTGCTTTCGCTTTACACAATCAAGAGCGGCAAACCGGCGTTCATCGATCAAATCAATTTGAAGTCATAGGCTCTTTCGTTGCACGAATTTCTCGCCCAGCTGGTTAACGGGATTTCGCTCGGCGGAATCTACGCGTTGATCGCGATCGGCTATACCATGGTTTACGGCATCGTGGAGCTGATCAACTTTGCTCACGGCGATGTTTACACGTTAGGATCTTTTATTGCGCTGGCGATTTTTACGGCGCTAGGCGTTTCCGGTGAACTGCACGGCGCGGCGCTTGCAATCGACGTTGCGCTGGCGCTAGCCGGTGCGGCGATCTGTTGCGGTTTGATTGGAATGCTGATTGAACGGCTGGCCTACCGGCGGCTTCGCAATGCGCCGCGTCTTGCGCCGCTGACCACCGCAATCGGTGTCTCGTTTATCCTTGAAAATGCGATGCAGGCGTGGAAGGGCGCTGCTCCGATTCCGTTCCCGCCCGTAATGCCGAATCCAACGCTGAACTTCGGGCCGGTAGCGATATCGGTGCAGCAATTGGTTGTCGTCGTTCTCGCGGTCGTGGCCATGGTTGCGCTTCATCTGTTCGTGCAGAACACTAAGACCGGCAAAGCCATGCGCGCTGTCGCACAAGACCGTCAGGCCGCGGCCTTGATGGGCATCAACGTCGATAGCACGATCGCGGTGACGTTTCTCGTTGCCGGCGTTCTTGCGGGGATCGGCGGATTCGTTTCGGGCGTTTACTATCAGTCGACGTGGTTCCTCAATGGATTCGGAGCGGGCTTAAAAGCGTTCACCGCCGCGGTCTTGGGTGGAATCGGAAATCTGCCGGGCGCAATGCTCGGCGGCTTTTTGATCGGCATCGTCGAGTCGTTTGCGACGTGGAAACTTGGCGGCCAGTGGAGCAACGTCACGGTCTTTGCCATCTTGATTCTCGTCCTGGTCGTTAGGCCGTCGGGGCTGCTTGGTGCGCAAGTGGCCGAGAAGGTATGATCTACGCAATTGCGGCGATTGCAATTGCGTTTGCAGTCGCCATCGAGCGCGTGCCTTGGATGCACACGAAACGGCTGCTGCTCGGAGTGCTCTCGGTTTTCTTGCTGCTCGTGCCCCTCATCGATCGCAACGACGCGTCGATCAACGCGCTCGGCGACGTTGGCATTTACGTGCTGCTTGCACTTGGCTTGAACATCACGGTGGGGTTTGCGGGTCTGCTGGATCTTGGGTATGCAGCGTTCTTCGCAATCGGCGCTTATGCATATGGGATGCTGGCGAGCCCGCAATTCGGCATCCATCTTCCGTTTTGGCTTTTGCTTGTTATTGGTCCGGCGCTCGCGGCGATCTTCGGGTTAATCCTCGGCGCGCCGACGTTGCGTTTGCGTGGTGATTACCTCGCGATAGTAACGCTCGGTTTCGGTTTGATCGTTCCGCAGATCTTTCAGAATCTGACCAAGTACACCGGCGGACCCAACGGCATCAGCGCGCTCGATGCGCCGTCGTTCTTCGGTCACTCTTTCGGAACGAGTGCCGTGCCGTTTTACTACGTCATCGTAGCCATCGTTGCGCTCGGGATGTGGTGCGCGAACAATCTGCGCAACAGCCGGCTTGGACGTGCGTGGATGGCAATTCGTGAAGATTTGCTGGCGGCGCGTCATGTCGGCATCAATACCACCGGCGTTCAGCTGGCCGCATTCGCGTGCGGCGCTGCTTTTGCGGGACTTGCCGGTGTCGTCTTCGCTGCAAAGCTCAGCTTGGTGTCGCCGGATCTTTTTCAGTTTCAAACGAGCGTGTTGATTCTATCAATGGTGGTTCTTGGCGGCATGGGGAACCTCGCCGGCGTCGCCGTCGGCGCCATTCTACTCGCGCTTGTCAACGGATCGATTCTGCCGCAGATCAATTCGCTCGTGAACGGAACGCTCCACACGAATCTCGATCTGACCAATTACAATTTCTTCATCTACGGCGCCATCTTGGTTTTGTTGATGCTGTTCCGTCCCGAAGGGTTGTTGCCGAACCGCGAACGGCGTCAGGAACTCCATGCCGCGGAGGTTGAGGAGTAACGTGGCGCTTTTAGAGTTGCGTTCGGTTGAGAAGCGCTTCGGAAAACTCACCGCCGTAAAGTCGCTCGACCTCACACTTGAAGCCGGCACGATAGCGGGCGTTATCGGTCCGAACGGCGCCGGCAAATCGACGGTGTTTAATCTTATCACCGGCGTCTATCGTCCCGAGGAAGGCACGATTCTTTTCGACGGTACGCGGATCGACGGGCGGCCGACGCACCAAATTGCACGCCTCGGAATCGCCCGAACGTTTCAGAATCTTCGCCTATTCGGCCATCTCGACGCGCTCGAGAACGTGCTGATCGGCGAACATGCGCGGTTGCATGCCGGCGTCGCCGCCTCGTTGCTCCACACGCCGCCGGAACGGCGAGAAGAAGAGGCGGCGCGCGAACGTGCGCATGAGTTGCTGGATTTCGTTGGCCTGAGCGGCACGCGTACGCAATTCGCGCGAAATCTTTCATACGGCGCGCAACGACGCCTAGAGATTGCCCGCGCGCTGGCGACGCAGCCGCGTTTACTGCTGCTCGACGAACCGGCGGCGGGAATGAATCCCACCGAGAAGAGTTCGCTAATTGCGCTCATTCATGCAATTCGCGACCGCGGTGTTACGGTGCTGTTGATCGAACACGATATGGGACTGGTGATGCAGCTCTGCACACAGATCACCGTCCTTGATTACGGTGAGAAGATCGCCGAAGGCGACGGTGCAACGGTTCGCTCGGATCCGCGGGTAATCGAAGCGTATCTCGGGACCGAGGCGAGCGCATGAGCGCGATGCTCGAGATCAAGGACTTGGACGTGCGCTACGGCGGCATCCGTGCGCTGCACGGCATTTCGATGCACGTCGACGAAGGCGAAATTGTTGCGCTACTGGGTGCAAACGGTGCCGGGAAATCCACGACGCTTCGTGCGGTGAGCGGACTCGTTCGCGCGCACGCCGGCGAGGTACGCTTTACCGGCGAATCGATTACGCGCACGCCGCCGCATGCAATCGTGCGGGATGGATTGGGGCACGTCCCGGAAGGCCGCCGCGTTTTTCCACGCATGAGCGTAAGGGAAAACTTGGAGATGGGCGGATACGGCGTTTCTTCCAAAGCAACATTCAGCGAGCGCTTCTCTAACGTACTCGATGTTTTTCCGCGATTGAAAGAACGGCTCGATCAAACCGCCGGCACGCTCTCCGGCGGCGAACAACAAATGCTTGCGATCGGACGTGCCTTGATGGGCGGTCCGCGCCTATTGCTACTGGACGAACCTTCACTCGGACTCTCGCCGCTGCTCGTTCAAACGATTTTCGCCGTCATCCGATCGATTCACGAACGCGGTACGACGGTATTGCTCGTCGAACAAAACGCGCGACAGGCGCTGCGCATCGCATCGCGCGGTTACGTTCTGGAGAACGGCCGCATCGTCCGAGAAGGCGCCGCCACCGACCTGCTCAACGACCCTTCCATCGTCGCCGCTTATTTGGGCGGATAACGCCTACAAAAAGAGACTGACGAAGAAATCTAGGCGTAGACATCGCGTCGCGTCGCCGGAATATCGACTTTGCCGCCGGCGTCGGGCCGTGCGAGCAATGACTGAAAGACGCCCATTGAGCCCGCCGCAAAACCCGCTGCACTGGCGGACATGTACAAACGCCAAACGCGATATGCCTGCGTGCCGGCAATCGCTTTCGCTCGCTCGACGTTCGTTTCGAGGTTCGCAACCCAGTCGCGGAGCGTGTGCGTGTAGTGCTCGCGAAGATTTTCCACATCGCGAACTTCAAAACCGGCGCGTTCGGCTATTGCAAGGCTCTCACCGAGAGCAACGAGTTCACCGTCGGGAAAGACGTAGCGGTTAATGAAGCCGGTTTGCCGGCCACCTTTACGTCCGGGACTCTGCTCGGCGATTCCGTGATTCAGGAATAACCCGCCGGGACGCAATGCTTCGTACGCTACTTTGAAGTAGGTCGGAAGCTTGGCCAGTCCGACGTGTTCCACCATGCCGATGCTAGCGATGCGATCGAAGCGCTGTCCACGCAGATCGCGATAATCGAGCAACTCCACCGAAGCACGATCGCTCAACCCTTCGGCTTCGATTCGCCGTTTCGCCGTTTCGTATTGCACGCGGCTCAAAGTGACGCCGAGCGCATTCGCGCCCGCGCGCGCCGCCGCCATGACAAGCGATCCCCACCCGCAACCGATATCGAGAAACGACATGCCCGGACGCAAACGCAACTTGCGTAAGGTGTGCCGAAGTTTCGCTTCTTGCGCTTGCTCCAGCGAAGAAGCACCTTCGTCGTAGTACGCGCACGAATAAACCAACTGCGGGTCCAGAAACGATGCGTAAAACTCCACCGGATGATCGTAGTGGTGAGAGATCGCGGCCCGGTCGCGTTCTTTGGAGTGTTCGTGTCCCGAGAGATGCGCCTGACCGTTGCGAGAACCGTTTCGCGACGAGCGCGGCAGACGGTTGAGAAGATAAAGAATGCGAACGGTTTGAGCCGCCGTGCGGGCGTCGTTCGCAGCGTTCATCATGGCGATGACGGATTCGAGATTGCCTTCGACCTCGAGCTCGCCTTCTACGAAGGCGCGTCCCGCATTCAGATCGACAGGCGGAGAAAACGCGTCGCGTAAGGTCGTCGGGGAATTAACGACGAGAGTGAAGTTGCGCTCGGCGGTGCGGCTTGGCAGCAACGTGCCGTTCCAAAGCCGCACGTCGAACCCGCGAAGAAAAGAGTCGCCGAAAATCGCTTCGAGCAGCGCTTGGCTGCGCGAGACCGTGCGATCTCCGGCGCCCGCAATCATGATGCCAGGGTTGTCGTCTTCGCGTGGAAGCCGTGCACGATCGTACCCGCAACCATCGTCCCGATGATGCGGTAATCTTCGTCCCAGAACGAAAGGTCGGCGCGTGTTCCCGGTGCGATGCGGCCCATCTCGCTATCGGCGCCGATTAATTTTGCCGGTGCATGTGTTGCGCCGACGATCGCCTGCGCGAACGAGATCTCCGCATAGGACATATAATTACGAACGGCTTGATCGATGCGAAGCGCACTGCCGGCGATCGTGCCGTCGGCGGAACGCATCACGCCGCCTTCGATATGATAGCCGGGATCGGCAGCCGGCATATTATCCGTCGCGAGCACGATGCGATCGCCCAGCGTGCGATACAGAATGTCCACCATTACCGGCGAGACGTGGTAGCCGTCGCTGATCAGCTGCACCATAGTGCGGCGATCCTGAATGAACGCTGCAAGAATCGACGGATCGCGATGATCTAGCGGAGGCATTCCGTTAAAGGCGTGGGTGAGCGAGCGGAATCCCAATCCGATCGCGAGCATGCCCTCGCGATAGCGCGCCGACGTGTGTCCTGCGGAGCAAACGACGCCGTGTTCTAAAAAGACTCGCATGGCGTCGGCTGCGCCGTCGACTTCGGGCGCCATCGTCACCATCAAGCATCCGCCCTTGCATGCATCAATCATCTCTTTTGCACGAGCGGCCGAAGCCGGAATAATCCACTCGTTACGATGCACGCGACGGAATTTGTTGTTTAAGAACGGCCCTTCGAAATGCACGCCCAGACACCGGGCGCCGCGCGGACCGTCTTCTTCCAAGTCGTGGGCCGCTTCGACGATCTCCGAAGCCGCGTGCAACATCGACTCGAACGGCGCCGTCATGACACTTGCTACGAATCCGGTTGCGCCCATGCGCGCATACTCCGCTGCCGCGATGGGAACCGCATTCCCTTGATCTCGATTGAACAGCGCTTCACCGGCACCGTTGGTATGGACGTCTATGAGGCCGGGTGCGATGCTGCTTCCGGCTGGAAGCGGCAAGTCCGATGGACCGTCCGCTGGAAGGACGGAAACTATGCGGCCGTGGTCTATCGCTAATCGTCCGTACGTTGAAGTACCGTCGCCGACGGCGATGAACGCTGGCCCAAGCGTAGTCGTGGTAGACGTAGTGGCCTCCCCTGTGGTTCGAACCGGCTGACCCGTTCGACGTTGCGGCGCTTAGCGCCCCTTGCCGAAAAGACGTGCGAAAAAGCCCCGGCGCGGTTCGCCATCCACTTCGAGTTCTTTTCCCTTACGCTGCGGTTGAGATGCTTGTTCGCTCGCAGCGCGCGCCAAGCGATCTAGTCTTGCCATATGCGATTCCGCATGTGCTTCAAGTGTTGCCAGTAACGCTTCGGTTTCATTCCACCCCGCGGCGGCGCGCTTTTCCTGCCTCGCCTCACCGTACTCGTGCGCGGAAACGACGAACACGCGTTCCGCCGGGATGTTCCGTTCGTGCAAATATTGCTGTGCCAGCTCGACGACATGGCGCCGCTCGTTCGGCGCTTCGTTATCTGCAATCGTGTGCGCAAAAAGCATCGGCTTATTGAATTCAGCGACTCGCTCGTAGAGCGCGAGCTCCCGATCGGAGAGCTGGCGCGAGAAGAGGCAGAGAATTTCGCTCGCGTGGGATGCGGCGACGACGTTCACGTCTTCTGCGCTCGCATCGCCGGAGTCGAATGCGGGCGCGTGGACTAATACGAGTTCGCGCGGCAGCGACCAGGGAACGAGCAAAAGCACCGGCGAGTTTGCTGCCTCCTCGGTGGCAGTCGCAAACGGAATTTCGCGCCAATCGCCGTTTTCTTCAAGTGCATAGGCTTGATCGCGTTCGCCGTATCGCACGTGAATTGGAAACCGGGCGCTTCCGGCGACGTCGTCGGTTAGAACGGGTTTTCCCGCGAACGCGTTGATGAGACTGGTTTTGCCGCGGCGCAATGCTCCAAGAATTGCCACACGCCAACGCGATGGACGCAATCCACGGTCGTACGCATTGCGGTCGAACGACGCGTCGGCGTGAGACATACGAACTGCGACGGAACCCGGATCGGCGGGCGCGATCTCTTCTTCGCGCTCCATAAAGTCGGCGACCACGTCCTGTGCCGCTTGAAGTTCGCGTAAGAGGCTTTCCCGGCGCGCCTGCAACTCGCTTCGTGCGCGTTCGGCATCGCGAGCCCGATGCGCCGCGAGCCCACGATCTATGCTGCCGATCTCCGAGTCGCGTTTCTCGACGACCGCCGAGGAAAGCGCTTGTGCAAGCTCGTCGTAGACGCGTTGCAAACGCGCGCCGATTCTTTCGCTGAATGCTTGCACTTCAAGCCCAAAGCGCGGAAAAATCTCCGCGCGTAGATCGGCGATGAGCTCGCGCTTCATATATTGCCCGTGCGGGCGGCTTGTGAAGCGTGTGGAGATGTCGTGAACGAGTCCGATCGCGGGGCCCCCAATTGCGTCGAGTACAATCGTCGCCGCAATCGCTTCGCAAAGATCACCGTTCCACAGACTTGTCCCGGGTTCGGCGCCGAAGGCGGTCGCGGCCGCGTCGTGCGCCGAGAAACGCAGCGGGACAATGGCTTGAGCGCGCAACAACGCCGCGTCGATTTCGTCGCGTACGTCCGAGGCCGCTCGAGTGGCAAACTCTTCGACCACGGTGGCGAGGACGCGATCGACGATGATATGCAACCGTTCGCGGTCGCGCAATTTTGCAACGTCTGCGGTATCGAACGCTTGTCCAAGCGCGTGTTCCAACGCCTCGATCAGACGCGCACCGCGTTCGTTCGTACGGCTTCGTACCGCGGTGCCGGCGGCCAGCAAAGCGTTTCGCTCATCGCGAGAACGTTGATCGAGTTGCTGTACGACCGGAACGATTTCGGCGCGGCGAGCTGCTAGCGCAACTTCGTCAAGTGCCAGCATCTCGATATCGGCACCGATTTGTTGAACGGTGTCGTCTACGGCAGCGGCAGCGCGATCCTGAGCGCGACGCAATCGCGCACGGCCCGTGCGCCGGATCAACGACGCGTCCAGCGCTGCGAGGAAGCGCGGAAAGCGGCTCTCTTCGATCCGGCCTGGATCGTTCGCGAGCATACCGTCCACGTATTCGCGTGCCGAGAGAGCATAAACGTAAGTCCCCGGCGCGTGGATTGCCGCCAAAGACGAAATGCGTTCGTAAGCGTGTTCCCACGCGACACGCCCGTCGCTTTGCGGCTGTTGCCACAGATCGATCTTCGTTTGAACGATGAAAATCGAATCGATGTGCTGGCGAATGATTCCGAGGAACGACGCGTCGCCTTCGGTGAATGGCTGTTGCGTGTCGATCAAGTAGAGCACGGCATCGGCGGTCGGCAAGAATTGCAGCGTCGCGCGCCGGTGCGCCGGATTGATCGATGCCAGTCCCGGTGTGTCGGCGACGACGAAGCCACGCTCTAAGAATGGTGAGTTCGTTGTCACTACGACGCGTGAGGGCGCATCGCTAAGCTGGCCGGCCGTTGCGATCGTATCTTTGGTCGCTTCGTGAATCGTGCCGGTTTCGCCGGAACCTACCGCGATAAACCGGTTTAGGCGGTCGAGCGGAATTCGTTCGGTTCGTCCGCCTTCGTACACAGCCGTGGCGATATCGCTTCCTTGACCGTACTCGAGTTCGGTAATCGTCGCGGTCGACGGATTGATGTCCGTCGCGAGAAGACCGACGATTTGTTTCTGACCGCCGGTGATCTCTTCGTAACGGAACTTTCCGAGCAACGCATTGAGCAAGAACGATTTTCCGCTCGAAAACTCTCCGACGACCGCCAAAACGAATTTCCCGCGTTCGAGGCGGCTGCGCGTCGCTGCAATGCTCTTGCGACGGTCATCACCGATAAGCTCTTCAATCGCAAGCAAACGCGCGACGAGTTCGTCGCGCGTTTGCTCGTAGCGGCGCATTGCATCGATGTCGACCCGGCTCATATGGTTTCTATTACGAGCGGATCAGCGCCAACGCCTCATCCCGGTGCTGCTCCATCAGTTCGCGCGTGTCGCCTTCTACGTTCAGGCGCAGGAGCGGCTCGGTGTTCGACGGCCGGACGTTTAGCCACCAATGCGGATATTGAATGGTAACGCCGTCCAGATAGTCGATCTGCGCATCCTTGTAGCGGTCTTGCAGTTCTTGCAGTTTCGCCGGAATATCTTTCACCGTGCTGTTGATTTCACCGGAACGAAAGCGCGTGTCGATCGGTGCGATCACTTGGCTTACCGGCTTGTTTGCTTCACTGAACACTTCCAAGCACTGCATCAGCGCGATCATCCCCGAATCCGCGTACCAGTTGTCTTTGAAGTAGAAATGTCCGGAATGCTCGCCTCCGAAGATGATATCTTCGTCGGCCATCACTTTCTTGATGATCGAGTGGCCAACTTTCGAACGGATCGGAATTCCGCCGGCCTTCGTAATGAGTTCGGGGACGCTACGGCTGCCGATTAAATTATAGAGAATTCTAGCGCCCGGATGCGTCTTTAGCGTGTTGAGTGCAACCAGCGCCGTGACGGTGCTGCCGTCGACGAGCTCCGCTTTCTCGTCTACAACGAACATGCGGTCGGCGTCACCGTCGAACGCAACGCCCAAATCGCAACCGTGTTTCTTTACCGCTGCCTGCAGATCGGCCATGTTCTCCGGCTCGATCGGGCTTGCCGGGTGATTCGGGAATGTACCGTCGAGTTCGAAGTACAGCGGGATCACTTCGCACGGCAGATGCTTGAACACGTGCGGAACGGTTTCTCCCGCCATGCCGTTACCGGCATCGATTGCGATTTTGAAGGGCTTGATTTTCGTTCTATCGATGAACGACAAACAGTGTTCCGCAAAATCGTCAAGAATTTCGCGCTCATCGATCTTTCCCGGCTTCTCGGCTTTCGGCGGAAGAGTGCCGCGTACGAGCTGGTCGCGAATCTGCGCGAGTCCCGTTTCCAAAGAGAGAGCAGCTGCGCGTGCACCCGTGAACTTCATCCCGTTATACTGCGCGGGATTGTGCGAAGCCGTGATCATGACGCCGCCGTCAAAGCCATACTTACCGACGGCGAAGTACAGCGCGTCGGTAGAAACCAATCCGATATAGGTGACGTCCGCGCCGGCTTCCGTCACGCCGCGCGCAAAAGCTTCGTACAGTTTTTCGCCCGACGGGCGCATATCTCGGCCTACGACTACGCGCTTCGCTCCGAGGAGCGGTACGAAACAGCGCCCGATCGCGTAGGCGATGTCGTCGTTCAGCTCTGACGGATAAATCCCGCGAACGTCGTACGACTTGAAAAGACCGGGGTTTATCTGCGTTTGCATGGCTCATTCACGTTCGGAGATGGAAATGGCGACCCCTAGGAGCCGGCGGAAAGCCGTTGCGACGTAAGTCGATTTGGTGAGAAGCCGAGTACCGTTCTACCGGATTCCGGGAGCGCTTGTCATTACTGCGTTCCTGGCGATCGCCGTAGCCATTGCGGTCCAAGGCGCGTTTCAAACGCGTACCGGCACCGTCGCTACTTTCGCGCGCCTTTCGACGATTCAACAAGCCCAAGTCTCGCTGGAAGAACTTTCGCGGCTGCAGATCGATGAAGAGAACTCCGTCCGCGGCTACTCTTTGACGCGCGATCCGTTCTATAAAGATCAGTATCGCAACGCGGTAGCACGCTTCGACGAGAAGGAACGTTCGCTACGCGACACTCTTCGCCGGGAAAATCTCTCCGCGGCCGCCGACGCACTCGACGACTACGCGGCTCTTCAATCGAATTGGCGACGAAAAATCGCCGAGCCGCTTCTAGCGCACCCCGGCAAAGACATCGCTCAAATAGACAAAGAGAACAAACTTTTCTCCGATTATGAAGACCGGACGACTCAGTCTATTCGTTCGACACTGGCGGCGACCGGCGTGGGCCTCTCGCGTTCGACACAGGAGCAAGTGGACCGCTCGCTGGTGGGCCGTGTTTTTTGGCTGCTCGTCTTCGGGCTGCTGGCGATTCTCTTCAACGCCTTCCGTACGAGGGCGGACCGCGAACTCGCCGAGGAGCGCACGATCACCGAGACGCTGCAACGTGCCTTTCGAAGCGAGCACGTTCCGCTTCCCAATGCGGAAGTCGGGAGCGCCTATCTTTCGGCAAGCAGCCATGTCGCCGTGGGTGGCGACGTTTTCGACGTTTATCGGCTCTCCGATACGCTTGCGCTGATCTTGATCGCTGACGTGAGCGGCAAAGGGGTTGATGCGGCCGTGCTAACCGCGTTCATCAAATTCACGATTCGCGGCATCGGGCTACGCCGCCGCGATCCCGGCGCAATGCTCGCGGAGTTCAACACCGCCTTTGCGCAGACGGTCGAAAACCCGTATCTGTTCGTGTCGATGTTCGTCGCCGTGCTCGACACGGAGACGCTGCAGCTTCGATACGCAAGCGCCGGGCACGATTCGGCGTTCCTTCGACGTTCATCAGGTGTGTCGCAGCTTTCGGTTACCGGCCCCGTCCTTGGCGTAATGGAGGAGCCGTTCGAAACCAAGACGCTGTACCTCGAAGAAGGCGATACGCTCGTTTTAGCAACGGACGGACTTACCGAAGCACGGAACCGGGCAGGCGAACAGTTGCATGAACTCGGCGCGATGCAATTGATCGGGCGCAGCTCGAATCAGCCGCAGCTACTCGCCGACGAGCTAGTGGCACAAGTTCGCGCGCTTGGCGGTAATCGTACGCGCGACGATCTAGCAGTGCTCGCCATACGCGTGCACGACCCGGAGAATCACGATGCGCATTCGTGATGCTTTCTTGGCGACGCTGCTGCTTTTCGTGACGGCATTGGCGCCGGCAAATGCCGAATGCCATTTACGTTCGGGCGATCACATCGTTCTGTACGGGACGAGCGACGATCCCGACGTTTTCGTTTGGGACTCACGGTTCCGTATGCGTGAATACCAAGGCGGCTCCTGGGATCAAGCGCAGGCTCTCTTGCCGCACGCATTACTAGCGCCGCCTGGAACGCGCGGAATCGTCTCAAGCTGTGTCAGCAATTTCGTGCAGTCGAAATATTCGTCGCTACCCGACGACGCCGTCGGCATTGTGATCGTAAGCGGGCCTTTAAAAGGAAAGCTCGGATGGGTGCTCGGCGGCGATATTCGGGGCATTTATCGCAAACTGCAAATGCATCGCCGGTAAGTGCACAGTCGCTTCCTGGTAGCGTTAACAGCTGGATAATCCCTCGATAAGAAAAGCGCTCTAGCGTGTGCTTTAGCGGGTTTCTTCGAGGAGTTACGCATGTTGTTTAGCGCCCTGCGCGCTGCCTTTGCGACCTTCGCAATCGGCAGCCTTGTGTTTTTCCCCGTGTCTGTTTGCGCCCAGTCCGTTTCCGCGACTACCGCGGGCGGAACGGGGAACATCTCCGGTACAGTTGTAGACCAAAGCACTGCGCTCTCGATCCCCGACGCAACGGTAACGTTGTACTCGGGTAATCAGCAAGTTTCCAAAACGGCGTCGGACTCGCGTGGTGTTTTTCATTTTACTAATCTCGCCCCGGCCGTTTATACATTGCTCGCAACCGCACGCGATTACAGCACGTCGCGTACCGCCGATGTAGCGGTGTTGACCGGGCACGACGTTGTGGCGAACTTCGTCCTTTCGCGGGTAACTTCAACCGCCGGCGGCTTACGTACCATTTACAGTACGACGTCCACCGCGGGCAACGCGATTGCTTCAACCACGACGATCACTCGAACGCTAGATCCAACGCTTGTTGCGAACGAGAATAATCTTCGCTTCGCAGATCAATTGCGAACGATTCCGGGTGTAAATATTGCGGGCTTGTCGTCGTCGGTCGGCGACGATATTTACTTGAACATTCGCGGCCTAGGTGAATCCGAAACCGAGGCGTTACTGGACGGACATCCGGTCGGGCCGCTTGGCGTCTATAGCATCAATTCTCCCGGCGGCGCGTATCCTGGCTCCTTTAACTTTGCGGATTCACCGTACTTCGAGCTGAGCAAAGTGCAAGTAACGTTCGGTTCCGGCGCCAGCGGACTATACGGCGTCGATTCGATCGGCGGCACAGTGGACATGGAAACGCTTTCGCCGACTCGGGCGCCTCACTATGAATTTACGCAAGGATTCGGCGATCAAGGGAAATTGGTGACCGCCGGAATTGCAACCGGTTCATTGGGACGCTTGGGTTATGCCCTCGCAGGCTCCACGACCGGAACGTACGGCGAGTATCCGGGCCAGTGGATTGCGCAAAGCGGCCGCCCAAACAATAACTCTAATCTAGCCAACGGCGGCGCGTGTCTTCCGAATCCACCGCCAAGTCCGTTCACGCCTTCGACGGGCGCGCCTTATAACTACACCGATCTTACGAGTTGTAATACCGCGCTCAACACGTACAATGTCGGCGGACAAACGGAACTGCGGGGCGGGCTTGCCAAACTGACCTATGCGTTGTCGAACAATACCAACGTAACGGGAACCTGGTTCGCGTCGGGGCAGCGTTCCGACTCAACCGGAAACGGCGACAACGACAACTTGCCTTACGATACTCGTCTCGCGCAGGTACAAGCTGCGCAGCCGGGTGTCGATCCGTCGATTCAGTGCGCATTGCCAAGCGACACCGGCGGAGCCAAGTCCGGGCTCGTCGTGGCCGTTGATGGCAATCCATCCGCGTGTTACTCGCCGGCGCAAGTAGCGGCTGCTTCCAGCGGTCCGTTCGGCGGCGGCGAAAACCGTCACCGCGGAACGAATATGTTCGATTACCACGGGCGATTTTCGACGGTCGATAAACGCAGCACGTACACGCTCGACTATTTCTTCAACCACTACAAGTACTTCAAGAGCTCGGTCAACGCTTCGGGCCTAAATCCCGACGGCACGTGTTGCGCCGGTACGGCTTTCACACAGTTTCTGAACACGCAAGGGTATCTGTTCACTGACGACATCGTAAACGCGAACAGCGATATTGGATTCGGCTATTTCTCGGAGCACCAGCTGCAAACGCGTCTCGATTATCAGTTTACGGGTCAAAATCAGTTCTCGTGGGAGACACCGTACTATCCCTCGTACGGAAGCGTTTTCGTAAAGGGATCATTTCAGATAAATCCCGTTTTCTCCACGTACTTCAATGCCTGGGAGAAAAGGGCAAGCTCCGATCAAAAGACTAGCTTCGATCCGAGAATTTCTTTTGTCGTGCGGCCGAAGTCCGGACACGATGTGTTTCGCGTGACGTACGGGCGTTCCACCGGCGATCCGGCGGCGGAGCTGATTGGGAACACCGTCCAAGTCACGGGAAATCCGTCCAGCTTGAATCCGACGTGCACGCCGTATAACACCATAGGTAACGGCGGTAACCCCGGTATCAAGCCTGAAGCGGCAAACGACTACGAGTTCGGGTACGCGCATAGCTTCCAGCGCGATTCCTCGGTGCAGCTAAATCTGTACCAAACCGAAGTCAGCAATCAGCTCTTTGCTGCGGATTTGCCTCTCACTCAGTATCCGGGAACGGTTCCTATCCCGCCCTCTTTGCTCGCGGGCTTCGCTTCGAAGATCTCGAGCGTCTGTCCGAACGTCAACCCTGCGAATCCGAGCACCGTGCTTCCATTTCTTTCCATTTCAACGACCTACAACGCGGCGCGGGCACGGTATAAGGGCCTCGAGTTCACCGGACGGCAACGGTTCACGCGTCAGTTTTACGTTGACTACGCTTTCGATGTGCAATCGGCGCGGCAATTCGGCGTAAACGACAACATTCTGCAGAACAATGCGTTCATTGTGAACGGAGGCCAGATTCAGGGCATCCCGATCAATCAGGGCTCGATTGGCTTCGATTACTCGACGATTGCGGGCCTCGAAGCTCGCATCGACGGCTACTTCGTCGGAACCAACAACGTCTCTCAGCGGGATCCGTACTCGCTGTGGAACGGTTTCATTGGGTATCAGTTCACGAAGAATCTGGCAGTACGGGTTGGCGTCTACAACATGTTCAACAGCGCCGTCTCGTACTACGGGTACTTCGGACACCAACGTTTCATTCCGGAGAACCAGTTCTACAGCGATCCAAATGCCATTCAAGAGTATTTGAGTACGGGTTCGGGCGAACAGTTCGGTCTAACCCCGCGCGCATTTCTTGTGAGCATTTCCTCGCAGTTATAAGACAACGGGAAAAATGCGGATGCCGTGCGCGGTGTGAATGGTTTCCATCGCGATCCCGTAAGCGCTCTCAACCAGATCGGGCCGCAACACTTCGGTGGGCGGCCCGAAGGCTAGGAGCCGTTCGGATCCTAGCAGCATTAGGCGATCCGCATAGGCCGCCGCATCGTTCAAATCGTGAAGTACGCAGAGCACCGTTTTTCCGTTGCGCGCCAAATCGCGAAGAAGCCCGAGAATCGTATGTGCGACGTGAACGTCCAGATGGCTCGTTGGTTCATCGAGGATCAGAACCGGCGTCGCTTGCGCAACCCCCATCGCGATCCACACGCGTTGCCGCTCGCCGCTTGAAAGCGTTGAGATAAGACGATCGGCGTACGATTCCATTCGTACGGACTCGAGTGCCTGTTGCACCGCGAGCGCATCGTCGGGCCGTTCGTTCCATTGCCACCAACGGTGATGAGCAAAGCGTCCGATCGCAACGACTTCGCGGACCGTCAGCGCGTCGATCAGCGCTTCATCGGTCGTGACTAAAGCGACACGCTTTGCGCGTTCCGCCGCCGGCAGGCTTCCGATTGCAGCGCCACCGATACGGACTTGTCCGGAGACCGGAGGATGAAGGCCGCAGAGGGTGCGCAGGAGTGTCGTCTTGCCGACGCCGTTAGGCCCCAGTATAGCGATGAACTCTCCGGCGCGGACGTCGGCTTCGATGTTGCGTACAAGCGTCCGGCCATTGACGCCAAGCGTGAGTTCGTCGATCTCGATCACGCTGTGCGCTCGCGATGCAGATAAAGATAAAGGAATGCGGGCACGCCGACAAATGCAAGAAGAACGCCGATCGGCAGTTCCGACGGAGCGACGATCGTTCGTGCAATCGCGTCGGAGAGGACCGTTAGCGCCGCGCCGCAGAACGCGCACGCGGGGAGCACTAAGCGTGCGTCGGAGCCGACAAGGCGTCGTGCAACATGCGGAACGATAAGGCCCACGAAACCGATAATGCCGGCAAGCGCGACGCTTGAGGCGGTGAGCAGTGCTGCCGCTGAAAGAATGATCCATTGAGCGCGATCGACGTTCAGGCCGATGGTGCGCGCACGAACGTCTCCGACTCTGAGCGCATTGAGAGCGGGAATCGCAAAAACGGCAAGCACACATCCGAGAAAAAGATAGGGAAGCGTGAACGCCAGATCGCGCCACGTACGTGTTGCCATCGATCCAGCAAGCCACGCGAGAATCTGTTGCGCATAGTCTACCGACTGTGCGCGGGCTATCGCGAACGCAACGATTGCAGAGAAGAGCGCGGAGAGTGAAATCCCCGCTAGAATCAGCCGGTTGGGATCGACGCCGCTTCCCCGCCGTGCTAGCGCCGCGACGAGCACGGCCGTGCCAAGACCCGCGCAAAAGCCGAGCGCAGGAAGCAGCGCCGCATTCACAACGAAAAGCGTTGCAATCGCGATAGCAGCCGCGGCGCCTGCGCTCACTCCGGTAAGATACGGGTCGACGAGCGGATTCCGTAACATTCCTTGAAGCAACGCGCCCGCGACCGCGAGCGCGGCGCCGACCGTTGCGCCGATGCAAACACGCGGAAGGCGTAATTGCCAGACGATCGTCGCGATTTCGCCACTCGCGTCATGCGGGTGGAGCAATGCGCTAAGCACGTCGTGCGGCGCAATGAACGTGCCGCCGGCCAGCAGGCCCACGCACGCCGAAACAACGGCGATCGTCGCGAGCGCTGCCAGCCGCACCGGCACGTTACTTAGCGGAGAGCTCTACGGCAAACGTGCGCCCCGGCATTGGATAGCCCGCGACTTCCGCGTACCGTTCGTTGCCGAGATTGTAGCCCCGCAGGGTGAGCAACGCGCCGCGAACGACGCGAAATTGCGCATACGCATCTACGGTGTTGTATGCGACGGGCTGATAAAACAACGGCTGCGTTGGGACTACTGCTCCACGCGCTCCTACGGCGCGTACCGTCACTCCGGCGTCATGGAAGAGCGAGTTCGCAGGGCCCTGAATGCCAAGTTCCAGCGCGATGCTGAAGACCGGATCGTTCGGCAAACGCGATTGCGTCTCTACATCTTGCGCGCGATAAAGGTCCGTTGCTTTCAATCCCAGCGTCACCCCGTGAAACGGTAGCGTCTGCGCATCTAGCGTGAAGCCTTGCATGGCCGCACGATCGACGTTCTCCGGATGGAAGATCGGGCTGCCGTTGTTGTCGTATCCGGTGATCGACGCGACGATGAGATCGTTGGTCCAATTAGTGAACCATCCCAGCGTCACGCCGCCAAGGAAATGCGTATCGGTGAGCGAGAGGTCACCGACCTTTGCCCGCTCCGCATGAAGAGACGCATTTCCATATCCCGGGAAGTACAGCTCGCTCGCGTTCGGCGCGCGAAATGCTGATGCCGCGTTCAGCCTGAAATCGAGATTGCGAGCGACGTGCGCGCGGAAACCAAGCGAAGGTGAGAATTCACCGCCCAACGTGCCGTCGCGCTCTCCTCGAACACCGGCGTAGAATTCACCGCCGCGAAACGAGCGGGTCTCTTGCACGTACGCAGCGGTCTCGACGAGCGACGCAAAAGAAATCGATCCGGCACTACCGGCGCCGTCGTCTTCCCGGACGTTGCCGCGGGAAAGATCGGTTCCGTAGAGCAGGCGGTTCGAAGTCGAAGTTACGACGTTGCGCAGGCTAAGACTCGCTTGCGATTCCGTGCTCAAAGCCGGCAGCGGGACGAAACAGTTCACATCGTTTACGGCATCGCAGCCGAACAAAATTTGCTGCCGCGTTTCCGCGAGCTGCAACGTCGCCACAGATTGCGCACGATTCAGTGTGAAAGCAAGGGAACTCTGAGCGTTTACGTCATCTTCACGGCTCGTAGGCGAGAGAAACGGGAAGAAGCCGGAGGCACCGAGATGATCCTCTTCGATACCCGCTCGAAACGCCGTGTCAAACGCGCCGATCTTTCGATCTACGCCGTAGTGAAACGAAGATGTTGCATCGTCGGAATTAATTCGAGTAACCGGATTGGGCGTGCCGGAAAAAGCGTCTGCGCTGGGCGGCAGCGCGTATGCGTTGTTTGCGACGATACGTTCGAAGCTAAAGCCATGCGATTCGAGCTTGAATTCGCGATCGTCGAAGGTTCCGTAGCGAAGGGTTGCGGACGTGGGCGGATATTGCGCTTCGGTAATGATGTTTATGATGCCGCCGATTGCGCCCGTTCCGTACAGCGTCGAGCCGCCGCCTTCGACGACTTCGATGCGGCGCACGGCCGCGGTCGACATCGTGCCGAGTTGCACCGAGTTGGCCAATTCGCCCGGCGCAGGTTCGCCGTCGATCAGGACCAGAACTTGCGCCGAACTGCTGCCGCGAATTCCGTACGAAACGTTTTGCCCGATCGGGCCGTAGCGCGTGATCTCCACGCCGGGCAGAGTCGCAAGCGCATCGCCGATCGTGCGGTAGCCGTTGCGGGCGATCTGATCGCGCGTAACGACATACGTCGTTCGGGTAGTGCTATGCAGCGTTTCGTCGGAGCGATCCGCCGTGACGACGTGCACGATCTCCGGCACCGGTGACGGCGACGGCGACGGATTGGTAAGCGTATCTGCAAAAGCGGGAAGTGCAGGAGCGGCGAAAAGAGCCGCCGCGCAGAAGCTGCGCAAAACGGGGGATACCATCTAATACGTCCTTTCCTTGACGCGAGGAATGGTTGATCGTTGGCGGCTTGCGAGGGTATCCTGACTTGCGGATCATCGCTTAGAGCATCGCTCTTGCGCCGTGCCTTCCCGCGGATTGCTCCGAAGTGGCGGCGGCGCGGCTTCCCGCTTACAGTGGCGCGACCGTGCCGGCTTTTCACCGGCTTCCCGCACGCAGGCCTGAACGGGCCAATTTGGCAGGCGCGACGAATCGCACCTGCTCATGCGCATTGGTGGAGTCCTGATTGTCGTACTAGCGGCGCTTGTTGCGTGTGCGGCGCCGGCGCAACATGCGAACGCGCCCGCGCCGAGCGAACGGCGTTTCGTCGCGCTGGTTCCTTCGTTGGCTGAAGATCTTTACGCGATTGGTGCGGGCGGCCGGGTTGTGGGCGTTTCGCAGTATACGGACGTCGCACCGCGCACCGTTCCGCGCGTCGCCGATTTCCAAAGCGTAGCAACGGAAAAAATCGTTGCGCTGCATCCCGACGTCGTGGTCGGTATCCCGTCGCAGGACCGGCTTCTCGCACCTCTGCGACATGCCGGGATCAACGTGCAGTTGTTGGCGGATGATTCCTACGACGACATTTTTACGGACCTTCGCACGCTCGGGGGATTGTCGGGGCGCTCCAGCGCCGCGCAGGACGAAATCGCCAAACTGCAAGCGCAAACCGGGCAGTTACAACTTCTAGCGCAGACGTTTCACCGTCGTCCATCCGTTTTTGTTGCGCTTGGCACGGGACCGATCTGGACCGCCGGGCCGTCTTCCTATATCGGCCACCTCATCGTCCTCGCGGGCGGCAGCGATGCCGCGCACCTTCCGCAACCGTGGGGGCAATACAGCGAGGAAGCGTTGCTGCGTTCGCAACCGGATGCAATCGTGAATGCAAACGAAGTGCACCTAAGCACGGTTCTAGATCGTGAACCTTGGCGGAGCTTACGCGCCGTGCGCGAAGGCCATGTGTTCACCATCACCGACTCATCCATTGCGAACGCGCTTTACCGTCCGGGACCGCGTTACAACGAGGGACTCCGCTGGCTAATCGAACGTTTGAAGCCCCTGGCACAGTAAGCGCACAACGCGCAATCGTAGTAGCCGTAGATACGGAAGACGTGCGGCGCCCGCTGGAACCCGAATTACTCGAGTTCGAAGCGTTAGCCGAAGCTGCGGGTGCACAGATTGTCGAGCGTGTGGTGCAGCGGCGCGGTCGCGTCGATCCGGCAACGCTCGTGGGGAGCGGTAAGGCATCGGAGATCGCCGAGTTGGTAAGGGAAGCCGGGGCCGGTCTCGTTTTGGTGTTGAACGACTTACGTCCGAGGCAGCGCAAGAATCTCGAGCGCGTGATTCACGTTCCCATCGTCGATCGTACGATGCTGATTCTCGACGTCTTTGCGCGTCACGCGCGCAGCCGCGAAGGCAAGTTGCAAGTCGAATTGGCGCAGCTTCGATACCGGCAGTCGAATTTGATCGGCGTCGGTGCCGATCTCTCGCGTCTAGGCGGCGGCATCGGCACACGCGGTCCCGGTGAAACGAAGCTAGAAGTAGACCGCCGGCGCATTCAGCAGCGCGTCAGCCTTTTGCGAAAACAGCTTGAAGAAGTACGGCGGCAGCGCGGGACGCGTCGCTCGGCGCCGCATCGCGAACCGCTCGTCGCCCTGGTGGGTTATACCAACGTCGGAAAGTCATCGCTGCTGAACACGCTTGCACGAGCGGACGCAATGGTCGCTGACCAGCCATTTGCAACCCTCGATCCGACCGTTCGGCGCGCTTATCTCGGCCCGGGCTCCTACGTTCGTCTTGCGGACACTGTCGGCTTCATTACCGACCTGCCGAAGGATTTGGTAAACGCGTTTCGCGCGACACTCGAAGAGCTGCGCGAGGCCGATCTTTTGGTTCACGTGATGGACGCTTCGAACCCTGATTGGCCGCGGCAGCGCGCCGCCGTTGACTCCATTCTCGGCGAGTTGGAACTTGGAGGAACGCCGCGCCTCTTGGCATTCAACAAAAGCGATGCGGTCGATGGTGAGCTTCCGAACGAGCCCGGCGCATTGATGGTAAGCGCCAAGACCGGGCTTGGCCTCGATCGCTTGCGCGAGTCGATCGCCGAGCGGACCACCTCCGCGCCTTAGCGAAGAGCGCGCTGTCCCATGACGTCCCGTTTGTCTGCGCTCCTAACAGCGCTCGTGCTTGCCGTTTGTGCTTGCGCGAGAAATCCCGATGATTCGTTCGTGCATAACGTTCGTTCGCTTCGTCCATCGGTCGTGTTGCTCACGATGAAAGTTCCGCCCGAACATAAGAGCGATAAATACGACGAAGCGTATGCATCCGGTACAGTGATTGCAAGCGGAGCCTGGGGAAGCGACATTCTAACGGTCGAGCATGCCATCGAGGGGGCGTGGGATATGCGTGTGACGATCGAAAATCAGCGGCGCGTCCCCGCGAAGGTGATTGCAAGCGACAAAACGATGGACGTTGCGCTCGTTCGAGCCAACGCGCCGAAATTGCGCGTTGCAAAATTGGGAAGCTCCGCGGGACTGCAAGAGAGTTTAGGCCGCGAAGTCGGTTTGCTCGGTTATCCGATTCCGGATGAGTTTGCCGACGATGACTTAGGCCTCGCCACCTCGCTCAACACCGGGCGTCTTTCATCGGTGCGCAAAGGCGCGCTGGAAGTAACGCTTCCGATAGTCCCGGGCGAGAGCGGCGGACCCGTCTTTCTCGGCGACAACGGTGAAATCGTCGGTGTCGCGGAGTCGCGTTTCGAAGACGAACGTTCGATAGGCTTTGCCTTACCGATCGATGACGCGAAGCAATTCTTGCATAGGAGCGACGCCGTTCACGGGTTCTGATCGCTATGCTCGGCGCCGCCGAGCAGCTCTTTTGCCACAGCGTCCGGCGCGTATTTTTTGATCGCTTCCTTCGAGAGCTGTCCACGCAGATGCGAAGTAACGATCAACGAGCGATCGCCGACCCATTGAATTGCCGGAATGGCGAAGAACCGCGCTAACGACACCAGTTGTGTCGCATAGGTTGCACGGAGTGAAGAGAATCGCGACCACGCTTCGTCTGCATCAAGCAACGAATAACCCGACCGCGTTAGACGATCGCAAGCCTGATCGAATTCTTCGCGCGTAATTCCGGGGTCGTCGCTATTTCCCGCGAATCCGAACATCGCCGCCAAGTCGTGAACGGCGTGACGCCCTATGTTGTACATGATGCGAGACTGGCCCGTGCCGTTCTCGATCGTCGTCATCAACAAGACCGCTGCATCGAGGAGCGTCCCGAGCGCTCCGACCCAAGACTCGTAGTCGTGACTCGAGCGAAAGTACGCAATCGTAGGGTACGCCAGGTGGCTCTCCATGACGGAAGCCGCCCATACTTGACCTTCGCGCATAACATTTGCGAGATCGTCTTCGATACCGGCGTACTTTGAGATCGCCAACAATCCGACGCCGCTAGGCGGCGATCCCGACCGCGCGCCAAGCACCGATACAAACGTTTCGCGAGCTTGGAACGTACCGAAGATTGCAAACAGGTATGCCGTCGTCACCGAAACGACGCCCAGTCCCGAAGCGCCCGCTAATAAAGAGATGAGACGAGTCATACCGTCTCGGCCCGTCAAATCGCCGAAGCCTATCGTAAAGAACGAAGAGCCCGCGAAGTACGTCGCTTCCCAAAACGAAACGGGAACCGGTTTGATCTGCGTGCGTAATGCCCAAAGTACGACGCCGTATCCAATAACCAGCAGTGCGACCCAGGAGACGAGCATTACAACAAGCGCAAAGGGCGCAAAGGTCGCGAGAAAATCTTCGCGGCGCTCTTCATTCGTGGGGAACAAGCGATACGCCAGCGGTGGCCAGACCTTCCACATGAAGCGCCACTGGTAGGCACTCGGGCGGAAGCGCCTGCCGACGAAGCGCGGAACGATAACCGATTGAAACACATCGTTCATCGTGAGAACGATGATTGCAATTCCGAGCACTATTAGGGCTGAATCGCCGGCTGCATGCATGACCAAGTACTTTGACGGGCACGCGAAGAAGGCTGCAAAGGATGGCCGTAACGCTTGTGACGGGTCCCGTTCGCTCTGGAAAGAGCCGGTATGTCGCGCAGTTGGCGGTGGCATCCGGGCTTCCGGTCACGTACCTAGCGACCGCGTCGCGCGATCCGCAAGACGTTGAATGGAACGAACGCCTGCGCCGGCACATAGAAGAGCGTCCGGCACATTGGGAAACCGTCGAGAGCGCCACGCTTAGCCATCACGATCTCTTGAAGCTCTTTGCAAGTGCGACGGAAGGACGATGCATCGTCGTCGATGCCCTGGGCACGTGGATTTCCGCGCGGCTAAGCGACGACATCGAGGGCTTCGAGCGCGACTACGTTGCATTCGAAGCGCGTTTGGATCGCGAGGCCGAAGAACTCGCGCGCGCGATGATCGATTCTCGTGCCGAAGTTTTTGTGGTTGCGGAAGAAGCAGGATGGGATGTCGTTCCGATTATGCCGTCGGGCCGGCTTTTCCGCGACGTGCTAGGGCGTATGAAACAGCATGTAGCCGGACACGCACGCAACGTGTATCTCGTCGTGTCGGGCTTTGCGGTTGATTTGCGTTCGGTCGGGACGCGGATCGAATGAATCACGCGCTTTTTCTTCTGGCGTTGTTGTCTGCGATCGTAGCGCTCGGAACGCTCGCAAAACGTATTTCCATTCCCTATCCGATCGTGTTTCTGTTGGGAGGGCTGGTTCTCGCGTTCGTCCCGAATGCGCCTTCGATAAAGCTCGATCCGCAAACGATTTTTTTGATCGTGCTTCCGCCGCTGCTGGTCTACGGCGGTTGGACGACCGACTGGTTCGCGTTCAAACGTGATATCCGGCCCATTTTAGCGCTGTCCGTTGGATTGGTCATTGTTACCACGGTCATCGTCGCGCTACTGGCGCATAACGTTATCGGGCTTTCTTGGCCGATGGCGTTTGTGCTCGGGGCAATTGTAGCGCCGCCGGACTCGATTGCACCCGAAGCAATTTTCGAACGGTTCTCCGTCCCGCGGCGCATCGTGGCAATTCTCACCGCCGAAGGTCTAATAAATGACGCAACCGCGCTAACGCTCTACCGTTATGCGGTAGCCGCTGCTGTCGCAGGCGTCTTTTCGTTGCGCTCCGCGGGCGTGTCGTTTTTCTTTGTTACGCTCGCTGGTATCGCGATTGGATTGTTGTGCGCCGTATTGATCGAAGCGACTCTACGCTTTCTGCGCGTCGAGATGCTCGACGATGCGATGCTCGTAACCGTCGTTCTTCTTATCACACCGTACGCATCGTATCTTCCGGCGGAAGCTTTAGGCGCTTCCGGGGTTTTGGCTTCAGTCGCAGCCGGAATGTATTTGGGCCGCCGCTCCAGCAGTTTCATGAGTTCGGAAAGCCGCATCGTCGGCACAGCCGTTTGGGACGTCATGGTTTTCTTGCTCAACGCATTCGTATTTCTTCTCATCGGACTGCAAATGCGGAGCATCATTATGTCGATGACTCAGTCGATCTCGTCTTTTATCATGCACTCCGCTCTTGTTTGCGTTACGATTATTGCGGTTCGGTTTGCGTACGTATTCAGTTCGTACGCGTTTTGGAGACAGTTCGCATGGGTGCGTGCATACGAAGCTCCCGTTGGCTGGCGCGAACGCTTGTTGGTCGGCTATTCGGGCGTGCGTGGAATCGTGTCGCTTGCGGCCGCGCTAGCGATTCCCTACACGACTAAAAGCGGTCAGCCGCTCTCCGGCCGTGCCGAAATCGTTGCCATTACCATCGTCGTGATTTTGGTGACGCTCGTAGGCCAAGGACTCACGCTGGCGCCGCTTATTCAATGGCTCGGAGTGGGCGAAGCTTCCAGAATGCAAAGACACGACGCCACCGTACGAATCAAGGCGTTAGAGGCGGGTCTGCGGCGTCTGCACGAGCTGGAGCCGACGTTCAAGTCGGCAACGGAATTCGAGCTAGCCGGCCGGTTGCTGCGAGAGTATGAAGAGCGCGTCGAACATTTGCGCGGCCATTTGAAAGGTGATACCGACGAAGGCGAGCCTCCGGAGAACGCGGTCGATCACCGGCTTCAAAACGAAGCGTTGCAGGCAGAGCGGCGCGAGATTAGCCGCCTTCGGGCGGCGGGCGAGATTCCCGACGACGTCTATCGCGGGATCGAGTACGACCTCGATCTCGCGGACTTGCGGTTGGCTTAAGGGAATACGGTAGCCGCTGGAACCGGAGAAGCCGACGGCGAGGGTGACCCAGGCTGCCAGGTTGGGACGGCGGTGGGCGTCGGGGGCGGCGGGGTCGGCGGCGGCGGAAGCGTCGGGACGCCTTGCGGCTTCGCTAACGGAACGATTCTAAGGTAGCCAACAGTCGCCGGTCGCTCTTTCCGGATGCGGACTTCCTGGCTGGCCGTGGTGAACCCGGGTGCGCGGGCCGTCACCTGCTGCTCACCCACCGGCACGCGCGGCATGGTAAAGCCGCCTTGCGCGTCTGCCGTGGATGTAAAAAGCGAACCGACCGATACGATTGCGTTCGGCACGGGCTTGTTGGTGGTCGCGTCGAGAACGCGGCCGGTAACGCTCCCATAGTCCTGCACGCCCACGACGCCGCTTGAACAACCGTCGCCCATTGTGAGCAGCACGACCAGGCCAAGAACTAAGTTGCGCATGCGATAGAAGTACGCTTCGATTCTCGGCTGCGCCTTTGCGAGCGGAAGGATGCACCGTTTACCACCACTTGCCCAGGTAATCGCGGTTGCTTGTGAAAACTTTCACAAGCCATGAATCCGTATGGTCCCGTCGCAATATATCTCTGCGTCGCGCTCGCGGCCGCGCTGTTGTTCACATTTTTGCCCGGCCTGCTTGGGCGCAGCAAACCAAATCCTCAAAAACAAGAAGCATACGAATGCGGCGTCGAGCCGACGTCCGCGGTCGCCGGCCGCTTTCCGGTGCGCTTCTACCTAGTAGCAATGCTCTTCGTCATCTTCGATGTTGAAGCGGCGTCGTTCTATCCCTGGGCCGTTCAAATGCACGCCCTGCGCGTTTTCGGCTTGATCGAGATGATCATTTTTGTAATCGTGCTTGCAATTGGATACGCGTACGTGTGGAAAAAGGGAGGCTTTCAGTGGAGATAGGCCCGGGACAATTTTTGCTTGCGCGTCTAGACGAGGTAGCGCGATGGGCCCAAAGCTCGTCGGTGTGGCCGCTCACCATGGGATTGGCGTGCTGTGCCATCGAGATGATGACCGTTACGTCGGCCGAGTACGACATCGCGCGTCTCGGTTCCGAAGTCTTCCGCAGCTCGCCCCGCCAAGCCGACTTGATGATCGTTTCGGGTCGCGTTGCGCAAAAGATGGGCCCCGTGGTGAAGCGTCTTTACGATCAGATGGCCGATCCGAAATGGGTGATTTCAATGGGCGCGTGCGCGAGCTCGGGCGGCGTCTTCGACAACTACGCGGTCATTCAAGGGATCGACACGATCATTCCGGTCGATGTTTACGTTCCGGGCTGTCCTCCAACGCCCGACGGTCTGCTCTACGCCGTGAATCTGATTCAACAACAGATCCGCGAGGGTGGCCGCGGCGGCATCTTAGCCCGTTCGTAGCTAAAGCTTTCACTCGAGAGAGAGTTCCAATATGCCTAGTACGCAAACACCGCCGATCGCGGGTGCCGCGATCGATCCAACGAGCGTGCGTCCACCGATCGATGATGCGATCATCGAACGCGTCGAACCGCAAGCATTACACGAACGCCTTGCGGCGCTGAAAGCCGAAGGTTGGACGATGTTGTTGGATCTCGGCGCGGTGGATTATCTTCCGCGCGTTCCGCGTTTCGACGTCGTTTACCATCTGTTGAAAATGCCGCTGCGCGCGGCGACGGTAGCTGAAGTCGGGACGCCGCAGCGTATGCGCGTTCTGTGCGGTGTCAACGGTGAAGAGCCGCGCCTGCCGACCGTGGTCGACCTATGGAAGACGGCGGACTGGGCCGAGCGCGAAGTGTGGGATCTCTTCGGAATCGTTTTCGAAGGCCACCCGGATCTGCGTCGCATTCAAATGCCGAACGATTGGGAAGGCCATCCGCTTCGCAAAGATTATCCGTTGCGCGGGCCGGCGGCGGAACGTTCGCCGCGACCGGCGTTCGCGTTGAAGAGCAACGTACAGGCGGGCACGCCTCCGTCGGGACGCACGCTCGAGGCGCTGCAAGAGCAAATTCGCAAAGCGCAGGCCGACGGCGTTATCACCGACACCAAGGGGATCGACGCAAAATGAGCATGAGCACCACTCCGCTTACACCGGAGATCGTTTCGCAAGAAGGTAACGCGATGGTGCTCTCGATGGGTCCGCAACACCCGTCGACTCATGGCGTCCTTCAAATCATGCTGGAGATCAACGGCGAAACCGTCGTCAAAGCAGAGCCGGAGATCGGCTATCTGCACACCGGCATCGAGAAGAATTGCGAAAATCTCTTTTGGTCGCAAGCGCAGACGAACGTCGAGCGCATGGATTATCTTGCTCCGGAGAGCAACGCCCTGGCCTATGCGCTAGGCGTGGAAAAGTTGCTCGGCGTTACCGATCGCATTCCGCCGCGCGCTTCGCAGATTCGGGTGCTTATGGCCGAGCTTACGCGAATTGCATCGCATTGCGTTTGGCTGGGCACGCACGCCATCGATCTTGGCGCTATCTCGGTGTTTTTCTACTGTTTCGACTTACGCGAGAACATTCTGGATCTGCAAGAAGCGGCTGGCGGCGCGCGCATGCATCCGAATTACGTTCGCGTCGGCGGCGTGAACGGCGATCTCCCCGAAGGCTTCCTTGCGAAGCTCGACGCGTTGATCCAAAAATTCCCGGGACGCATGCGCGAATTGCGGGGATTGCTCCAGGCTAACCCGATTTTCCAAGACCGCACGATCGACGTCGGCTATCTCTCGCCCGAAGAGGCGGTTCAATGGGGCGTAACGGGTCCGGCGCTGCGCGCAAGCGGCGTTGCGTACGACGTTCGCCGCGCATTTCCGTATTGCGGATACGAGAAGTATGAGTTCAACGTGCCGACGCGCGTAGAAGGCGACGCATATGCGCGTTTCTTGGTGCGCCTCGACGAAATGGAAGAATCGCACAAGATCCTCAAGCAGGTTCGGGAAGACCTGGATATTCCCGGAACGGTTTTGATCGACGATCCGAAGATCTTCCAGCCGCCGAAAGAAACGATCGCACTTTCGATGGAAGCGTTGATTCATCACTTCAAGATCGTCAGCGAAGGCTTCCGCGTGCCGCCGGGAGACGTTTATCAACCCGTCGAGGGACCGCGCGGCGAACTTGGCTTCTATCTCGTTAGCAACGGCGAGAACCGCCCGTATCGCGTGCGTACACGCCCGGCATCGCTCTACAATTTACAAGCGTTGAAAGCCATTGCACCGGGCAATTTGATCGCAGATCTCGTGGTCTGCATCGGTTCGCTCGATCCGGTCTTCGGCGAGGTCGATCGCTAATGCATAACTCACCGAATCCGCCGATGGGCGACGGCAACGAGCAGCGTCTTGCATCGCAAAACATCGAAGCCGTAAACGAACCGCATTTAGAGCAAAGCGGTCTAAAGCGGGCTCCGGAGCAAAAAATCGATCCATTGACCGGAAGCTTCCAAACGCTGCTCTCGCAATTGAAGCCGGAGTGCGAAGCGATCATCGCGCAATACGAAGATCCGCGTTCGGCGCTTTTGCCGATGATGCACTTATTCCAACAACACCAAGGCTATGTTACGCAAGATGCAATGCGTGCCGCGGCCGAGATGTTGAATCTGTCGGCCGCCGTAGTCGAGTCGACCGTTTCTTTCTACACGCTGTTCTTCCGCAAACCGGTCGGCAAATATATGCTTCAGGTTTGCCGCGGACTGATGTGTCAAATCAACGGTGCGGACGACATCATGGCGTATTTCCGGGAGAAGCTCGGTATCGGCCATCTCGAAACGACGGACGACGGCTTGTTCTCGTACGAAGAAGTCGAGTGTCTTGCCGCGTGCGATCGTGCAACGTGCATGCAGGTCAATCTCGAATTCGTTTACGATTTGACGCCGCAAACGATCGATCAGATGATCGACCTGATGCGTGCCGGAACGTATAAAACCAAGCCGCTCGCGCAAACGGAGAAGCCGGGCCGGACGTGGACTGTTCAGCAAGATACGCAAGTCGGCACGGGCGGCAAAGCGCCGGGCACGCGCAGTTCAACGCTGCCGAATAACGCGGGCGGCGTGGGCGACGAAAGCGGCGTGATCATGCTCGATCGGTTCCTGACGAAGCCGGTGGAATTTACGGGCCGTTCGCGCGAACGCGCGGTCGTCGATCGTCACGGCGTATTCGACTTGCAAGAAGAAGGTAACAATGCCGGTCACTAAAGTACTGACTGAGGGAATCGGTGAGGCAAATCTCACCGATATCAACGTCTACCGCGATCGCGGCGGTTACAAGCAGTGGGAGCGCGCCGTGCGCGAGCTTACGCCGAACGACGTTTTCGAGGCGTGCGACAAGTCGGGATTGCGTGGACGCGGCGGCGCAGGTTTCCCAACCGGGCGCAAGTGGAGTTTCTTGCCGAAGAACGATGCACCGCGCTATCTCGTTTGCAATTGCGACGAGGCCGAACCGGGCACGTTCAAAGACCACATGTTGCTGGAGCAGACGCCGCACTTAGTTCTCGAAGGCATGTTGCTCGGCGCGTACGGCATCAATTCGCATCACGCGTTCATCTATATTCGCGGCGAATTCAAAGAAGGCTACGAAATCTTCATGCGCGCGCTCGCCGAAGCGCGGGCTGCAGGGTATGTCGGTAAAAATCTTTTCGGCTCGGGCTACGACCTTGAAGTCACCGTGCATCGCGGTGCGGGCGCTTATATTTGCGGCGAAGAGACCGGGCTGCTGAATTCTCTTGAAGGCAAACGCGGCGAGCCGCGATTGAAACCGCCGTTCCCCGCGGTTGCCGGACTTTACGGTATGCCGACGGTCGTGAACAACGTCGAGACGCTGGCCTATCTCGTTCCGATTCTGGAGCGCGGTCCCGAATGGTTCGCTTCGGTCGGAACCGAGCGCAGCAAAGGCTACAAGATCGTTTCGGTTTCAGGGCACGTGCAAAAGCAGGGCAATTACGAAGTTCCGGTGGGCACGACGATTCGCGAAATCATCGAGATCGCGGGCGGCTTACGTCCCGGACGCAAGTTCATGGCGGTACAGCCGGGCGGCGGTTCGTCGGCGTGCATTTTCGAAGAGCATCTTGACTATCCGTACGATTACGAAAGTATGGCGAAGGCCGGCTCGATGATGGGATCCGGTGCGTTCACCGTCTTCGACGACTCGACGGATTTCGTCAAAGCCTCTTTCAACATGATTCGTTTTTATGCCCACGAATCGTGCGGACAATGCACGCCGTGCCGTGAAGGCGGATACTGGCTGGAGCGTGTGCTCCACCGCTTTGTCGAAGGACGCGGTCTACGTAGCGATCTTGAAATGATCAAGCGCGTCAGCACGACGATCACCGGATTGAATCTATGCGCGTTGGGCGATTCGATCGAACCGTTCCTAATGTCGGTTTTCAACCGCTTCCCCGAGCAATTCGAAGCGCGTCTCGCCGACGCCGCTCTTCTGGAAAAAGTGTAAATGGCAGACGAACAAATGGTTTCGCTAACGATCGACGGCGTGCCGGTCTCGGTACCGAAAGGCACGTTGCTCGTCGAAGCGGCTAAAGCGATCAAGCAAGAGATTCCGGTCTATTGCTATCATACGAAACTCGGACCGGCCGGTCTCTGCCGCGTCTGCCTCGTTGAAATCGAAGGCATGCCGAAGCTGCAGATCGCGTGTAATACGCCGGTTGCGCAAGGTATGGTCGTAAAGACGCAAAACGCGAAGGTCGATGCCGGGCGCTCGATGATTCTCGAGCTGCTGCTCGTGAATCACCCGCTGGACTGCCCGATCTGCGATAAAGGCGGCGAGTGCGATTTGCAAGACTACGCGATGGCGTATGGACGCGGCGCATCGGACGTTGCCGAAGGCAAACTGAGCAAACCAAAAGGCGTCGACCTTGGCCCGACGATCGTTTTGGACGAAGAGCGGTGCGTCGTTTGCCAACGCTGCGTGCGGTTCGACGACATCATCGCAGCCGAACGGCAGTTGATCGTGAAAGACCGCGGCCATAACGATATCATCGCTACGTCGACCGGCGATCCATATACGCACAACTTTACCGGTAACGTAACGGAGCTGTGTCCCGTCGGCGCGCTTACGTCGAAGACGTACCGCTTCAAATCGCGTCCGTGGGATCTCCAGCGGACGCAGACAAGCTGCACGCAATGTTCGGTAGGATGCCAGCAGTTCTCGGACGTTCGTTTCGGCAACGTGCTGCGCACCATGTCGGTCGAACACGACGACGCGATCTCGGACGGGTGGCTCTGCGACCGGGGCCGCTACAACATCGGATTTTACGGTTCTAAAGAACGCGTCACGCAGCCGCTCTACAAACACAACGGCGAATTCGTTCAAATCAGCTGGGACGACGCGTTTATCATTTGGGCCAAAGCGCTTAAGGAGGCGCAGGCATCCGCTGGTGCATCGATCGGCACGATCGGCGGCGGACGGCTATTGAATGAAGAAGCCTACCTGATGCAGTGGCTCTTCCGCAAGATCGGCGCCAACAATGTCGATTGGCGTGCGGGCATACAGCGGCAGGCGACGCCGGGATCGAAATCGGGTTCCCTGCAGTCGTTGGAAAAAGCCGGCGCAATTGTGTTCGCCGGAGAATCCCCGGTGGAACGCGCTCCCGTCATGTGGCTGCGCGTCCTCAAAGCCGTGAAGAACGGCGCAAAGCTTATTCGCATCGCTTGCAGTGAGCCGCGTCCGAACGTCGACCACGTCGATGTCGCGAGCGTTGCAGATGCCGTCGCGCAGATTCCGCAAGGTGCGCACGTCGCGTTGATCTGGGACGGCGCCGATCCGGCGCTCGGCTTGGAACTGGTAAACGCGGCAAGCGGCTTCCAGTACAGCACGTACATCACGGGCGAACAGCCCAACGCGCGCGGTGCGGAGGCGATGGGAGTGCTGCCGCAAGAAGGCGCGTTGGATTCGTTCCAAATCTTCGAACAAGCGCGTCAGGGCAAAATGGACGTGCTATCGCTCTTCGGTGTAAATCCGGTGCGCAATGCGCCCGATCGCTTTGCCGTACGCGAAGCGTTGGAAAAGACGGCGTTCGTGGTGGTCACCGATCTTTTCATGACCGAAACGGCGGAGCTGGCAGACCTTGTGCTGCCGGCCAAAGGTTCTTTTGAAAAGAGCGGCACAACGATGAATCTTGCCGGCAATCTGCTTCCGGTAAATCAGTCGCTGGAAGCGCCGGACGGCCCACTCTCCGATTTGGAAATGCTCGTGGGATTGGCTCAACAATTGGATGTCGCGCTGCCGACGGTCGAAGAGTTGGATGCTGCAGTCATCGCTGCAGCGGCCAAACCGTTCGACGGAAGCTTCGGCGACAAGCGCTACGGCGCTGCGCTCTCGCCCGTCCTTCGACAGGCTCAGGATGAGAGCGCTGCTCACAGCGACAAGCGGCGTACGATTTGGGATGGAGGCGGAACGAGCGCTCACGACGAGCGGATTGCGCCGCTGCGGGAAGCGGGCGGCAACGGCGTCGCCACGATCGATTTGGTGAACGCTTAATGCAAGGACTCGTTACCACGTTTAATGCCGCGCCGGCGTGGCTTGTGATTCTGATAAAGTCGGCGATTCTATTGCTTGTCGTCGTCACGACGTTCGCCTATGCGATGCTCGGCGAGCGCAAGGTATTGGGTTGGATGCAATTGCGGCCCGGTCCCAATCGCGTGGGCCCGTGGGGGTTGATGCAACCTGCTGCCGACGCCGCGAAACTGATCCTGAAAGAAGACCTTACTCCTAAAACCGCCGACCCGCTGATTTATCGATTGGCGCCGTTCATCTCTTTGCTGACGGCGTTTTCGGTGTACGCAATCATTCCGTTCGGTGCGAGTTCTTCGGGAACGTGGGCGATCGGCAACGTGAACGCTGGCATCTTGTTCTTGTTGGCGATCACCTCGATCGGCGTTTACGGAATCTCGCTCGGCGGTTGGGCTTCAGGATCGAAGTATCCGCTATTGGGTAGCGTCCGTGCGACGGCGCAGATGATCAGCTACGAACTCGGCATGTCGTTGTCGTTCGTCGGCGTGCTGATTCTGGCCGGAACGACGTCGCTCGACGGCATCGTGAACGCACAGCAAAGATGGTGGTTTATCATCCCGCAGTTCATCGGCTTCATCGTGTACATCATCACGGCCGTTGCTGAAACAAACCGTGTGCCGTTCGATTTGGTCGAAGCCGAAACCGAGCTCGTGGCGGGATTCCATACCGAATATTCAGGCTTGCGCTTCGGGTTGTTCTTCATCGCCGAATACGTAAACATGCTCACGGTTTCGTGCATCGCGACGCTGCTGTTCCTTGGCGGATGGAACCCGCCGATTCCGCAGCTGTCGATGGTTCCGGGCATTTTCTGGTTTGTTATCAAAGTCAGCTTCTTCATGTTCTTTTACATGTGGCTGCGCGCAACGCTGCCGCGCTTCCGGTACGATCGTCTAATGGCGTTCGGCTGGAAAGTGCTGTTGCCGGTCGCAACGCTCAATCTCATCGTGACGGCGATCATCGTCGCAATCAAAGGCTAACATGAGAAAACAGCTCTACAACGTCGGTGCGATCCTCAAGGGTCTCTCGATTACCTTCAAGTTCATGTTCGCAAAGCGCCCGACGATCGAGTATCCGTCGGTCAAGAAGCAGCATGCGCCGCGTTTCCACGGACTGCACGAACTGCGCCGTTATGCCGACGGTAAAGAGCGGTGCATCGGATGCGAGCTTTGTTCGAGTACGTGTCCCGCGAACGCGATTACGGTTATCGGCGCGGAGAACGCGCCGGACGATCGGAAATCGGCCGGTGAGCGTCACGCCGCGCGTTACGAAATCGACGAACTTCGCTGTATCTTTTGCGGTATGTGCGAAGAGGCTTGCCCGACCGATGCTATCGTGTTGACGCCGCGCTTCGAAATGGCCGATTATCGTCGCGGTTCGTTCATTTACGCGAAAGATCGTTTGCTCGTTCCGCCGGAAGCCGGCGTAGGGGTAGCGCCCGATGAACGGCCGAACGGAATCCCGGCCGATCTGGGGCGGACCGCGGAGATCAAATCGACCACCGATGTCGATGAAGGCTACTCGGCGACGCATCGCGGTGAAGTGTTGAAGGTGCAGCGAAAGGGCTTGGCCATCATTAGGCAAGCTCCGGATGACAGAGTTCAATCCGAGGACGATAGAGCGTCATGATTCTCTTTTGGGTGCTGGCGGTGGCGTTGGTCGCGACCGCGATTTGGTGCATTACGGCGAAGAAGCCCGTCTATAGCGTAGTCGCACTGTTGGGACATTTCGCAGCGCTCGCGGCGATGTTCCTGACCCTAAACGCCGAGTTTCTCGCGGCGATTCAAATTATCGTGTACTCGGGCGCGATCATGATTCTCTTCGTGTTCGTCATCGCGCTTTTGAGCAGCGGCGTCGCGCCGTTTGCCGTTGGTCCGAATCGCTTGCCGCGTATCGGTTATCCCGCCGTCGCGCTGATCCTCATCGCGCTCGGTTTCCTAACGTATTCGCTAACGAAGATTTCGGTAGCTACGCCGGCTACGTCGCCGAGCGGTTCAACGATGGGTTCCGTTGGAGAGCCGAACGTTTTCGGCTCGGTTGCCGATTTCGGACGCGCGCTTTTTACGACGCACTTGCTGCCGTTTGAAGTCACTGCGCTGATCCTGATGGTGGCCGTGATCGGCGTCATCTTGCTCGCCGGCGATCAGTCCCCAACCGTCCCGACGAGCCGTCAGGCCGCCGAGGTACGTCGCGAGATGCGCGAAGCGATTCTGCGAGGAGGCGAATAGTGATTCCGATGGCCGTGCCGTTGGGCAATTATGTCGCTCTTTCAACCGTGATCTTTTTCATTGGGGTTGCCGGCGTCGTCGTTCGACGCAATCCGCTGATCATGCTGATGTCGATCGAGCTAATGTTCAACGCCGCAAATCTTTTGTTTATAGCGTTTTCGCGCGCATGGTGGCAGAATGCGGGACACATCTTCGCATTCTTGGTTATTACCGTCGCTGCCGCGGAAGCTGCAATCGGTCTCGCGATCGTTGTGAGCGTCTTCCGTACCGCGAAGCACGTCGACGTCGATGACGTCGCGATGATGAAAGGGTAACTGCACGCGATGATACATCACGTGATGGGCGTTTCCGGATACTACCCGTATCTGTTGGCGATGTGGCTGCTGCCGCTGCTCGGCGCAATCATCAATTTTGCCTTCGGGCCGCAACTGAAACGCCTTGCCGGACCTCTTGGCTCCGCTGTCGTCGGCGCAGCCTTCGTCGCGACGTTGCTCTCGTGGCAGAGCGGAACGCAAAATGCAGCGGGCGCCGTCGGTGCGCATCAAACGCTGTTTAGCTGGATTCCGGGATGGGATTTCGGTCTGCTGCTCGATCCGCTCTCGTTATTGTGGGCGTTCATTATCACCGGCGTCGGATTTCTGATCCACGTGTATTCGATTGGATACATGGACGGCGATAACGCCTTTGCGCGTTTCTTTGCCTACATGAATCTCTTCATCTTTGCGATGCTTACGCTGGTGCTCTCCGATAACTTCGTCGGACTGCTCGCCGGTTGGGGCCTTGTCGGTCTCGCATCGTATTTGCTGATCGGCTTTTGGTTCTTCAAGCCGTCCGCCGTTGCCGCGGCACGCAAAGCGTTCGTCATCAACGTGGCGGGCGACGTGGCCATCATGTTTGCAGTCTTCGCGATTTTCGCGATGGTGCACTCGATCGCGTTCGGCGATGCGTTCGCCGCCGCAGGCTCGTGGTCGCCGACATGGCTGTTCGTCGTTTGCATCGCCCTCTTTATCGGCGCGGCTGCAAAATCGGCGCAAGTCCCGTTGCACACCTGGCTTCCCGACGCTATGGAAGGCCCGACTCCGGTTTCCGCGCTTATCCATGCCGCAACGATGGTCACCGCCGGTGTTTACCTAGTTGCGCGCTGCGCGCCGCTCTGGAGCCAGAGCATGAACGCGCAAGAACTCGTTGGTACGATCGGTGGCCTTACGGCGATCGCCGGCGCGATTCTCGGAACATCGCAGTGGGACATCAAGCGGATTCTCGCCTATTCGACCATGTCGCAGATCGGCTACATGATCATGGGCGTCGGCGTGGGAGCCTACGAAGGCGGCGTTGCACACTTCTTCACGCACGCGTTTTTCAAAGCGCAGCTCTTCCTTGGTTCGGGCCTCGTGATCCATGCGCTGGCAAACGAACAAGACGTTCGCCGCATGGGTGGACTGCGTAAACGGCTGCCTTTTGCGTTCATCGCGATGCTGACCGGCGTGCTTGCGATCTCCGGTATTCCCGGCTTCAGCGGGTTCTTCAGTAAAGATCAAGTGATTTACGGCGCGCTCGAGCACGGCCATCCGTGGCTCTTCGCAATTGGTATCGTTACCGCGGGAATCACGGCGTATTACATGTGCCGCATGCTCTTTATTACGTTCTTTGGTGAGTACCGCGGTGACGTCGATCCGTCGGCGCTCGGCATCCGTCATCCGGAGCTCGCGGGAACCACCGCTTCTTCGGGGCACCATCCCGAAGAACACGAACCCGAACATCATCACGCACCGTCGTGGATCATGAGCGTACCCGTCGGTATCCTCATCGTTCCAACGGTCCTTATCGGCTGGCTTATGTTCGGTGGCGAAAACTCGCCTTGGGCACACTACTTCGCATCGCAATTCCCGGCGCAGCACTTAACGGCGCCGGCAGTTAGCGAAGGGCTGACCGGCATCATCACGTTTGTCGTGGTGCTGATCGGTATCGCGATCGCTTGGATGCGCTACGCAACGGAGACCGCTACTTCCAATGCAGTCGAACGTCTGCGCCGAGAGACGGTGAAGATGCCGGCCGTGCTGGTGAATGCATTCTACTTCGATGCGGCTCTTGAGTTCTTGTTCGTGCGCCCGGCGCAGTTGCTCGGAACGCTCATGGGACGGTTCCTCGATCCGCAAATCATCGACGGCGCGGTTCGCGAAACCGCGTTCTCGGCGCAGTGGCTTGGTTCGCTCGTGCGTTCGTTCCAAACGGGATTGCTTCGCTCGTACGCCTTCATCTTGGTCTTCGGCGTCGCTTGTTTTGTTGTGTACTACGCCCTGGTCGCCGGAGGAACTCACTAGTGCTCGCCGTCGCTCTGATTCTGCTTCCCATCGTCGCGGGACTGGTGCTCTTCGCTATCCCCGATCCTAAGGGGAACACCAGCAAAATCATCGGCACGGTTGTCGCGGCGCTCACGTTTGTGATGGCGCTCGGTTCGAATCAAACCGAATTCAGCATGCGCTGGCTCTCAAGACCGTTTACCGCATCGTTCCATTTCGGTGCAACGAGCGTCTCGTTCTGGCTAGTGCTGCTGCTGGCGTTGTGTACCTTCAGTGCGATCCTCGCCACCAACATTTCGCGCCAGCGCGACTTCATCGCGCAGATGCTGTTATTGGAAGGCACCATGATGGGTGTCTTTCTTGCACGCGATCTGCTCGCGTTCGCGCTGTTCTGGGATTTGATGTTGTTGCCGGTCTTCTTCGTCTTGAATAGCTGGGGCGAACACACGGCTACGGCGTGGCGTTACTTCATTTACAACTTTGCCGGCGGTCTGACGCTGTTGCTCGCGACCGCGGCCTTTGGCGTGCTGTACGGTTCGACCGACGTCATCGGCCGAAGTGACGTACATGTCATCGGTGCTTGGGTGCCGTGGATTTTCGCCGGCTTCGCGTTCGCATTCTTGGTGAAGACGCCCGTGTGGCCGTTGCATACCTGGATGCCGCTGACGTACAGCGACACGCCGGCTCCGATGGTGGCGGTCGTAAGTGCCGTGCAATCGAAAGCGGGTCTTTACGGTTTGATCGTCGTCGCGATGGCGTTCATGCCGGATTACCTCAAGGCGTACGCGGGCGTGCTGATCGTGCTCGGCTTGATCTCGCTTCTTTGGGGCGCGTTCGTCGCGCTGGTGCAGAACGACGCGAAACGGATTGTCGCGTACTCGTCGCTTTCACACTTGGGACTGATCGTCGTGGCGATTGCGTCGTTCAACGCAATTGCGCTAAAGGGCGCCGTAGTCTACATGGTCGCGCACGGATTGTTCTCCGCCGCGTTGTTCCTGATCATCGGCTACATCGAGGACCGCGAAGATACTCGCTCTTTGCTGCGCCTTGGCGGTCTGCAAGCCCACAACCCACGCCTTGCCGGAGCGTTCCACATCGCCGTGCTCGCGGCGCTAGGTTTACCGGGTCTCGCAGGATTTGCAGGAGAGATTTTGATTCTCACCGGCACGTTCCAAGCGGGTCTGCTGTGGCCGACCGCGATCGCTTTGATTCCGATCGTGCTTGCGTCCGCGTATATGTTGCGTTTGTTCCAAGACATCATGAACGGCCCGGAAGTAGAAGATCTCCCGGTCCGGCGCGATTTGACGTGGCTTGAAGGTCTAGCGGTAGCGCCGCTGCTGCTGGCCATTATTCTTGTCGGCATCAACCCGCACGCACTAACGGTTTTTAATTCGTCTGCGTATAGCGTTGCCTCGTCCGAAGGAGCGGCCCGATGAGTATCAATGTGACGAGCGCTGATTACCTGGCGCTTGCCCCGGTTTCGATCGTCGCGGTCGCAGCACTTTTGGTGCTCCTTGCAGACTTGATGGCGCGCACGTATGCGAAACGTTACGTTGCAATCGCGCTCGCTTCGATCGGCATTATCGTCGCAGGCGTTGTTGCGGCGAAGGGCTACGGCCAGCAGTATGCGGCTTTCAACGGCGCCTTTGCGATGGGCGGTTTTACCGTCGTCTTCGAAGAGATCATCCTTATTGCAACGCTCGGTTCCGTGGCGTTGTACGGTGCCATCGGCCGGGAAGAACGCATCTCGGGTGCGATTGCATTGATGTTGTGGTCCACGTGCGGCGCGATGTTGATGGCGGGCGCGGCGAACCTGATGATGATTTTCCTTGGGCTCGAGCTGCTTTCGCTCGCGCTTTATTGCTTGTGCGGCTTGGCCGATCGTCCGACGGCGCGCGAAGCGGCGCTGAAGTATTTGATTCTCAGTTCGATGGCTTCGGGATTCTTGCTATACGGAATGGCGTTGCTCTTCGGCGCCACCGGCAGCGTGCAACTCTCTGCGCTGGTGAATCCGTCACTAACCGGAAATCCGCTCTTCTGGATGGGTAGTGCTTTCTTCTTGGTTGGAATCGCGTTCAAGTTGAGTTTGGTGCCGTTCCACGCGTGGTCGCCGGATGTCTACGAAGGCGCACCGTTGCCGGTTACGGCATTCATGAGTGTCGTCACCAAGGCGGGCACGCTGGCGGTTTTTGCGCGTTTCATTTATGCGGCGCTTCCGTCCGCGGCGGCGGAGAAGCTTTTGCTGCCGATTTGGATTATCGCGGCAATTTCCATGATTGCCGGGAACGTGGGCATGCTCGCGCAGCAAGACCTAAAGCGGCTCTTGGCATACTCGGGTATCGCGCAGGTCGGCTACATTCTTACGGCGCTCGCCGGCGGAACGCCGCTTGGCATGCGGTACGCGATCTACTATCTTGCGGCGTACACATTCATGAATTTGGGCGCGTTCGCGATTGCCGCAACGCTCTCCGATGATGGTGAAGAAGGTTCTCGGCTGCGCAATTATCGGGGCCTGGGGCGCCGCCGTCCGGTGGCTGCCGCATTGATGACGTTCTTCTTGCTGGCTCTTGCGGGTCTGCCGCCCACGGCGGGCTTCCTCGGCAAGATCCTTATCTTGTCATCGAGTGTTAGTGCAGGATACGCTTGGCTTGGCGGCGTGCTTATCGTGGGCACCGCAATTTCGCTTTACGCATACGCAAAGGTGATTCGGTCCATGTACCAGCGTGACGAACACGTCCATACCGACGACCAATATCCCATCGTTCCGCTTGCGTGGGCGAGTGCGGCTGCATGCTTTGTACTTGTACTGTTCATGACGTTTTATCCGATCACGCCGAGCAACGTTCTGCCGTTTCTGCGTTAATCATGAGTACTGACGTCTTATCCGCCTTAGGTGCTACGGTTCGCACACTTCGAGCGCGCCTCGATCGCGAGTTGCGCACCGAAGGCCTGCGATTGGGTCAGTATCAGGTGCTTTCCATCCTATGGGAAGAAGACGGGTTGACCCCGCGCGAGCTCTCCAACCGCTTGTCGGTTGAAATGCCGACGGTCACGCGAACCGTGCAACGAATGGTTCGCGACGGCCTCGTTCGCAGAGAGGATCATCCGAGCGACGCGCGCTCGGTTTATATTCGGCTGACCGATAAAGGCAACGGACTGCGGCCGATGATTCAGCGTCTTTTGGAGCGCGAGACAACGCGCATGTTACAAGGTTTCACGGATAACGACCGCGAGGAGTTCATTTCGCTCCTCGAACGTATCCTCAATAACGCAAAGTAGCCGTCACGAACCCCTGCCCTGG
>CAZJLJ010000005.1:29852-32450 GCA_964546935.1 uncultured bacterium | reverse complement strand
CTCCTCGAACGTATCCTCAATAACGCAAAGTAGCCGTCACGAACCCCTGCCCTGGGGCGCTCTCCCGCAGTAGAATGGTCGTACAGGGAGGGCATCACCAATGGGTCGTCGCGTCCTTTCGTTTTTAGCTTTTTTGATCGTAGGCAGTACGGCCCCCGCACTATGCGATCAGGCCCAAAACATTCCCGGCTCCGTTCCGATCCTTGTGAATCCGGACCGCCGGCCCGGCGAAGAACTCCCGCCCGATCCGGCCGGTGCAATCCGCGCAACACGCGAGCGAATTGCAGCAGGTGATATGCCCGGCGCAATTCGCCGTCTCTCCGGATACGTTTTCAATCATCCAAGCGACGTTATCCCAAAACGCTTTCTCGCGGATCTCTATTTCCGCGCCGGCGATGTTACGCGCGCGGAATTGCTTTACACCGATATCCTTCGCGACTATCCGGGCGATCGTGAGACGCACAACCGTTTAGGCACCGTCTACGCAACGCAAAACAAAGTCGATCAAGCCATCAAAGAATTCGAAGCCAGCCTTCCCGGAACGGATTCCGTGGCCGATCTAGTGCAGTTGCATCAGCGGCGCGGCGACCTTGCCGTTTATCGCGCTCAAGTAGAACGTATCGCAGCGCAGTATCCAAACAGCGCCGATTTGCAGTCGGAACTTGGGCAAGTCTACTCGGCGATGCATCAGCCGTATCAAGCGACCGTGTATTTCAAGCGCGCTCTGGACTCGGATCAGAATTCATTGACGGCGCTTAACGGTCTCGGCCTCTCGATGATGGACGTGCACGATTATCCCGCAGCCATCGCGCAGTTTCAAAAGTGTCTGCGAATTGAACCCGAAAGCTTCCAGTGCTTGGACAACATGGGCGCGGCACAACTCGAGGACGGAAGTTACGCTACGGCCGAAGCTACGTTGAAAAAAGCGCATGATATTGCTCCCGAGCGTCCCGAGCCGCTGGTGAATTTCGGTTACCTTGCGGATACAAAAGGCGATTGGAAAAAGGCCGTAGCGTATTACGCGCAGGCTATCGCGCTTTGGCCGTATTCACGCGAAGCCTATGTCGACATCGGTATCGCCTATGAGAAGCACGGCCTCTATCCGCTCGCGCAAGCCGCGTTGCTCAAAGGCATTGCCGCTGCACCCGATGACGGAAGGCTTCACGTGCTATTGGGTCAAGCCTACGAAGCACAAGGCGATCGCGCAAAAGCGATCGCGCAATTCCGCGCCGCCGAACTCTCTCCCGATCCCGATATCGTGCGTCTGTCCGAGCAGCTCTTCGAGCGTCTCAAGAGCGATAACTCCGGCAAGCCACAACAATAGCCGCTCAGAAACAATCGCTACAACTCATACCCCTTTGAGGGATCGCTGGAAAAATCGCATCCTGCGATTTTTCCGCTACACGACTTTTTCGGGAGAACGAAGTTTTGAAGTTGCCATCCATGGCAAGCCCGAAAAAGTTCGAGTTCCCTCAAAGGGGCATGAGTTGTAGCGATTATTTCCTCGCTTAATGCGCACGCGTTATTTGCGAGCGATGCAATCGATTTCGACGCGGACGTTGCGAGGCAAACCTGCGACGGCGACGGTGGAGCGGGCGGGTTTTGAGTTGCCGAAGTATTTTTCGTACACGGCGTTCATTTGGCCGAAGTCGTTCATGTCGACAAGGAATACCGTTGTCTTGACGACGTCGTCAAAGCTGTAGCCGGCTTCATCCAATACGGCGGCGAGGTTCTTCAGGGCCTGTTCCGTTTGGGTAGCGACGTCGCCCTCGATGATTTCGCCGGTTGCGGGATCGAGCGGAATCTGTCCGCTGCAGAAGAGTTCTTTTCCGGCCCGAATTGCTTGGCTGTACGGGCCGATCGGCGCAGGCGCCGTTTTCGTTAAAATGACCTCACGGCTCACTACGCGTGCACCTGGTCGCGCGTCATAACCCCTTTGAATTTCATCGGCTCCTCTTCGATTCCGAAATTCGAATCGTACAGTTCCTGAATGCGTTTCAGTTCGTCTTGCGTCAGCGCCGGCGTTTCGGGCGCTTTTGCGAATTCCAGAAGCTGGTTGCGATCGTAGATATTTGGAAGTACCGTCATCACTTTCGGCTCGTTGAGCAGCCACTGAATCGCAGCTTGGCCTAACGTGCGATTCGGCAGCTCCAGGAAGCGCAGCTGTTCGACTTTCTTCACGCCGTTGACGAGCCAGGAGCGCGGGCGGTGGCGACGATGATCGCCTTCCGGGAAAACGGTGTCCTCGGTGTAGTGTCCTTCAAGCATTCCGCTTGCATGCGGCACGCGAATCATATAGCCCGTGTCGGCCTTGGAGTCATACGCCGCCTTGATGTGCTCGTTGCCGGGATACTGTTCCAGCAAGCTCCAAATGATTTGCAGCGAGCCCACGTTGTGCTCTTTAATTGCGTCGACGCCTTCGTACAGAAAGCCGATTGCCGGACCGAGCGCAATGCCATACATCCGGATTTTGCCTTCGGATTTCAGCGCCTCGAGGGTGGCCCACATCTCGTCGTTGTGTACGTGATCCATTTTGGCGTTGTGCAGCTGATAGATGTCGACGTAATCGGTTTGCATGCGCCGCAGCGACTCGTCGAG
>CAZJLJ010000005.1:24743-29752 GCA_964546935.1 uncultured bacterium | reverse complement strand
CCCCACCATCCGGTCGAGGTCGTCCACATTCCGAAGCCGACCGTGCTAACGGTGACGTCGGTGTTCGGATACGTGCGGTATTTCATACTTGCTTTGCTCCGTGCCAAGTTCAATAGCGTGGCGGGCTTCTGTGTCCCCGGCGCCAACACCCATATTGTGGAACAGTTGACCAGGTTTGAAGAAGACTTTGTGCGGGTCGGCCAATGGATCGAGTCCTATTTCGAGCATCCCGAGCGATATGCCGTCCTGCCCGCCGTCCGGCCTGGCGAGATCGCAGCCAAGCTTCCGCACACGGCTCCTGAAAACGGGGAGCCGTTCGAGCGCATCCTCAACGATTTCGAGGAGCTGATCGTTCCGGGCATCACCCACTGGAATCATCCCCGTTTCTTCGCCTATTTTGCGACAAGTGCCGCACCGGCCGCGATTGCGGCCGAAGCTTTGGCCGCAACGCTAGACGTAAAAGTCATGCTGTGGCGCACCTCGCCTGCCGCCGCCGAGCTGGAGTCGGTGGTGATGCGCTGGCTCGCACGACTCATGGGTGTGCCGGATTCTTGGACCGGCGTGATTTACGACACCGCATCGGTCGCCGGGTTCACAGCGCTGGCCGCCGCGCGCGAAGCACTCGACCTCGCGATTCGCGAACAAGGCATGACGGGACGCGACTTGCCGCGCCTGCGCATTTACATTACCGAGCACACGCATTCGCACATCGAAAAGGCCGCGATTGCGCTTGGCGTCGGGCAACAGAATGTCGTTCGCGTCGCGACCGATGCCGACTTCCGCATGGATCCGGATGCGCTCGCTCGCGCCATCGAAAGCGATATCGCCGCCGGTATGAAGCCGATGGCGATTGTAGCTACGGTCGGAACGACTTCCACTACGTCCATCGATCCCGTTCCGGCGATTGCTGAAGTTGCCGATCGTTACAATATTTGGTTGCATGTCGATGCAGCGTATGCAGGCGTTGCCGCGATTTTGCCCGAGCATCGTGACTTGATGGACGGCATCGACCGTGCGCAGTCGCTCGTTGTAAATCCGCACAAGTGGCTCTTCATTCCGATGGACTGTTCGGTCTTGTTCTTGCGAGACGAGGCCACGGTGCGGCGCGCGTTCAGTCTCGTTCCGGAGTATCTGAGCACCACCGACGGTGACGTGCGAAATTATATGGATTACGGTTTGCAGCTTGGCCGTCGCTTTCGCGCGTTGAAGCTATGGTTCGTATTGCGCCACATGGGTGCGAACGGCGTGCGCGAACGCCTCCGGTCGCATATTGCGCTCGCACAGGAGTTCGCCTCGTGGGTAGCCGCCGGCTCCGCCTGGGAAGTCGCCGCACCCCATCCACTCTCCGTCGTGTGTTTTCGCTATTATCCGCGTGGCGTGGATGATGAAGCACGACTGGAAAGTCTGAATGCTCGCCTGTTGGAAGCGGTGAACGCCACCGGCGAAATGTTTATCTCGCACACGAAGATCGACGGGAAATACGTGCTGCGCATGGCGATCGGTAATCTGCGAACGCAGCACTCCGACGTCGAGGCGGCGTGGGAGATCCTGAAGCGCGAAGCGCGCGATTTGCAACCATGAACTATCGCATCCTTGTGGTCGAAAACGACACGGTCCACGCGGCCCGAGCCTGCAGCCTCTTGGACGGCGAATTCGATGCGGTCACTGCAGCGACGCTAAGCGAAGCGCTCGAATTGATTCAAGCGCAGTTTTTCGATGCGACTCTATTGGCTTTACAGCTTCCCGATGCCGAAGGCATCGAAGGCTTGCGACGCATTCGGGAAGTGGCCCCGCATCTGCCGGCCGTCATTCTCACCGACATCGACGATCGCCAAATCTCGACGGCCGCGGTTCAAGCCGGCGCGCAAGATTATTTGCTGAAGAGCGACGTCACCCGTGCGTCCATTTCGCGCGCCGTGCGCTATGCGATCGAACGCCAGGAACTTACGGACCGCCTGGCGGCGTCGATTGCGGAACTGGAGCGCCAGCGCGCAAGCGTCGTGCGTTTGAACCAATCGAAGAACGACCTCATCGCTGTTCTTGCGCACGACATCAAAGGACCGCTGACGTCAATAGTGGGTTTTGCGGAGTTGCTGGAAGAGGGCTATCTCGAGGGCGAGGGAGCGACTGATGCAGCGAAAACGATTCGCTCGAACGCGCAACGGCTCGCGACTCTTGCGAACGACGTGCTTGCACTCTCGCGAGTGGAACACGGCGAGCTCGAAATCGCCGACGAGCAAGTCGATCTAGTCGAAGTAATCAATGCGGTGGTCGAGCTGCATTCAGCCGAACGTAACGTCAACTTTCAATGCACCGTCGAGACGGCGATCGTGCGCGGCGATAACGACCGCCTGCGGCAAGTCTTTGACAATTTGGTTCGCAACGCGATCAAATATTCGCCCGACGGCCAACCGGTGGATATCCGCCTCACCTCTGACGGGACGGCATATAGAATCGACGTCGTCGATCACGGCATAGGGATTCCGGAAGACGAGCTACCGCGACTTTTTGCGCGTTTTTGGCGTGCTTCCAATGCGCGGCGTGCGAAGATCGCCGGTACCGGCATCGGTCTCTTTATCGTTCGCATGATCGTCGAGCGTCACGGCGGTTCGGTCGATGTACACAGTGCGCTGGGCGAAGGAAGCACGTTCTCCGTATCGCTTCCGAAAGTCGAGACAACATCGGCAGAAAGTCCGATGCGCGTAACGGTGCTTAGCGAAGATCGCGAACTCTGCCGCTTCGCCGCGTATGAACTTCGCGAGCGCGGCTACCGCGTGCACGAGTCGACAAATCTCGACGAATTGTCGAACGAGGGAACGGTTCGTCAGGGCGACGTCATTCTAGTCGATAGCGGAACGTCGAGCGCTGGGGACGTACGCAGCGCCCTTGCCGGCAAAGACGTGCGCCTCGTCGGAATCAACGGCGGCAGCGGCGACTGGGACGCCGTTCTCCCCAAACCTTTCCTAGTCGCCGATTTGCTTTCTTCCCTGTCATCATAATCGGCACACGAAGTGCGCTCTTGCGCGCGGATTCGGCTTGTTAACGAATACCCTTGCGCCCTTACGTATCGAGGAGCGAATCGAGAAGCGCGGGCCATTTACGTTCGTAGTCGGCTTCATGCTGTAGCCCGCGTTTGAACAGAGCCTGAATTCGCTGCTGCGTTTGCGGCCACGTCAGCGCGGTTTCAAAAGAATTGAGGCCGTCCAAGAGCCGATCGGCGGATGGAAGCGACACTTCGTTGACCAGATTCTTCGCCGCAGCGATCGGATGATGATCGAACGTGGCGATCCGGCGCGCGAGTACGTCGACGAAGCCATCAAGTTCAGCGTCCGGCAGTGCTCGATTAACGTATCCGTATCGCTCCGCGGTTTCTCCGTCGAAGTCATTCGCGCCGAGAATAATTTCGAGCGCACGTCCGCGGCCGACGAGCAACGGCAGGCGTTCGGTGCCGCCGCCGCCAGGATGCACCCCCACGCCCACTTCGGGTTGCCCCAAAAACGTATTCTCTCGCGACGCAAAACGCATGTCGCAGGCAAGGACGAACTCGCTAGATGCACCGCGCACGCGGCCTCGAATCTTGGCGATGCTCACGATTCGGGACTCGGAGAGACGGACGAACGTGTCCATCAACAACGGGAGGCCGGAAGGTCCTGCGCTATTCACGAGACCCCGCGTATCTCCCTCAAGATCAAAGTGCGAGAGGTAAAAGTCTTCGTTTGCGCTTTCGAATACTACGACGCGAAGGTCCGGGCTAGCATCGAATCGTGCGAGCAGATCTTGGAGACCCTGAAATATGCCGGTGTCGAGAATATTGAAAGGTGGATTGTCAAATACGACCCTCCAATATGCAGACGATTCTTCGACGATGCGAACGTGCGTTACGGATTCGATCATGACTAAACCCTCTTACAACGTCAATTTGTAGCTTCTCGCTTTTTCGACCAGTTCCGAAAGCTTTCGCTGACCCAACCTCATCTCAAACGCTCGCTGCGTGTCTTCCAGCAGCTCCCGCATTGCCTCTTTGTGCGTGCAGCTCGTGCGACAAGTCTTTTCCTTAGGGTACTCGTGAATGGAAAATACAGGCGGAGGATCCATTGCTCTATAGATTTCCAAAAGGCTGATCTTATTTGCGGGCCGTGCTAACGAAGAAAAGCCATTGCGGCCGCGAGACGTTGTTGCTAAGCCTGCCTTCACCAATTTCGAGAGCACATTGCGGACTTGCGATTCATGAGCCCGTACGCTTGCGGTCAAAGCTGCCGACTTGACCTCTTCTCCGTGGTGGTCGCCCAGCGCCGTCATTATGTGAACAGCGACCGAAAACTGGTTGTTGATCCTTGACATATTGTCAGGTTAAATCTAACATTTAGTCGAGGTTCACGCAATGCCCACTGCGACGGCTCAGCTCGTTCGCTGCGATTGGATCGGAGGCGATCCGCTGATGCTCAAGTATCATGACCACGAGTGGGGCGTTCCGGTGCACGACGACCGGAAACTCTTCGAGTTCATCGTGCTCTCCGGCGCGCAGGCCGGTTTGAGTTGGCGCACGATCTTGAGCAGACGTGACGCGTACCGCGAAGCATTTGAAGGCTTCGATCCAATAAAAATTGCGCGTTTCCACCAACGCAAGATCGATGCGCTTCTGCGTGACGACGGAATCATTCGCAACCGGCGCAAGATCGAAGGGGCGGTACAGAATGCTCGCGCGTACGTTGCGCTACGCGAGAAGGGCTCGTCGCTCCATGAGTTTATGTGGGGTTTTGTCGACGGGAAGCCGATCGTCAATCACTGGAAAGCAACCGCACAAATTCCAGCATCGACCGCCAAGTCCGACGCTATGAGCAAAGCAATGAAGAACGCCGGGTTCACGTTTTTCGGAACGACAATTTGCTACGCGCATATGCAAGCGGTAGGGATGGTTAACGACCATCTGATAGCGTGCTTCCGGTACCGAGCTCTCGCGCAATGATGAGTATACAGCAACGGCTAAAGCCGAGGACGTTTCAAGAGTG
>CAZJLJ010000005.1:19821-24643 GCA_964546935.1 uncultured bacterium | reverse complement strand
AGGCTCAGGGTTACGAGGTAATGGCATAGCACACGATGTGCGGCCGGCGTTCCCCGTTAATACAGCCGAAGATAAGCGCGGTGTTCCCAAGGGTGGACGGCGCGGCGGTATTGTTCGTATTCGGCAAGTTTTGCGTCGCGGAAAGCATGGAACAAGTGGTCGCCGAGCGCGGAACGCACTACCGCATCTTTATCTAATTCAGTGATCGCCTGACGAAGCGATTTCGGCAGCGTTCCGATTCCGCGTTCGTGACGATCGCGCTCGGTGAGCGCATACGTCGAACCCGAAAACGCGTGGCCCGGCAACGTGCTGTGCACGATTCCGTCTACCGCTGCTCCAAGTAAAACGGCGAGTGCGAGATAAGGATTGCAAGCCGGGTCCGGACTGCGCATTTCGATGTGGCGCGGACGCTCGGCGGGCGGCACGCGAACGAGCGCATTTGCACTGCGTTCGGACCAGACAGTATAAATCGGCGCATCCCATGCAGCAACGAGGCGCTTGTATGAATTTACCGTCGGATTGCAAATCGCAGTGGTGGCCGGAGCGTGCGCCAGCAGACCCCCGACGACGTACAACATCGTGTCTTCATCGACGTCTTCGCCCAGCAGGAACTCCACGTGCAAACCGCTGCCGGCTCGATCTTCCGCCGGTTTCGGCATAAACGTTGCGTCCAAGCCGAACTGCGCTGCAATATGTTTCGCGATGGTGCGCAGCGTTAAGACGTTATCGGCTGCGGCAAGAGGATCGTCGTAGGCGAGATCGATCTCGTGTTGTCCCGCACCATGCTCGTGATGCGCCGACGCAACGCGAATCCCCATCGACTGCAGCGCTGCTACGATCGCATTTCGTGCGTCTTCCCCCATGTCGTTGGCAGAGAAGTCGAAGTAGGAGCCAACGTCCGAAGTTGCCGTTGAGCCGTAATCCGTCTCTCGCCGTTCGAAGAGATAGAACTCGGTCTCCAAACCGATTTGGAGATTTGGAAGATGCGTTTGCGCACTTTCGATCGCCCGCTGCAGCGTCGTTCGCGGATCGCCTTCGAACGGAGAACCGTCCGGCATTGCGATATCGCAAATCAAACGCGCTTCGGCAGCGCCGTCGCTCGACCACGGATAGAGCGCGAACGTCGAGGGATCCGGACGCAACACCATGTCGAGTTCTTCGCCCCGGACGAAACCGTCGATGGATCCGCCGTCGAAAGTCACGCGCCCCTCGAGGGCAGCTTCCAGTTCGGTAACCGGAATCGAGACGTTCTTGCTTACGCCGAAGATATCGGCGAACACCAAGCGCACGAAACGCACGTTGCGTTCTTTGGCAAGCTTGACGGCATCGCGCTTATGTTGCGCGCGAGGAGGGTTAGGCGGTGTGGAGTGCATCAATCGCAATCGCTAGACGAAGAGTGAGTTGATCGTGGGCGTTCTCGAGGGAACGTCCGGAGATTTCGCCGATCTGGCGAAGACGATAAAAGACTGTGTGCCGGTGGACGTTAAGCTGTTCCGAAGCGGTTTTCACGTTCTCTCCAACGCTGAAGTACAAACGAAGCGTGCGCTCCAACTCGGTTTGATGTTTCTCATCGTAATCGCGCAGTGGTGCAAGAACCGACGTAGCAAACGAGCGCAGCGCCTCGACGTCAGCGCCTTCGAACAGAAACGGATAGACTCCCAAATCGACATACGCGGCGACCCGCGCATCGCCGTAGAGGCGCCGCGTGATCGCAAGCGCGGTTTCCGCCGCGGCAATGCCACGCGGTACATCGAGTGTTGAAACCGCCGAGCTTACGCCGCCCGAGAACTTCAGCGGAAGCTTCCGCTTTGCGGCCGTTTTCGGCAGTAGCGTAGCGGCGGTTTGCGCGTTTTCAACGTCTACTTCACGTGCCGCGGGAACCAGAACCAGCAGACGCGTTCCGCGCTCGAGGATTCCCATCTCTGCATCGCCGGCATGAAAAGCTTCGGCCGCGAGGTTGCGCAGCGTCACCATGCCGCTCGCGTCGTCCGCGGACTCGCCTTCAAGGGCAACTACAACGTATTGGGGTGCGACCGTTACTCCGCGCGTCGCCGCATCATCGCGCACCGCATGCGTATCGGCGTAAGCGCCGGTTGCAAGGCGTTCCCAAAAGCTACGGCGGCGGCCCCGGCCGCCGCTTTGTTCTCGCGCCAGTTCCACGGCCATTGAAGAAGCGGTGAGGCGAAGCAGTGCTTCGACTTGCGGATCCGTGGTGCTCGAGAAGAGGGAGAGCCATCCAAGATGGGCGGTTCCCGCCAGAATCGAGATAGTGACGCCGGCGCGGCCGTTGCGATGCGGACGCGGAAGTCTATCCAGTTCGGACGTCAGCTCGAAAAGATCGCGCGCCGTCGCGGGGATCGTTCCGGTGCCGGCCGCGGCAATGTGGCGCCAGTCGCTGTCTTCCACCAACACGCCGCCGCCCGTGGCTTGGGCCAGCGACGCCGCAAGGGCGTTGCAGCCTCCGCCGGCCGCGGCAATCCGCGCCAGCTCTTCGGCAAACTCAACGATCCCGCCGGGAGTCATGCGGCTGCTTTCGGCGAAAGAGTTGCCCGTTCTTCGAACCATGGATTTCGGCATGTTGCGCGAGGCGCTGATCTCGCTGTATGAAGACACTCCCGACGCGGTCGTGCTCTACGACGCGCGGGGAGCCGTCATGTGCGCGAACGAGGCGGCACAGCTGCTCTCAGGATACACGGCCGAAGAGTTCGAAGGCGTAACCTACCGCGAGCATATGGACCCGGGCGACTTCGATCGCATCGAGAGCGCGATTCAAACGGCGCTTGCCGGTGCCACCGATCACTTCGATACGCACGCTCGCCACAAAGACGGCACTGTAATTCCCGTCGAGTGCTATTTTTTTCCGGCGCGCTACGCCGAGCAGATCGTCGGCGTCTTCGCGCAGGCGCGCGATATCGTCGCGTTGCGCTCGGCGGAAGAATCGCTTTCGATCAACCAAGAACGGTTCCGTTCGCTCTTCGAGTACCATCCGGACGGTATCATGGAGCTGAAAAGCGACGGCTCGATTTCACGCGTGAACGTCGGTCTGGAAAGCGAGACGGGATTCTACGGCGAGCAGCTCGTGGGCAAACCGTGGACGGAACTCGTTGCACCGGAACAACGTGCCGCGGCGGCTGAAGCGCTGCGCAGCGCGATGAGGGGCGAAGCAGTCGAAGACGATTCGCTCTTACTCGATCGTCTCGGCAACCGTATTGACGTGCAACTCAAGCTCGTGCCGTTACGCGTCGGCCCCGAGATTCGCGGCGCTTACGCGATTTTCAAAAATGTCGCGGCGCAGAAGACGGCAGAGCGTTCCATCGACGAACAACGCGAACAGATTCGCCGTTTGTATATGGTGGCCGCGACGCGTGGTGAATCGCTGGACGAGCAAATCGACGCAACGCTTAGTCTCGGTCTAGAACTCTTCGGTTGGGACTATGGGTACGTCACGCAGTTTCAAAACGATCGTCTGCTGATTCGGAACGCGGTCGGTCGTGATTCCGTCATCACCAAAGGCGGCATCTACCCTATGCATTCTTCGATGTCGCGACATCTCGTCGGCAAGCGCGATTCGATTTTCGTGCCCGATATGGACCTAGCGGAGTGGAAAAACGATCCGGCGCGTCCAACGGCGCCATGGCGATCCTATTTCGCGATCCAACTCGCCGTGTTCGATCAGATCTACGGCGCGATGGTTTTCGCATCACGCGTACCGCGCGAAGAAATGGATTCACGCGAACGCGATCTCGCGCAATTGATGGGACTCTTCATCGCGGCGGCGCTCGAGCGTGCGGCTCAGAACGAGCGTATCGAGCAGATGGCGTTTAACGACGCGCTGACAGGATTGCCCAACCGGGTGCTCTTCAGCGACCGAATCGAGCACACGCTCGCAACGGCGCGGCGATACGGACGTGACTTCGCCGTGATGTACATCGACGTCGACAGATTCAAAGAAATCAACGATGACTATGGCCACACGGTCGGCGATGAAACGCTTAAAGAGGTGGCGCTGCGGTTCCGCGCAGCATTGCGCGAAAGCGATACGGTCTCGCGCTTCGGCGGTGATGAGTTTGTGATTCTTCAGCCGATTGTCGACGGGCCGAGCGATGCCGCGGATCTGGCCAGAAAGCTTAGCGTCGCGATGCAAGAACCGATCGTCGTCGACGGCGCTCCGCACGACGTGCGAATAAGCATCGGCATCGCGCTCTATCCCGGTGACGGCGCAACGATCGCGGAGTTGATGGAGTCAGCGGATCGGGCGCTCTACCGCGCCAAACGCGAAGGCCGCAATCGGTGGGCTTTTGCGAATCAAGAACTCGCGCGGCGCGATCTTACGAAGAAGCGCGTCGTCATCCGGCAAGAAGCTTCGGAATAAACTGTCCGCCGACGTAGAGTAGCGATAAACCGCCGATTGCGACGATGGTAACAATCGCGATGATATTGGCTAAGCGCGAATTCGTGTATTCACCCATGACGGACTTCCGGTTGATGATGATCAGCATCAACACGAGCTCGAACGGCAACAGAATGCCTTGCAGGTTCTGAGCGAACAGAATGAGTTGAAGGAGCGGCAGGTGTGGGATTAAGACAAACCCCGCGCCGAGAATCAGGCCCGCCGCAAAGGTGGTGAAGAAAAAGGGCGCCTCGGAGAATTTTCGGTCGATCGCTGCCTCGAATCCGAGCGCTTCGCAGATGATATAGCTCGTTGAGAGCGGCAGAACGGTTGCGGTGAAAAGCCCCGCGTTTAGAATCCCGATCGCGAAAACGGCGGATGCAAGCCGGCCGGCGAGGGGTTTCAGCGCGACCGCGAAATCCGCCGCCTGCT
>CAZJLJ010000005.1:0-19721 GCA_964546935.1 uncultured bacterium | reverse complement strand
GATGCAAGCCGGCCGGCGAGGGGTTTCAGCGCGACCGCGAAATCCGCCGCCTGCTGCGGATGCAAATTTGCGCCATGCTGGTTCGCGACGTAGATCGTCGCCGCACTCGCGATCATCATGAAACCGGCAAGCGCGATCGCGAGAGCTGAACCGTTTATCACGTCGGCTCGCGCAAGGGGCAGCTCTTCTTCGCGCGTGCCCTTTTCAACGACCGCCGATTGCAGAAAGAATTGCATGTATGGCGAGATCGTCGTTCCGATGATGCCCACTACCATCGTGACCCAGCCCGGCGTGGAGAATTGAAACGTTGGTATGAGCGTGCCGCGGACGACTTCGTGCCAATCGGGATGCGCAAGAATTGCCGAGACGATGTAGGTTAAGTAAATCAACGACAAAACGACGAACGTCCGCTCGACGACTTTGTTGTCGAATCGCAGCACGAAGAAGAAGACACACAGCAAGGCTACCGGTACGGCGATATATCGGGAGAGCCCAAAAATTTCGGATGCTGCTGCAATGCCGGCAAACTCCGTCGCCGTGAGAAGCGTGTTCGTGAAGAACAAGATCAGCATCGCGAGCACCGAGATCCTTACACCGAAGTTCTCTCTGAAGAGCGCGGCAAGGCCCTTGCCCGTAACCACACCCATGCGGGTCGACATTTCCTGAACCACGATGAGAGCAACGGCAAGCGGCACAAGCACCCAAATAATGCTGTAGCCGAACTGCGCTCCAGCCGCAGAGTACGTTGCAATGCCGCCGACGTCGTTTCCGGCCGATGCGGTGACGAATCCCGGGCCTAAGACGGCAAGGAACAACAGCAGCGATCGCAACAGCGAACGCCACCGGGGCCGGCTCTCTTCGATTGCTCCGCTATCCACCCGCGACCTGGCTCGAAACTGCACCGGTCCGGCGCTTCACGGTGAAGTGCGGGAGTTTTCGTGCCAGGTCTTCCGGCATAATGGCATCGATCGCGTCGTCGACCGTAACGATGCCGAGCATCTTGCCGCGCTCGTCGACAACGGGTACGGCGAGAAGATCGTAGCGGGCGATCGTCGCGGCGACATCTTCTTTGGGCATATCGGGCGGCACCGTGATTACGTCCGTCTCCATGATCCGTTCGATAAAGGCTGTTGGAAGCGCGAGCAAGAGTGTCCGTAGGCTCAACACGCCGATCAGCGTGTCTTGCTTGTCGACGACGTAAAGGTAATAAATGAATTCCGATTCGGGAGCGATCTCTCGAATTTTCTTCATCGTTGCGACGGTCGTACGGTGTGGATAGATCCACAAATAATCCGTCGTCATCAAGCCGCCCGCGGTATCCTCGTCGTACTTTACGAGTTCGCGCAGTTCGCCCGCGGTGTAGTCGTTCATCTCCGCGAGCAGCTTGCGTTGCTGTTCTTCGTCCAGCTCGGAGAGCAGATCGGCTGCATCGTCGGAGTCCATCTCTTCGATGATGTCGGCGGCACGCTCCGTGCCGATGTCTTCGATGAGCGAACGCTGCGTATCCGCATCGAGATGTTCGAATGCGTCGGCTGCCGTTTCATCGTCGAGTTGGCTGATGACCGCGGCCGCATCGCGCTTCGAAAGATCTTCGATGATGTCGGCCAGTTCGGATGGATGGAGCCGCGCGAGCTTGCTCTGCGTGACCGAAAGATTGACCTGCGACGGATTTGCGTCGCGAATCGGCGCGACGGAATCCCACGCTATCATCGAGCGCGGAATGGAGCGGTAGATCGCCGGCGTGAATTTTTTGCCGAACGACTTCAAACCGAGACGGCGAAGCAATCCGCCGACACCTACGTCGGCCGCTACCACGCGCAGGGTGCTACCCGTGCGCGCCACCTCGATATCGTTAATACGAACGACTTTGCGGCCGTCAACGTCGACAATCTGTTTGTCGAGCAGGTCGGCGACGAGAAGAAGCGCCTCCCGTTCGGGCGGAGCCGGATCCGTCGGGGTCTTCGTCAGCGCGATGGAGCCGCGCTCCGTGTCTACGTTTGAAACCGTGTCGATCGGAGCGAATCGAGCGCCTTGCGACGTTTTGATAACAAGTCCATCGATCTTGGGGAAAACGTCGTCGGGTTTATTGACCAGAAAATCGCTGACTTTGCCGACCTGAGTGTCGTTCACGGTCACTTTGCGGCCGACCAGTTCGGAGATGAAGCCGTCGGTAAAGGTCATCTCGATTCACCCCCTCTCGTTTTGAGGCTGACGAAAGAAAAATGCCGAACGCCTCGCCGGCGCCGGCACGAGAGAGAAGAACGCGGTGCGCGCTCGTACCCCATTCGTGCGGGCTTTGGCACCACGCATCGTAACCCCGCGACGCTCTTGTGCTGTGATCCTGAAGCGGATCTGTCATCCCAAGCCCGTCGAAGGGAGCCGCGTTAGACACCGCCTTAGCTCGGCGTAGTCTGGTCTACCCACTTGGCGTCTCTCGACGTTTCGGGGCAGCGGCTTGTATATCGCGTGGACGCCTCACCTAGCGAGGTATCCATTACTAAGTATAGGCCGCGGGTCAACCCCGCGGACCTAGCCGCCGAAGGCGCTGATGAGGATTCGCGTGAGGGAGGTAGCGTTGACTTCCATTTGCGAGAGCACGCTCGTCCCGACGTTCACGAGAATCTGTTCCTTCGTGAACGCGGTGACGGTCGACCCGATATTCAGATCGCGAATCGAGCTTTCGCTTGCGATTTGATTGACTTCTTGTGTGGCTGCGTCATTATTCGCGTAGTTTAGGGAAACTTGTTGTGCCCCGAGCTGCGCGCGCATCGTATTGACGCTATTGAGAGCGTTGTCGAGGCGACCTTCGGACGCCTGATTCGTAAGTTCGTCGCCGACTTGGAGTCCGCTTATGCCCAAGTTGAAGGCGGACAACGGCCCGATCTGTACGGTAACGATGTTGCCTTCGGCAGTGCCGACGTTGACGTTCAGGCCTGAGCCTTGCTGATAATCTTGTGCCGGAATGGTAGCAAGAACTGCCGTTTTACCAACGTCGTTGCGATTGATGTTGCTGAAGGCGAACGAAAAAATCGGATTTCCGTTCTGATCGAAGATATTGAATTGCTGATACGGTCCAGGGAACGGCGGCGGGAACCCGTTTACCGTGTCCGTGTTTTCGGCGACGTCAATTGTGGTGGTTTGGGGCGGCCCGAAAGTTGCGTCGGAACTCTGTGCCGTCCACGTCACGCTAAGCGTATCCGTCGTCGAATCGAAAGAGTTAACGGTGAACGAGAAATCGAGAGGTACCGCTCCTGGGTTCTCTTGCGTAAAGGTCGGATCGGTGACGATTAGCGATGGTCCCGAGGGCGGAGTTGTTGGGGGTGTCGTTCCGTTGCCGCCGTCGGTATTAGGATTCGCCACAAAAAGGATTTGATTGTTCAGGTTCGGTGGCTGGCTCGTGAGACTGCCGTCGAACAGCGTCTTTCCGTTATAGTTCGCGTTTGAGGCGATTCGATTGATTTCCAGCTCAAGTTGATCGATTTCAGCCTGAATGTTCGCCAAGTCGCCTGCGGAGTTTATCGTTGAGTTGGCTTCAACGGCGAGCGAGCGCATGCGTTGAAGGATCTCGGTCACCGTCTCCGTCGCGCCGTCCGCGACCGTAAGCATGTTATTAGCTTCCTGGACGGAGTGCTGCCCCTGATCTAGGCCCTGGCTGATAGTTTGAATGCTGGTCGCGATAGCGTATCCGCTGGGATCATCGGCGGCCGAATTGATCCGCAGGCCCGAGGCCAGTTGTTTCGATAGGTTCGATAACTCAGACTGATTCCGATCGAAGTTATAGAGAACTTCATCGGAATAATCGAACGACGAACCTAGGCGCATCTTAGTAGTGCACCTCTAGACGCAAACGTGATGAAACAGAGGAGATCAAAACCGATCCTCTCCGCTGACCCCGCGTTACGCGATGCGCCACAACTAGCACATCCATGTTCAGCCTGTATTCCTCCATCCTTGGAGCCCAAATACAGGGTTGACCCGCACACCTCGCGCCGGCCCCCTATGTGAACTTTATCGGCCGCCCAACGTAAACATTGCACGCAGGACGGACCTTAATAGTGTAAATCTTCGTGTTAGTCGCCGAACCCTTGTATTGCAATGGGGCGCGGTCTGCAGGCTATAGGCCTGCTGTTTATGGTTTTGTCCTTATGCGGGCTGACGCTGATCTCCAGCGGCAACCCCGCGATGGTCGCCTTGGCCGATCCATGCGTTCCTTTTAGTGGTGTGGCTGCCGGTTCGGGACCGGCTCCATCCTTAAATACGGCAAATACGGTCGGCGATGCAGCGCGTCCGGCGCCGGCGACTCAAACTGGAACTACGTTCGGCACCGCGGCCGGACCGATCGCCACTCCTCCGCCGATCGCGCCGACCCCCGTCCCAACGCCCGCCCATGCGGCAAAGCAGTTGGACTCGTACCCGGTGTTCAGTTCCACTGAGGAGTTGAAGGCGCGAGAGACTCCGGCGCCGCCGCCGGTGGATACCTCGACTCCGGCTCCGGTTGTAACGTCGACGCTGCCACCGTGTCCCTCGCATCGTAAACGGCTCTTCGGCGAAGGCCCGATCGAGCTCTCGGGTACCGGCGCGGTAAACCTCGGCACTCATCGGGTTCAAAACGCGGTCGCCGCCACTTCCCAAAATGAAGTCGGCGTAGCAATGAACTTCCAAGTTTCGCGACGCACTGATGCATCGTCGCTCGTCATTTCGCAAGCGGTCGGCGATTTCAACGGCGTTTACAACGCCGCTCAGATCAACGTCGGTTACAGCACGCCGAAGTATCTTCTGAATTACGGCACCGTCAATGGCCCCGCCGACACGCAGCTCTCCAGCGGCTCGTTCAATCAGGGTCTAACCTTCGGCATTCCGCGTGGTTCCGACGAATGGGATCTCATCGGTGCGCACACGCAGGGAGTAAATGGTGAGGGCTTCCGCGTGGGAGCAATCCGCCATTCGCACACGTCGCGCAGAGGCGCGTTGTTTTCCCAGACGCTCTACGATGCAATCGGCAATCAATCGCACGGAAATGCGGCTACCTTAGATTTGGCCTACACGCGTTTCTCGGCTGCACGAACGTTGCGCCTCGAGACCGCGGTTTCGTCGGCGCGCGGCATTCCCACAGTGTCCGATGGTTTACGAATGGCTTACGGCGCGAACCTCTCGTTCAACGGCGGCACGTCATCGACGAATTTCAGCTACACGCACATTCCGGATTCGTACGTTGCGCTCGGGCAGCTGCAGTTCGGGCAATCGCAGTTCCAATTCACCCGTCGAAATCCGTTCTTCCATAGCGGCGTGATGACGTTCGATTTCGGCGAGCTCAGTTCGATTACGGCCGGCACGACGACACGTTCGAGTCACGAGGCGTTCAACGTGAACATGCCCGTCGCGAAGAACGTGACTTCCCAGTGGCTCGTGAATTTCGCGTCGACGTCTTCAGGTGGGGATGTGGCGCGCGAGCGTGACGCCGCCGTGACGCTCAGCGAACAGCTTCACGGTTTTAATGCACAAGAAACCGCACAAGCTAGTGTCGTCAACGATCTGCTTGCGGGCAGCGGCGTGCAAACGCAGTTCATGCTACAGCTTTCGCATGACTTGTTCGGTGGGTACGCCACCGTGCAAAGCAACATTTTGACGACGAAGAACGCGGATGCATCGGGCCGGATTACCGATGCGCTCGCGCAATACACGCGAACGCTAGGTCGGAAAGCGGAAATTTCTCTTTCGGCGGAATCGATTCGGAACGCTGCACTCGGAGCAGGCGCGGGCACCACGAGTCAATTCACGACGACGTACAGTTTGCTACGTCGCATTTCACCCATCGTCGCTATTCGTGCAACTTACGGAAAGACGCATCAGAGCGGCCTTTACGGCGGCGCTGCTTCGTATTTGAACTTTGACGTCGTTGGACCGCTTGCGTTAGGCACGGCTGCGCGATATTCGGGACGCGCAAATCCGAACGTTCCGGCGGTCATTCAAGGGCACGTGTATTTCGCGACCGAGGCCGCTTCTTACGGATTGACGGGTCAACGCGGTTTTCCAAACGTGCTCGTGACGATCGACGGCGGATTGACGCAACGAACCGATGCGACCGGTACGTATGAGTTCCGGTTCGTCAAGCCGGGACCGCATCTCATCACTATTGCGCCCGGAACATTGCCCGCCGGCGTCGTGCCGGATGCCACATCGCAAAGCATCATCGTTCAAGGCGGACAGGTAGCGAACGTAGATTTCTCTGCCGGACAATTCGGCGGCGTCGGCGGCACCGTCACGCAAATGATCGACGGCAAGAGCGTTCCCGTTCCGAACGTGCTGCTCGTCGTGGATGGGACTCAGCGCGGATACACCGGCGTCGATGGTTCGTATCAAATCGGGCGCCTTACCAACGGAAAGCACACCATTGCCGTTTCGGCGGACACACTGCCTGCGTCAATGGCTATCGCGGGCGATGCCGCGCGTCAAGTCGACGTGAATCAGGGCAGCGTTGCACCGGCGAACTTTATGCTGACCGGGTTAGGCTCGATTCAAGGTGTCGTGCTTTACACGGCCGACGCCGGCTTCGGCGACCTTGTGGGTGCGCTGAACGTGTACGTCGTCGCGGACCCCGGGCAGCACGCTGCTATTACCGACGCGGACGGCCATTTCAACATTGATAACCTACCGCCCGGCAATTATACGCTCAGTGTTGACCAAGACACGTTGCCGGATGGGCAGGGCGTCATTCAGGGCCCGGACGGTCCGATCGCGGTCAGCGGCGGGGAAACGTCCGCCGGCGTTACTTTTAAGGTAGGCCCGCAAGCGAAACAAGTCGTCCTAACGTTTGGCGGTGGCGCCAGTGCGAGCGTCGTTGCGACGTTCCAGCCGGACAAAGTGCCCCCAAATAGCATCGTCGATCTCCTTGTCACGACGAACGAGGCTCATCCGAAATCCGTCACTGCGCAAGCGGACATTTTCGGAACGGTACCGCTCCGCTTTGAGGCGACACGGCATGCGTTCGTTGGTCACATCCTGATCGGACCATCGGTCTCCAACGGAGACTACCCCGTTCACGTTGAGGTTCAGGGAAGTAAGACCGGCAGCACCGACACGTCTTTGACGGTAAGTAACAGCGTGCCGCTGATCTACGCGCGCGGCACCCCGGCCAATCCGCATCCCGGCGACGTTGTGCATGTGATCGCGAAAATCGTCGCTCAGGTGGAGCCCGGCGATCAGATCGTGCTTGAAGACGGACAGAGTCTCGCACTCCCCGCTCCGCACGGCCGCATTTATGCTCTGAGCATTAGGCCGAAGCACCCACTGCCGTATCATGGCCTGATCTTCACAAAGCGAGGAGAACGGTTGCCTTTTGTAATCGGGCCGTGAGGGCGCGGTAAACCGGTAGTAAAGAATGACGGGGGGCTCGCTTACTAGCCTTACGGCCGGGGCGGTCCCTGCCGAACATAAAAATGCGGAGGCGCACTACGGATGGTAAGCGCTTCCTAGCGTGGCCGGTTAATGCCAGCCTCGATTAGCAATTGCACGAGAAAGGATTTCACCAGTGAAGCGAGCTCTTACCCTGGCGGTAATGCTAGCGAGCACGGCGGCAATGACCGGCCAAGCGTCCGCAGCAGCCGCAGTGAGCCTCTACGGCTCCGTTAAGCTCCAATGGAACGTTGCCTCGGTTATGAAGGCGACCGTTCACACTAACTACACCGCAGCGTTCGCCAATGGCGGCGCATCTTCGACTGACCTGCCGAGCGCGGCAGGCGTCTGCCCGGCGACGGGCGGTGCCGGTAATGCCGACCTGACGATCGACTTCGGTACGATCCAGCCGGCTTTCGGCAGCACTGTTGCTTGTACGTACACGAACGCCGTGGGCGTCTCTGTCCAGAGCAACGACAACCTCGGTTTCACAGTCTACGAGTACCTCGACGCTGCTCTGCCGGTCGGTACGAATCTCTGCGCCTTCCCGAACGGTGGCGCAGCGCTACCGGTCACGGCAGCCGCCGCGATCTCAACGTCAGGGCGTTCCGGTGCAGGCCCCGCAACATTTGGCGGCAGCTGCGCTGCCGGTGGCGCCAACCTCACCAACGCCGGCGTAGTGCAGAACGCCGGTTCGGGACCGGTTTCCAACGCGAACATCTCGCTCGCACCAGCTGCCGGTGAATACGCATCGGCTGCGGCCGCCACGGGTCAGGCGTTCGTTGACTACAGCGCTGCGGCGGGCACAGCTGTGCTTGGCGGTGAGGACCTTCAGCTCAACATCGGTCCGACGGCGACGACAGGCAGCCCGAACGTCATCATGACGCTTCAGTTCGTCGCGAAGTAAGACAGAGCCAGCAAGCATCTAATAGGAGAGAGTCGTCGAGCCGATTATGACGGGTGGTATGAAACGGAAAATGCTCGCCTTTATGGCGACCGTCACGATCGTTTTGGCATCAGCATATCCGGCTACGGCGGATCTCTCCTTGGATGTCGCACCGGCGAAGATCGAGATGCAAGTGGCTCCGGGAACTACGCAAACGATTCCGATTACGGTTCGTAACAGCGGAACGGCGCCAATGCATATTCAGACGTCGATGGTGGACTTCGGCGTCAATACCGGTGGAGATTATGTCTTCGCGAAGCCGGGCTCCAGCCGGTATTCCCTAGCCGGGTGGGCGGAAGTGAATCCTCGAGAATTCGACGTCCCGCCGAATTCATTTCAACTGGTTCGCATGACGGTTAACGTTCCGCAAGGGATTGCCGGAGAGTACTCCGGGATCGCGTTCTTCCAAACCAGACCATTGCGACACGCCGGCGGCGGCATTTCGTTCTCCGAACGCGTCGCATCGAAAATTTATCTCTATAGCGGCAATTCGGTTCGTATCGATGGTTTGATCGACGACATCGCCGTGAAGCAAACGGCCATCGGCGAGCGGTTCTTGATCGGATTCAAAAATACGGGAACCGCGCACGTTTATCTCAGCGGTCGCGTTGAGATTCGCAAAGGAAACGATGTTGTTGCTCGCGTGCCATTGCAATCGCAACTTTTGGTGGAGCGCGGCGGACGGCGAGTGATCGAAGCATATAGCGACAAGCTGGTTTCAGGAAATTACACGGCGCTTGCACTGATCGACTTCGGCGGTCCCAATTTGGCAGGCGGCCAAACGACTTTTACGGTCAAGTAAGAGATAAAATTGCCCGGCACGGCCGGGACGACGACTACTTAAGGAAGAGTGGGTGAAGGACAGGATGTCTCGTTACGCTCGAATCGGTCTGATGCTTCTCGCCGTCGCTATAGCGATCGGCGCGATGCTCGGCGGCGTGCGTATCGCAGGCGCAAACCCGCTGCTTATTCAACGGCCGATCGACGGTGAACCGATGGCACGCCCTTCGGCGCGTCCATTACCGTTGCGCACTCCTTCCGTACCGCTCTCCGGCTCCGCGACGCCTTCGCCGGCTCCGGCAACTGCAGGCGACATTCCAAACGGTCCCGTGAATCGTACGTGGAGTTTGTCGCGAGATACTGCGCGGCCCCCGTACATGCCGAAGTTGAGCGATTTTCTCGTAAAAACTGGCGCTCACAGGATGGGCGTACGCCAGGTGCATCCGATGGCGCGCATGAGCCTTAACGGCCGCGTTCGTCCGTACGCCGCCAACGGCAACACGATTATCCTCACCGGCGACCAATCGAACTACTTCACGAACGATATTACGCTTGCGTACGGCGCCGACGTGTACCTGACTTGCGAAAACATGACGGCCAGTCACGCTTATACGGAATATGTGTATCCGCCGGACGGTTCGGGGCCGTTCACGCAAACGCAAAACACCGGGGCTAGCGGCAATTGTAGCGCCTACTCCAACTTCAACCTTTCGACACCGTTTGCGTTTGGCGCCGGAACGACCGTTAACGGTTCCGCATATCCGGGCGTCTGGATCGTTGCGCTGAAGGACAATACGACGACTCAGTTCGTGACGGAAACCGCGATCATCGCAAACTCGACGATCAATTTCGCCACGTACTCGAACTTGGGTCTTACCACCGTCACGAACGATTTCACCCCAGGCAGCTCAATCGTCGTCGGCGCGAGCGGATTGAATCCCGCGCACAGCTATGCGATTGGATGGGTTCTGACCGCCGGCAGCAATCTGCCGTGTGAATACACAATCCCCACTGCGGCGAAAAACAGCAACAACGCTGTATGCTTCACCGGTGCGCCCACCGGATTGCAAGCGTTCGGCGGAAATCTCACACAGCAATGGGGTCCTGCGAGTACGCCTTCGACAACGACTGCGCCGACCGGCACGTACGATGTTGAGCTGTACGACACCACGGACAAAATCATGGTGTCCGATCAACAAATCTCGGTACAGCCTTCGACCGTCAATTGGACGCTCGTTCCACAAGCCGCATCAGGTGCCACACCTGCTCCGATCAATTACAACAATATTTACGCAACGGACGGTTTGCTGGATCAATCTGTTACCGGTCTCAAGTACAGCGCGACTGGGCTCACCGGCAGCAACAACGACACGATTGCCGTAAGCATTAGCGATCCGAACGGCGTTGTGTTGACCCCGGTGCAGACGTATAACACCGGATGTTGTACGCCGATCATGCAGCCCGTGACCACCACGACACAGGTCGGCGCTTCACCGAACGGTACGGCTACCGCAACGATCCCGTTCCCATTGAACGCCGTTTTCGAACTAGCGCTTGGCCCGACGCAAAATCCGTTTGCGCCGAACGTTTTAACCGCGCAGCTGTACGACAAAAACACCGGGGCGGTCCTCGGAAGCAAATCGTTCCAATTGCTGGGATATTACGCGAACGCTGCGTGGTCGACGAACACCATCTTAAGCGCGGGTACCACGGCGACAACCGGCACCGTCGTTATTACCAATACCGGTGGAACCAATTTCGGCTCGTGGAACGGCGATGCGATCAGCGGCGTGAAGATAGCTACAATTCCGGCGAACGGTGAGATCCTCGGCCTTTCAGCGACGACTGCGGTGGACTCCGGTGGCAACGCTTGGACGATCACGTCTCAAGGAGCCGGCGTAAATACCGTCATCATTGCGACGCCGAATCAGCGCAACGTCGGCATTCCTGTCGGCGGAACGCTGCAGTTCAATGTTACCGTTCAGGTTCCGGCGGGAAATTGCACGACGCCGTGCGATTTGCCCACGCAGATTTTGCCCGAGCACGGCATCGACTACAGCACTCAGAATACAGCGTCGCCCAATCTGCAGGTTCTCGCCCAGGGCATCAATCCCAATACCGTCGTTCCGACGATCGCTTGGTCCGTACAAAGCGAAACCGGCACGACGAATATGGCGGCTCGCGCCGGCGCGTACGGGCAGATGACGTACGTTTACGGTACAAGCACATCGGGCGCGGCGGACTACTACACGATTAACCTTACGTTGAACAACGTCGTTTCGCCCGGGAACCACAAGCTCTCGGAAGTGAAGCTCACGTTTCCGTCGGCGATCGACTTGAACGGAGTTCCGCCGACACTCGTAAGCGGACCCGCCGGCTCAACGTGGCAGCTCTATACGAACACAACGGCCAACGCTTCCGGCGCCCTGCCCTTAAATGGCGCAAACCAGAACGTGATCGCGATTGGCTGTAACCAAAATGCCGTGGACAAGTGCGGTATCGCGGTCGGCACTTCAGGAACGTTCGTGTTGCGATTCCCGCTGTTCAAGACTTCGTTCACGGAAACCGATATCGCAGCCGTAGCGAACTTTGACAAAGGCAACGCTTACGGCAACTGCGGCGCATGCAACGTCGCTTCGTATACGCTCAGCCCAACGCAAACGACGGTTAACGCAATTGCAGGCGCTACCAACGTCGACTCCTCGATGTTGGCTGCCTATTCGTTGAATCCGACGCTGATGACGATGCAGTTCCAACCGTCCACGGTGGGCACCGGGGCCGGCGCGACGTCGGCAAATTTGGTGTTCACGAACACGCCTGCGTCGCACGATCCGAACCCCGACTGGGTCGATGAAATCAAACTGACGTTCCCTGCTGGAAGCGATCCGACCAGTATCAATGTTCCGGCAGGCTGGAACGTCTGGGAAACGGCTGCGGGAAGCCGCAACTGGATTATCGCGCTCTGTCCCAAACCTGGACCGACGAACGCAGCTCCCTGTTCAACGAACGAAACAAACGCGATCGCGCCCGGCGGTCAGCTGAACATGACCGTCAATTGGTCCGCGGGCCCCGCCGCTGGTACGTATAACGTCGGGTGGTCGGTAACCGGTGCAAACGGTGGCGTCGATACGAGTGCGCTTGCCTCGACGACTCCCATCACGTTCAGCAATACCACGGCCTCAGCGGCGTTTACTCAGATCAATTCTGCGATCGTGCCAAACGGAACCGAGCCCCAAATCGGAACCGATACGGCAAACACCGGAAGCACCTTCGTTTACACCGTCACCAACACGGGGTCGACGGCGATTCAAGGCATAACGCTAACTATTCCAGCGCAAACCCGCTCGGGTACGAACGGAACCGATAACGCAACCGGCAACGGTGGTTACTTCAATATTACCTCGACGCCGACGCTGACGTATTCGGGTGGTGCATCCGGTTGTGCTGTTGCGTATACGAATGTGAAGCCCGCCGGACCGGTCAATGGAAACATCACGCTTACCGGCTGCACCATTCCGCAGAACGGCGGCACGGTTAACATTACGTTCGTAGCGCAAACGCCGTATCTGGTTGGTAACGAGTTTACGTTCCCCGCGACGATCACCAGCGGTGGCACGAACTACGCCACGCAGCCCACCTACACCGCGGCAAATGTGCTCTCGGTTATCTTGAATGGAACGCTGACGATTCTAACGCCGAGCGCCGGATGGGTCGCGCCCACGCAACCGAACTCACTTGTGCCTGCCGATCTTTCGCTATCGCCGCAAACCAATTGCATAAGCTGCCGCGTCTTGGCCGGCAGCCCAACGACGCTCGACTTCGGTATCTTTAACGGAACGTTCAACGCGACCGACGTTATGGACGCGAGCGTGCGATCCGATGCGAACAGCCCGAACTCTTGGGTGCTTTACGTGACGACTTCGCCGGGAACGAATCCGTCGAACATGTTGTCGACGGCGATCGACAACGGCGCTGCTCGATCGACCACTCACGCCGGCTTTACGATTAACCAGTCGGCAATGACACCGGTCTTGACCACCACGCCAGGTCTTCAGCTATCTACATATAGCGGAAACGCGTATCACGGTCCGCTCGATTCGGTAATGAACTTCTCGGTCGCGACCGGAGGCAACACCTCACCACAAACCGTTACTCTTACCTACACGTTGGTGTTCAACTAATGGGCAAGCTAACGCGAATCCTTGGCATCTGCCTTTTCGGCCTCGCCACGCTCGTGGTAGTCAGCGGGCGCGATGCGTCAGCACAAGTCGCGAATTCGTATGGGTCGGTAAAGCTGGAATACAAGATCGTGCCGATCGTCAATCTGACCATTACGCCCAACTATCAGTCGGGTTTCGGTCCGCAGGGCGGCGTCGGTTCAGGTGCGACACCCGCACCCGGCGGCGGCGCGGTGGCGAACGGCGGCGTTGTGGACTTCGGGACCAACGTAGTACAAGGCTACGCATACATTTATAGGTACGCAGTGAAGGCGGCCGTACAGACGAACGATGGGAGCGGCTTCACGCTCTATGCCGAAGGCATGAGCGACATTCAGGACAACACGAATCCCGGTTCGACGATTCCGCTTAATCAGACGTTATATTGGCTGCCGTCCAGCGGGTCCAATTCACCGTTCAGCGCCGCCACGGCGTTTCAAAAAACTAGCGCGGCAGCATGCGGCGTGGCGTGCATTAATTACGGCGGCATAAATCCTCCGAGCACCTCTGCCGTGTGGAACTATCCGAACTCGACAATGGGGCAACCGGGTAATGTCGCAACGCAAGGATTCGATTATCAGTTGCGGCTTTACAGTAGCCCGCCGACGGATAACTTCAGCGTCTATATCGTTTATACGGCGGTGGGAAATTGAAGAAGCTATTTCTTGTCCTCGTCGCGGTTGCCGCGATGGCCGGCATTGTCGTATCGCAGCCGCGCCATCGCGCCGAAGCGGTTAGTGCGACTTTATATACATCGAAGATTGTTCCGCTTACGATCGTTGTTACGCCGTCGCCGACACCGGTTGGATATTTGCCGTCGACAATGAACTCCGGCGCCTCCTTCGGCTCAGTGATTGCACGCGCCGATTCCCACAATCAAGTGGCGTTTGCTCCGCTATCGATGCCCGACGTCGTGGCACAAGCGACGCCTCAGGGGAACGTCAAAGTCAACTTCACTGTCAAGGCCGATCCGAGCGCGCAATACCTTCACGTCGTTCCTGTTTCAACGACGATGCAGGCCGGCTACGGACCCAATACGTTCACGTGTGTTTATCAGGTGTTCGCACACTTCCAGACGTATCCGTGGTACGTCACCGACTACGTGCAAGGATCGAATCAAAGCGGCGGCGGTGCGAACAACGGGTTCCCGACGTACAATTATCCGACTGCGAGTCTTCTTCAATGGGAAGCCGAGACCATAACAACGTCGTTTGCGGCATTCTCGAATTCCGGAACTCCTGGGCAAACGGCTTTCAGCGGCCCTGCCGGTTCGACGAAAACCGTGTGCTTCGACCTGTCTTTCAACGTTCCGAATAATATTCCAGCGGGCACGTATCAGACCGCAATTCAGTACAATCTGTTCGTTCAGCTATAGCTGCCTTCGCGCGCTCAGAGTAAAAGCGACGAGGGCGCTGAGTAACACAACTGAATAGACGCTGCTGCTTTGACGGTGGAGCGCATCATATGCGGCCGTTTGCAGCGGCGTCGATTCCATTTTTGGGACGATGAGTTGCGTTTCCACGAATCCCGCTGCCACTGCGATGATGAGGCATGCGACGATGATCGCCGCCATACGGCGCGATTCCAGGCGAGTGAACACAGTGATTGCGACAGCCGCGAGCGCCAGCCAGTCGCCGATCTGCGTAATCTCGCGTACGCAAGCTGCGATTGTTGAAGCGAATGCGGGCGTTGGGCCGACGTGTGCGAACGCAGCGGGCGCAAAGAGGAACGCAAAGCCCGCCATAGCACCTACCCACAACCCCAACAACAGCAATCGAAGAGTAAACCACATACCATGAGCGTTTCACCCGGCATGCGGCCGGACCCGTTATCCGTTGCAATCGACGTCGCGCGTGAAGCCGGCGCGGTGCTGCGCGAATACGCCGGCACCCCGCTGGACGTCCGCGAAAAAGGGCGCCGCGCCGATCTGGTCACCGCCGCCGATAAGGCGAGCGAAGAACTGATCAAACGCCGTTTGCTCGCAGCATTTCCCAACGCGACGATTCTAGGTGAAGAGACGGGGACGACGCGGGGGACGAGCGACGAGCGTTGGATCGTCGATCCACTGGACGGCACGACGAATTACGCACATGGGTATCCCTTGTGTTGCGTCTCGATCGCATACGAGCGCTCGGGAGAGCTGATTGCCGGCGTGGTGTACGCGCCTTTCATGGGCGAGCTTTTCGCAGCTGGAAGAGGTGGCGGCGCACGGCTGAATGGTGAGCGCATCGCGGTTTCTTCGATTGCGGCCGTCGCGGATGCGATGGTGTGCACCGGTTTCCATCCCGCAGATTTCGAACGCAATGCGCGATACTTTGCGGCCGCCTCGCATCGTGCGCAAGCGGTGCGACGCGACGGTTCGGCGGCGCTAGATCTTGCCTACGTTGCGATGGGACGTTTCGACGGCTTTTGGGAGTTCGATTTGAACCCGTGGGACGTCGCGGCCGGCTCGCTCTTGATCGCCGAGGCGGGTGGTCGCGTCACACGCGTGGACGGAGCCGTCGCGTCGGTCGAGGCTCGTTCGATCTTAGCGACAAACACGCGAATTCATGACGAACTGCGGGAGGTTCTGGAGCGGGCCGACCGCTAAGGAACGGCCATGAGCGCACCACTCCTCGCCCGTATTGCCGGAGCTTTTTTGATTTTGTTCGGAATCGCGGGCTTCGTCCCGTGGATTGCGCCGCCGGCTCCGTTCGACGCTCCCGTGCTTTCGATTGATTTTTCGTATCGAATGCTTGCCGGCATCTTTGCCGTGAATGGAAGCTCGAACGTTGTCGACATCCTCTTAGGCCTCTGCGCATTGCTGGCCGCACGATCGTTTGACGGTGCCGTGATCTGGTGCCGCATCGTCGGATGGTGGTCGCTTATGCTATTGTTCTTCGGGCTCATTCCGATTACCAACACGCTCTTTGGCGTTGCGCCGCTTTACGGTGCCGATCTTTGGTTTAACGGTCTCTTCGCCGCGCTTGGAATCTTCGGCGGATACGGACGCCCGTCGCGCGTCGTAACGGAAGAGTCGTTTCTGCTGCCCGGTTAGACTAAGCAGCGAGCGGCGCTCGCTGCGCCCAACTTCCGCGACGCAACTTCAGCGCGGTAACAACCCCACGTGCAGACCACGCAATGATCCACGCGATGGGAACGCTGTAGAGTCCGATGTGCAGCCGCTCGATACCGAACCACGTGAGCGGCAAAACCACGACGCTGCACAATACGCCGATGAACATCGAGAACTGGGTGTCACCGGCGGCGCGAATCGGCGAAAGCGCAACCATCGCCATGCCTTTAATCGGCAGCGTGACCATGTGAAGCGCCAGCGGCAGCGCGGCCGCCGACGCTACCATCGCGTTGAGTGTGAACAAATAAGAAAGCGGCCATGCGAAAACCGCAACGACGATTCCGGTGAGGGTCGAGACGATGAACGTCGTGCGGATCGCGCGGTGCAAAAACCAGTGCGCTCCTTCGGTGTCGCGCGCACCGAGCCGTTGTCCGATTACCGTCTGCGTTGCGCTTTGGAGCGGACTGGGCACCACGAACGTCAAGTCGGAGACAACGTTGAGCGCACGAAAAGCGGCAATTGCCGTGGCCCCAAGCGGCGCAAGCATCGAAACGATAGCGATGTCCGGGCCCACGAGCGCAAGACCGAAGACGCTTTCCGGAACGCCGAGCCACGCGCATCGAACGGCAAGGTTCCAGTCGATTGTGAGCTCCGAGAAAATGCGGTACACGGGTTTGCGCACAACGTAAATCACCGCGAAAATTGCCGCGATCGCTTCGGAAACGAGCGTCGAAATACCCGCACCGACGATACCGTACGGATGATGGGTCCCGATCCCAAGCGCAAGCACCAGCAGCAACGGAATGTGAATCAGGTTGATGATCGCAAGCAGATAGATCCCGAGTTTTCTATTGCCGGCCGCGCCTAGGCCAACAATGAGTGTTGCCGAGACGTTGATGGGAATCAACGAAAAACACCGCAGGATCAAATAGATGCCCGATGCTTCGGTCGAGGCGAGCCCGCCGATCATCCGGCCGATGATTGGAATGCTGACGGGGATGCTGATCAGCGCGAGCGCGATTGCGGCGATAAACGGAATGAGGAAACCGGCGCGAACGGTGCGTCCGTACCCGTCGACGTCGTGCGCGCCGATGCGTTGAGCCGCAATGATGCTTAGCCCGCTCCACAATCCGCCCAGCGTCATGATGATGGTGAAGAAGACGATGGTAGCGGCCGTCACGCCGGCGAGCGCGACGGTTCCCAAATACCCGATGACGATCGTGTCCACGATACCAAGAATCTGATCCCCGAGCATCTGTACGGCAAGGGGAACAGAAAGGCGCCGGAATGCGGCGCCTACTCTTGTGTGATCAACGACCATCGAGCCGGGCGTCATGTCTGCTTTCGTAATTTATCTAACGTCGCGAAGAATTTATCGATCTCTTCATCGGTTGTGTAAAAATGCGGGCTCACGCGAATTCCGCATCCGGGGCGATAATCCACAAAGACCCGTTCCTCTATCAATTGTTTGCACACGCGGTCTGAGTTCGTAAAATCGATCCCGATCCAGCCCGTGCGCTGTGGGGGTTCAAGCGGCGTATTCACACGAAGGTTCCGTTCCAGCGCCATCTCGGCAAGCTTGGTGGTAAGCCTAACGTTGTGCTCGCGAATTCGTGACACGCCGACCGAACGAATCAAGTCGTGTCCCGGCTGCGCAACAAGATATCCCGGAATAGTCGGCGTTCCGGTTCCGAAGCGATACATCGAGGGCGCGTAGCGAATCGGCGCTTCTTCGAAATCGAACGGTTTCGCGTGCGCCATCCACCCCGTCACCGCCGGACGAAAGCGTTCGAGCAGGCCCGGCTTGACGTAGATCCATCCGCATCCGGGACCGCCAAGCAACCATTTGTGCGAGCCGCCGGTGACAATGTCGAGGTCCCATTCCGTAACGTCGTACGGGTAAACGCCGGTGGTTTGATAGGCATCGACGCAGAGCAACGCACCGACTTCGCGACAGTGCCGTTGAATCGTGCGGATGTCCGCGATGGCGCCCGAGACGTAGTACGCATGCGAAAGCACTGCGATTACGGTGTGCTCGGAGATCGACGCGATAATTCGTTCGGTTGGAATCGTCTTGCCGTCCGAAGACGGGATCACGACGGTTTTGGCGCCGTACCGTTCCCATTCGGCCCAGACGTACGTTAGCGACGGAAATTGCAGCGCTTCGTAGACTACTTCGTTGCGTTTGCCGCGAAAGTCGAGCGACGTCGCAAGCGCCGCTTGCAGCACGGAAACATTCGGTCCAAGAAAGATCGTGTCCGGCGCGGCGCCGACAATCGAACCGATACCGTTAGCAATTTCCGAGATACGCGGCAGCCAACGATCCCACGCCTCGGGTCCGTCAGTTGCCCAGTCGTTCCAATAGGCATCGAGCGCGGTACGCGCACCGGTGGGCGCGGCGCCCATCGAGTGACTCACGAGGTACGTCGAAGTTTCCAGAATCGGAAACTGCTCGCGGTGCAGCGGATGCGTAATCGTCGTCGTCATTGCTGTACGTAGGTTCCTTCACCGAGATGCGTGCGGACTTCCCAAAGTTCCGGAAAGAATTTATAGCTCAGCGTGCGCTGCAAGTATTCAGCGCCGGAACTGCCGCCGGTTCCCGTTTTGCTGCCGATCATGCGCTCGACCATGCGAACGTGACGGCCGCGCCATAGCAAAAACCGTTCGTCAAGCTCGATAAGCTCTTCAAGCAGCAAGTACAAATCGTAGTATTTTGTTTCGCCGCTATAGATTTGGCGGAACGTCTCGATCAGCGCCTCGCTCGTATCGACGGCGAAGCCGCGTCGTGCGAGCAGCGCTTTCACGCGGTCGTAGAGCGACGGCTCCCCAAGCCGCCGTTCCAAACGCAGCCGCTGCTCATCGGTCATCTCGATGTGGCGCAGCGTTTCCGTGCGGCGCACGCCGCAAAGAAACTCCACTTCGCGGAATTGAATCGATTGAAAACCGCTCGCCGGATTCAGGTTGTCGCGAAACTGATTGAACTCTTGCGGCGTCATCGTCTCGAGCACGTCGATCTGCTGTTCCAACAAGCGCTGAATCGTGTGAATGCGCCGGAAGTACTTCGCGACGCGCAAAAGATCGTCGCGATCCAGCGCACCGACAACCGCTTCCAGCTCGTGAAGCAGCTGCTTGAACCAAAGCTCGTAAACTTGGTGAATGACGATGAACAGCAGTTCATCGTGATGCTCGGGCCGCGAAAGCGGACGTTGAAGATCCAGGAGTTCCTCGACCTTCAAGTACGTACCATAAGAGAGACGTTCGGACACTATTCCACCGTGATAGTAAAGGTAAGGGTCTTAGCCGGCGCGGCATTGGTTTCGAACGACCGGGC
>CAZJLJ010000004.1:50560-90140 GCA_964546935.1 uncultured bacterium | reverse complement strand
GCCTTTATGCGCGATAGTGCTTCTGCGCCCGACATTTCGGTGCGGTATGGACGCTCCGACGTCATCGCGGTAAACGCGTCCGAAACGGCCATAATGCGCGCAAGCAATGGAATTGCTTCACCGCGCAATCCCTCCGGATATCCGGACCCATCGTAACGTTCGTGATGGTAGCGCGCGAGTGTTTCGGCAAGCTTCATCAGCGGTGTGCTTCCACCGGCCAGAATCGCTGCGCCCGTGGTAACGTGTTCGCGGACAATCGAGGTCCAGCGAGCAGAGAGCTCCCACGGTGCGGTGAGCGCTTTATCCGGAACGCCGATCATGCCGATGTCGTAGACGAGCGCCGCGATGCGAAGGTGCTCGGTCTCTTCGTGATCCACGTGGAGCGCGTTAGCAAGTTCGACTGCAAGGTCGCGCGCACGGATCGCATGTTGTGCAAGTGAAACGTGGCGCGATTGAAGCGCTCGATGTAGGCGAACGATAGCTTCTCCATCGCCTGAAGGTCTGTCGACTTGCAACTCATCTTGCGCCGCAACCATTGGCACGTAACGACGGACCTGCGCCATGAACTCGCGTACGGGAAGCGGCTTCTCCAAAAACAACGTTACGCCGGCTTGCATTGCTCGTTGTTGCAGCTCGCGATCGTTCATTCCGGTGAGCATAATAATCGGCGTCGCGGAATGTCCGTCGAGTTCACGGATCGCCCGCACCAGTTCAACGCCGTCGAGCTCCGGCATTTGGTAATCAACCACGATCAACGACGGCCGTTCAATCTTAAGGACCTGTAATGCTTCTGCAGGGTCCTCGTAGGCAAGCGGCTCCTCACCAATGACGCGTTTCACCACTGCGGCATACAGCCGCAAATTGGGTTCGTAGTCGTCAACTAAGAGCACGCGTTTCATCGATGCAATTCTTCTCGCCGCAGCGTTTGCTACCTTAGCGCATTGGTAATCGTATCGCAACATCTTTGTAAAAGATGGGTATGCTGGCCTGCGAAGGGAGACCATTTCGTGACGAACGTTGATCAAATCAAAGACAAGGCACGCGGCATGATCATCGATCAGATCGACCGCCGCACGACGGATCTAGGAAATACGGTAAGCGAGCACGTCTCTAATCTGCGCAATATGAGTGAAACGTTGCGCGGCCAAGGCCAGCCGGCCACCGCGGTGCTCCTCGACACTGCGGCCTCGCGATTGGACACGCTTTCAAATTATTTGCGCAACACCGACGGGGACCGTATCGTTCACGACCTGGAATCGATTGCTCGCAGTCAACCGCTGGCAACCGCCGCGGTTGGATTCGCGGGCGGGCTCGTCGCGGCGCGCCTACTGAAAGCAAGCGCATCGCAGCGCTATCGAGCTTACGGCAATACATCGTACGGCGAAGCGTCATATGGCGGCTCATCGTACCGCACCATGGCATACGAAAATGCCGGCAGCGTTCCGCTGAGTGAGGACGACGATGGCGAATTCGCTCGATGACGGCGGAGAATTACGAGACGCGCCCGTCGGCGAGCTCATCAAGCGCCTGAGCGGCGATATGAGTTTGCTTTTGCGTCAGGAGTTTGACCTGTTTCGAACCGAGATGATGCAGAAGCTCTCAACGTCCGGCAAACGGGTGGGCGAAGGGGCCGGGATGTTGAGTGCCGCCGCCGTGACCGGACTGTTGGCGCTCGCAACGTTGACCACGACCGTAATTTTGTTGCTGGCCCTTGTTATGCCGGCGTGGACGGCAGCGCTTATCGTTACCGCAGTCTACGGAATTGCGGCGGCCGCGCTGGCGATTAGCGGTAAACGCAAGATTGAAGATGCCACGGTGCCGGTGCCGACACAAACGATCGAAACGGTGAAGGAGGATGTGGAATGGGCAAAGACCCAGACGAAATCCGCGAGGAGATAGAAGAAACTCGCGAACGCATGAGTGAAACCGTCGATGCACTCGCTTATAAGGCCGATGTTCCGAACCGCGTGCAAGATGCGGTAAACGACAAAGTGGACAGCGTGAAATCCACGATAACCGGAACGATTGGAGCCGTGCGCGACCGTGTAGATGGGATGCGCGAAAGCGTGGGATCCATTCGCGATCGCATGGGAACGGTGCGCGATCGAATTACAGACGCAATGCCCGATACGGGAGATCTTCAACAGGTAACCATGACGACGATCGATTCAATCCGCGAAAATCCATTAGGCCTTTTGTTCGGTGCGGCAGCCGTAGGGTTTTTACTGGGATCGCTTTTGCCCGCGACGGATATTGAAAATCAGCGGTTGGGCGAATTCAGCGATCAATTAAAGCAAACCGCGCAAGCCACGGGCGGACAAATTATTGAACAAGGCAAAGCCGTGGTTCGCGATACAATTGAAGCCGCCAAAGATGCGGCAACCCAATCGGCGATGCAGCACGGACAGAATGTCGCGCAATCGGCAATGCAGGGGATCCAGAGCACGCAGAGCGGAGGAAGCGGCGCTTAGAGGACGTTTGTTTACGCCGCTTCGGCGTGCTGGCTCAAGTCGAGACCGAGCAATTCGTCGTCTTGAGTTACGCGAAGCGGCGTAACGGCATTTACGATCTTTAGCACGAGCCATGTCATTGCGCCCGTGTAAGACCAGACCGCACCAACCGTAGCGCACTGGACGAGAACCTGATGGAGTCCGCCGCCGGCAGTCGCGAAGATTCCGGTTAGGATGGCGCCGATCGCTCCGCCGACGCCGTGCACTGGAAAAACGTCGAGCGCATCATCGACACGCATTCGTTCGCGCAGCAGCACCGCGTAATGACAGATCGCCGACGCAATGGCGCCGATGAGTATCGCCGAAGCCGGCGTCACATAACCGGCCGCCGGAGTAATCGCGACTAACCCGGATATGGCGCCTGCGGCAACCCCCGCAGTTCCGGGTGCTTTGCCGCGGCATGATGCGACCGTTATCCATGCCAGCGCGCCCGCTGCGCCCGCGATGCACGTGTTTAGAAATGCGATCGCTGCGATGCCGTTTGCTGCAAGTGCGCTTCCTGCGTTGAATCCAAACCAGCCGAACCAGCAGAGCGCCGCACCAAGAAGCATCATGGTGCGATCGTGCGGTTCCCGTGGATCGTTCATGACGCGCGGCCCCAGAACCCAGGCCGCAACCAAAGCAGCCACGCCGGAGGAAACGTGAACGACCGTTCCGCCGGCAAAATCGAGCGCTCCCAATTTTGCCAGCCATCCGCCGCTGCCCCAAACCCAATGCGCGATCGGATCGTAAACTAAGGTCGCCCACAACAACGTGAAGAGCACGAATGCGGAGAATCGTTTGCGTTCCGCAAAGGCACCGGTAATGAGCGCGGGTGTGATCGCGGCGAACATCATCTGGAAGAGCGCATACGCAGCGTGTGGAATCGTCGCTGCGTACTGTGGGTTCGGCGCAGCCCCGACGCCGCGGAACCCTAACCAGTCGAGACTTCCGATAAGGCCGTGAAAGTCGGGTCCGAAGGCGAGCGTGTAGCCCCATAAGACCCACTGCACCGCAATCAAACACAGTGCCACGAAGCTATGCATCAGCGTCGAGAGAACGTTCTTGCGCTGAACCAGCCCGCCGTAAAAGAATCCGAGGGCCGGAGTCATGATCATGACGAGCGCCGCACTGGTAAGCACCCACGCGGTATCGCCGGCGTTGATGTGTTCCATAAATGGACGTTACCGGAGATTGCCGCGCCGCGCATTAGACGCGCGGTAAACGAAATTGCGGCGCTATGCTACATCTGTCGCGCTGCGGCGATATCGCCACGCAAACATCCAGTAAACCGGAATGCCCGAAACGAGAATCCCAAGGCCGATGAGTGCGTCGACCGGCGAGCGCAGGAAAACGTCGACCACCATGGACCACGCGATGACTAAAAACAGAATCGTGCTCCAGGGATGACCGGGCATTGTGAAACCCGGCGAGGCAACGCCGCTCGCTCGATCGCGGGTGCGGAAGATTATCAAGGCGAGCGCAGAGAGCCCGAAAAAGACCCAATCGACGCTCGTCACATAGTTTTGAATCGCGTCGTATTGCCCCGAGAAGCCGATGACCATAGCCACGATGCCTTGTAACGCGATCGCGAGCACCGGAACGTTCGTTCGCGCGTTCACGTTTGCCAGAGCGCTGAAAAACGTCCCATCGGCGGCCATTTGATAGTACACGCGCGGGGACGTTAGGATTTGGTTGCTGATGAAGCCCAGCGTCGAAAGCGCAACGATGGCGGCCATTACCTGTCCACCCACGGGGCCGATGGCGCTTTGTACGATTGCGGAAGCCGGGGTGTTCGTAGCAGCGAGCCCTGCTTCACCGAGCGCACGAATTGAAACGGCGTTTACCGCCAAATAGAGCACAAGTACACCCGCGACGCCGGTAAGCATTCCTCGCGCGAGCGTCTTTCCGGGATCGCGCAATTCGCCGCTCAGGAAGCTGGACGTTTGCCATCCGCTATACGCGAAAATCACTGGAACTAGTGCCAAACCGATCGCGCCCAGAACGTTCGGCGGAGGCGATGCGGCAACACTCATGGCCGGATGCGTCACCGCCAAGCCGACAAGCACGACGCCTAGAATTGCGGCAATCTTCGCAATCATGAAAGCATTCTGCGTGTTCGCTCCGCTGCGAACGCCGTAACAGTTGACCAGCGTAAAGATCGCAATAACGATCGCCGCAACGAAACGTGCGTCGACGTGCAAGTGTGTCAGCGATCCGAAATACGCGGCGAAGGTTACTGCCGATGCAGCCATGCCGCCGCTCTGCGAAACGAGCAACAACGTCCAGCCGTAGACGAATGCCACGACCGGATGATATGCATCGCGCATATAGGCGTAAAGACCGCCGTTTTGGGGCCGCCGTCCCGCAAGTTCGGCAAAAAGTGCTGCGCCGAGCATTGCAATGAGCCCGCCGATCGCCCACGCAAGTAGAATAAGCGGCGCGGTATGAAGTTGTTTCGCCACCAAGGACGGGTTCATGAAGATGCCCGACCCGATGATGCCGCCCATGACGATCAGCGCCGCGTCGCGTACGCCTAACCGCCGAAGTAAATGGCCTTGCTCAGGCTGCTGCGGTTCTGAAGACACGGGCAGCAAATTCGCGAACGATGCCGATAAACTCTGCGGCTCGCCGTAAAGGTGCCGTGTGATCGACGCGCGGGATAATTTTCAGCCGCGCCTGGGGAATGCGGTGAAGAAAGCGCCGTTCGTCGGCGCGAAAGATGAAATCCCACTCGCCATTAACAAAGAGGACCGGCTCGCGGTATTCGGAGAGTTTTCCGCTGAAGCGCGAACTTTCACGCGCGATTGAGGAGGTTGTATCCAGCACTTCACGATCGAATGGAATCGTTGCGACCAGATCGGCCCATTCTCGCGGCAACGTGAGATGAAGCGAAAGCCACATGAAGCGCTCGAAAAGCGGCGCGGGCAGCATCTGCGTGAAACGCGCGCTCAATTCGTAAGGCCAGTATTTCCAGCTTTCGAAGTCTAGCGTGCAGCCCGTTAGAAGCAGCGCACGCGATCGCGTGGGATAATGCTCGGCATACTCCATCGCCGAGTAGCCGCCCAGAGAATAGCCCACGACCAACGGAGGCCTTCGGCACACGCGCAAGTAGACTTCATCGAACACCTCACCGATGGTTTCGAAGCAGAACGGCATGCCGGTCAATGCGCCGTGACCCGGCAAATCCACGGTAACTACGTGATATTCGGAAGAAAGCACGCGTGCATGAGGCTCCCACATCTGCCGGCCCAATCGGATTCCGTGAACCATCACGATCGGCGGATTCGAGGGGTCGCCGTACGTCGTGTACGCGTGCTCGTAGTCCATTACGTGGATTATTCCACGTTTAGCAACACTTTGATCGCCCGGCGTTGATCCATTGCGGCGTAACCGTCCGCTACTTTTGCGAGAGGAAGTTCCAAATCGAAGACCCGGGATGGGTCAATCGAACCATTGACAACAGCGTTCATTAAGGGCTCGATGTACGCGCGCGCCGGCGCCAGCGCTCCATGAACCGAGACGTTTTTCAAGAAGATCGGACGCAAGCGCATTTCCTTGACCTGGTGTGGAACGCCGACAAAGCTGATCGTTCCGCCCGGTCGCACGACATCGATGGCGAGGTCCATGCTGGCCTGATTGCCGACCGCCTCAACAACACTTAGCGCGCCGCCGTTGGTCAACTGCAAAAGCTCTTCGGCGACACCATCGTTGTGCGAATTGAACGTATGCGTTGCGCCGAACTCGCGCGCCAGTTGCAATCGCTTGTCGTTGTGGCCAACGGCGATCACACGGTCCGCGCCGATGACTTTTGCTGCGGAAAGAACGCCGCACAATCCTACAGCACCATCGCCGATAATCACGACCGTTCCGCCGCGTTCACCCTTTGCGGTAACGACGCCGTGATGACCGGTGCTCATCACGTCGGTTAAAGTTGCAGCCGACGAAAGCGTTTTTGCATCGCTTTGCATGCCGTCGATCATCTTTACGAGCGTGCCGTCGGCGTAGGGCACGCGCACCGCTTCGGCTTGCGCACCGTTTTGTTCGTCGCCGAAGTCGCTTATGTGCACGCACGACGTTTGCAAATTTCGTTGGCAGTATTCGCACGTTCCGTCGCTCGAAACAAACGGCGATATAACGTAATCGCCTTTCTTCACCGTGCGTACGTCGCCGCCCACCTCTTCTACGACGCCGATGAATTCATGCCCGGTGCGGTCTCCCGGCGTCCACTGCGTGACGCCGCGATAAAACCAAAGATCCGAACCGCAAATTGCGGAGCGTACTACTCTGACGATTGCGTCGGTCGGTTTTTTGATCTCGGGATCCGGAACGGTTTCCAGGCGCACGTCGTGTGCACCGTGATAGACGGTCGCTTTCATGGGAACCTACGGTTCACGAACGTGTATGCAAACTCCGCGCTGCCTGGCGAATTCGAGGACTAACTTGCCGCTGCGCGGCCGAAGTGGTCGTGCACTAAACGAGAGATTTCGCCTAGGCCGCTGCGTACCGCTTGTACGACCGACGGGTCGAATGCCGCTCCGGATTGCGATTCGACGATTTCGATGGCTTTCGCCAACGAATGAGCGGGGCGATGCGGGCGCGTCTGCAGCAGTCCGGCAAGCGTATCGGCGACTGCAACGATACGGCCGAAGATCGGAATTTGCGTGCCGCGCATCTTCCGGGGATAGCCCGTGCCGTCGTACCGCTCGTGATGCGTTTGCGCGACGATCGTCGCTGCCCGCATTACCGGCGTAGTGCGCGCCGCGAGAAGTTTCGCGCCGGCGTGAACGTGCGCTTCGATGCTCACGCGATCGGCCTGTCCAACGGGTGAACGCGACTCCAGAATCCGTTGCGGAATTACGACTTTGCCGATGTCGTATATTCGGGCTGCCTGCGAAAGTGTTTCTAGTTCTTCCGTAGTGAGCTTCAGTTCACGAGCAATCGAAACGGCCAGCTGCGACGCTAAATTCATATGCGTAACAATGGACGGATCGTGCATCGCGGCAACGTCTTGCATTGCGTCGATTGCAGACGTTGTTTCGTCGGAAGCCCCCGCCGGAACGATTTCGCTCATCGCACCTCGCTTATGCACCTCGTTGAGGCGCGCATTGAGCTCTTTGCGTTCCCGATCCATATCCACGATGTGCATAGCGTGGACCAGGAATTCCGATGGATTGATCGGTTTTTCCAGATATGCGAAAACGTCTAGGTCGAATGCGGCGCGGCGCAGATCGCGGTCGGATTTCGAAACGGTGGTGAAGATTACCGGCGTGTTCTGGCGCCCCGTCATCAGCCGCATGCGACGGATGAAGTCCAGTCCGCTGATATCGGCGAGGGTCTGGTTCACAACGACGAAGACCGGCTCCATGCCTCCGAGCCAATGCAATGCGTCGCCGGCTTTTTTGAAGCAGACGGGTTCGATGTCCGCGACGCGGCGGAGAATCTGCGCGAACCCCGCGAGCGAGGATTCTTGGTCGTCGATAACCGCGACGTTCATCGGTTACCTCCGGGCAGCACGGAATAATAAACCACAGGTGCGAAAACGCGCATCATGTTGGTATTTGCTACCCTCCTCTCCGCGATGCTCGCCCAAGCGGCTCCGGCTCCCGCTGCGCCGGCAGGCGATGAAACGTTGAACAACGGTGCGTGCTTAGACTCGCCGCGCGCCGTCCCACTGGTGCTGCAACCTCCCGCGGTGCGGTCGATGCAGGTTGTCCGCATTGACAAAGTCGTTTCGACCTCGTCAATGCTTCCAAATGAAGTAATCGGCTTTTTGTATACGCTTCAAGATGGGTCTTCTTGGCTAGGCCAGCGCAGCCCGGACTACATGTCGGCCGCCGACGCCCGCCAGATCAATCAGGTGCTGGCGTCGACCCACCTGCCCACCCAAAACGTCGCGGCCTTCCCGCCGGCGATGAAGTACGGGGTGGCCACCAAATATCAGCAGTTCTTTAAGGTAAACATCCCGCCGGCCGCTTACCAGGGACTTCAGATTCAACTTGCCCCCTGTGTTGCATGGCCTAGCGGCCGCTCTTTGCCGGACCCACAGATGTAGAGTACCTTTCCACAAGGAGAGCGCTGCCGGCCGTAAAATTAGCAGACGGCGCATCCGAGTGCTAAGACTGCGGGTTTGAGCATACGATGGATTTCGTCTTGAGGCCCCGCTTGGGGTTTGAGCCAAACGCCGACGTATTCGTCGACGAGGAGCGGGGCCAAGTGGTCGTCGCGGTCGAAGTGGCCGGCGCCGATCCCGACAGCCTGCGCGTCACCCTCGATGAGCGGTATCTTTCGATTACCGGACGTCGAGCCGAGGTAGTTCACTACCGGCGCGGCTCATTTATACAAAAAGAAATAGCCTACGGCAATTTTGCCAAACGCATTCACTTGCCCGTTCCCGTTGATTTTGGCGACGTCGTCGCACAGTATTCCGACGGCGTTCTAGTGATTGCGCTACCGATCTCTGCTACCGCGTATCTTCCGACTGCGCGCACCGAGATTAGACTGATCGTGAAAAGGACCTTATCGTAAGATGCCCGCTAAAAAAGATACGACAATCGTGCCGGCGAGTTCGATCGGGATTCTTCCGCTGCAAGAAGCGGTGCTCTTTCCGAACACCGTGATTCCGCTTGCCGTCGTAAAGAAGCCCGGCATCCAACTCGTCGAAGAAGCGTTGCGCGAAGGCAAGCCGATCGGCTTGACCGTGTTGAAAGATCGCGACATCGAAAATCCCGGACCAGAGGATGTGCATCGTGTCGGTACGATCGGCATCATTCAGAAGATGCTGAAAGTCCCGGACGGCACCATCCGCTGTATCGTTGCCGGACAACAAGTCTTTAAGATCGAGCAATTCACACAGACCGAACCATACATGGTCGCGGCCTATACCGAGCTGCCCGATATTACCGTAGAAAACGAAGAGCTGCTTGCGATGCAACGCAATCTCGCGAGCCTCTTTCAAAAGCTCCTCTCGTACCTGCCGCAAGCACCGCGCGAGATGGAGATGGAAGTTCAAAACATCACCGATCCGAACGTGCTGACGTACTTCGTTGCGTCGACGATGCGTTTGGAAGCGGCCGATCGTCAAGCGCTGCTAGAAGAGCGCAATACCGCGAAGCGGATGCGCAAGCTCACGATGCTGCTCACCAAAGAACTCGAAGTGGTCGAACTGGGCCACAAGATTCAGAGCGACATCCAGCGCGAGATGGAGAAGAACCAGCGCGAGTTCTACCTGCGCCAGCAATTGCGGGCAATTCAGGAAGAGCTCGGCGAAGTCGATCCACAGCAAGCCGAAACGAACGAGCTTCGCACCAAGATCGACGAAGCGCAGATGCCCGAAGAGGTGAAGAAGGCCGCTGACCGCGAGCTGGATCGCCTCTCGAAAGTGCCGCAAGCAAGTCCGGAGTATAGCGTCATTCGCACGTACCTGGATTGGCTCGTGCAACTGCCGTGGGAGAAAGATACGGCGGACCACATCGATATCAAGAAAGCGCGCGAGATTCTCGACGAAGATCACTACGATCTCGAGAAAATCAAAGATCGCATTATTGAATATCTTGCGGTCGGCAAACTGAAGAAGAAGCTCACAGGACCGATCCTTTGCTTCGTCGGACCGCCCGGCGTTGGAAAGACGTCGCTCGGCCAATCGATCGCGCGATCGATGGGACGCAAATTCGTGCGTCTCTCGGTCGGCGGCGTTCGAGACGAAGCGGAGATCCGTGGACATCGCCGGACGTACATCGGCGCCATGCCGGGTACGATCGTTCGTGCGATGCGTGATGCCGGGACGAAAAATCCCGTCATGATGATCGACGAGATCGACAAGGTTGGTTCCGACTATCGTGGCGACCCGCAGTCGGCGCTGCTCGAAGTGCTGGATCCTGAACAGAACTCTACGTTCCGTGACCATTACATCGATCTGCCGTTCGACTTGAGCCAAGTGCTCTTCATCTGTACGGCTAACTCGCTGGATACGATCTCGCCGCCGTTGCGCGACCGTATGGAAATCATCCAGCTGGCGGGCTACACGGAGCTCGAGAAGATGCAAATTGCGAAGCGCTATCTCGTGAAGAAGCAGCGCAATGCGAATGGCTTGAAAGAGACGCAGGCCCAAATTACGGATCCGGCGTTGCGCACGGTAATCACTGATTACACGCGTGAAGCGGGCGTCCGTAACTTGGAACGCGAGATCGGTACGATCTTCCGTAAAGTCGCACGCAAGATTGCGGAGAATCCGCGATTCAAAGCGCGCGTTAAGCCGGAGAACGTAGCGGACTACCTGAGCAAGCCGCGGTTCTTCAACGAAGCGAAGAAGCGTGTTGCATCCGTCGGCGTCGCAACCGGTATGGTTTGGACGTCGGTCGGTGGCGACATCGTCTTCATCGAAACGCAAGCGATGCCGGGCACGGGTAAGCTCGTGCTTACGGGTCAACTCGGCGACGTAATGAAGGAAAGCGCGCAAGCCGCGGTCTCATTCTTGCGCTCGCGCTCGAGCGAACTCGGAATCGCCGAGGATTACTTCGCGAAACACGACTTGCACATTCACGTGCCTGCCGGTGCGACGCCGAAGGATGGTCCGTCGGCGGGGATCACGATGGCAACGTCGATCGCCTCGATGCTGACGGGATTGAAAGTCGATCCGAATCTCGCAATGACGGGTGAGATTACGCTCACCGGCCAAGTGCTGCCGATCGGTGGATTGAAAGAGAAGGTTCTTGGTGCGAAACGCGCCGGAATCACGAAGATCATCTTCCCGAAACGCAACGAGATGGATATCGACGATATTCCGAAGGAAGTGCGCGATACTATGGAGTTCGTGCCGGTCGAAGAGATCTCGGAAGTTCTCTATCATGCGCTTGGCAAGCGAGTCATCTCCCCGGTGCCGCTTGGTTCGCAGAATGGACGCGCGAGCAACGTCGTCCCCATGCGCCGGAACGGTGTTGCGAAACGGCCGCGGACAACGGTAACGGAACAGCGACGGCGCCGAACGACGGCAACGCGCAAGCGCTAGCTGCAGCTGAAAAGAAGCACCGCCTTGATTAAGAGGCGGTGCTTCTTTCTATTGCAAGCGCTGCGATATACTGATCCAACGGGGGAACGGTATGAAACTTCTTCGTTCATCGTCGCGTCTTCGAACGATCATCGTCGTCTCCGTTCCCGTCTTGTTGGGCATCCTCGAAATGGGGCATCCGCCGGTCTCGCCGGGGACCCCGATTTACGAAACGATCGCACCAATCGTCAAGTGGTGGATCGTGTTGCACGTTCTGCAGCTGGTGCTCGTTGCGTTGCTTGCCGGCTGCGTCGTTCTTCTTACCATTAAATTACGCGGTTACGCTGTTAATGTCGTGCGCTGGTCGATGGCCGTGTTTGCCGTGTTGTATCCAGCGTTTGATTCTGCAGTGGGTATTTCGAGTGGAGTAATCGTCGCCTCCGCCGGTCCCCTCTCCCCCGACGCACAAAACGCGTTGGAGGCTGCTTTTCAGGTGCTCTTCTTCGGACCGATTACGGGCACCATGTACATGATCGCCGTCGTGGCTTGGTTTATCGGATTGATTGCAACCGCGGTTGTCGTCCGCGCGCACGGCGCTCATTGGGTAGCGGTTTCGTTGCTGATTGCTTCGGCTTTATCTTTCTCCATCTCGCACGTGCGTCCGTTCGGGCCGGTTGGCTGTTTTTGCTTCGCTATCGGCGCCGCGATCTCGCAGCTCAGCGCACGGCAAGAACTTTACGTCCGCGTTCGCAAGCGACCAATTCTATTTCGGCGTTAAACGTGATTCTTTGAAAGAAAAGCGCGAATTCGATTCGAGCGTACGGTCGAAAACGCCGTAACCGAAACGTAACGATCCCGATGTGCGGCGGGAGCTGTAATGAACAGTTTTTGCGTTACGAGGCCGTGCAAAACCCCGTGCATATCGTACGCGCCGGCGCCTGAGTCGCCGCGGTCGCACTTCGGACAAAAGAGAAGTGTAAGATGCTCGTGGTGCTCGGCGATGCCGGGAGTTGCCGCCCATACACGATCGCCCGGGTGCCCCATTACGACAAACCGGTCCCCCGTGGCAAAATCATCCTTCGCGATTCGCGTTCTGGTATAGGTGCCCGGAATCGCGGGAACCCAAAGTAAAGCGAGGTCGTCTTTGTCATCGATGATTAGGCGATGCACGATCGAGGCGTCGTGAGATGCGAACATGACGGAGCGGCGGCCCGCATAGGCGACGACGTGTCGCGCGGTAAGGATCGCAAGGTCGTTTCCACGCGCTCCAACGATTACACCGGTTCCCTGAATCTCGTGGTGTCTCGTAGTGCGCGTCACAACGAGAACGGTTTGCTCGCGTAGTTGCTGCGCCAGAGGCTCGGCGACTGCGACATTCTTCGATTGCAGAACGAGGTCGGCATCGACGTAGAGGTCTTTCTGCGCCCGCTCGAAGATGAGTAATCCTTGCGCGGCGTCACCCCAGGAACGCGAAAATTGACTCATCGCAATGGCGACGAAGATCAGGACCGTAATCGCAAATGCGGGCGTTAAATCAAAACCTCGCCCGGACGACCCTACTCGCGAATCCATGAAATACCGGCTACCACTACCATAATTGCTGCAACAACGGCAAAGTAGGTGGTTGCAGGGACGAAGCTCTTACCAAGCGGTCCTAGTTGGATAGCACGAGCGAAGTAAACGGCACCGCTCGTAGCGACGCCCAAAAGTTGCCCGCTAGTGCGCGCTGTCGCCAGCGTGCCGGCCGCGATGCCGCGCCGGTTCTCCGGAGCGGAGCCCATGATCGCACTGTTGTTGGGCTGGCTGAAGACCGCGGTTCCAAACCCCGTCAACATCATCGCAAGCACGATTTGCGATGTTGCGGGATAAGGCGGCAAACGCGAAAGAATGAACGCGCCGATTGCGACTACGCAAGCGCCGAAAGTCGAAACGATGCGCACCGGAATTCGATCCGAGAGCGCTCCGGCAACCGGTGCAAGCACGATGTTCATCACCGTAATGGGCAATAACAGAAATCCGGCCTGCAGTGGAGTTGCTCCAAGCGTTGTTTGTGCTGCAAGCGGCACGATAAAGATGATCCCGGAGTACGCCACAAAAAACACGAACGCGGCCAAAACCGAGAACGCAAAAACGCGGTTCTTGAAGAGGCTCAAATCCAACGTCGGGTATGGTACGCGCTTTTCTACATATACAAAGACGCTGAGCAGAACTACTGAAGCAATCAGCAGCCCGATGGTATAAGGCGAGCTCCAACCCCAAACGTGCGCGCGAGAAAGCGCAAGCGAGAGTGAGAAGAGTCCGGCGACGGAAAGCGATGCGCCGAGTGGATCGAATCCTTGGCCTCGTGCGGGCGTCGGCTTCAAAACGATTGCTCCCGCGATCAGGGCGACTATCGAAATCGGAACATTGATCAAAAAGATCCAGTGCCAATGAGCGAACGTAACGATCGCACCACCGAGCACCGGACCCGTCGAAAGCCCGACGGCGACGGCGGAGCCGTTCATTCCAATTGCGCGCCCGCGCATGCCGGCTGGAAACGTATCGACGATCAAGGCTTGATTCGAAGAGACAAGCATGGATGCGCCCAATGCTTGCACCACTCGCGCTCCGATCAGAAAACCGAGCGATGGACTAAAAGAACACGCCAGCGACCCGAGGCCAAATATTGCAAACCCGGTGAGATAGATTCGTTTCTGTCCGAACATATCGCCGAGCCGTCCGAACAACACCAGCGTTGACGCGGTTACGAGCATGAACGAGAGTAAGATCCACTCTCCGTCGTCGACGGAGTGCCCGTAAGCTCGTGCTATCGTGGGCATGGCCACGTTTGCGATCGATGCGTCGAGCGTACCCATCATGCTGCCGAGCATGATTACCGCGATCGCGTACCACGGGTACGCGGGACTCGAGCGTATTGCCGCTCTCACTCCGAAAGCAGTTCACCGGCTAACGCGACCGCCGTCATTGGCGTCACTGCATAGCCGTCGGCGCCGATCTGTCGCCAAAGCATGGGATGAAGCGCGAATGCGCGGCCCCCGACCAAGACGACGGGGGAGAGCGGGCGATTTTCGAGTTCGGAGATGAGGCTGCGGATCGGCATTAAATCGCGTCCAAGCGTCGCGGAAAGCGCGAGCACGTCTACGGAGACGTCGTCCAGATAAGCGAGTAAATCCTCGAGTGGGACGTTTCCCCCTAGATACGTGGAATGCCAGCCCGCAAGTGCAAAGGCATCGGCCACCATGCGCGCGCCGATTTGATGTTGCGCATTCTCGGGCGCGCACGATACCACCGAGAATTCGCGATGCGGACGCGTTGGGGTTAACTCGATCAGCTGAGCCATAACTCTTTCCGTTACGGCGGTCATGCTGTGTTCTTTCGAAATGGAAAGCTCGTTGCGTTGCCAGAGCCTGCCCGTTTCATGGAGCGCCGGGGTGAGCATCTGTTGATAGACGTCGACGATTCTTCGCCCTTCGGCAACAGAGAAAAGCACTTCACGCGACGCGGCGGATTCATCGCCCTCAAAGATGGCTTCGAAGAAGCGGCGTGCACGCGTGTCCAGGAGTCTGTTTTCTTCGATCGAGGGACTCTCAGCGGAAGACCCGCGTAATAGTTGCTTTTCAACGTTTTCTAGAATCGTACGGGCGGCCTCCGTTGCATTGCTCGGAACGTACGCCACGACGTTCTTACGCATGCCCGCGATTACTTGAAATACGGCCGACGGCGGAAAGCCGCGAAAAGTAAGCGTCGTTTGCGCCCAAACGGCCAGATCAGTGAAGATCTCGGGAATTTGCAATTCGCAAGCGTCCCGAAGCGCCACGGCAAGATGCAAACTCAAATCGAACGGCAGCGCGGCGACCGGATCGTTCAATCGCCGGCGCGCTTCGAAATCGCTTCTCATGCGACCACGATGCCGCTGCCTTCCTGAACTTCGCCCACTATGGCGTCGAGCGCGCCGGCGTTGCGCAAATCTTCGAGCAGCTGAGACACGTTGCCGGGCGTGACGGCAATCAAAAGACCGCCGGAAGTCTGTGCGTCGGACAAAATCGTGCGGGTTGTTTCACCGACCGACGGATCGAAGGTTGTGAATTGGCGATGGAGGTTTGCATTGTCGGTCGATCCGCCGGGAACGGTGCCTTCGCGAACGAGATCTCGCACAAACGGCATTACCGGAATGGCTTCCGAGTCGATTGCGATGCGAACGGAGGACGCACGTGCGAGCTCCGCCGCATGACCCAGTAAACCGAATCCGGTTATGTCGGTCGCGGCGTGCGCGCCGGCGGCCAGCATTGCGAGCGAAGCTTTATCGTTTAACGTTGTCATCCATCCGATCGCGTGTTGTATTTCTGATTCGTTGATGCGATCGCGCTTGAGCGCAGTAGCCAATATTCCGGTTCCAAGCGGTTTTGTGAGCACCAAAAGGTCGCCCGGCTTCGCGCCCGCGTTCGTAACGATGCGTTGAGGATCGATCGTGCCGGTTACGGCCATGCCGTATTTCGGCTCGTCGTCTTTTATCGTGTGTCCTCCGATTATCGCAACGCCGGCTTGTCGTGCAATGGTTGCGCCGCCTGCAAGAATTTGCTCGAGAATCGAAAGATCTAAGTCCTCGGGAAACGCAACGATGTTGAGCGCGGACACAGGTGTGCCGCCCATTGCATAAACGTCGGATAGTGCGTTTGCGGCAGCAATACGCCCGAAATCGAAAGGGTCGTCGACGATCGGCGTAAAGAAATCGACGGTTTGCACAAGCGCCAGATCTTCGCGCAGCACGAAGACGCCGGCATCGTCGTTTGTTTCGAAGCCGACCAGGACCCGGTCGTTTGCGGTTGCGGGCAAGCGGCGCAAGACCTGCGCCAGCTCGGCGGAGCCGAGTTTACTTGCTCAACCGGCGCACGACGAACGCGCGGTCAACCGCACGTGCGTATTCGATTCCATATCTGCGCTATACAACACCAGGCGGGCGGGTCATGCTGCAGAAGAGGTGGCCTATGAAGAAGACGCTGCTATTGCTTCCAGGGCCCGTTCCCGTTGCGCAACCCGTTCTCGAAGCGTCGGCACGGCCGATGATCAATCATCGCGGCGCGGAGTTTGGAGAGCTGCTGGCGCGTCTGGAGCGAGGAATGAAACCGATTTTCGGCTCGCGCAGCGACGTGCTGTTCTTCGGATCCTCCGGAACAGGCGGGCTGGAAGTAGCGGTTGCAAACGTCTTTTCTCCGGGTGACGTAGTGCTGTCGTGCCCGATCGGCGTGTTCGGCAAGCGTCTCGGCGCAATCGCTCGCACCTTTGGATGCAACGTCGAGGTGTTAGACACGCCGCTCGGTGCAGCGCTCGATCCGCAAGCGCTGGCGGCGCGGTTGAAAGCCGACACGGAACGTAAAATTCGCGGCATTTTGTTGACGCACAACGAAACCTCGACGGGCTCGCAAAACGACATGGCGGCAATCGCACGCGCAATCGGGGATCACGGCGCGCTCACCATCGTCGATTCGGTCAGCGGTCTGGGCGCGGCACCTTTCGCGATGGACGAATGGGGATACGACGTCGTTGTGACCGCATCGCAAAAAGCGCTCGCGGCGCCTCCTGGAATCGCTATGGTAGCGGTAAGCGAACGCGCTTGGAAAGCTATCGAAGCCTCCAAAGCGCCGCGCTTTTATTTCGATTTGCTAAAGGCGCGCGAGTTTGCGCAAAAAGGACAGACGGCGTGGACTCCGCCAATCTCGGTTTTCTTTGCGCTGGATGTTGCGCTTGGACTCTACCACAAGACCGGCTTAGAAGCGCAGTTCGAGCGTCACGCCCGCAACGCACGTGCGATTCGTGCGGCATTCGAAGCGCTCGGCTTTGCAATTTTCTCGCAGCCGAACGCGCATTCCGTAACGGTGGTCGCGGCTGCTCCGCCCGAGGGCATTGATGCCGCCGCGTTTTTGAAACGCTTACGCGAGCGCTACGGCGTCGTTCTCTCCGGCGGACAGGGCGAGTTGACCGGAAAGATCGTTCGCATGGGGACGATGGGCGACATCAACGAGCACGATATCATCGGTGCCGTCGGCGCAATCGAACTTGCGTTATCCGACGTGGGCGCTCGCGTTCAGCTCGGTTCTGGCGTCGCCGCGGTTACCCGTGAGTTCTCCGCTACCGTTCCGGCCATCGTCCTGTCATCCTGAAGCTCACCATGACACTCCTAAATGACAGTTGTGTAGCGCTAAACATGATGGCGCTGGAAATAAGGATTCAAAAACGGGCGGGCAAACCAAGGGATAGTTAAGAGAATTGCCTTGTCGATATTCGCATCCGGTTCAACGAGCGGTGCTGCGAAATGCGAATGGTGCAAATCCTTACGGATGTCCGGGGAGAGCGGAAAGTAGAGCGCGATAAAGAGCACGAGCCATAACAATACGGCTCCCTTTAAAAAGCCGATGATTGCGCCGCCCGCTGCGTTGCCGATATTGATAAGCGGCAGTTTGGCGAAGCGGTTCAACACCCACGATGCCGCGACGACGATTGCATACGTGACGAATCCGGTCAAGAACATTCCGACGACGTGCGCCGATCCCGGACCGAGGTGAATCGTCGTCTGGAGCCACTCATCGAAGATGCCGTTGTAATACCACGGCGTTATCAACGCCGCGACTACGGCGACCGCGCCCGCTAGTTCGGAGACGAATCCCCGTTTGAAGCCTTTGAACGTCGCGATCAGAAGAACTGCGACGATCAGAATATCGGGCCAAGTCACGTACGAATCGTTGCGCCTAGCTCTTCGCGCAAGGCATCGAGCGCTCGAGCGATCGCGGCGTCGGCTTCTTCGTCGGTGATCGTCGCGTCGTCGCGTTGGATAACGACGCGAACGGCGAGACTCTTCTTGCCTTCGCCAACCTGCGGACCGCGGTACTCGTCAAACACGCGCACTTCGCGGCAGAGTTCGCCAATGGCCTTGCGCGTAACCTCGGTAACCCGTTCCGCGGTGACTTCGAGCCCGACGATCAGCGCGAGATCGCGGTACGTGGACGGGTACTTCGAGGGCGGATGATAGGTTGGCGTTTTATATTCCGGCAGATTAGCTAGATAGATATTGCAAACATAGGCCGGGAACCGCACGTCGAAAGATTTCGCAAGCCGTGGATCCACCTTGCCGATCGCCGCTACTTCACGGCCTTCGTACATGAGCACTGCTGTTTTGCCGGGATGTAGTCCGTTGCGAACGTCAGGCGCACAGCTCACTTCAACACCGCAGACGCGCCGAATCAATGCTTCCGCATCGCCTTTGATGCGCAAGAAGTGCGAATCATGCCAGGCCGGTTCGTTCAACGGCTCCGCCGTAAAGGCGAACATTAGTGTTGCAAGCTCGCTGATAAGTCCGTTATTCCGCTCGAAAATGTGGCCGATTTCAAAAGCGCGGTACGGACGGTCGATTTTCGCGAAATACTCCATCATGTTTGGACCAAGCGCCGAGCGAAGATACCGCTGATCCTCGGAGAGAGGATTCTTAACTTCGACCGGATCTGTGGTTAGCTGCAGGCCGGCGCGCCGCACCTTTTCCAAAATTTGTGCACCATGAAGCGAGTACGTCAGAATCTCATGGTAGCGAAGCGTGTTCAACGTATCCGCAACCCGGTTTTCGAGAATGTATTGCTCGCTCGGAATGTCGTGCGCCGGAATGTCGGGCATGACCGGCTCGATATTGTCGTAGCCTTCCATTCGCGCGATCTCTTCAACGAGGTCGGCCGCGATAGCAAGATCGCGACGCCAAGCCGGCGGTATTACGGACATCGTTGTGCCGTCGTGAACAATGGTACATCCGAGCCGTTCGAGATCCGACGCAATGCGCGCTTCGGGGAGCGCAATACCGAGCAATCGCTCAACATACTGCGGTTGAAGCGTGATCGGCGCCGGATCCACGAGCGGCTCTCCGAAGGGATGCGGACGGTACGCATGCGCGCCGACATCGATCAGTAACTGCGCGGCGCGAGCGGCGCCCATGTCTGCAAGCGCGGGCGCAAGGTTCTTTTCGTGGCGGGTTGATGCTTCGGTTCGCAAGCCGATTTGCGCGCTCATGCGTCGAATGCGGGCGCCTTCGAAATTTGCAGACTCGAGGAGAATCGCGTTAGTGCTCTCCTGAACTTCGCTCTGAGCGCCGCCCATGAGGCCTGCTAATCCGAGTGGCTTTTGTGGATCGGCAATCACGAGAAACGGCGGTTTGAGTTCGTGTTCCGCGCCGTCGAGCGTCGTGAGCTTTTCACCTTGACGTGCGTCGCGCGCAATAAAATGATGGTCTTCAACCTTTGCTGCGTCGTAGAAATGCAGCGGCTGACCCACTTCGAACATCACGTAGTTCGAAATGTCGACGAGATTGTTGATCGGCCGTTGTCCCGCGAGCGCAAGGCGGATGCGCATCCACGCAGGCGCGGGTTTGACTTTCACTTTATCGAAAAGTTGCGCGACAAAGCGCCTGCATCCCGGTGTCTCGATCGTTACCAGCGGCGCCTGCGGCCTCGTATCTTCATCGCGTCCCGGATTCTCGAATGAGGGAAGCCGAAGCGGCTTTTCATACGACGCAGCGAGTTCGCGCGCGAGTCCGATAACCGCCATTGCGTCGACGCGATTGCTGGTGACTTCAACTTCCAGAACGTCGTCGGCCAGACCGAAGAATTCGACGACGTCGGTTCCGAGCGGCGTCTGCGGATCGAGCTGCATGATTCCGTCTTCGAACCACTCCGGCGGTAAAGCAAGCTCTTCCGCCGAGCACATCATGCCCTGCGACTCGACGCCGCGCATTTTGCGGCGTTCGATCTTCAAATGGGGCAGTTGCGCGCCGATCGCGGCAACCGGAATGACTTGACCCGCGGCAACGTTCGTCGCCGCGGTTGCGATCGTTAGCTTCTCACTTCCGATATCAACGGTGCACACGTGCAAACGATCGGCGTTCGGATGTTTCTCCATCGCTACGATCTTGCCGACGACAACGCCGCTGATATGCGGACGATGCTCGATCTCTTCGACGGGAAATCCAAGCGAAGCCAAACGATCCGCAATACTTTGCGAATCGGCGGGCAAATCGACGTATTCACGCAACCAGCTAATCGGAACGCGCATATGATTTAAACGGGATCGCTTTCGTTAGGCGAGTTGTTGCAGAAAATCGGGATCGCTTTCGACGAAGCGGCGAATGTCGTCGATATCGTATTTCGTTAAACCGAGCCGCTCGATGCCGAAGCCGAACGCCCATCCGGTGTAAACGCCGGGATCGTAGCCGACTTCGTTAAGGACGTTTGGATGCACCATCCCCGCGCCACCGAGCTCGATCCAGCCGGAACCGCCGCACATGTTGCACGCGCGTGATTCTCCCTTGCACTTGGGACAGGTTGTGTCCACTTCTGCGCTCGGTTCGGTAAACGGAAAGAACGACGGGCGAAACCGCACGCGTTGATCGGGGCCGAAGATCTCGCGGCAAAGTCCGGTGAGCATGCCCTTCAGATGGCCGAAGTGGATGCCCTCCGCGACCAACAGCCCTTCGATTTGATGGAACTGGAAGAGATGACGCGCATCAACGGCATCGCGGCGATAGCATTTTCCGGGAGCCACTACTGCGATCGGAGGCTTGTAGTTTTCCATCGTCCGAATCTGCATTGGCGACGTGTGCGGACGCAGCAGCGATGAGTCGGTGATCCAGAACGAATCGAATCCTTCGCGGGCCGGATGGCTCGCCGGAATGTTAAGCGCATCGAATGCGTAGTAGTCGGGCTCGATCTCTGGGCCCAGGACCACGGCGAATCCGTGCCGCTCGAAGTACGCCGTCGCGTCGCGCAAAACGCGGCGGACCGGATGCATCGTCCCCATTTCGGCCGGGATCGCTGGGAACGTGACGTCGATCTTCTCGGAGAGCTCTGTGTCGAAGGCGCGTGACTCAAGGGCGAACGCGGCATCCGTGAGCGCGCTCTCCATGCGCTCCACGGCCTCGTTGATTACTTTGCCGGCGTCGCGGCGCTCTTCCGCGGGCAACTGGCCGATGCCGCGCCGCAGCGCCGTCACCTCACCGCTACGGCCGAGGTAGGCGACGCGCACTGCGTCTAGTGCACGCTCATCGGCCACAGCACTTAAGGCGGCGGTGAAGCGGTCGCGCAGGTCGTCGAGTTTTGAGGCGAGTTCGGTTGTCATCCTTAGCCCGGGGCAAAAGCAAAGCGCCCGGCCTTTATACTATACCGGGCGCTTCGTGAAAGGTCTCTGACTTCTACGAGAGCTTCAGGTGGGACTTGCCGTCGGATGGACCGTTCGGTATGCAAGGTAGGCACTGATCGCGCCCGTTTGAGCGAAGAGTTTCCAGAAGAGTTCGGAGGTTGCCATGCTTGCTTAGGTCTCCTTCTAGCCGTCGATTTCCGGCCTGCGCCTTTGGACTGACGCAATTCTACCATGCGACTTTTTCTGGGGGTAGTCTTGACTTTTTAACCCTTGAACACTCTCTTGACACCCCTCAAAAAGAGGGTTTTTCTGCTATATTTCCGGGCGGCCAGTTACTTTCGCCCTAGGTCCGGGCGTGAGGCTTCATACAACGCAATCGATCCGGCAACCGCGGCGTTGAGGCTCTCGGTTGGGCCGCGCATCGGGATGGCGACGTGGCGGGCGCAGAGCCGTTCCCACGGTCCGAGTCCATGGCGTTCGTGACCAACCAGAAGTGCCGCGGAAGGCGGAAAGCCGACATGTGAAAGAGATTCACCCGAGGCGCTCAGTCCTAGCAGGGTCGCTTCGAATTCGTCCGCGATACTGTCGATGTCGTCGGGTGAAGCAACGGCAATTTTCAAACGAAAAATGGCTCCCATTGCGCCGCGCACCACTTTGGGGTGATACGGATCCACGCCGAAGCGACCGAAGATTACGCCCGCGGCACCGAACGCCTCCGCGGAGCGCAACAGAGTTCCGGCATTTCCCGGGTCGTTCAAATCGGCAAGTATCAAACTTAGCGGTGCATTGAGAATTTCGGTTAGCGTTGCAAAACGTGTCGCTGTAACGGCAACCAAACCGGTCGGCGTATCGAGGTCTGAAAGCTTTCTCGCGGTGCGATCGTCGACAAGCGCAACATCAATACCGCGCGCTTCTAGTTCTTGCAACGTTGGGCTTTGCGCAAAAACGCCTTCAGTTGCGAAGATTTCTTCGATCTCGATACCGCTTTGCAACGCTTCTTCGAGGAGCGTCGGGCCTTCGAACGTGAATCGGGCTTGTTCGCGGCGTCCTTTGGTTGCCAAGAGGTCGCGTGCGCGTTGCACGCGATCGCCATGTGCACCAGCGTGAACCGGCATCTATCGCGGCCGTCGGGTGTATCTGGCGCGCGTATAGATCATTGCAACGCCCGCGATTACCGCCGAGATCAAAATCGCGATGCGGTCGTTGAAATGGTGCGGAACGACGAAGATGTTAAACAGGTAGACGAAGACTACAAAAACCAGAAAGAAGTACGCGAGCCAGCCGATTTCGGCGAGCGGAGAAGAACGCTTTTGCACGTGTCTATGGTACGAGGCGCAAGCGTGCTATTCCGTTAAGTAGAGCGGCATGACTGAACTTCCCGAGGTCGTTTCCTCTCGCGTCGTTTATAAGGGACCGGTTTTTGACGTGCGAACCGACGAAATTCGGTATCGTGACGGCAAAACGCACGCCGTCGATATCGTCGATCACCGCGGTTCGTATGCCATTATCGCGACGACGAACGACGACCGTCTTGTTTTGGTGCAGCAGTACCGTCATGCTGCCGGCCGCGTGTTATGGGAGATTCCCGCCGGAAGATCCGAAGAAGAGGACGCTCGTGCCGGCGCTCTGCGCGAGCTGCAAGAAGAAACGGGTTATCGCGCTTCCTCAATCCGCCCGCTTGGTTCGATGTTTATGACGCCGGGCTTTTGTAATGAAGTGCTGCATTTCTTTCACGCGTCCGGGCTTACTGAAGGCGCGCAAGAACTCGATGAGGACGAACGCATCACGGTTGCTTCCTTCACGCTCGAAGAGGCGCAAAGCCTTGCGGAGACTGGGCAAATTGCCGATGCCAAGACCCTTATTTCCTTAATGTGGTTGCGCGGACCGAGAAGTGAACTTGTGCCGCGGACTGGCCGATAGATGATACACAGGTGTTACAAGCGCGGTGCGTTCTATGCATCGCGACAATTGGCCATGGAGGAAGCCGTGGAAGTTCCTAGCGACATCGATGCGGTGTTAAAACGCTTGCTCGAAGCTCCCGCTGAAAGCGCGGAGCAAACAATGTTGGCGCCCGAAGACGAGGCGTATCTAACGTCGCTCGTCGCCGCAGTACGTGCGGGCCGCCGCGCTGTGTTGATCGTTGAAGATGCCGACGAGCGTTTACGCTATATGTTCAGCAACGCAACCCGCGCTGAAGCGGTAACCATGCTGGGCAAAGTCGTTGAAGCAACCGGCCGCCGTATTTCAGACGGCGACGATCAATAACTCAAGTCGCTTTTAAGGTACCAGTCCTAAGCCGTCGATCTTACCGTCTTTGGTAACGCTGAACCGGTAGTGAAACTGCTGGCGCGGATAGCGAACGAGGAATTCGTACATGGTATCGCCGTTGCTCGCGACGGTACTCGAAATCGGAACCATCGTTTGCGGTTTACCAAGCGACGCAAAATTCTCTCGTGCCACGAGCGCATCGGTCAAATACGCGCTGAATACCGAGGTTAGCTGCGTACGGTCGATCCGGTGCGTCGCGAGCCGGTCAAGCCAGTCGCGAGCTCGTTCCACAACGGCGTTCTCTAGATGCATAGATGCAGGCGGCAATACGATGTCGAGAATCTGCGCCGCCACCGCCTCCGGCATAACGACTCCGTGGCTTCTAAAGCTATCGACGTTCGACATTACGATGACCGCAATGTGATCGTCGGGTAACGTCGCATTCATTGCGTGATAGCCCGGGATTTCGCCGTTCTGCCAAACGTAGCGATGTCCGTTGCGTTGATCGATAACCCAGCCTAAGCCGTGCTTTTCATCGCCTGTAGCGTCTGCGGGCGTATACATGTCGCGTACTGCATCCACGCGCAACAGCAACGGCATTCCGATGTCCCACTTCGCGATGTCGTAAACGTTCCCCACGATCCCGTTGCCCCCGTTTAACCATGCGGAATCCCAGGGATGTGCAGAGACGAAGTGTCCTACCGATCCCGTGTAACCGTAGGCGTAGTACGGAGATATTCCGATGTCGCCGGCGTTGAACGATTGGTTCATAACCAGCGGCATGAAAATATGCTGCTGCAAGTAGTCGGAGAACGGGACGTTGGCAACGCGTTCGACGATGAGACCCGCAACAAGACCGTTACAAATATTTCGTTGAAACGTCGTGCCGGGTGCGGCTTCAGGTTTGAGCTTGTTCATCGACGCGATCAGCGCATCCATTTTCATGGTGTGCGTTGGATCGGGAAAGTCCGCCATATGCGTGCAATCCGGCAATCCCGAAGTTTGGGAAAGCAATTGCGAGACGGTGGCGTTCCCCGCGACCGTCAATTCAGGAACGTATTTCGTAATGTGATCGCTTAGTTTGAGTTTGCCGTCTTGCTGCAGCAACAAAAACGCGCCGGCGGTGAACGACTCGCCTACGCCGGCGAAGTAAGTTTGCGTATCGGCGGTGAAGCGAACGTGCGCTTTATTTTGAGCTTCACCGAAGCCGCGTGCGTAAACGATACGGCCATCCTCGGCCACCGCAATGGCAAGCCCGGGGCTTCTGCCCTCCGCAATCGTGCGTTCGCCGACCTCATCGACCAGATGTGCCATCGACGGCGTAAAAATATGCGCCGGCGGTAAAGATGGCAGCGGAGAACTGGTCGCAGCGGCGAGTCCTAAAATAAGAGGCGCCCACATGCTTGAGCACCTTCGTCATAACGTTGGGTCGCTACCCTCCCGGCAATGGGATGCTTGCCTAGAAGACGAGGTTAGCTTCACCCACGACTTGCGAGCCCTGTACGAGGGCCAGTTGGTCCATACGCTTGCTCTTCGGTAAGTAAAGCATCGCGACGTTTCCGTGCGGCATCGCCGTCCCGAGATCGATCATCTTGCCTTCGTGTTTCCAAACCACACGCACAGGTTCGGTTGCGCCGCGCACGACGATGAAGTACCAAGACCCGTCGGGGGCGTACATGACTCGGCCCGTCATCTTCGAGGCAAACGCAACGGTGCGATGGGGAGACGTCGTCACGCGTCCGACCGCTTCACTCTGCGCCACCATAAGCTGATGCATGGCAACGTTCTGCTCGAAGAGATACATGCTTGGCGCAAGCGCGAGGATCACGACGGCCGCCACTGCCGCAAACGCCGAAGACCACGAACGCGTGAAGCGCCGCGGCGAAAGCGAAACCGCGGCGCCGCGTTCCAGCGTTGCGGCGAGGCGCGATGCCAAAGCCGGCGGAGCTTCCCTCAGCGGTTCTGCGGCACACATTGCCGTTACGTCCTCTTGCGCTTGCGCTAAAATCTCGGCACATGCGGCGCACGTTGCAACGTGTCTCTCTACTTCTCGCTGCTCCGCTTCGTTGAGCGTGCCGAGCGCATACAATGCCGCATCCTCACTCAAATGACGATTCATTTAGGTGCTCTCAATGCAGTACCCAGTTTGCGCAGGCCCAGTGAAATGCGGCTTTTGATCGTTCCCAAAGGTTGATTCAGTTCTTGTGCGATTTCCGTGTGTGTCTTTTGCTGGTAATAGGCGAGTTCGATCGGTTGACGTTGTTCGGGCGGAAGTGTTGCCAGCGCGTGGCGCAGGCGATCGGTTTCAACGACGTCGTGGATTTCGAGCTCATCGTGTTCTTGCGGTTCGGCTGCGAGGCGTTCGGATAACCGTGTCCGTCGTGCTTTTGCGCGAAGACGCGTAATAGCTTCGTTGCGAACGCAAACGACGAGAAAGCTGCGCACCGCTCCACGAGCTCGCGAATACGCATCCGGCGACCGCCAAACTCGCGTAAGCGCGTCGTGGACGCAGTCTTGCGCATCCTCCGGATCCTTCAAGACGCGAAGCGCCGTCGAATAAAGAAGCGCGCCGTACCGCCGGTAAGCTTCCTCGAAAGCCCAACGTTGCTTCGTAGCAAATGCTGCGGCAAGCGCCTCGTCATCCGCGACGTTTGGTTGCATTGCCGATGTCGTTCGACGCGGCAGCCGGACGGTGCCTGGAAGGGCGATTGCTGCGAACTGGGCGGTCACAAAAAAAGAACGCCCGTGAAGGGCGTTCCGGATGGGCCACTCGGCCGAAAGGCTTAGCGGCTAATTTTCTGTGCCGCTGAGCTCGCTTGCTGAAGCACCGCCATCTCTTGTTTTGCGAACGACTTCAACGCCGGATCGGTGCCGTTTTTGGCTTCGTCTTGGAAGTACGAAAGCGCCATCTGGGCGTCGGTATTCACGTCGGTCGCGTATTTCTGGTCGAACGCCTTTCCGGAAAGCGTCGAGATATCGCCGTATTGCGCGTCGGCGCGGACGGTCGGTTTGTTATCGACCGAGACGCCGTGCGTGCTTGCGTACGACTTCAAAAACTCGGATGCTTTGCCGGCGTTCGTAGCGAGCTGCGACGCAATCGACTTCAGTTGCGGATCTTGTGCTTTATTTTTCGCAACCGCCGCAAGTGCGTATTGTCCAAGCAACTCAGGTTGTGCGCTTTGCACGAAAGACGCGTCGGTCGACGACGCCGATGCTGCTTGTGCGAACCCCGTTAGAGCGGCCGCTAGTGCCAGTGTTGTAAAACTCGCTGTCCATCTCATGGAGCGGATTTTTCCCCAAATCGCTGTGATTTTCATGAAGACGCAATTAATCTCAGGCTCGCTTGAATGGGAAGAGTTCTAGGCACCGCTAAATTTAATCGCGATAACGGCGAGCACGAAAACCGGTATATACTTGCGCCATGGACGCAGTAGAAATCATCGCTCTGCGAAAGATCGAAGACGCGCTGAAAGACGGCGCATTCAACAACCTGCCTTGCTGCGGACGCATCGAGTGCTCGGTTCACGGTGAACTCTTCATCGCGAAATGGTGGCGCGAAAAGATTGCGCGTGAAGAAGCAAAAGCTTCTTTAGACCGTTGATGCGAAAAAAGGCCCGGCATAGAAACCGGACCTTTGAGGATCTGGTAGTGAGCCGTTATTTACCGACGGCTTGTTTTGCGAGCTTCAAAAGCGAACCGAACGCTTGCGAATCTGAAATCGCAAGCTCGGAGAGCGCTTTACGATTCAGCGTAACGCCGGACTTCTTCAGACCGTTCATGAACACCGAATACGTCATGCCTTCGCGGCGGACGGCAGCGTTGATGCGGCTGATCCAGAGCGAACGGAAGTCGCGCTTACGGACGCGGCGATCGCGGAAGGCGTACGCCAGCGACTTGAGCAGCGCTTCGTTTGCTACACGATAATTGCGGCGGCGAGCTGCGCGGAAACCCTTGACGAGCTTCATCACCTTACGGCGATGCTTGATTCCGTGAGCGCCACGTTTGATGCGTGCCATTTATTCGATCCCTCCCTAAACCAGGTACGGAATCGTCGGCGCTAAACGCTTCAGATCGCCCTTGAACGTCGGCTGATCCTTACGGAACTTCCGCTTGCGCTTGCGCGACTTCTTGCTGAGAATGTGGCCGCAGCCGTCGAATTGATGGCGATGCATTACTTTGCCGGTCGCCGTCACTTTGACGCGCTTCGCGGTTCCGCGGTGGGTTCGAATTTTAGGCACTGGTAGGCTCCTTAATTTCTGCGTTCATCTCTTGCGGCGCGTCCTGCGGTTCGCGAACTACCTCGTCCTTATGGTCTCGATGATGTTCTTTCTCGTGCTGCGAGGAGAACTTCGGCGGACCAGACGGCGTCGTGCGCGGCGCCAAGATCATGAACATGTTTTTTCCTTCGAGCCGCGGTTCGCGTTCGACCGTGGCCAGTGGCGCCATATCTTCGGCCATGCGATCTAACAATCGCCGTCCGAACGCCGTGTAGGTTATCTCTCGCCCGCGGAACATGATCGTTACTTTGATCTTGCTTCCGTCCATCAAAAGGCGCTCGGCCATACGAGCTTTGGTCTCGTAATCGTGCGTCTCGATTTTCGGACGCAACTTCACTTCTTTGAGTTCGAAGTTGCGCTGCTTTTTACGGGCGTCTTTGTCTTTCTTCGACTGCTCGTATTTTAGCCGGCCGAAGTCGCCTATCTTTACGACGGGCGGCTGGGCGTTGGGAGAGATTTCGATCAGGTCCAGACCGGCGCCGCGAGCGCGCGAAAGCGCGTCCTCAGTCGGCATAATGCCGAGCTGTTCGCCGTTTTCGTCGATCACGCGGACCGATCGAATTCGGATCTGCTCGTTGACTCTGAGCGGTCGAGCTATGGCAAGTACTCCTACACGAATTTTCCGGGCTTCCCGGAAAATAAAAAATGGCGTTGCCGAAGCAACCCCACGCGCGGAACCTACCGACGGCCCCTCGAGTGATGTACCGGATCGCCCGCAGGCATCCGGTGAGCCTCCGGGGGTTCCGGAGCGCTTCTTCGGCTTCGGCAGGATAGCATGGGCGGCGAAGAAGTGTCAACGACATGCTCGTCCGCGCTGCTACTCCCGACGACGCCTCCGCGTTGGCCATTGCCTGGCACGCGATGCTCGAGGAATCAGGCTTGCTTCTCCCTGTGGTTGACCCGAACTGGGCGCGGATCGTTGCAGCTCAAATTCGCTCCGCAATTGCGGACCGGAGCCAAGTGTGGTGGGTCGCTGAAGCAAACGGCGAAATCGTTGCGACCGCCGCGGCTATCTTCATTGAAACGGCCGCGGCGTTGGCGCTTACCGGCCGCAGTGCTACTATCGCCGGCATCTATACTGCGCCCGCGTTTCGTCGGCAGGGGTACGCCCGGACGCTTACCGAGCGAGCGATCGACGTTTGTCGTGAAAGGGGTTGCCGCATAGTACGGCTTCGGGCATCTAAGCTTGGGCGTCCGCTTTACGAATCGCTGGGATTCGTCGACGGCGAAGAAATGGTTTTGCGCCTAACCGACAGTTGATTTTTGCAGCGCGCATAATGCGCCGTAAACTTCACTAACCGTCCAGTGCTCGACAACGCGTCCTTCGTGCCAGCGCCCCATGCGCATTTCTCGCCAGCTGACGTGTCGTCCCGACGGAGGGACATCGAGATATTCACGTTCGTGCGTACCTTCGCACGTAACATTGCTCGTCGCGATTTGCCGTTTCGCGTCTATTGCAATCTCATGCACTTTGTATTGCAAATCCGGAAAGGCATTGCGCAAAGTGACGAGCGATTTCATCATGCTTTGCGATCCGTCTTCGCCGGTTTCGGAGTTGTGGTCGACCGCGTTCGGGGCGAACATCGGCATCATAGTGTCGAGATCGCCCCGATTCCATGCCTCGTAAAATAGCGCAACGTTTGCTTCTATATTCGCCTCATGCATGGTGCGATTATGCCACGTTTCGTTTAGGAGAGCGAGTCGAGAGCCTCCCGGTATTGCGCGATAAGGAACTCAATTGCTTCGTCCTCGATCACGAGCGGGGGTGCAAGCCTCAGCACATTTCGATGCGTGTCTTTGGCTGCGACGCCGCGATCGAGCAATGCATAGGCGAACTTGCGTGCTTCGATCGTCAGCTCGATGCCGATCAACAACCCTCGTCCGCGAATCTCTTTCACGAGCGGAGATTGAATCGAGCGCAGCGCTTGCATCACTTTCGCGCCTGCATAACGTGCACGTGACGCAAGTTTCTCGTCTACGAGCACGTCCAGCGCTGCTTCCGCAACGGCCGATCCCAATGGATTGCCGCCGAAGGTGCTGCCGTGATCGCCGGCTTTGAAGAGCGACATGATTTCGGCATTGGAAAGCGCTGCAGAGACGGGATAAAATCCGCCGCCGAGCGCCTTGCCGACGACCAGAATATCGGGCGTGATACTGTCGTAATCGCAAGCAAAGCGATCGCCGGTGCGGCCGAATCCCGTTTGAATTTCATCGGCGATAAAGAGCATTTGGTGCTCTTTGCACAGCGCCCAAGCGCGTTTCAAATAACCCTCCGGCGGAACGATAACGCCGCCTTCGCCTTGTATCGGCTCGATCAAAATGGCGCATGTATTCGGCGTAATCGCGCGTTCCAACGCGTCGGCGTTTCCGTACGGAACCAAAACAAAGCCCGGTGTGTACGGACCGAAATTGCGGCGGTAAGCTTCTTCGGAACTTGCGCTGATTATAGCCGTCGTGCGCCCGTGGAAGTTGTTCCGGAAGACGATGATCTCAGCTTGATTTGCCGGAATGCCTTTGACTTCGTAACCCCAACGGCGGGCTAATTTGATTGCCGTTTCTACCGCTTCGGCGCCCGTGTTCATCGGCAGGGCTTTCTCGAAGCCCGCGTATTCCGTCAGCTTCTTAAGGAACGGGCCCATGCGATCGTTTCGCATGGCACGGGACGTAAGCGTTACCTTTGAAGCTTGCTCGATGAGGGCCGCCTTGATACGTGGATGGCAATGTCCTTGATTGACCGCCGAGTAGGCGGAGATGCAGTCAAGGTAGCGTTTTCCATCTACGTCCCAGAGCCACACGCCCTCGGCTCGATCGACAACAAGATCGAGCGGATGGTAGTTTTGTGCGCCGTATTTCTCGTCGAGCTCAACGAAAGCGCGAACGTTATCCGAAGTTACATGCATGATTCCTTAAATCGCGCCGTGTGTGTTTATCCAGCAGTCGCGGGGTATGGTCCGGGGGACCCACGAAGTGGGGTGCGCGCAGCTGCGGAGCAGCGCAGTGCCTTTCCAACCTACGGGGTCCCCGGTCGTTCGCAGAACGACTGGGGGAGAACATGGGGACGCGGACGCCCATGTTCCAGGAACACTTGCTTAACTGACTTACGGACGGCCGCAGAAGCCACCTTCCGCCTTTATCCCATGCCAGAGCTAACTCCCGACACATACGCGGCGCTGGAGCGCCTGCTCGAAAAAGACCACGAACGCATCTCCGAGGAGGGCCGGTCGAAGCTACTGCTTCATGACGAGGTCCGCCCCAAGGCGATCGTGCTGCTGCACGGGCTCTCGGCTAGCCCAACGCAATTCGTCCGGTTCGCGCACGACCTGCATTCGCGCGGCCATAACGTGATCGTGCCGCGCCTTCCACGCCATGGGCACCGTGACCGGCTCTCCGAAGCGCTCGCCCATCTGACCGCTGAAGATTTGCGCCACTCTGCGACCGAGACGATCGGGCTTGCCCACGAGCTCGGCCGCGAAGTCGTCGTCGCCGGCTTCTCGCTCGGCGGATTGCTCGCGACGTGGATCGCGCAACACGAAAGCATTCATCGGGCTGTCGCGATTGCGCCGTTCTTCGGGATTTCCTGGATGCCGAACCGGTTCATGGTTCCGTTCACCGACGTGATTTTGCGATTGCCGAACATGTTCCACTGGTGGGATCCTATCGCTCGGGAGAGACAGATGCCGGAGCATGGATATCCGCGCTATGCAACGCATGCCATCGCGCACGCTTACCGTTTGGCACGTGAAGTGATCCTCGCCGCCGACAAGCCGGTGGTAGCCGACGAGCTCGTTTTTGTAACGAACGCTCGCGAAGCCGCGGTGAACAATCGCGCGGTAAGACGTCTTGCGACCGCAATGCGCGAAATCTCGGGCGACCGTGTGGAACATGTCATCCTCAACGACATGCCGTTTTCCCACGACATCATCGAACCGCTGCGTCATCCGGCCGTAGCCGACAAGGTGTATCCGCAAATACTCGATATCATCGAAGGATGAGCGTCACTCGGTGTTCCTGGGCTACTACGCCGCTATCCATTGCCTACCACGATAAAGAGTGGGGTATCCCCGTTCACGACGATCGGGTCTTCTTCGAATTCATAACCCTGGAAGGCGCGCAGGCGGGGCTGAGTTGGGAGACGGTTCTACGCAAGCGAGAACGCTATCGCGAGCTATTTTATGATTTCGATCCCGCGCGTGTGGCTCGCATGACGCCCGCTCGGGTCGAGAAGCTTTTGCAGGATCCCGGAATCATCCGCAATCGCGCCAAGGTCGAATCAACCGTAACCAACGCACGCGAGTTCCTAAAGATCCAAAAAGAATTCGGTTCGTTCGACCGGTACGTGTGGCGATTCGTCGGAAACAAGCCGATCGTTCATCGCCCTCGGACGATCCGCGCGATTCCGACCGTCATTCCCGAAGCTGAAGCGCTCAGCAAGGACCTGCGCGCTCGTGGATTCCGTTTCGTGGGCCCGACAATTATGTACGCGTTTATGCAAGCCACCGGTATGGTAGACGACCATCTCGTCGAATGTGCGGTGGATGCTCGAACGGCCCGTTAGTCGTCCCGCGCTTTCCTTTTCCGAAGCGATTTCGCGAGCCCAAGCGATGATGTCGCTCGACGACGCGCGCATCGTTGCAAATGGACGCACGGCGCTGCTCACACACGGCGAACGGCGGCCGTGGGCTGTCGTTCTGATTCACGGTCTGACGAACCATCCGGGACAATATGTCGACTTCGGACCGAAGGTTTTAGAAACCGGTGCGAACGTCTTTATCCCGCGGTTACCGAAACATGGGTATGGCGACCGTCTTACCAAAGACATTGCGTCGTTGAGGGCGGAAGAAGTGCTCGCGACTGCGGGCGAGGCCCTGGATATTGCTCGCGGTCTAGGCGAACGCGTTGCGATTCTCGGAATCTCGCTCGGCGGGCTTGTATCGGCGTACTTCGGGCAGTTTCGCGAGGACGTCGCGAACGCGGTTCCGGTGGCGCCGGATTTCGCGCTGCTTCAGTTGCCACGTGGCGTTACGTGGGTGCTCGAGAAGATCGCGTTGGCACTTCCCAATTTTTTCATGTGGTGGGATCCGCGAATCCGCGAATCTCAACATCCAAAAACGGCGTATCCGTGGTTTTCCACGCATGCCTTGATGCAAACGCTTCGCATCGGTGACGAAGTTTACAATGCTTCGAAGCGGACGAAACCGCTCGCTTCGCGCATCGTGACGGTCGTAAATCGCGTGGACCCCGCCGTCAATAACAAAGTGACGCGCCAAGTTGTTGAAAATTGGCGAGCACATAGTGCAGAGGGCATCGATTTTATGAAATTGCGAAATCTGCCCGAGAATCACGACATTATCGATCCCGACAACCCGCAGGCAAAAACGTCGCTCGTCTATCCACGCTTGCTTGAGGCTCTTGGTTTAAACTCGGCATAATGGAATTCGGGTATAATCCGCCCGCATAACGCGTTGAGGAGAATGCATGAATCGGAAGCTCGGAATACTGTTGCTGTGCGCGGGCCTTATTACGCCGATCGCCGCATGCAGCAGCGGCTCTAAGACATCTTCAAACTCGTCGACAACGACGCAAAGTAGTGCAGAGGCCAGCGCCGCACCCGGCGCAGGTCGCGGAGGCTCGATTACCATCGCAGGTTCCACCGCATTACTTCCGCTGGTGAAGCAAGCGGCGCAAGATTATCAGGCAAAAAACCCGCAGGTCAAAATCAGCGTATCGGGCGGCGGATCTCGCGTGGGAATCACCCAGGTAGCGCAGGGGGGCGTTGATATCGGCGACTCCGACATCCTCGCGCCCGACCAGCCGAGCCTGGTCGATCATGAAGTCGCCGTCGTGCAATTCGACGTCGTCGTAAACCCGGCGTCGGGCGTGAAAAAGCTGACGACGGCGCAAGTTCAGCAGATCTTCTCGGGAAAGATAACAAACTTCAACCAAGTCGGCGGCAAAGATCAAACGATTACGATCATTAACCGTCCGCGCAGTTCCGGAACACGAGCCGTATTCGTGCAAAAGATTATGGGCGGGCAACAACCGATCGAAGGCGGCGCGACGCAGGACTCTTCCGGTACCGTTGCATCGATCGTCGGGCAAACACCTGGTGCGATTTCATACTTAGCGAACAGTTACGTAAAAGGTGGAAAGATCGTTGCCGTCACCATCGACGGCGTGGATCCGACACCGGATAACGTGAAGACCGGCAAGTATAAATTCTGGTCATACGAGCACATGTTCACCAAAGGTCAACCGCGGCCTGAAGTCGCTGCTTTTATCGATTTCGTGAAGAGCGACGTCTCCGCTATCAATACGCTCGGATTTATTCCAGTCGGCGACATGAAGGTCAAGTAAATCACTCGTAATTTTTAACCGCTGGCCACACGTTGGCCAGCGGCTTTCTTATGCCGCGGCACACCCAAATCGGAATATCCTTTTCATAACCAATTGCCCAGCGATTCGTAAGCGTAGTTACTCGCGTGCGTGATACAAAGAGACGATCGCTGTGAAAACAGGTGCCGTTCACCTGCACGACCACGTCGCCGGAGTACCCGCGCGTTCCCCACAACCAGTACTGGTTGTGCGGACTAATGACGGGAATGCCGGGCGCGAAGAACTTCACCGCGCTTGCTTCACCGTAGTTCCCCGCCAGAACAACCGCTTTGCTGCGTTCCGCCGGGGAGAGCGATTCGTACACCTGCTTCGCTGCCGCCGCCATTTCAGGCCAGCCGTGCATATCCGCCCAGTCACCGGGCAGCGAGCTCTCTTCGCGGTTGTGTTCGGTCGCCGTTGCGCTCTTTGAGATATGAAGCGTACTACTCAGGGCGTTGAAGTATGAGACGAAAGCGGGCTCGGGCAGAACGGGCATCGCCGTTGGAAGAAACGCGAGACCGATTACGATCGTGGCTGTCGCTACGAGACTCCTTGCCGCGATGCTTCCACGTGTCCATCGCTCGAATGGAATTGCGCCGGCCGCAATGAGAATCGGATAGACGTCGGCCGGATAGTAGTGCTTCCCGTGAAAGACGATCATCTCAGCGATCAGGATCACATACGTGTATGCCAAGTAGCGAAAATCGCTCCAGCGCAGCAGCCAAATCAAGCCTGCAATCCAAACGACGGCGAGAAAGACGCCCGTAATAATGATCTCCTGCCCCATGTAGGCCAGTGGTCCAACGATGATGTTCTTGCCGTTTTGTCCTGCGCGAAGCAGCTCGAGCATCGGAAACCCGTAATGCCATTGCCACAAGAAGTTCGGCAGCGCAATGACCACGGCAATACCGCATCCGGCGGCAAACCATTTGTTGAACAATACGTGGCGTTGCCGTGATATTAGCAGTGCGGCGACGAGCGCAATAAGGAAGAAGAGGACGCTGTATTTGCTTTCGATGCTAATGCCGGCGACCGCACCGGCTGCGAGCCACAGTTTCAAATCGCCGCCCTTCACAATGCGAACGATCAGCAGCGCCAGCAACGGCCACGTGAGGAGACCAACTTCGTCGGGACCGACCTTCATGCCGAAGTTCATCAGCACACCGGTGAAAAAGACGACCATCGCGGCCAGAATCTGGGCAAAGGCGCCGCCGCCGAATTCCGCCACGAGCAGGCACGTAACGTAAACGCCGCCCGCTGCAAATAAAGCGGGAACGGCTCGCAACAGCATTAGAGAGTGCCCGAAGAGCTGCGAGCCGGCCGCCATCAAGGGCACGAGCGGCGGTTGATCGACGTAGCCGAACTGCGGCGTAAAGCCGCAGATGATGAAGTAGAGCTCGTCCCGGAAGTAGCCGTAGCCGGGATTGCCAATAAGATGGATCAGAAAAACGGCGAGCGCCGCGACTAACGGTAACCTTTTCATGATCCGGTTGTACGCCGCTGGGCCGCTTTTCGCCATCGATTTGTGACGAGCGGGACTATTTCAGCAAGTCGGGGCGCTTCGCGGCGTAGCGGCGGCTCCAGCCGATTTCCGTTCCGTCGCGCATGACGATTTTGTAGTCGCCGTGAAACCACGGATGGATCTCGGCTATCTCGTCGATGTTCACTAAGTGCGAGCGGTGAACGCGAGCGAAGAGCTGCGGATCGAGGCGCGTCTCCAGCGAGTCCAACGTCGCGCGCAGCGCATTCGTGCCGCGGCGCGAGTGAACCATGACGTTGTTTCCGTCCGATTCGAAACGCGCGATCTCTCGGGTAGCGAGGAAAAAGGACCGGCCGTCGTTCGGAATCAGCAGCCGCCGGACGTAACGTTCTTCGTTTCGAATCTGCGAAAGAGTGTCGGCAAGCTTCTGGGAATCAGGCGCAGATTGCAGAGAGCGGCGCGCACGTTGAAGGGCTTGCTCGAAGCGATCGCGGTCGTACGGCTTCAACAAATAGTCGAGCGCGCTGACTTCGAACGCTTTCACTGCATATTGGTTAAATGCCGTAACAAAAACGATCGACGGCGGCGATTCCGCCCGCACAAGCGTTTCCGCTACTCCGAGACCGTCCAGATCCGGCATGTTGATGTCGAGAAAAACCAGCTGCGGCTTCGTCATGGCAATAAGGTCTAGTGCATCGATTCCATTCGAAGCTTCCGCCACGATGTTTACATCGTCGTGCTGGTTTAGAAACCGCGCTAGTTTTCGTCTTGCCGGCGCCTCATCGTCTGCAATCATCACCGCCAAGCTCATGCAGCACCTCTCGAAAACGGAAAGCGCAACGTTGCAAGCGTACCGCCTTGGCTACGCCGCTCGATCGAAAAAGAGGCGTTTTTGCCGTACATTTGTTCCAGTCGCGACGACACGTTGTTCAACCCGATACCGGTCTGCGCAACGGGATTGAAACCCGCACCGTCGTCGCTGACGGAAATAACGGTAGAACCGTTTGTGCGCCGCACGTCGATGCCCAGATCGAGTGCTTCACGGCCGTCACCCATGCCGTGCCTGATGCTGTTCTCCAGCAAGGGCTGCAGTAACATGAACGGGACGCTCGCCTCACGCGCATCTTCCGCGACGTGAATGTCGAGCGAAAGTTGGCGCTCCAAGCGTGTCGTCATAATATCGACGTACATTCGCTCCACCGCAAGCTCTTCGTCGAGTGGTACTTCGTTTACACCGCTTGACGCTAGGACGACGCGCAAGAAGTCGCTTAACTTCGAGAGCATTTCATCGGCCTTCTGAACGTCTTCATACATCACCGACGAGATAGCGTTTAGCGTATTGAAGAGAAAATGCGGATGAAGCTGCAGCCGCAGATTCTCCAGCTTCGCCTCGGCCAGTTTTGTTTGTAGTCCCGCGGCGGCAAGTTCCGCGCGTCGAGCCGCGGCCATCCGGTCGAGAAAATTAATAGTAGAGGCGATGACGAAGAACCATATCACGTCGTTCGACGCTTCCATCGGGTAGCGGAACGTCATGATTCCGTAGTGATAATCGCCCCAGCCAAGAACGCGGTAAATCACCTCACGCGAGAGCGCCATCAATGTGGTATGCGCAGCAGAGTAAATAATGGCGCCGGCAAGCCAAATCAACGGCGTGACATACCAACGATCCAGAGTGGGGCGGAAGCGGCGGGCGACCCAAACGATGAACGGCAGCAGGACGAGCGCGGTATATGCGCCTGTCGCCTCTTCGACGAGACGAATTCCCCACGTGCCGTACGTCTGCCGCGCTAAATCGTCGAAATAGCGATAGCTGAAGAATAGGGCCGCGATCGCCGTGTAGACGGCGATCGCGCCAAGGGTCCAGGCGATTTGCGTGCGGGTGAGGCGCTTCATCGTGCTACCGTAATAGCGCGGAAACGCCACGCCCGTCAATTATCGTGTGACGACCGGGACGGTGCGAGGACCGCAGGCCGTTATTTCGGGTCGAACTGACCCGTGAGGATCATCTGCTCGGAGAGATCGCGTGCTTTTCGAAAGCGTAGCCGGGTGCTCTCTTCGCTCTCCTCGGGCAGCTCGTCGAGTATGCGTTGCAATTCTTCATCGAAAATCTCGCTCAGCGAAGCGGGGGTGTAGTCACCCGGATAGCGTAGACGCTGCGCGATCATCAACCGGTAGATGCGGTCGGTGGCAAGATCTTCCATGTAGCCGTCGAGGAGGCTCGCGCCCTTTCCCTCCAAGACGCCATTGCGATAGCGGATCACCGTTCGAACCGCGGCACGCGTTCCATCGAGCGACGTCGTTCCAACACCTTTTGGCGATGGACGCAGATCGGGGTGAATCGTTTCCAGTTCCGGGCGGCGATCTAGCTGGTTCGGATAGGGAAATTGCGCGACGGCGATTTCATTTTGATCCGGATGACCGGTCCACGCGCCATCCATCAGGCACGTCGCTTCATTTTTCTTGTCGCGTTCCAAAACCGCAAGCGCGCGAGCGTTGAGTTCCGGGTCTTCGCGGCTGGGATAGAGCGCGGTCATGCCGCCGATCGCCAGGGCGCCATGTTTGTGAGTGATTTCGGGGAGCAGCGTTCGTAGGTTCTGGAAAAACGGCACGTCGATCGGAATGGTATTGCGATCGGGCAGAAGCCAATTCGGATCGTGCAAGTTAAAATGAATCAAACTGGCCATGTAATCCCAGCGTCCAAGATTCAACCCGACGATATAGTCGCGCAGATTGAAAAGAAATTCTTCCATCTGATACGCGAGCGGGTGCGATTCGACAAGGGCCATCGCCTTGATCGATCCGCGCGACCAGCCTTTGGCCTCGGTCACCGCATCGAAGACGTCTTTCCACCACAACGCCTCTTCCGCGGATTCCGATTTCGGAATGTAGATGCCGAGCGGATGTTTTAGGCGGTCGTAATCCAGTCGATAAACGAGCAACGCAACATCAAATAGCGACGCGCTCGTGATTTCGGGGTTGTCATCCTGAGCTTGTCGAAGGGCCGCTTGCGAAAGATGGAGACCACGCACGCGATTCCATACGACGGTGGAGCTCGGATTGATACCCATCGTTCCGCCGCGTTTGCGGTCTTCGTACGTCAACTCACCGTAAAGTGCGCGAACCAAATTGTCGTGGCCGAGCATCAAGTGCTCCCACTCGTTGGCCATCGAGTCTTCGAGATCGAGCATTACGCCGGGTGCGCCTGAGTTCAACATCTTGACGACGAGCTCGGCGTCGTCGGCCGGACCCGTCATTTGGTTGCGTTGATCGCGCGTCCACTCAGGCAACTCGATACGCCATTTCGTCGTCGTTGCTTCGGACGGCGGAAGATATGCCGGCAAATCGCCCGCATGGGCACGCGCGAGCCGTTCGACTCGCGCGCGTGCCAGGCGTTGCTGCTCGGGCGTGAACCGCTCGTGCAGCGGGAGATAGAACTCCGCGAATCCCGCCGGCAGATCTCGATTGATTGTGAAATCTGCAGGGGCAACGTTCATGCTAAACGACCGCGACCTCCTTGGCATGCCCGTTCTTCCCGCGGCCG
>CAZJLJ010000004.1:34260-50460 GCA_964546935.1 uncultured bacterium | reverse complement strand
ACGTTCATGCTAAACGACCGCGACCTCCTTGGCATGCCCGTTCTTCCCGCGGCCGGATTCGTAGAACTGTTCCGCTTCGGTGGAACCGTGGAGCGCCGTCGTAGACGATTGGCCTTCGCTGATCGTCTGCGCGACTTCATCGAAATAGCCCGTTCCAACTTCGCGTTGATGGCGCGTTGCCGTGTATCCGAATTGCTCGCCGGCGAACTCGAGCTGTTGGAATTCCGCGTACGCCGTCATCCCGCGTGCCTTGAAGTCGCGGGCGAGTTCGAAGAAGCTATAGTTCAACGCGTGGAAGCCGGCCAGCGTGATGAACTGGAACTTGTAACCGAGCGCGTTAAGTTGTTCGCGGAACGTCGCGATCGCTTGGTCGTCTAGTTTCTTCTTCCAGTTGAACGATGGCGAGCAATTGTACGCGAGCAGCTTGCCGGGGAATTTAGCGTGAATTGCTTCGGCAAATTTCCGCGCTTCCTCGATGTTTGGTTCCGATGTTTCAACCCACAGTAAATCCGCGTACGGCGCGTAGGCGAGTCCGCGCGCAATGCATGCGTCTATGCCTTCTCTCGTGCGGAAGAACCCTTCGGGTGTGCGCTCACCGGTGATGAATTCACGGTCCACCGGATCGACGTCGCTGGTAATTAGTGTCGCCGCATTCGCGTCGGTACGCGCGATGATGATCGTCGGAACATCCATAACGTCGGCTGCTAACCGCGCGGAAACCAAATGCCGCACCGCTTGTTGCGTTGGAATCAAGACTTTGCCACCGAGGTGCCCGCATTTTTTCTCGGAGCTCAACTGATCCTCGAGATGCACGCCGGCAGCGCCCGCTTCGATCATCGCTTTCGTTAATTCGAAAACGTTGAGCGGGCCGCCGAAACCGGCTTCCGCATCGGCAACGATCGGTAAGAAGTTCTGTGGACCGCCGCGGCCTTCGAGCGACTCGACTTGATCGTAACGCTGCAAGGCGCTATTGATGCGCTTCACTAACTGCGGCACGCTGTTTACGGGATACAAGCTTTGATCCGGATAGACGTTCCCGGAAACATTTGCGTCGGCGGCGACTTGCCAGCCGCTGCAATAGATCGCTTTCAATCCCGCCTTGGCGGCCTGCACGGCTTGACCGCCGGTCATCGTTCCGAGGGCGGCCGTTGCCTCCGGCTCTTGAAGCGACTCCCAAAGCCGTTCCGCGCCGAGCCGCGCAAGGGTCTGTTCGACCACGACGCTGCCCTGTAATTTGATGACTTCGTCGGGCGTGTACCGCCGGGTGATCCCATGCCAGCGCGATTCGCCGGCCCATTTACGGGAAAGCGCGCCTGCGCGATCGTTCGTGCTCACGTCGGTCTTCCTCCACAGTGCCCAGTACGATTGGATGGTTGTTGGATGCCCATTGGATCAGTGCAATTGGATGGGTTGCACCGAACCGTTGGACTGCTATACCCTTATACAAAAGTCTGGAAACATATGTCAATATGGCGCACTGATAGATTTATCACGCCTGCTTCAGATTGGATGCTGATGCGGTTCGGCGTCGTACTGCGCGAAGGTGAATGGTCCAGACCGATTGATGATCATCCGGCACGCGGAAAAGCCGGTGGATCCGCCGCCACACGGCGTCAACGAAAACGGCGAGGAAGATAAATACTCGCTATCCGTACGCGGCTGGCAGCGGGCCGGCGCGCTAATTCGTTTTTTCGAAGATCCGTATCGAGACGGCATCGAAAAACCGCAGCAAATCTTTGCAGCCGGCGCGGCACACGGCGACGCGGATGTCGAAGAAAAAGATGCGAAAAGTCAACGCCCTTCTGAAACCGTTTTACCGTTAGCGCGAAAGCTGGGTATGGAAGTTGATACTAGCGTTCCGGTCGGAAGCGAAGACGAACTAATCGAGACGCTGAAGATGTTGAACGGAATCGTGCTGGTTGCGTGGGAACACAAACGCATTGCGCTTATCGCGCGGGGTTTTGTGCCGGACGCGCCGGAGTGGGAAGGCGATCGTTACGACGCCGTTTGGGTGCTGGAACGCACCCCAAACGGCGACTATGAGTTCACAATCGTCAATCAGGATTTACTCGACGGCGACGCCGGCGCCGAGTTAGGCTAACGTCGGCAGCGGCAACGACGGGCGCGTGCTCAAGTCCGGCCGGATCTCCTGAACGTTTTCCAGAGCACGGTCCATCAATCGCAGTGCGAAATCCATTTGCGGATCGTGCCCTTCGCGATAATCTTGCGGCGCAACGTCTACGTCGTAATCCGGATCGGTTCCGTAATTTTCGACTTTCCAGCCAACGTCGTAGAACCAGAACGAATACTCCGGCTGTGTCGTAAGCGTTCCGTCGACCAAATGGTGGTACGGTTCGATGCCGATCACACCGCCCCACGTGCGCTTTCCAACGAGCGGCCCGAGTTTATAGAGTTTGAAGACGTGACTGAAAATGTCGCCGTCCGAGCCGGCGAATTGATTGGTCATCGCAACCATCGGACCACTGACCGATTCCGGCGGATAAGGAATGGGAATGCCGTAGCGTGGCGTGTCGTATCCTACCCGTTTACGTCCCAGCTTTTCCAGCAATAACGGCGAGACGTGACCGCCGCGATTGTAACGCACGTCGACGAGCAACCCTTGACGGTTGAACTCGCTGAGGTAGCCGCGGTGGAACTCCGAAAAGCCCCACGGTCCCATGTCCGGAATGTGGATGTAGCCGACGCGGCCATTCGTTTTCTCGTGGACCGCTTTGCGATTCGCTTCGACCCACGCGCGATAGCGCAGGGCAGTTTCGCTTGCAAGCGCCTTGATCAGCACCGTGCGTTCTTCGTCCTTACGCGTGCGAAGCGTAATGGAAACGTCTTTGCCCGACGCATTTACCAGTAAACGCTCCGGCGACACGTCGCGCGAAAGACGTTTTCCTCCGATTGCGACCAGAATGTCGCCTTCGCGAATGTCGAGCCCCGGTTCAGCTAACGGCGAGTCGGTTTCGCGATTCCACGAATCGCCGCGATAGATGCGAACGATGCGATACCCGTTGCGCTCCGCATCCCACTCGACGTCCGCGCCAAGAAAGCCGCGCTGATACTGCGGCGGAACACGGTGGTCGCCGCCGTATTCGTAAGCGTGCGACGTTCCGAGTTCGCCTTGCATCTCCCAGATAAGATCGGAAAGCTCGGTACGCGTCCGCACGCGCGGCAATAACGCTTTATACCGATCGTAGACGCGATCCCAATCTATATCGCTCATGTCCTCGACCCAGAACTGCTCGGTCTGCAAACGCCACGCTTCGCGATACATCTGCGCCCACTCATCGCGCGGAATAATTTCCACGTGTGCGCGGTCGAGATCGATAAACCCAGTCTTGCGGCCGAACTCTTGCGACGGCTTCTCGGGTTCTTCTTCCGGAATGTCGCTGAGTGCGTCGATCGCGCGAAGACGATCGCTGGAGCGATAGACCAGCGTGTGGCCGTCGTTGCCGAGCCTGATCTCGCCCACCTCGTTCGCGATTGTCGCTTGCCGGAGCTGTTCGAAGTCATAGGCGAGCAGCGTTCCGTTCGACTCTTCCTCGTCGTCTTCGCGGCCGGCGGGTTTGATACCGTGCACCGGAAAACGCGTGTAGTAGACGCGATTCTTTACCGCGACGATCTGCTGATACTCACCTTCGTCGACTGGGAATCCAAGAATGCGCCCATGGATCTCGTCGAAATCGATATCGATGCGAAGCCCGTCGGGTTTCCCATTTTTCTTTTCGTCGTGATCGTGGTCGTGGTCGTGTTCGTGATCGCGATGAATCGGCTTCGGCAAGGGCACGAACGGCGACGGCACGTCGTTACGCAGTGTCACAACAAAGGGGCGTTGCGCTTGCGGGAAACTCAAATCGAACTGGAGGGCATCGTAGACCGGATTGAAGTCGCGCGTTGAGATGAAATACAGGTACTTGCCTTCGGGATCCCACGCAGGCGAGTGATCGACGCGCAGCGGCGACGTAATGTCGTGCACCTTGCCCGACTTTACTTTTGCGACGCGGATGATCGACGTTCCGGATGCCGGCCACCACACGTAGGCGAGAAATCGTCCATCGGGTGAAAACGTAAGATCGCTCACACGGCGAGCCGGACTCGTGTCGACCACGCGCACGGTGGAATCTTCGAGATCGACCACGCAAAGCTCGTGGCGGTGGTTTGCGAATGCAATGACGTCACTGGTCGGCGAGACGGTAAGCTCGGTAACCCGGCCGATGTCGCCGTTGGTGATGATCTTCGGTTCGTCGGAGATGTCGGCACGGTGAATGGCGAGTTGCTCGTAACCGTTGCGGTCGGTGACGCACACGAACCGTTTGCCGTCACGCATCCATTCGGTCAAACGAATGCGGGCGCGGCTTCCCTCGCCGTAGTGAATGATCGCGCCTTCGAAAAGCGGCATCGTAAACGCTTGGCCGCGCGACACAAAGGCGATTTGCGTTCCGTCCGGATGCGGCGCAAAGTGTTCGAGCGACTCCGAAGCGCCTTCAAAACGGCGAACCGTTTGCGGTTCGGCCGAAGGCGTTTCGATATCGAGCTCTTTTGTATCCCCACTTGCAACGTCGTACAGCGAGATCGCGCCTGCGGCTGAGTAAACGATTCGTTTGCCGTCGGTCGATGGGAAGCGCACGTAATATTCGGCCTCATGCGTGCATCGAGCGATATCGCTACCGTCGAGCGCGCACGAATAAATGTTCCCGATGCCTTCGTGGTCTGCGAGGAAGTAAATGCGCTCGCCGATCCACATGGGCCACGTCGGATTTCCATCAGGCAACGGAAGACGATCGAACTCTCCGTTTCCCTGCGCATCGATCCAGACTTCGCCTGCCGTTCCCCCGCGATAGCGCTTCCAACGTGCCGGATCCGACGCATTGCGTCCAAGAACCATGCCATGGGGGCCGAAGCCGAAGGAACGCCCGTGGCCCAGGTTGAGATCGCGCGGATCGCCGCCCTCTCGCGCAATGGTGAAAGGCCGTGTTTCGCCTTCGTACCACGAGCGCGGATTTGCAACGAACAAAATGTCGCGGCCGTCGTCGCTCCAGCCAACCACGTTTGCGATCGTCGACCCAAGAAAAGTAAGGCGCCGCGGTTGTCCCCCGCCGGCCGGCATGACGTAGATTTCCGGATTGCCCTCGTCGTTGGAAACGAACGCGATCCACTGAGCGTCGGGCGAGAGCCGCGGCGTCAGGCACGTGCCGAAGCTAACCGTAAGCCGTTTCGCGACGCCGCCGGTCGCATTCACGCTCCAGAGATCGTCTTCACAGACGAAAACGAGTGTGTCTTCAGCGACGGTCGGGAAGCGATAATATCCTTGCGTCATGTCGCGATGGTGGTTAATTGTGCGAGCCACCGGAGCCTCCGCCCTGATGGGCCGCTCCGACCTTGTCAGCGCCGTCACTTTGTGCTACAAAGTGAAGCATGATGCAGGCTCCCGCGCTGGCCACGATTCCCGAACACGTTGCAATCATCATGGACGGCAACCGGCGATGGGCGCGCGAACGGGGACTCCCGATCGCGGAAGGGTACCGGCGCGGCGTGGAGGCGTTGCGAGCGGCCGTTCGCGGTGCCGCCGATACAGGCGTACGCCGCATCACGGTCTACGGGTTCTCCACCGAAAACTGGCGTCGCGAATCAAGCGAGGTTTCGCTTTTGATGCAGCTTTATGCGGCCTGCGCACAGAGCGAGAAAACGCAGCTCGTCAAACAGGGCGTTCGAGTCGAAATCATCGGTGAGTTGGATGCGTTCGCTTTCCCAGCGCGCATGGCGCTGCGTGACTTGGTGAAGTCGACCGAGCACAATCGTCGCGTTACGTTGACCCTCGCATTGAATTACAGCGGTCGCGAGGAGATCGTGCGCGCCACGCAGGCCATTGCGCGCGACGTCGCAGCAGGCCGTATCAAACCCGAAGAAGTCGACGAGACGCTGTTGCGTGCAAAAATGTACGCGCCGCACGCGCCCGATCCCGATTTGCTTATTCGCACTGGTGCGGAACAGCGCGTTTCCAACTTCCTACTGTATCAACTCGCTTACACCGAACTGCTCACGCTTCCGGTAATGTGGCCTGATTTTTCGGAACAACATTTTGCCGACGCGGTTCGCGTTTTCGGCGAACGGCGGCGCCGTTACGGCATCTGATTGATCGCTGCCGTGCGTCCGGCGTAAAGCAGCCGGCCTAGCGTTTCGAACAAAACGGACGCGTTATGCAACTGCATCGTTTCCGGCAATAGCACCGGCGTTTTGCTCGGCCTCTCGTAAGGAATCATCGTTCCGTCGCCGCCGACGAAGTTGGTATCCGGTAAACCGGCAACGCTGCGGAAGAGAAGCTCTGCATAAAGCGCATTCGCCCACCCGAACTCTTGCCGCGTGAAGCGCCAATAGCCGTCGGAATAGAAACTCTCGTGAATCATGCCTTGTTCGCTGTCGGTCTCCGCTAGCGTCGTAATTGCTTCGAGAACTTCCATCGACGAAGTCGACGTCAAAGCGCGTCCGATGATTCCGAGCGGCCAGACGTAACCGTTCGGCGTGTGAGGACTGCCAAGTCCCGTGCCATACCGGCCCCGAAAGTACCACGCATTGTCCGGACTCAAAGAAAAGGCACGCGTCTTCAGATACGTCTGATCGTAGGCCGAACACCAATCCAAATACGGAAGCGTCAACAGGTTCGGGATGTTGGCGTCGTCCATCAGGTTGTAGCGCCCGTTGCCGTCGGTTTCGAACGCCCAAAGCCAGCCGCCGCGACGTTCATCGTAGTAGCGACCGTACACGGCAATCCCACCGACCACGCGCCTTTCGACGCCGAGCGCCTCGTTCGAAAGCAAACGGTCGCGGTATCCATCGACTGCAAGCGCCGCAATATCGTGCAGCGCAATCGCAGCGATCATGTTTTGGGGGATGTTGAACCGATACTGAACGGGATCGTCCGATGGACGAAACGCGCTCCATATCAATCCCGTGTCGTCGTTGTAATTGTCGTCGGTGTACACGCGGTATGGATAGTAATACTCTTTGCAACGGCTGTGGTGTTCTTCGCAGGCATAGGTGCCGACGATCCGGCGCAATGCCGCGTGCAATGCGGGTGTATAAACGCTTCGGTCGCCGGTCGTATCGAGATAGACGCGAGTTAGAAGCACGGCCCATGCGGGTGAATCGATTTCCCATTTCCGTTCCCAGACGTGGTAATCGGCTTGGAAAGCGTTCGCGTATGGATCGATTAGAATTGCACGAGCGTCCCTCTCGATAACGCCGGCAAAACGCTTGCGTAAGATCGGATAGGAGAGCTGAAACCGAATGTACGGAATAGTTTGTGCTGCGGAGTCGCGCAGCCACATCGCCGGAATGTCACCGGTTTCGACGTACGTTGTTCCGTCATCTTCGGGAAAGAAGTCGCGAAAAAGCGTGTGGAAGAGCGACTCGGCTTGGATCGTGCGTTCGCGCTTACCTGAAAGGGGAACGATTAGCGATTGGGCGCGAGCCGGTACCATGCCGGCAACGGTGATTGCCAGCAGAAAAACCGCAACGTAACGAATCACGGTAGTTTAGTCGTCGTCCGGAACAAGAGTAAGCGCGTCAATTTTTCCGTTCTTTAAGTATCCTAACGTCATCCAAAACTGCCGGGCCTCAAACGTTAGCCGATACTTTTCGTACGTTCGACCGGAGCCGTTGGTTCGTTCGATGAACTCGACGAGTCGCAGTTTCCCCAATGGTGCTAGTTCGGCAGCGCGGGTTTTAAGACGTGCATCCGAGTATGACGCTGAAAGAGCGTCGCTCAGCAGCGTTCGATCGATCGTTCCCCGTTGCATTTCGCCGAAGAGTTCGCGCACCGTCGCGGTTACGTCGAGATTTTCGTTCTCCGCAGGCTGTTCCGCCGTTGCGTACATGTTCGCATCTTTAGGCGCGTCGAAAATCGCCACGAGACTCTCGCTTAGGGGCGCTAGCGAGACTCGGTCCGCATTGCTTAGGACGGCGATCTCCAAGCCGTCGTCCAAGACGATAGCGTCATCCGCGCTGAAGCCATCGATGTTTCCCGGATGTTCCGCTACGTGCCATCCATACCAATCGCGCGTAAAAAAGCCGAACCCGTAGTGCGTCGGCGCGCCGTTCGGGAGTTTTGCTTGATGGGTCATTGCATCAAACGCTTGAGGCGAAACGACACGGCCGCCGCGCAACGCTTCAAGCCATGACAGCAGATCGACCGCATTCGTAGCTATTGCACCCGCCGCACCGACGCGATTCAGCTGTTGCGCGAGGTTTTCTACCGGAACGAAGTGCCGTCCGTCGTACGTGTACGGAATTGCGACATTCGTCGCAAATGGCGAAATATTGTAACCGGTGGAATGCAGCCCAAGTGGTTTGACGATCGCGTCTTCTAAGATATCGGGATACGAAAGGTGCCTCTGCGTTTCCAAGAGCTTTCCCAACAAGAAATAATTCGTGTTGCTGTATGCCCAATTTGTTCCCGGTTGAAAGTCGAGCGGCAAGGCTAGAACCGAGGCGAAAGACGCGCCCGGATCCGTATAAGACGGAATGCCGCTCTGTTGCGCGAGAAGCTCGGCTACCGAAACCGAGGCAGCCGGTCGCTGGAGCGCCGGCAAATATTCTCCGATGGGCGCGCTTAGTGCAATTGCGCGTTGATCGGCAAGTTGCAAGACCGCTGCAGCCGTGAATTGCTTCGTTATCGAGCCTGCGCGGTAGATAGTGTAGCCGTCAGCTGGACGGTGCGAAGATACATCGCGTACGCCATAACCCTTCAAGTAAATGACGTTACCGCGTCGCGCTATTCCAACCGAACATCCCGCGATGTGTTCCTCTCGCATTACGCTTCGAACGATGTCGTCGACGCGAGCAGCCTCAGCCGGAAGCATACGTTAGCGTTCGACTCGCGTCCGGAAACGGCCCGGGAAAGCTTTCGAGAGGGGCGTTCGGGTGGCGGCCGCAATCCATCCGGTTACTTTGGCTATGATGGACTCCAGCGCGGCGCTGCTGCGCGAATTCGAAAACGGTCAGCCGCGCGGACTCGCTCGCGCGATCTCTTGGGCTGAGGGCGGCCGCGGTGCGGAGCTGATACAGAAGCTCTATCCACGCACCGGGCGTGCGATGACGATCGGTCTCACCGGACCGCCCGGTGTGGGGAAATCGACGCTGTCGTCGGCGATCGTTCGCAAGGCTCGCTCGCTGAACAAAACGGTCGGCGTCGTTTCGGTCGACCCTAGCTCTCCGTTTTCACACGGCGCCTTGCTTGGCGACCGCATCCGCCTGACGGAGCACTTTGTCGACCCCAACGTCTTCATTCGCTCGATGGCCAGCCGCGGCCACCTCGGCGGCGTCGCCGGCGCGACTGCAGACGCGGTTCTTTTAATGGATGCGTTTGGTCTCGATGTCATTCTCATCGAAACCGTGGGCGTCGGCCAAAGTGAAATCGAGATCGCCGAACTGGCCCAGACCACGCTGGTCGCGCTCCAACCCGGCAGCGGCGACTCCATTCAGGTCCTCAAAGCCGGCATCATGGAAATCGCCGACATCTTCGTCGTCAACAAAGCCGACCACCCGATGGCGAACCAGATGCGCCGCGAAATCCGCGGCATGATGGAGATGCTGCAATTCAGCGGCTGGGTCCCCGAACTCGTCATGACTCAAGCTCTCGCCGGCGAGGGCATCGACGAATTATGGACCGCCATCGAAGGCCACGCCGCTTACCTGCACGAGACCGGCGAAATCGAAACCAAACGCCGCGAGGCTTTCGCCCACCAAGTCCGCCAGCTCGCCCTCGGCCGTCTCCAACGCCGCTTGGAACACGAACTCCAGTCCTCCGTCCGCACCGACCTCGACCCTTACGCCGCCGCCGACTCTCTCTTAGCTTCTTTCAACGTCTCCGGCTCCGACGAACTCACCGACTCCACCACCCGCCCCCGCGCTTTCGTCAAGGGCCTCACCTAATAACCGCGTAGCTGCTTGCCACCCAGGTTTGCCCTTAAAGCAAGCACCGCGCCGCTCGGACGCTCACATCTCAGCAACGCTGATATCCATCTCTAGTTGGCCGGCCTCTCTCCTCCGACACGGGCGAGCAATGCGAGCAATGTGTCCACACGAGATTGTTGCTTGCACACACGCTGCGTGGTAGCTCGGTTGGGTATCTCCCCTTGGGGGAACTCGGACTTTTTCGGCCCTGCCATGGAGGGCAGCTTCAAAGCTTGCTTTGCCGAAAAAGCCGCGTAGCGGAAAAACTTCACGATGAAGTTTTTCCAGCGGTCCCCCAAGGGGAGATATCCAACCGAGCTACCGAGCAACGCACCGCAAAACCGCAGACAATGCCGCTTGCGGGTTGCCCCGCGGTTTGGGAGAATACGCTCCGTACACCCCATATGAAGAGGAAAATCCATCTTGGCCAAGATGATCGATCGTCCGAGCGGTCTCGGCGCGCAGCCCACTCCGGAGTTCGAAGAAGAAAAGAAAACCTGGGAAGCGGCTTCCGCTAAGGGCAAGCCTCGCAAGGGTCCGGGTTCAGGCGCGGTCGATCGTACGATCTCCGACGTGCCGTTGAAGACGATTTACGGACCGGAAGACGTCGCGCATCTCGACCTGGCTCACGATCTCGCTTATCCGGGACAGTATCCGTACACGCGCGGTATTCACGCGAACGGCTACCGCGATCGCCTTTGGACGATGCGCCAATTCGCAGGTTTCGGCAACGCCAAACAGACCAACGAACGTTACCATTTCCTCTTGTCGCAGGGGCAACACGGACTCTCCGTCGCGTTCGACATGCCGACGCTGATGGGTTACGATTCCGATGCTCCGCAATCGCGCGGCGAAGTGGGAAAGTGCGGCGTTGCGATCGACACGCTACACGACATGGAAGTGCTCTTCGACGGCATCGACATGGCCGACATCACGACGTCGATGACGATCAACGGACCGGCCGCCATTGCTGTCGCGCAATATATCGCGGCTGCAGAGAAGAAGGGCATTCCGCGCGCAAAACTCGGCGGCACAATTCAAGCGGACATTCTCAAAGAGTACATCGCTCAGAAAGAGTGGATCTTCCCGCCGCGTCCGCACATGCGCGTCATCGTCGACATGATCGAGTTCTGCACGGCCGAGATGCCGAAGTGGAATACGATTTCGATCTCCGGTTATCACATCCGTGAAGCGGGTTCGACGGCGGCTCAAGAGTTGGCGTTTACGCTCGCGGACGGTTTTGCGTATGTCGAAGCGGCGATGGCTCGTGGATTAGACGTCGACTCGTTTGCGCCGCGCCTGTCGTTCTTCTTCAATTCGCACATCGACTTCTTCGAAGAGATTGCGAAGTTCCGCGCCGCACGCCGAATCTATGCGCGTCACATGCGCGAGAAGTACGGTGCAAAGAATCCCAAGTCGTGGCAGCTGCGTTTCCACACGCAGACCGCCGGTTGCAGTGCGACCGCGCAACAGCCCGAGAACAACATCGTGCGCGTTGCCTACGAGGCAATGGCCGCAGTTCTCGGCGGCACGCAGTCGCTGCACACGAACTCGATGGACGAAGTGCTTGCACTTCCAACCGAAAAGTCGGTCGAAATCGCTCTGCGCACGCAACAGGTTCTGGCCTACGAAACGAACGTCACGAACGTCGCCGATCCGCTGGGCGGATCGTATTTCGTGGAAGCGCTTACCGACGAAATGGAGCGCCAAGCCGAAGCATACTTCGCGCAAATCGAGGAGTACGGCGGCGTGGTAGAAGCGATCGAAGCGGGCTTCTTCCAAAAGGAAATCGCCGAGGCGAGCTATCGCTACCAGCGTTCGATCGAATCGAAAGACCGCGTCATAGTCGGCGTCAATGCGTTCCAACGTGAGGAAGACCAGCTCGAAATCGACTTGCTGAAGATCACGGAAGAAGTAGCGCAGGGTCAAGCGCGTTCGCTGCAGCAGATCCGTTCGACGCGCGACAATTCTCGCGTGCAAGCAATACTTGAACGGTTGCAGCAAGCGTGCCGCGATCCAAAAGACAATCTCATGCCTCATCTCATCGATTGCGTCAATGCCTATTGCACCGAAGGCGAAATCGTCGAAGCGATGGCTTCGGTGTACGGCCGGTATACGGAGCGTTCGGTATTCTAATCATGCGTCTACGCAACGAATTAGAGCGGCAGCGCGCTCGGCGCACGCTCTCCGAAGTAAAACGCAAGCTCGAGGAAGCTCTGCGACTTAGTCAGGAACTCCAAAACAAAGGAAACTATGGCCAACCGACCACTTCGTATCATCGTCGCTAAAGCCGGCCTAGACGGCCACGACCGCGGCGCTAAAGTGATCGCTCGCGCTCTGCGCGATGCCGGCATGGAAGTGATTTACACGGGACTCTTTCAGACTCCGGAACAAATCGTTCAGACGGCAATTCAGGAAGACGCCGACGGAATCGGCCTCTCGATTCTTTCGGGCGCCCACATGACGCTCTTCCCGCTCGTTCTGGAACAATTGAAGGCCCAAGGAGCCGAAGACGTCGTGTTTTTCGGCGGCGGCACCATTCCGCCCGAGGATGCCGCTGAACTCAAACGCCTCGGCGTCAAAGCGGTCTTCACACCGGGTGCGCCGTTGCAGGACATTATCGACTTCGTCGAAGCCGAATGCGGCAAACGCCGTCAACTCGTCGGTTAATAGACTTTACAAGGAAAAACGTTGAAGGTTCGGACTCGCATCGCGCCGTCACCCACGGGTGATCCGCACGTTGGTACGGCGTATGTGGCGCTGGTCAACTATTGCTTCGCAAAGCATAACGACGGCGATTTTCTGCTACGCATTGAAGACACCGATCAAGTGCGCAGCACGCGTGAGAGCGAAGCGGCTATTCTGGATTCGCTGCATTGGTGCGGAATTTCATGGGATGAAGGCCCCGATGTCGGCGGTCCGCATGGCCCGTATCGCCAAAGCGAACGTTCCGAGATCTACAAAAAGTACGTTCAGCAGCTCCTTGACGAAGGGCATGCGTTCAAGTGCTTTTGCTCGCCCGCGCGTTTGGAAGAGATGCGTGTTGCGCAGCGCGCCGCGGGTCTCCCTCCGCGTTACGACGGCCTTTGCCTAACGCACTCGCCGGAAGAAGTGGCGCGGCGTGAAGCCGAGGGAGAGCCGTACGTCGTTCGCATGAAGGTTCCGAACGAGGGTGTTTGCGTCGTCGAAGACATGCGTCGCGGCAAGATCGAGTTCGAGTGGAGGACTATCGACATGCAAGTGTTGATGAAGTCCGATGGGCTGCCCACGTATCACCTTGCGAACGTCGTCGACGATCACCTAATGGAAATCACGCATGTGATTCGCGGTGAAGAGTGGGTCTCAAGCGCTCCGAAGCATATTTTGTTATATCAGTACTTCGGCTGGGAACCGCCGAAGCTGATGCACTTACCGTTGCTGCGCAACCCGGATAAATCAAAGCTCTCGAAGCGCAAGAATCCGACCGGCATTCTTTTTTACAAAGCGATGGGCTATTTGCCCGAAGCGTTGATGAATTTTCTTGGGCTGCTGACGCAGCCCGTTCACGAAGGCGAAGATGAAATGATGTCGCTCGCGCAGATGGTGCAGCATTTCGACATCAATCACGTTCCGCTGGGCGGCCCCGTCTTCGACGTGCCGAAATTGGACTGGCTGAACGGCCGCTACATTCGCGAGAAACTGGATCGCGATGCTTTCATGCAGCGGGTACGCGATTGGGCGTTTCAGCCGGAACGGCTGGCACGCATTGCCGATTTGGCTCATTCACGCGTTGAACGTTTGAGCGATCTCGGACTGCTTGTCGATTTCTTCTTCGCCGGGCGTCTGCGAATAACGGCCGATCAGCTGCGTGGCGGCAAACTCGACGACTTAACGATGCGCAAAGCATTCCAACTTGCGCTTTGGGAACTTGATGCGCTGCGCGAGTGGAACGTTGCCGGTATCGAATCGGTGCTGAAGCGGGTAGCGGATGATGTAGGCAAAAAATTTCGCGACGTTGCCCGTCCATTTTATGTTGCCATAACCGGGAGCCCGACGTCGGTGCCGTTGTACGATTCGATGGAATTGCTAGGACGAGACATCGTTCGCGAACGTTTGCGCATGGCGCTCGAGCTGTTGGGAACGCCAAGTAAAAAAGAGCAGGATGAGTGGAAGAAGCAGCTCGCTCCGGCCGTGGAGGAAGTCGCAGAATGAACGTGCGCGCTATAGTGCTTGCTGCCGGAAAGGGCACGCGCATGAAGAGTACGCGGCCCAAAGTGTTGCACGAGCTGTGTGGCCGTCCGATGCTCTGGTATACGCTGAATTCACTAAAGCGCGCCGGCATCGATGACGTCCTGGTCGTAACCAATGACGAACTCGAGCCCTGCGTGGGCGAATTTGGCGTTCGCAGCGTGGTTCAACGTGAGCAACTCGGAACCGGGCACGCGGTGAAAGTGGCGCTTGACGCCCTCGAACCCATCGAAGACGGCCGGCTCATCATCGCGTATGGCGATATGCCGCTCGTTACCGATGAAATCTTCAGCAATATGATGCACGCGCTCGAGCATAACGGCGGCCGTGCGGCTATGTCGCTCGTAACCGTCAAGATGCCGTTGCCATCGAACTTCGGACGCATCGTACGCGACGGCACAAATGTCGAGCGCATCGTCGAAGTGCGTGACGCATCGCCGGAGCAATTGGCGATCGACGAAATGAACGCCGGAATTTACGCGTACGACGAGGCAGAGCTTCGCGACGCGGTAGCGCATCTGAAGAACGATAACGCGCAGAAAGAGTACTATCTCACCGATACGGTAGAGCATTTCGTACAGCGAGGCAAAGCCGTTCGCCCCGTGCTCGCGCAAGACCATCTCGACGTTCTCGGCATCAACGATCGCGTTGAACTGGCGCGAGCGCGTAAAGAGATGAACGAGCGGATCTGTGCTCAGCACATGCGCGACGGTGTGACGATCATCGACCCCGATACGACGTATCTCGAGCCTGAACTAACGATCGGGCGAGATACGGTGATTTATCCCAACACGACCATTTCACGCTTGAGCGAGATCGGCGAACATTCAGTCCTCGGACCCAACGCACGGATCTCGGGTTCGAAGCTTGGCAGCAAAGTTACGGTGCGTGAAAGCGTTATCGTCGACTGCGAAGTGGGCGACGATGTTTCCGTGGGACCATTCGCGCATTTGCGTGCAGGCGCTGTGTTGGGAGACGACGTCCACATCGGGAATTTCGTGGAGATCAAAAAGTCGACGCTCGGCGACGGCGTGAAGGCGGGTCACCTTAGCTATCTTGGTGATGCAACCATCGGCGAAGGCTCCAACATCGGCGCGGGCACGATCACGTGCAACTACGACGGTGTGCGCAAGAATTCGACGACGATCGGAAAGAACGTCTTCATCGGTTCGAACTCGTCGCTCGTTGCGCCGGTGAACATCGGCGACAACGCGCTGACCGGAGCCGGATCGGTTGTAATACGCGACGTAGGCGAAAACGAACGCGTCGTAGGCAACCCCGCCAAACCGCTTCCCGCCAAGACTAACGCTTCAAAATAATTAGCATATCAGCTCTGTTGATATGCGCCGAAGGACAAGCGCATCCCAGCAATGGTTGTATGCAATCTACTAGATACTAAACCGAACGCCCAAGAAGCCGGCGGTGGCGCTGTTGGCGCCGGTGGTTTGGTAGCCGCGAAGTTCGAGCGATGTCAATGGAGCGATGCTGTGATCGAAGAACGCCGTAAACGTTCCGCCCGCGCGCGCTCCGCCGAATTGTCCGATGCCGTAACCAACGCCGAATGCGTTGCCGAGCGCGCCAAAACGTCCGTCAACCGTTACGGCATAACCGCCCCCGCGCGCCAGTGGCGCAAATCCTGTGAGACCAATCGAAGCGGGTAACACCGGAACCGCTTTATCCGTGCTTAAAAAGACGGCTGCGCCGCTTGAGGATAAGCCGTTACCGCTTCCGACGAAACCACCGCCGCCGGCCGAAATATCGGCGAACGCCGGCGTAGTTGCGAGGAGTGCGGCAGCGAATCCCGCAGCAGCGACAGATGTAATGCGAGCAATCTTCATACTCGCACGCTTATACCCCGCAAATCTTGGGATCCGCTGAGTAGACTTTATCCGTCAAAGATGAATCACTCTAACATTTCGGCGGCGATGCGTTTGATCGAGTCTAGCGTGAACGTTAAGTCTTCGTCACGCGTGCGATGATTGACAATGCAAACGCGAATCGCGCGTTTACCCG
>CAZJLJ010000004.1:0-34160 GCA_964546935.1 uncultured bacterium | reverse complement strand
TCTTCGTCACGCGTGCGATGATTGACAATGCAAACGCGAATCGCGCGTTTACCCGAAACGGTAGTCGATGAAACAACGGCATCGCCACTTTCCTGAACGCGAATAACCAGCTCGTCGTTAAAGCGGTCGAGATCGACTTCGTTTACCGCGGAGGCTCGGTATCGGAAGCAAACGATATTCAATTGAACGGGCGAGAGCAGCTCCAAATCGGCGTCGGCGTCGACTAAGTCCGCCAGCAAACAGGCTTGACGGACGTTCTCTTCCATGGCGGCTGCAAGTACGCGAGCTCCATGTTCTTTGATCGTGAACCAGACTTTGAGCGCACGGAACCCACGTGAAAGGTCGATCGTGAAGTCGGTAAACCACGGCTGTGCGCTTGCGAGTCCCCTTGGCATTCGCGTCAAGTACGAAGGCGACGAAGCAAAGGTCGAGCGATGCAATTCTCCATCTCGTACCAGCAAACAGCCGGCATCGTAAGGTACCTGAAGCCACTTGTGAAAATCGAACGCAATCGAGTCCGCTCGCTCGATTCCACGAAACCGCGGCGCCAGTTCTTCGGAGAGAACCGCCGTTGCACCGAATGCGCCGTCGACGTGATACCAAAGCTCCTCGCTACGTGCAAGATCGGCTAATTCATCGAGCGGATCGATCGCACCGACGTCCACCGTGCCGGCATTGCCCACGATCATGAAAGGGCGGTTGCCGGCGGCGCGATCTTCCGCAATCGCATGCGCTACGCGTTGCGGATCGATGCGATGCAGCGAATCAGTCGACAACACGCGCAGCGATGCACTTCCTAAACCTGAAACTTCGAACGCGCGGCGAACGCAGCTATGGGTTGCGCTCGAAGCATACGCGACCAAACGTCCTTTCGAGAGATCGACACCGGTTTCGCGTACCTGCGTTCCAAGCGCGCGCGTTCTTGCCACCAGCACTGCAATGAGGTTCGCCGCCGAAGTTCCAACCGTTAAGACACCGCTTGCGTCATACGGAAATTTGAAGAGCTCGAGGAACCAACGAATGACCGCACGCTCCACGTATACCGCACCGTGATTGCGTCCGCCGACGTTCGGGTTCATGGTCGAAGCGAGAAGATCGGCCAGCACCCCCGTGGGCGTTCCCGTTCCTTGAACCCACCCGAAAAAGCGCGGATGGATGTTCCCGCTGTGATACGGGAAGATCACGTCCGAAAACTCGTCGTAAACGTCGGCAAGAGGCATTGGATCTTGTGGCAGCGGTTCGTTTAATCGCGCGATAGCAGCGCCGGGCATCTCTTCCCAGGCCGGGCGCTCGCCGACATTCTCGAGGTAATCCAACGCATCATCGAGCGCCGCGTGGCTCAGGTCGCGAAACGCGGCCCAATCTTTGGGGTCGAGCACGATCTCTCTTTTGAAAACTTCAGCGTGTCCGGCTGCCTCGCAACGGGGGCACTGCTTGGAACCAGAGCAATGTCAGGCGTATTGATTTTTCTCTTCGGCGTACCCTTCGCCGTGCTGTTGGGAGCGCGGATCCTCCGGCAGCGATCGCGCACTCGTGCGCTCCGCGATCGCGAACGCCGTTTACGCGAAGAAAACGTCCTCGCAGCCGTTCGTTCGCTGCTCGACGCGTCGCGTGTTTCCAGCATGGCCGTGATTCAAGCGCTCGACAAGGCGATACGCGCGTTGGATCCTCGAGTCGATTCATTTCTCGTGCTCTTGACAGATGGCGAAGAACTGGCATGCGTGTATGCAAGCGGTGAACGGGCGCGTCATTACGAGCGGGTTCGTATTCGTCGCGACGCCGTCGCGTTTCTACCGGCTCGAGCCGCAATTTCCGGACATCGCGCCGGCGGTTCCGAAGGAACGATGATTCCCACCGACCGCTGCGGGCTTGCTGTGCCGATGCTAGACGGCACCGGTCTCCGCGGAGTGGTCTACGTATCGTCATCCTGCAGTGGAGCGCTCGCCTCGGAAGAAACCATCGTTCGCACGATCGAACACGCTACGTCGCCGTATGCTCTTGCAGTGGAACGTGAGGCCGATCGCGCCGATGCAACGTACGATGGATTGACCGGACTTTTCACACCGCGAGCCTTTCGTGCGCGGCTCGCTGAAGAAGTCGATCGTGCCCGTCGCGGCAAGCCAAACGTCATGACGCTTTGGTTTATAGATACCGACCGTTTCAAAACCGTGAATGACGAGCATGGCCACGCCGCCGGCGATTCCGTTTTGCAGACGATGGCCGAGTTGATGCGTGCCCACACCGTGCCCGAGGTCGATATTGTGGGCCGCAATGGCGGCGACGAGTTTTGCGCGCTGCTCTTCGATGCGCAAAAGACGGTAGCCATAGAACGCGCACAAGCCTTCTGTGAGGCGGTACGGCGCCACGATTTCGGCCTGCCCCTAGAGATCACGGCGAGCATTGGCGTTGCGACCTTTCCGTACGATGCTCGCAGCGCAAGCGAACTGCTCGAGACTGCCGATGCGGCGATGTATCACAGTAAGCGGACAGGTCGCAATCGCGTATCTTTCTCCGTGAACGGGACCGCATTCTCAACATATAGATAGGAAGCTATCTAGTAACCGGGCGCGAAACAGCGCCACATGACGGTCTTTCGCCGCCTGACGCTAATCGTGTCGCTCGCCCTGGTGCTTGCCGGTGCTATTGCTCCCAATTACGGGTGCGCTTCCGAAACACGTCCAAACGCGCTCGACCGGCGCGTCGATGCCCTCACGCCGGCGCAACTAGAACACCTTCCGGCCACGAAACTCGTCGACCGCGACAGGCAACTCGCGGCGCAACGGCTTGCGCGCTGGATGGTGCCGGGGTGGCTCGGCACCATCGTTTTTCAAATCGTCGCGCTCGCGTATTTTTGGCAGAGCGGAACCGCTGCACGGCTGCGCGATCTGTTGCGCAAGCGGTTGCGCAACGAATTTCTCGTTCGATTTGTTTTCGGTGCTGCGCTTGTGCTAATCGCGAGACTTGCCGCGCTTATCCCGTCGTTTTACATCTTCCGCGTGGGCCGCGTGATGGGCATTTCGGGGCTGCTGTTGCACACTTGGGGCGCAACGTGGTTGCTGAATACCATTGTTTCGATGATCATTGCGGGTCTCGTGGTGGCGTTTGTGTTGTGGCTGGTCGACCGTACGCATCAATGGTATATCTACACGATGCTCGCGATTGTTGCGGGAAGCTTTTTGGTGGCGTACATCCAGCCGTTTGTCAGCGCGCCGGCGATCGATGCGCAGAAGCCGATGCCGTCAATTTATATGACGGTCCTGCAGCAACTGGAAACGCGAGCGCACGTCGCAGTGCCAACGGTGATCGATACGAAGCCGGAGCGCGCGCAGATCGGTGAAGCCGAGATTCAAGGCCTTGGGCCAAGCCGCCGGATCGTCATTCCCTACTCGCTCATCGCGGGAAGCACGCTCGCGGAGCTGCGCTTCATTTTCGCTCGAGAAGTGGGACAGCTTGCTGCGAACGATCCCGTGCGCGTCGCGGGATATAACGCGTTGCTCGTAATCTTCGGCATCGCTCTGGCGGTTTTTATCGCCGACCGCATCCGCTTCCGGCGCGATGACGATCCTGTCGCGCGTTTAGCGCTCGTCGCGGCGCTTATCGCATGCGTCTACATCATTGAAGCGCCGATCGACAATTCGATTCTTCGCGGATTCTCTTGGAGTGCCGACCGCTACGCGCTTGCAGCTACCGGCGACCGCGATGCGGCAGTTCGCGCCATCGTGCGCCAAACGGATCAACGTCTCGATGAAGTGTGTCCGAGCGTAGGCACGCGCCTTTTTCTGGAATCCGATCCGTCGCCTGCCGAACGCATTGCGGCGATCAATCACGTGCCGCCGGGCTGTCCTTAAGCCGCGAAAATCAGTCCGCCTACGACCTGGGTTCCCAGATGGTGCGTCGTAAGCAATTCGACAATTGCAGCGTGCGCCACGCGTCCGTCGATGATCTGTGCGATGGGAATGCCGCTGCGAACGCCGAGTGCCGCAGCGCGAACGGCGGTGCGCAAATCGTGCGGCATGCGTTCATCATCCGCGAGTGCAAGCGCTTCCGCCGGCGTCAATTCATTGATCACCGCATTTGTATCGGGGTCGGGAATACCGCCGGCTCGATGGAAGAAGATCGCTCTGGCGGCTTCGCAAGCGCTTGCAATTGCTGCCGCGACGTCGTCGGCTACAACCGCCGCATCGTGTTGCGAAAAGACCGCGAACGCCGTTGGTTCAACGACGGGAATGTACCCCGCTTCGGTGAGCGTATCGAGGATGCGCCGCTGTACCCGGCCGATGCCGTTGGGCGTGTGCGGGATGAGCGCTGCATCCGAGCCGCTCAGTGAGAGCGCTACGTTCGTGCTCCGGTTGATTGCACGGACGATGTTACGCGCGGTTCGCGGGTCCGGCGCCACGACGATGGGGCGCACTTCTCTTTCGGTCAAAACGTGAAGATCGTCGACAAGCGTGGCGCTCGCGTCTCGCGCGGTAGCGTCGTCGACGCGGAGGACGAAGGTCTTCCCTGAAAACGTTTCCGAGGCGGCTCACCTCCCTTTACCAGTATATCGGTTCTACCCAGCCTAAAGTTTCCAGTTGTTAATGTACTGCATTGCGCGTTCCAACCCGTGTTCGCGCCAGATATCCGCGCCTTCCGCGGCCGCTTCGACGACCGTTGGAAGCTGCGCCGCCTCCTCGGAGGAGAACGGGCTGAGCACGTGATCGATGGTATCGTATTTCGGCCGTCCCACGCCCACGCGGATGCGAGGGAAGCGATCGCCGATCGTCGCGATGATCGAGCGCAGTCCATTGTGGCCGCCGTGACCGCCGAACGGACGCATACGTAACGTTCCGAACGGCAAATCCAATTCGTCGACGATCACAAGCGTGTCTTCGGGCGGAGTGCGGTACCACGACGAAATGAGCCGTACCGGCGTACCGCTCAGGTTCATGTACGAGGTCGGTTCCACGAGAACAACGCGGCGCGATGAGTCGAAAGCTTGGCGCGCGCTGTCTTTGTTCTTCCAAGACGAGATGCCGTAACGTTGCGCCAACTGGTCGACAACCATGAACCCGGCATTGTGCCGGGTTCTTTCGTACTCTTTGCCGGGATTGCCCAATCCAACGATCAGGCTCGGAGGAGCAGTGGCTATGCCGTCTCCTCCGGCTTCCCGATGAGCTCGGGTTGCGCTTCCACTGCCGGTTCACCGGCCTCTTCGAGCAGGCGCGCCGTCTTCGACGCATCGACCGAAACGACGATCGTATCGGGCGGCGTCAGCAGCTTGATGTTTTTCCCAAGTTTGATTTCACCCGCGGTTGCGTGCTGGTGAATTCCAAGCTCGCTGACGTCGATTTCCACGTGATCCGGCAGCTCGTCCACCGGACCTTCAATCTCGATCTCGTGTACGAGCACATCCATCACGCCGCCGAAATCCCTAACGCCACGCGGTACGCCGACGGTGGTGACGGGAGCCTTGGCGCGAACCGCTTCGTGTGCCGAAACGCGTTGCAAGTCGACATGTTCTACTTTGTGCGTCACCGGATGGCGTTGAATCTCGCGCACCATCGCGGTATCGGATTTCTTGCCGTTCAGCGTCAGCGTAATCACGCCGTGCGTGCCGCCATGCGTCGCCAAATCGTTGAACGTCTTCGCGTCGAATGCAAGATGGAGCGGCGCCGCGCCGTGTCCATAGAGCACGCCCGGAATTTTTCCGGCGGCGCGTAGCCTATGCGCGTCGCTGGTGCCCGTGCGTTCGCGCTGTTCGATCGGAAGAGTCTGTTCTTTGCTGGCCACTCGTGTACGGTAACCTCCGGAAAACGAGAGGATTAGACGGCAGCCGGCTCCGGTGCGGAAACCGGCTCGCTAGGGCGCGGCCCATCCTCGCTGTTGAATAGTTCAGAAACGGAGCGATTCGTCGTGATGCGGCTGATGGCATCTGCGAAAGTTTGCGCAATCGAAAGCTGCACGAACTTCGGATGCTCGTCCACGTCGGGAAACGGAATCGTATTGGTGACGATCACCTTTTCGATTTCCGATTTCTCGAGCACGTCGATCGCTTCTCCGGCAAAGATACCGTGAGTGGCGACCGTGTAAACCTGCGTTGCTCCGCGTGCCTTGATCGCCTCCGCCGCCTTTGCTAGCGTTCCACCTGTGGAGATCATATCGTCCACGATCACGGCGATCTTGCCGTCCACGTCACCGACGATATCGGTAACTTCGGAAACGTCCGGCTCGGGACGGCGCTTGAATACAATGGCAAGCGAACTGTTCAACCGCTTCGCGAAAAGTTCGGCGCGGTGCACGCCACCCGCATCGGGTGAAACAACCACGACGCGATCTTCGCAAAGGCCCTCTTTTTTCAGGTAGTTGCACAGCGTCGGCAATGCCATGAGATTGTCGACGGGCTGATCGAAGAAGCCCTGAATTTGCGCCGCATGAAGATCCATCGTGACGATTCGCTTCGCACCGGAGATCTTCAGCATGTTTGCGATCACCTTAGCGGAGATCGGCTCGCGGCCTTTCGTCTTTTTGTCTTGCTTCGCGTACCCGTAGTACGGCATGACCGCGGTGATACGAGCTGCGGACGCACGGCGAAGCGCGTCTATCATCAGCAGCAGCTCCATCAGCGCGTCGTTGACGCCGTTCCCGTTGGGAGCCTTGCAAATCGACTGGATCACGAAGACTTCCGAGCCGCGGACGTTCTCTTGAATCTCGATGCGCGTCTCTTCATTCTTAAACTTGGAAACCAACGCCTTACCGACGTGCAGCTTCAGCTTCTTCGCGATTTCCTCCGCGAGAGCCGGATTCGAGCTACCGCTAAAGACGAGGGGGTTATGGCTCAACGGGGCGTTCTCCGTAGCGTGCGAGGGCAGAGGGGTGAGGTTCGCCCATTCCGCGCAGAAACACCTTGGAAGCCAGGGTCACAAGCTCAACCGAGGACTTCGCGGTCTTCGTCTGCATTCGACTGTCGATTTCCAGCATCGCCGCGCCGTGCACCGTGGCCCACGCTGCAACGGCAAGCTCCTCTGAAGGCACGGGAAGCGGCGTTCCCAATTGCGAGATGCCGTCCACCAATATTTGGAAAGCGCGCTCGGCCTGCTCCGTCATCTCGCAGTCGGCTCCGGCTTGAAGGTCGGCTTCGACAAACATCAGGCGGTACAGGTCGGGGTTCGATTGTGCAAATCGAACGTAGGCGACAGCCATTGCCACGAAAGCCTCAGCCGGGTCCGGCTGCGCGTTTCGAGCGGCGAGCAGCTCGTCCGCGAGCATCCCGAAGCCTACGTCGGCCACGCCGGTCAGAAGCTGCTGCTTATCGGCGAAGTGAGCGTACGGAGCGGTGTGCGTAACCCCAAGGCGCCGCGCCAGTTCGCGAAGCGTAAGCCCCCCGATGCCGGATTCTTCCAGCACCTTGATGGCTTCGGCGATCAACGCGTTTCGTAGATCGTTGTGATGGTACGCCTGCTTCACGTAGCTCTATTCGGCGAAGCTGTTGCGAATACGTGCCCGCGCCGCTTCGTCGAAGAGCCGGACGCCCAAATCGTCGTTGAGGATGGCGACGAGAGCCGGCGCCGGCGTCGTGGCCTCTAGAACGGCATGGTAAAGTTCGCGATAAAACGCTCGCCACGAAGCCGCTGACGCGTTCTTCAACGCTTGCGCGTACCAATGAAGCGACGAAGCGACTTTCGAGGCCGGGATGCCGGCGCGCCGGAGGTCGAACTCCATTTGGCACAACGACGCCGCGTGTTCTTCGCTGAGCGAGGCTTCGAGTGGGACTGCGGTGGACATTACACGCTCGCTTTCGATCGTGGAAATGCGATGACAAGAGGAGCAACGATTGCCGCGACGATCGCCACTGCGAAAATTGTGTCCGCGAAGCCGAGCGTCGTAGCTTGTTGATTGACAAGAGAAGCGAGTTGCACCAGGGATGTAGCGGTTTGCTGTACGTTCAGTGCAGATAAATGGTGCGCGTTCGCGGCAGACGCGAGTATGTTCGCGTGAAATGCGGTGCGACGATCGAAGAATGCGATACTCGCCGCACTTGCGATCGATCCGCCAAGTTGCACGGAGAGCGTAATGATCGGCGAGACACGGCCGTTCAATTCCGGCGGTGTCGTCGTCAGCACGCCGATGATAAGCGGAACGAGCAACATCGATTGGGCGATACCGGAGAATAACAACGGCCATGCAAGCGCTGCAAATGGAGCGTTTGAGGTCATTTCGCCGTAAAGCCACCACAGGGAGACGGCCCCCAGCAGAAAACCGCCGCCGAGCATGTAGCGCACGTCGGATCCGCGTTCGGCAAGCGTCGCGAATACGGGCGTGAGCACAACGACTGGTATGGCTCGAATGACTAACAGGAGCCCGCTATCGAGCGCCGTGTATCCCAAGATCGATGAGGCATAAATCGGGATGATGATGGCCGGCGCGAAGATCAAAGCGCCGAATGCCAGTGCGAGTAACGAACCGGTCGCGACGCTGCGAAACCGGAAAACGTGCAAATCAACGACCGGACGTGGCGTTCCACTCCACTGCCACCAGGCAAAAATAGCAAGCGATACGAGCGAAGTAATTCCCGCCGTCAAAATCGCGGAGTCATCGAACCAGTCGCGCCGTTCGCCGTTATCGAGTAAGAACTGCAACGCGCCCAGACCGAGTGCTAATAAAGCGATGCCGGTCCAGTCGATTCTAACTGCTTGGCGTTCCGCCGGATCGCGAAGCATCGTCACGATCACGATCGCTGCGATGGTGCCGGGAACCAAATTCACCGCAAAGATCCATTCCCACGAGAAATTGTCGGTGAGGTAACCGCCGGCGACCGGACCGAACGCGGGCCCGACGATTAGTGCCATCGCGAAGAGGGCCGAACTAAGTCCCAACTGTTTCGGTGGAAATGTTTCGCGCATCACGACCTGCGACGTTGCGATCAATCCGCCTCCGAAGGCGCCCTGCAGGATGCGAAACGCAACGAGGACTGTCAGCGAGTGTGCGGTCGAGCAAAGCAGTGACGCAGCCGTGAAGCCGATGACGCACATCGCAAAGTACGTCTTGCGCCCCATCAATCGGATCAGCAGCGGGTTCAGCGGGATGGAAACGACGTTGGAAATGATGTAGCCGGTGACGATCCAGATGCCCTCGTCGAGCGAAGCGCCGATGTTGCCCTCGATGGTGGGCAAAGCCACGTTGACGATGGTCGAGTCCAGGGTCTCCAGGAGTGAGGCGAGCATGACCGCGGCGACAATGACGAGCCGACGCAAACCGTATTCAACGACCATCGCCTCCCAATCTTTCCAGTGGTAAGTCCGTTATTGCCGTAATCTTTACACCGTAAACTTACCGCTGTCAAGATGCGTCCATGATAAATCGAAACCGCGAAGTGGGCTTTCGGTGTCGAAGAACAGCACATGCCCAAGTTCGAACTCGTCTCGCCCTACAAGCTAGCCGGCGACCAACCGCGCGCTACTGATGCCCTCGCCGAGGGCGTCTTGCGTGGCGATCGCGCCCAAACTCTCCTAGGGGTCACCGGAAGCGGGAAGACGATGGCGATGGCACGCGTCATCGAACTCGTTCAGAAGCCTACCCTGGTGCTCTGCCACAATAAAACGTTGGCGGCGCAGCTCTGCGCCGAGTTTCGCGAGTTCTTTCCGAAGAACGCCGTCGAGTATTTCGTTTCTTACTTCGACTACTATCAGCCAGAGGCGTACGTGCCGTCCACCGACACGTACATTGAAAAGGACAGCTCGATCAACGACGAGATCGAGCGTTTGCGTCACTCGGCCACGCAGTCGTTGCTTACACGCCCCGATACGCTGATCGTCGCTTCGGTCTCGTGCATTTACGGTTTGGGTTCGCCCTCGGACTACATGGAAATGTCGGTTCGCGTGAAGGTGGGCGAAGAGTACAATCGCGACGTGTTTCTGCGCAAGCTCGTCGATATGCAGTATCGCCGCAACGATTTGAATTTGGTGCGCGGCACGTTCCGCGTGCGCGGCGACGTGTTGGAATTCGTCGGCGTCGACGAAGAGCTGGTGCACCGCATCGAGTTCTTCGGTGACGAAATCGATGCTATCAACGTCGTCAATTTGATGACCGGCGAGTACGTGGAGAGCAAAGACGAACTGCTGATCTTTCCGGCCAAGCACTTCATTACGCCCGATGAGAAGCTCCGTCGCGCGATCAATTCGATTGAAGAAGAGCTGGAAGAGCGTCTCAAGTACTTCAGAGCTCATGGCAAGCTGCTGGAAGCGCAGCGGTTGGAGATGCGGACGCGCTACGACTTGGATATGTTGCGCGAAGTTGGTTACAGCAACGGCATCGAAAACTACTCGCGTCACCTTACCGGACGGGAACCCGGCTCGACGCCGTGGTGTTTGCTGGACTTCTTCCCGAAAGACGTTCTCTATTTCGTCGACGAATCGCACGTGACGCTGCCGCAGGTGCACGGTATGTACGCCGGCGATCGCTCTCGCAAGGAAACGCTCGTGGAGCATGGGTTTCGTTTGCCGAGTGCGTTAGACAATCGCCCGCTGACCTACGACGAGTGGGAAGACCACGTCAACCAAATTGTCTACGTGTCCGCAACGCCCGGAACGTATGAGATTGGCCGCAGCAGCCAAACGGTCGAGATGATCATTCGGCCCACCGGCCTTGTCGATCCCGAAGTCGAAGTGCGTCCGACGCGAAATCAAGTCGACGATCTTATGGAAGAGATTCGTCAACGCGTTGCTCGCAAAGAGCGCGTGCTGGTGACGACGCTGACTAAGAAAATGGCCGAAGATCTAACCGACTTCTTGCTGGAAAACGGCATGAAAGTACGGTATCTGCACAGTGAAGTCGACACGCTGGAACGCGTTGCAATCTTGCGTGATCTTCGCATGGGCGTCTTCGACGTTCTCGTCGGCATCAATCTTCTGCGCGAAGGTCTCGATCTTCCCGAAGTATCGCTTGTCGGTATTCTGGATGCCGATAAGGAAGGATACTTGCGCAGTGCAACGTCGCTCATCCAAACGATTGGGCGCGCGGCGCGTAACGTCGAAGGGAAAGTTGTCATGTACGCGGACGTCGTTACCGAATCGATGGCACGTGCGCTTGGCGAGACGAAACGCCGGCGGGAGCGGCAAATCGCTTACAACGCCGAACACGGCATCGAGCCGAAGAGCATTCGCAAAGAAATTCATGACATCTTGAGCATGCTCGGCGCCGATCAGGAAACGACGGCGAAGATCAAGCTGGAGAAGATTCCGAGAGACGTCGCGATGAAAATGGCCGCGGATTTGGAGAAAAAAATGCGCGAGTACGCTGCGAACCTCGAATTCGAGAAAGCAGCGGCCTTGCGAGACGAGTTGGTCGAGTTGCGCAAACAGATCGGCGGTAACGAATCGTTGCTCTTCCAAGGAAAAGCGCCGAAGATCTTCGATTCCGCGTTGAAAGAGCTGGTCGGCTCCTAGCGTATGCGCCACCAAGTCGTCACGGCGTACCGGTCGTCGGGGTTACCCGCGCACGTTTTCCCAGTGGGCGACACGGTACGAGCGGAGCGCAGAGACGACGAATTTCCCGAGTGGTGGTGGTGCGTCCGCGAAGACGGCGCAGCAGCGTGGATTCATGAGGCGTATTTGGATCTGCGCAACGACGGCTCGCGGATACGGCGCTGGTACACGAATCGCGAGCTGACGGTAAATGCAGGCTCTTACGTCGAGGAAGTAGAGCGCCTGGGCGGCTGGGTGCTAGTCGAACAGGACGGCGAAATCGGCTGGATATTGGAAAGCTCGCTTTAAACAGCGTATGATACCTGTATAGCGGAATTGGGCTTAAAGGAGTAACGAAATGAACCGCTTTATTGCCGGGTTCTCATTGGCACTTGCCGTAACCGGTGCGGTCGCTTTCGCGGCTCCCGCACCCGCGCCGACTTCGACGACAAACGCTGCTGTAATGGTGCGCGCAAAGGAGTGGTTCCATCGCATCGCTACGGGCGATATCGATCGCAGCCAGCTTACGTCACTAATGAATTCGCAACTGACCGACGCGATGATCAAACAAGTTTCGGCACAAGTTGCTCCGCTTGGCGAACCTACGTCGTTCGTACAAGTCCAGAGCGGTAGAGAAAAAGGCGCGGACTATTTCGTCTATGCCGTCACCTTCCCGTCGGGCGATAAGTGGAATTATTTGTTCGTCTACGAGCCGTCAACCAATAAAGTGAGCGGACTTAAGGTAACGCCGGCGGCGCCGTAATCTATGCGCTTAGCCCTGCGCGAGGTCGAACGTTCGGAAGCGCTAGTCTTGTTGGAGACGGCGCTTCCCGCGTTTTCCGAACCGAAAACGATTGAGTACCGAACGCGAGTCGGCGCGGTCGCACGGATCGACGGAACCGTCGTGGGCGCTTTCGATCGTGAACACTCTTCCATCGTTATCGAACCTTCGCCCAATTCGCGCACGCTGCAACTGAAGGTGGAGCGTCACGGCTTACCGACGAACGGATTGCCGCCGGGCGACGACATCCGCTGGTGGATAATGCAGTGGCGCTCGCATCCCGAGCCTTCACCGTACGTCACGCTGCGCGCCGCTGCGAATGGCGCAACGGGAACCGAAAAACGAGGCGGCGTGCCGCTATGGGGCCATTCACATCTCGACGTTGCGTGGTTGTGGACGTACTCGCAAACCAAACGCAAAGCCGTGCGAACCTTCGCAAACGCTCTTGCGCTGTTGGAACGCGACCCTTCATTTATCTTTATCCAAAGCCAACCGCAACTCTACGCCTTTGTTGCCGAAGAAGATCCGCAGCTCTTCGAACGCGTTCGGGCCGCAGTGAAATCGGGGCGTTTTGACGCTGACGTAGCCGCTATGTGGGTTGAGCCGGACTGCAACGTGCCTTCGGGCGAATCGCTTCTGCGGCAAATACTTTTCGGGAATCGTTTCTGTCGCGAAGAGCTGGGCATCGAACCCGCGATTGCGTGGTTGCCCGACACGTTCGGCTTTGCACGCACGCTCCCGACGTTGCTTAAACATGCAGGCATCGAGTATTTCGCTACTACCAAATTGCAGTGGAACGACACGACGCGTTTTACCTATCCGCAATTTCGCTGGCGCGGTCCGGACGGAAGCGAAGTCCTTGCAGCGCTGATCGCCTCCTACGACGGTGGTCCGAACTCGCGACGCGTCGCACTTGCACGCGAGCGCGGCGAACCCTTAGTGGTTGGATATGGGGATGGCGGCGGCGGCCCGACGGAACGCCACTTAGCCGAAGCGGAGAGAATCGGCTATTGGCAACACCCGCGCGAGTGGTTTGCATCGCTTGATGCGCGGCGCGCGACGCTGCCCGTGCACGACGATGAACTCTACCTGGAGTATCATCGCGGCGTCTATACAACCCATCACGACGTAAAGGCGTATAACGCGGCGCTCGAACGCGCGTTAAGTACGGCCGAAGAGCAAGTCTCGTGGTGCATGGCGGTACACGCGCCACGCGATACGATAGCTCGGCTTCGCGGCGGATTGGATTCCGCATGGACGGTGTTGCTGCGCAATCAGTTCCACGACGTGCTGCCGGGGACGTCGATCCACGCCGTCTACGAAGACGTAGCGAAGGAGTATGCCGGCGCTCTCGAAGTCGTGCAAGCCGTCTCCGGATCGGCGCAAGCGATTTTGCCGCGTGCGCCGCGTCACGAGCGATTTCTAGAACGAAGCGAGCCGGTACAAGACGGTGATTCATGGCTGTTCGATAACGGATTAGTCCGAGCGCGCGTCGGTGTGAACGGTGTAATTTCGGAACTTGCAGCGACGGGTTCACCGAACGTTGTAGCGCAGGCTAATCTTTTGGCCGCCTATCGGGATCGCCCGCGCAAATGGGAAGCGTGGAACATCGATGCCGGCTACGAAAAGCATCGCATTCGGATAGTTCCGCAAGATGCGCAAATTGAAAGCGGTGCACTCGAACTCCACTTCCTAATTGGAACTTCGCCCGCGACGATGCGCATCGCGCTCTTCGCCGCCGAACCGTTCCTCCGCGTCGATCTGATTGTTGATTGGCGCGAACGTAAAACGCTGCTGCGTGTTGAAAATTGGCTCGCGATCGACTCGGATCGCGTGCTTTACGGTGCGCCGCACGGCACGCTCGAAAGAACGGCACGTCGCGATACCGCCCAGGAAAGAGCGAAATACGAAGTTCCCGGCCAGCGCTTTGCCGCGATTCAAGATGGGGCTCGTGGCTTTGCGCTTTTTGCGCTCGACACGTATGGCTGGAGCGCACGAGCGCTGCCGAAAGGCGGTTTGCAGCTAGGACATTCGCTGTTGCGTGGCACCACATGGCCGGATCCCGAAGCCGATCTCGGTGAGGCGGCGTTTTCGTTGGCGTTGGCTCCGTTCTCGGCTGCCACAATAGGTGCGCTCGAACGCGCCTGGGAGCTCTTTGCGCACGAACGGCGCGTGCGTCTCTTCACAACGCGCGACGATGCGCTGCTGATTGTCGCTTGTAAACCGGCTGCGGATGGTGACGGCGTAATCGTTCGCGTACGCGAATGCGATGGGCAGGCACGTCCCTTGCGGCTTCGTGCGGGTGGCCGAATGCGCGAAGCCGTGCCCGTGGACGGAATAGAGCGTCCGTTGGAAAACGACACCAGCATAGAAGGCGAGGAACTGGTTGCGACCATTCCGGCCTTCGGCTTACGGAGTTTTCGGGTACGCTTCTGAAATGCGCAGAATCGATGCCGTCCTTTTCGATTTGGACGACACCTTGCATGACGACACCGCGGCATATCATGGCGCTGCCGAAGAAGTAGCTCGAGAAGTTGCCGCGGAGCACGGCATCGATGCCATCGCTCTAAAAGCCGCCTATGTAGCGGAGGCTGAAGGGTTTTGGCACCGCCTAACCGCGGACCAGCTTCAAACGAAGCTTGCAAACGTGCGAGCGCAAATGTGGCGTGAGGCACTTCATAAAGTCGGCATCGCAGATGCCGCGCTCGCCGAGCGGAGCGCTGAAAACTACAACAGCTATCGCAAGAAATATCTAACGCTCTTTCCCGGTGCGCTCGACGTTCTTCGAACGCTTCGAGCGCAGGGGAAGGCTCTCGGATTGCTTACGAACGGGTTCTCCGAAACCCATCGCGAGAAGATCGCGGTTCTGCAAATCGGGGAACTATTCGATGCGATCTTCATTGCCGATGAAGTGGGTATGCTTAAACCAGATCCGTTGCTTTTCGCGCACGCGTGCACGACGATGGGCGTAGCGCCGATGTACGGAGCGATGGTCGGCGACCGGTACGATCGCGATATTCGCGGCGCGCTGGATGCCGGCATGTATACGGTATGGTTGAACGTTCGCGACGAATCGTTGCCGGCGCAGGTCCCGCCTCCGCACGCGGTCTGCCGTTCTATCGTTGAAGTTCCAGGCGCGTTGGAGGAAGCATGACTCAGTCGGTTCGCGATTTTGAAAATACGTTTGCACACGCATGGTATTTGCTCGTGCACAACTGGGTGATTATCGTGCCCGGTTTGGTACTTGGCCTCATCGGCGGTGCAATTTCGTTCCTCGTGATGTTGGCGATCTACGGATCGGTGTTGATAAGCGGTGCAGCGACGGCCGACGTTACTCAAGTAACGCAAACGATCGTTGCCGTTGCATTCACGATTATCTCGCTGCTCGCAAGCATCGTTCAGATGGCATATGTGACCGGTATGGCGGGAAGCGCGTGGCGGCACGAGCGCACGACGCTCGCCGATGGCTGGTACGCATTTTCGCACCGGTCCATCCAAACAACGATCGCGGTGCTGCTGCTTTTTGCAATCGGCGTTTGCGCGGCTGCGCTGGCGCCGATCACATTCATGGTCACACTCGTCGCCTACATCATCTTTTTCATCTATACAATGGCGTCGGTCGTTATCGGCGGCCGGGAGGCTGTCGCCGCTATTGCCGAGTCGTGCCGCCTGGCGCTCGCTAACTTCTGGCCGACCTTGGGCATCGTGGCGCTAATCGTGCTCATTGCGCTTGCCGGCGGATGGATCGGGTCGTTTGTCGGAGACCACGTGCAATGGGCCGGTGGCATCGTGGCGGGAGTCCTCCAGCAAATCATCGTAGCCTACGCGTCCCTCGTGGTTGCCGGAGAGTACCTAAAGCTTTCCAAGCGACCAGAGGCTTAACGGCGCATCTTCGACCCCGGCCTCTGGGGTTATAGGAAGTTCATGGCAACCGGTCTCGATTCAATCGTTATTAAGGGCGCTCGGGAGCACAACCTTAAGAACGTCGACCTTACGCTTCCAAGAAATAAACTCATCGTCGTTACCGGGCTTTCAGGTTCCGGTAAATCGTCGTTGGCGTTCGATACTATTTACGCCGAAGGCCAACGCCGTTACGTTGAGTCGCTTTCTTCGTATGCGCGTCAATTTTTGGGTCAAATGGAGAAGCCCGACGTCGATTACATCGAGGGGCTTTCACCGGCGATTTCGATAGATCAGAAGTCGACTTCGCGGAACCCCCGTTCGACGGTCGGCACGGTAACGGAAATCTACGATTATCTCCGGTTGCTTTTCGCGCGCGTCGGAACGCCGCACTGCTACAACTGCGGCAGAGAGATCAGCTCGCAGTCGAGCGAGCAAATCGTGGATTCCATCATGGAACTCCCCGAAGGAACGCGCATTCAATTATTGGCGCCGCTCGTGCGCGGCCGCAAGGGCGAGTACACGAAGCTCTTTGAAGAGATTGCGAAAGAGGGCTTCGCACGCGTTCGCGTAGACGGCGAGACAAAAGAATTGCGCGAGAAGATCGTTCTCGATAAGAAGCGCAAGCACACGATCGAAGTGATAGTCGACCGGCTTGTGATGAAGCCGGACATCCGCAAACGCCTAACCGACTCGGTGGAGACGACGCTGAAGTTGTCGACCGGCATCGTCACCATTCTTGCGGAGCGCCCCGACAAATCGCAAGACGAGCTAACCTTCAGCGAGGCGTTTGCGTGCGTCCATTGCGGCATTTCTTTTGAGGAACTAGCGCCGCGCTTATTCTCGTTCAACTCGCCGTACGGTGCCTGTCCTCAATGCAGCGGGCTGGGGGATAAGATCGAGATCGACCCGTGGAAAGTGATTCCGGACCGCACGAAGTCGCTTGAAGGCGGCGCGATCGTCCCGTGGAGCAAGAGCCTTGGTACCGGCAAATTCCCGTCGATGAATCCGTACTACATGCAACAGCTCGAACGCGTGCTGCGCAAGCATCGCGTCAAGATGACAACGCCGATCGAAGACATGAAGGAAGAAGTCGTCGATCTGATTTTGTACGGAACGGACCGCGAGCAAGATTTCGAGTACACGTCGCGCGCCGGGAAGACGTGGGAGTATCGCTCTTCCTTTGAAGGTGTAATCAATAACCTGCAGCGCCGGTACAGCGAAACCTCCAGCGAATACGTCAAGGAAGATATCGAGAAGTACATGTCGGCCAGCACGTGCCCGGCATGTAAAGGCGCTCGTTTGAAACCCGAAGCGCTTGCCGTGACCGTTGGCGAGCAGAACATCGCCGACGTGACGCGCATGTCGATCGAGAACTCGGAGAAGTTCTTCCGCGAACTGCAACTTACGGAGCGTCAGGAACAGATCGCGCATCAGATCGTCAAAGAGATACGTGCGCGCCTCGGTTTTCTAACGAACGTGGGGCTGAATTATTTGACGTTGGCGCGTTCCGCGACGACGCTTTCCGGCGGCGAATCACAGCGCATTCGCCTGGCAACGCAGATCGGCAGCGCACTGGTCGGCGTTTTATACATTCTCGACGAACCGTCGATCGGATTGCATCAACGCGACAACGATAGGCTGCTGGCAACGTTGAAGACGTTGCGCGACCTCGGGAATACGCTCGTGGTCATCGAGCACGATGAAGACACGATGCGCACGGCCGACGTGATCGTAGATATCGGGCCGGGAGCGGGCGCCGAAGGCGGCGAGATTCTAACCGTCGGGAAGCTCGACGAGATCCTCAACAACGACAAATCGGAAACCGGCGCGTATCTCTCGGGCCGCAAGTTCATTCCGATTCCCAAGCATCGCCGCAAACCGCGCGGATGGCTCGAAGTGAAAAAGGCCATGGCGAACAACTTGAAGTCGGTCGACGTCAAGTTCCCAATCGGCGCATTTACCGCGGTAACGGGCGTTAGCGGCAGCGGCAAATCCACGCTCGTAAACCAAGTGCTGGTTCGCGCGTTGAATCAGCATTTACACGGCCAGCCCGCCGGCGGAACCTATGGTACCGTGAAGGGCGCCGATCAACTCGACAAGATGGTGGTCATCGACCAGTCGCCGATCGGACGCACGCCGCGCTCAAATCCGGCAACGTATACCGGCACCTTCGATTTGATTCGTGAACTCTTTTCGTTAACGCCTGAAGCGAAGATGCGTGGCTACACGCCGGGACGCTTCTCTTTCAACGTAAAGGGTGGACGATGCGAAGCGTGTCAGGGCGACGGCATTATCAAGATCGAGATGCATTTCTTGCCCGACGTCTACGTGCCGTGCGAAGTATGCAAAGGCAAGCGGTACAACGCACAGACGTTGGAAGTTCGATACAAAGGCAAGACGATCGCCGATGTGTTGGAGATGCGCGTCGACGAAGCCAACGAGCTCTTCGCGAACATTCCGCGGATTCACAACAAACTCAAGACTATTTGCGAAGTCGGCTTGGGTTACATCAAGATGGGCCAGCCGGCGACGACGCTTTCGGGCGGTGAAGCGCAACGCGTGAAGCTTGCCACCGAACTTTCGCGACGCTCGACCGGGCGTACGTTTTACGTGCTGGACGAGCCTACGACCGGATTGCACTTCGCCGACATTCACAAGCTGCTTGAAGTTCTTCAGCGGTTGGTGCAGACGGGCAATAGCGTTCTAGTGATCGAGCACAACTTGGACGTCATAAAGACGGCCGATTACCTTATCGATCTCGGACCGGAGGGTGGAGATCGCGGCGGTACGATCGTTGGAACGGGAACGCCCGAAGAGTTGGCGCTGAACTCGAATTCCTATACGGGCGCATATCTCATTCCGGTGCTTGAAGATCAGCGAGCTGTCGGCCATCACGTGCCGAACGCGCTCGAACTCGAACGGCTGGAGCGTGAGAACCGTCGCGTCCTAGACGACCTTGCGAAGGGTGAGCGGGTCGCTGTCGAAGCCTAGCTCTTAAGCTATGGCAAAGTTCTCGATCGCGATGCTTGTCTGTTCCGATCTGGCTCGTTCGCGCGATTTTTATCGCAACGTTCTGGGCCTTCGAGTCCTCGGCGATCAGGTTCCCCATTGGGTGGAATTCGAATTGTCGCCCGGGATTTCGTTTGGGCTCCATGCGCGCAGCGAACTCTTGGCCGTGCGTCCCGGTTCGCTGCAGCTTGGATTCTCGGTAGACAACGTCGACAAGTTCGTTGCCGATGCCGCGTCGATGGGCGTTCCGATCTTTCAAGACCCTTATGACGAAACGTTCGGCCGCGTCGCGGTCATCTCCGATCCCGACGGCTATCCCATTCAGGTAACGACGCCGAAGTCGCGATAGGTACGATGGCGACGACGAAGTTCGAGGCTCGCGCGGAAGAACTGCGGGCCCAAATCGAGGAAGCGAACTACCGCTATTACGTTTTAGATGATCCCGCAATAACCGACGCGGAGTTCGATGCTTTGCTTCGCGAGCTCGTCGAACTCGAAGAGAAACACCCGGACCTGAGAACGGCCGATTCTCCAACGCAACGCGTCGGTGCGGCCGCGTCGGAAAAGTTCGCGCCATACGAGCACGCAAAGCCGATGTTGAGTCTGGCGAACGCCGTTTCTCCGGACGAATTGCGAGCGTTTGACGAACGGGTGCGCAAGCTCGCCGGCGGGCCTGTCACCTATGTTTGTGAATTGAAGATCGATGGTCTCGCTACGGCAATCGATTATCGCGACGTCGTTCTTGAAAGAGGCGGGACGCGCGGCGACGGACGCGTCGGCGAAGATGTAACGCAGAACTTGCGCGCGATTCAAACCGTTCCCCTCCGGCTGCGTAAGACGAGTCCGCTTCCGGGCTTCATCGAGGTCCGCGGTGAGGTGTACTTACGTAAGAGCGACTTCGAGAAGCTTAACGCCCAACGCGAGCGCGAAGGCCTTCCCGTTTTTGCCAATCCGCGTAACGCCGCTTCCGGTGGTGTCCGTCAGCTCGATCCAAAACTCACGGCGCAGCGGCGGCTCTCCTTTTTTGCCTATTCCATCGGCGCGGTCGAATTCGCAAAGCGTGGGAACCACGAACCGAAGACGCAGTGGGAGTCGCTGCAACTGCTGCGCGATCTTGGTTTTCACGTCAACGAGCATATCGAACAAGCGAAGACGATCGAAGATGTGATCGCCTATGCCGAACGTTGGGAGATCGAGCGAGACAACCTGGACTACGAGATCGACGGGGTCGTCGTGAAAGTAGACGATCTTGCAACGCAAGAACGTCTTGGTGCCGTGGCGCGCGATCCCCGATGGGCCGTGGCCTACAAATTTAAGCCTCGCGAAGCGCGCACGAAGCTAACGGACATCGTCATTACGGTGGGCCGGACCGGAACGCTGAATCCCAACGCCGTGCTGGAGCCGGTGCAAATCGGCGGCGTTACTGTAAAAAGCGCGACGCTGCACAACGCCGACTACATAAAAAGCAACGACATTCGCATCGGGGATACGGTGCTTGTCACGCGCGCCGGCGATGTTATACCGCGCGTCGTCGGCCCGATTCTCTCGGAGCGTAAAGGAAAAGAACGCATCTTTTCGATGCCCGATACGTGCCCCGTCTGCGGATCGGCGGTCGATCACCCGCCGGGCGAAGCGATGTCGCGGTGCACGAATGCGTCATGTCCGGCCCAAGTGTTCGAACGCGTTCGCCACTTTGCGTCGCGCGGTGCGATGGACATCGAAGGCTTCGGCGACGTTTTGGCGGAGCAAGTCACTTCGAGGCGACTTGTAAGAGATATTTCCGACATCTACTCGCTCGATGAGAAGAAGCTCGCAACGTTAGCGCGCATGGGTGAGAAGACGATTGCGAATCTTTTGAACGCCATCGAGGGCTCGAAGGGCCGCGGGTTGGCACGCGTGCTTACCGGGCTTGGAATTCGGTTTGTGGGCGAACAGACTGCCGGAATTCTCGCGCGTGATTTCGGCTCCGTCGACGCCGTTGAAAATGCAACTGAAGAAGAACTGCGTCAAAGCGAAGGCATCGGGCCGGAAGTTGCGGCCAGCGTACGACTCTTCTTCGAGCAATCCGCAAATCGCGCGATGATCGAACGGCTTCGTGCCGCCGGCGTTGTAATGGAGTCGCGCCAACCGGTGCGTCGCAACGATGGTCCGCTCGCGGGGAAAACGTTTGTGTTGACCGGCACGCTTCCAACGCTGACACGCGAAGAAGCTTCGGAGCTCATAGAAGCTGCGGGCGGAAAAGTTACAAGTTCCGTTAGCAAGAAAACCGATTACGTGGTTGCAGGCGATGCCGCCGGCAGCAAGCTGACGAAGGCTCAGCAATTAGGCGTTGCGATTCTAGACGAAGACACTCTACGCGCCCTTCTGTAGTGGTATGCTTCACCCATACCCCTTGACTGGTTAGCCGTTACGCCGTTTGGAGTTGAACGCATGGCAAAGATAGCGGTGATTTATTACAGTGCGACTGGGCACACGTATCAGATCGCAAAAGCGTACGACGAAGGTGCAACAGCTGCCGGCGCGGAGGTCCGCTTGCGAAAGGTTCGTGAGCTGGCGCCCGAGGAGGCAATTGCGACGAATCAAGGCTGGTATCAGCATCGTCTTGAGACCCAGCATATTGCTGAAGCGACGTTGGACGATCTCGATTGGGCCGACGGCTACGCGTTTGGGACGCCGACGCGTTACGGAAACGTTAGCGCGCAATTGAAACAGTTTCTTGATACTACCGGACCGTTGTGGGCGCAGGGAAAGCTTGCCAACAAAGTCGCAACCGGATTTACGGGTGCCGGAAACCCGCACGGTGGTCAAGAGACGACGCTGACGACGCTTTATAACGTGATGTGTCATTGGGGCGCGATCGTCGTCCCGGCCGGATACACGAACCAGTTGCTTTTTGCAGCCGGCGGCAATCCATATGGAGTGAGCTATACCGATACCGGCGACAAGCCGATTCCTAACGAAATCCTTACAGCTGCGCGTTACATGGGGCAGCGTCTCGCACGTGCCGCGGAGCTAATCGCCGCCGGGCGGGACCGGTTGACGATCGAAATGAGCGCGGCGCCCGCGTAGGCTCGAATTGCACCCCGGGCCGCTGCTCGTTCCGGCGGCCCGGGTAGCCGAATTACCTGAAATAAGGTATCTTGGTCAGACGGGGGTGGGCGTAATGAACTTGTCATCGGCCTTTTTGGCCGAGCGCCACGAGCTTCTAAAATTCCGGATGTATTCGCTGATCGATGCTAAGAACAGCGACGTATTAACCATTCGCGCCGCTTTGCAAGCGTTTTGCGAAGCTCTTGAAGCCCACTTGGCGTTGGACGTACACCTCGGATACCGGCTGCTCATGCGCGAACGGGATGTTTCGCGACGAATTGCGGTGGTCGAAATGCTCGAAGAGCAGGGCCGTTTTTCAATTCACTTCGATACATTTGCTCGCCGTTGGCGCCGTGCTGAAGACGACGCGTTACGGGGCGATGCTTTTAATGACGACGTCGAGTCGATCGTTGCGTTGCTGATGCATCGCATCAAGACGGAACAACGCGTCGTAGCGCTCGTCGGGGATGTGGCGTAGGTAGCGCGTCGCCCAGCGCGTCCGGTAGATCTGCCGAAGTAACGCCCACGCGTCTGCGTGCCAGGCAAAGTCGTCCCGTAAGTCCATGCCAGTACGCTCCGCTCCGCGCCGCATCGAACGGAGTAAGTCCCTGCGATAGCAACGTTGCGATCATCCCGGTAAGGACGTCGCCCGTGCCGGCAGTTGCAAGTGCCTGCGTTCCCGTCGTGTTGATGGCCATCGTTGCACCGTCGTAAATCAAGGTCGACTGCCCTTTGAGCAGTGTCGTAATACCGGTGCGCTCTACGAACTCGCGCAAGCGAGTTACGCGGTCGGATTCTTTCACGGTGCCTTTTCCGGAGAGACGAGCAAACTCGCCGGCGTGCGGCGTAACGACGACAGGTTTGCCACGAATCAATTCAAGGCGTTTCGCCAAATGAAAGAGTCCGCTCGCATCGATCACTATCGGCAGCTCGGCGCGCTCGAGGAGATACCCGATCATCTCGCCCGTCCAATCGTCGAGACTCATTCCCGGTCCGATCGCAATCGACGAATTTCGTTTCGCAATCTCCAGCAAATCGGTGGCGGCTTCGTCGGCAGATCCTTCGCCGATCGTAACGACCACTTGCTCCACGAGTTGGGAGCGTAAAAAAGAAGCTGCGCGTGCCGGTGTTGCAACCGTAACGTAACCTGCACCGGCGCGTGCCGCGCCTCGTGCGCATAAAATCGCGGCGCCCGGAAATTGTTCCGAGCCGGCGATGATAAGAGGAGCACCTGCGGTACGCTTATCGGTATTCGGATGACGCATTGGAAGCAACGCGAGAAACGCCTCATCGTCTAAGGCAGAGAATTGCTTCGCGTGTCGCGCCAATGTCGCCTCATCGATGCCGATGTCCGCAACCCAAATCTCGCCGCAATTCTCGCGAGCGGGTTGCAACAGCAAGCCGGGTTTCAGAGCCGCGAGCGTTACAGTCGTGCTTGCGCGTACGGCGTCGGTGGCAATCTCGCCGCTCAGCGCATCCATACCGGTTGGAATGTCTATGGCCAGAACCGGAACGTGGCGCGAATCGAGTGCGCGGACGCAAGCGCGATACTCCGGCGCGACGGGCAGTCGCGCTCCCGTTCCCAACAACCCGTCGACGGCAAGCGCTGCGTCGTGAACCGCCTCGAGCGCATCGGCATCCTTTAAAGGTAGCGGTTCTGTTCGCACGCCGGCCGCCGCGGCGCGCGAGCGTGCATCTTTCCGGGCTTCACTCTCGGATGTTACATCTGCGGCGTAAACGATTCGCTCGTATCGCGGTTCCAGTTCGGCAAGTGCGGCGAACGTGTCGCCGCCGTTGTTTCCCGGGCCGGCGAACGCGACGATTTTTCCGGACGGATAATGAGCGCGAACGAACTCCGCGATTCGTATACCGGCCGTGTGCATGAGCGCGGTTGCGCTGCTCGCAGCACTCGCTTCCGCATCGGCCGCTCGCATTTCGTCGGGCGTGACGACGTAGATCATGCTTCCAGAATTACGACGGCCGCGGCGGTGGTTGCGGAATGCGTAATAGTGAGTGAAATGCTGGCAATGCTTCGCGCGGCGAGCAGCCCTTGCGCTTCATTGTAAAGTCTGATGACTGGTTTACCGCTGCGCTCGTGAGACACGCCGACCGAGCGCCACGGAATCCAGTGTCCGAAAGCTTTCCGCGTTGCTTCTTTCGCGGCAAAGAATCCCGCCAAACGTTCCGGCCAGTGACGCTTGCGCATCGCGTATTGCATCTCTTCTTCGGTGTACACCTTCCGTGCAAACCACGCAAGACGATGCTGGTCGAAGCGATACCGTTCCACTTCCGCGAGATCGATCCCGATGCCCACGATCATGAAGTTGTTTTCGCATCGGCCGACAAGTTTTCCGGCCGGGCACGTCGAACCGTGGGCCGAAGATGGAGTCGCGCATTCGCATCGTCCCGATCAACGCTATCGATGTCGCATTTTTAGATCGGCTCGCGCCTTGTTTGGAAGAGCGATTCCTGGCGACGGCACAGGTCGAGCGTTCGCTCGCGGTGCCACGCAGCGCATTGAACGCAACGCGCCATCAATTATTCTTGCCCACGCTCTTCACGCGAATCCGTCGCGCGCATCCCGACGCGTCGGGAGTTTTGCTCGGCATCACGGATTTCGATCTATACAAGACGTCGCATCGTTTCATCTTCGGCGACGCCGATGAGACGCAGGGCCAAGCCGCGGTATCGCTTCACCGCCTTCGTTCGGAGTATTACGGCGAAGAGCCGGATGCGAACTTGCTGTTCCAGCGTACGCTGAAGGAATGCGTTCACGAACTCGGTCACGCGTTCGGCTTGAAGCACTGCTACAACGCGCGGTGTGCAATGTACTACTCCAACTCGATCTTCGAGAGCGACAACAAAATGTCGCACTTCTGCGAGACCTGCGATCGCCGCATCGGCCGCGCCCGCAACGAACGATAGTCCGTTCGGACCCCTAACTATCTTAAGAATCTCCTAAAGAAGGCGGCGACTTTAGCCGTACACCCTACTAGGGCGCGCCGTGTTCGGGGTGTCATTGCGTGCATCGGCTTGCGGTTCACATTGAAGGGAGCGTCGTGATCTCCGCTTACTTCGCCGGTCTTCGCGCGCGGCTTACTGGGCCGCTCCGTTTTTCTGTTGCGGGCGCCGCTTCGATCTTGGTCGCGCTGATCGCGTGGTTTGGTGCTGAGTTCCCCGTTGCCGGCATTTTGGTTGCCGTAGCCGCCGTGGTCGCACGAATTGCGGGAATGCCCTTCGGTGCCGGCGTTGCCGCCATCGCCGCCGCCGCCGATTTCGCCGCTCACACGATGCACCACGAGCCCGCCTACTTTAGTGCAGCCGTCGTGTTGCTCTTCGGCATCATCCTTTCAAGTGTGTCGTCGCCGTCGCCGGAAGAGCACGCGGCTCTCGAATCGCACCCGCTTCGTGCACTGCCCCGCAACGAAAATCTTGCCGGCGTTCACACGAGTATCGCGGCACTGGCTTCGGGGATTCGCGAAGTGTCGCAGGGCGACTTCACCAAGAACATCGCCGTTAGCGATACGGCGCTTCAAGAACTGGCTATCGCGTTGAACAAGCTGATCTTCGGAATGCGCGAGTTTCTGAGCCAGCTTCACGCCAATGCAGGGAGCTTGGGCAGTGCCGGGAGCGGTCTACGGTCGACCGCGTCGACGGCGCTTGCAGTGATCGAAGGCGCGGCGCTTGCGCAAGGCCAGCTGGACGAAGGGATTCAAGAACAAGCGCGCATCGTCGAAGAGGCGACGGCGCGAGTGCTCGCGCTTACTGAAGCGATCTCGACCATTGCCGCTTCGGCCGAGCAGCAGACGCGCAGCCTCGACGAAACGGCCCTGGCCGTGTCAAATATGGCAACTTCTATTGAAGAGGTCGCGGCGCAAGTTGACTCGCTGCAGAACATTTCGACGGAGACGTCGCAAACCGCCGAACGAGGTGGAAGCTCGATTGGAACGATCGTCGACGGCATGCAAACGATTCGCACGACGATCCACGATCTTGCGGAAGACATTCGTCAACTCGGCGTCAATTCCGAACAAATCGGCGACATCGTCAAAGTTATCGATAGAATCGCCGAACAAACGAATTTGCTCGCGCTGAACGCCGCTATCGAAGCGGCTCGCGCCGGCGAACACGGACGCGGCTTTGCCGTCGTCGCAAGCGAAATTCGCAAGCTCGCCGACGGCAGCGTCCAAGCGACGAAGGAGATCGCCGCCCACATCAGCTCAACGCAAGCCGTTATCGGTGAGGTCGTCGGCGCAATGGAGCGTCTGACCGATCGCGTTGAAGATTCGGTGAATAGTACGAGTCAAGCATCGGGCGCGTTGCAAGATATCGTTTCTGCGGTTTTGACGGCTAACCGGCAAATCGGCGAAATCGGCTCCGTTACGCGCGCAATGAGCGCAAATTCGTATCAAGTCATCCGGCAAATCGAAGAGATTACGAAATCGGTTTCGATTAACTTGAAAGCGACGAAATCGATGACGCTTCAATCCGATGACGTAAACAAAGCATTCTCGGACATCTCTTCGATTTCGCAACAAAATGCGTCTTCGGTTGAGGTGTTGACGTACGTCAACAAGGAAGTCACGGACGCCGCTCAGCGGATTCTCGCTTCGGTCGATCAGATGAACGATCTCGCGGGCGAGATCGATAGCTACCTTGGAAAATTCAAAGTCAACGATACCGGCAAGGAGGAAGTCTCGGCATGAAGATGAGTCTTCGCGTTCGCCTTTTGGGCACGATCGTCGGAGCGATCGTTCTCTTCTTTATAATTAGCCTTGTCGCAGCGCGATTGGTGCTGACGGCGGATCTGCACAAGCTCGGCGCGACGCAAGCGAACGAAGGTGCCGGTGCGTTTGGCGGTTACTGGGATTCGCGCAAGGACCAGATCCGCTTGCTCGTTGCACAGGACGCGGTTAGCGATGCGCTTCGTAAGAGTCTGGCGTCGCACAACGTAGCGGCGCTTCAAGATCAGCTTGCGAGCACGCTGCGCACATCGGGGTTGTCTTTTCTTACGGTCGTAGATGCATCCGGTAACGTGATCGCACGTGCGGAAGGCTTGCAAAGCGGATCGCTCGCTTCCGATAAGGTCATCAAACGCGCTCTTACCGGAGAAACCGTGAGCACCGCGGCGCTTATGGATCGTAAAACGTTAGAGGGTGAAGGCCTAGCCGATCAAGCGCAATCGGACGTCACCGCTTCCGACGGCAAAACGCCGGTCGAACATCAAGACGCGGGACTCGCACTCTTAGCCGCGGCACCGATCAGCGATCAGAACGAGCGCACGATTGGAGCGATCTACGGTGGCGAGTTGATGAATCACTACTACGATTTAGTCGATCAGTCGTCGCAAGCGCTTGGCGGTTCGACGGCACTTCTCGTCGGCGACGCCATCGTTGCGAGCACGATTCATGCCGCCGATGGTACCCGCGTGGTAGACGCGCAGGACGCCGCCGCAAGAGGAGTTGCAAAGAACGGAAGTGGGTTTACCGGCTCCGATAGCGTTGGCGGTACGGAGTATCTTGCGCATGTCGAGCCGATTCTCAACGACCAGAATCAGGTCGTCGGTGCGCGCTGGTACGGATTCCCGATGGCGCAGATTGCCGGAATCATCAACGACATGACGCGTACGTTGCTGATCTGGGGAATTGTTGCGATGGCGATTGCGCTCGCGGTTGCCATTCCGATCGTGGAACGTCTTTCGAACACGCTCGCGAAGCGCAGCCATCAAGTTGCAGTCGCGGCAAAGGAGCTGCGCGTTGCAGTCGTAGGCAGCGAAGTCTCGGGCGACCACGTTGCAATGACCAAGTCGGCGGTGGAACGAATCGCGGTGCTTATTACCGAGATCGCTTCGAATGCAGATGTCCCAAGGAAGCTTTCGGAATTGAAGGCGGTCAACGACGAGCTGCACGGCGACATGATCGTGATCGATACGCTCTCACAAGAAATGAGCAATCGTATGCAACAGGCAGTCCACCGTGTTGCCGATTTGAACGAAGTCGCTGAAGGACTGAACGAACTAGTTACCGGCGAGCAGGCCAGTTAAGGACTGCGCCATGGCCGATCTGATTCTGTTCTTTGCTAGTAACGCGGATACGATGATCGCTACGAAGGCGCTCAAAGATGCCGGCGTTACTGCGAAGATGATTCCCAAACCCGCCAACGTGAATACCCCGTCGAATCTGTGTTTGAGCATCGACGGAGGATCGGAAACGCAAGCCAAATCGGCGCTTTCCGGCGCCGGCGTCGCGCTCGGCGGAGTCGTCAAGTAAGAAAAGAGGGCCGCAGCAATGCGGCCCTCAATGCATCGTCATGCAAATACGACGAATGCTTTTAAGCTTTTGCTGCGCTTTATTCATTGCGCCGTCCGTCGCGTCGGCAGCGACGCCGAAAGCGAAGCCGACACCGGCTCCGCACCATGCGGCGCCTAATCCCGAAGAGCGAAGCGTGGTGACGCACCACCGAATTTCCGTGAACGGCCGCACAATTGGGTATACCGCAACTGCCGGCACGCTAATTCTCAAAAATGATAAAGAGAAACCCGAAGCGTCCGTATTCTACGTCGCTTATACGGAAGACGGAGCCGACCGCTCCCGCCGTCCGGTCACGTTCTTGTACAACGGTGGACCCGGTGCAGCTACGATGTTTTTGCATATGGGCGCGTTTGGACCGCGCCGGATCGTTTTCCCGAACGCTGCAAACGCCGGCGGGCCGCCGTACCAGCTGACGGATAATCAGGATACGCTCCTCGATCAATCGGATCTGATTTTCATCGATGCACCGGGAACGGGATACAGCCGCCTCACGCCGGGCACCGATCCGAAGACGATGTACGGCATCGACCAAGATGCCGCGGCATTCGGCCAATTCATCGAGCGCTACGTAACGCTGAATAACCGCTGGAACTCGCCGAAGTTCTTGCTTGGCGAAAGTTACGGTACTCCGCGTTCCGCCGCATTGGTAGATTACTTGCAGAACCGCAGCATGACGTTTAACGGTGTTACGCTTTTGTCGTCCGTGCTGGATTTCGACACGATCGCAGCGGGACCGGGAAACGATCAGGCATACATCTGTTACTTGCCGACCGAAGCCGCCGTGCGTTGGTATCACGACAAGTCCGCTAATAAAGGTACGCTGGCAAACGCCGTCGATCAGGCGCGTGCATTCGCGAACGGCCCGTATGCGAGCGCGCTTATGCAAGGCGATCGCGTGTCTAAAGCGGAGAAGGCTCAAATCGCCGCGCAACTTTCTAAATTGATTGGGCTGAGTACGAACTATATCGAGCAGTCCGACATTCGCGTGCAGCCCGGGCGCTTCATGAAAGAACTCATGCGTGAATCGGGTGAGACGGTGGGACGCCTCGATGGCCGGTACGTAGGCTACGATCTCGATACCGTCGGCGACTCGGCTGATTACGATCCATCGGATTCAGCAACCAGTGGCGCGTTTCAGGCGCAGTTCTTGAACTACGTGCGCAACGAGCTGAATTGGAAATCCGAGGAACAGTACAAGCAGATCAACATCGACGTAAACCAAAATTGGGATTTTACGCGGAAATCGATCTTCGGCTGGCTCGCGCCGACGACAAGCCCTGATTTGAGAGAAGCAATGACAACGAATTCGCGACTGCGCGTTTTTGTTGGTGCGGGATATTACGACATTGCCACGCCCTTCGGCGCGGCCGAGTGGACCTTCTCGCACATGGGTTTACCGCAGGAATTGAAATCTCACGTTACGTTCGGATACTACGAATCGGGACACATGGTATACATGCATCTGCCCTCGCTCGCGAAATTCCACTCGGATCTCGTGAAGTTCTACGGTGAAGCTTTACCGTAACGCCCGTGCATCGGCCAACGAAATCGTTTCGCGCCGGCCGTAATCATCTTCCACAACGAGGCCCCCGCCGTTCGCAAGCGCAACGGCGGTGACCTCGATGGGTTCCGAAGCGCCGTCTTTTAAGATCCGGTAGCGCACTCCAGGAAGTCCGGCCTGACGCTCCCAAACGCGCGCGATGCGGGGCGGCATATCTAGCGTGTCGCTCCAAACGTCGTAATTCAGCAACACGTCACGCAGCAATCTTGCCCGATCCACGGGAGCGAAATCGTCGCAGAATGCCGGCGGCGGTTCGATGCCGGCATCGGCACCAGGCGTGCGATGAACGTTGATGCCCACGCCGGCCGCAACCCATGCGCGGTCGCCGACTATTTTAGAAACACACAGAATTCCCGCGATCTTCCGTCCGTTCACCAGAAGATCGTTCGGCCAATGTAAGTCGGGGTTGATGCCGTTTAACACGAGGGCGCGCCGCACGCAAATCGCAACACCGAACGGCACGATCCACAGATTCGCGGCGGGCACTGACCGCGGCAAGATCGTTGTGAACAGGAGGGACGTTCCGGCCTCGGCAAGCCACGTGCGACCCTTGCGGCCGGCGCCCTTCGTCTGATGTTCTGCGACGATTGTCGTGCCGTAATGCGACTCGTCACCAAGCAGCGACGTCGCATCTTCGTTGGTGCTGCCGGTACTGACCAAATAGCGGATCGATGCAAAAGCCGTGCCGTAAAGCTCCCGCTCGACCGATGCGTACGGATGTTCGGAAGAGAGCATGCTAGGTTAAGCTTGCGCTTACGCCGTATTCGGGGCCTGCTATGGCTTTAGAAACGACGTTGATTCTGTGTAAGCCCGACGCGGTTTCGCGCGGCTTGGTCGGTGAAATCATCTCGCGCATCGAGCGCCGCGGATACGTGATTACCGCGATGAAGATGATGCAGCTCCCGGGCGACAAAGCTCGCGAGCATTACGCGGAACACAAAGACCGCCCGTTTTTCGGCGATCTGGTGAACTTTATCACGAGCGCTCCGCTCGTTGCGATGGCCGTCGAAGGTGAAAGCGTGATCGAAGGGATGCGCCAAATGATCGGCGCGACGAATCCTTTGACGGCCGCTCCGGGATCGATTCGCGGCGATTTCGGCCAGACGATCTCGTACAACATGGTCCACGGTAGCGATAGTAAGGGCAGTGCCGAGCGCGAGCTGAAGATTTTCTTCAACGCAAACGAATATGTTTCGCGCAAGCACGATCTGCAACGCTGGCTCGCGGATTAAGCTGAATGTCGGTTGAATCGTTGCGCGGCGGGGGACGTCCGCTCATTGAAGGCGTCCACGGTCGAGAGATTTTGGATTCTCGAGGCAATCCAACGATCGCGGTTAGTGTTGCCACAAGTTTCGGCGCGGTTGAAGAGGCGATGGTTCCGTCCGGCGCTTCGACCGGCGCGCACGAAGCCGTTGAACTTCGCGACGGCGATAGCAATCGTTACAATGGCAAAGGCGTGCGCAAAGCGGTCGCTGCGGTGAACGATACGCTTGGGCCGGCAATCGAAGGATTGGATGCAACCGCGCAACGAGAGATCGACGAAAAACTCATCGAGCTAGACGGAACGCCGAACAAAGCGACGATGGGTGCGAATGCGATTCTTGGCTGTTCGCTCGCGGTTGCGCGCGCTGCGGCATCGAGCCTAGCTATTCCGCTGTTCCGCTACCTCGGTGGACCCTCGGCTGCAATGCTTCCTGTCCCGATGATGAATGTTATCAACGGCGGCAAGCACGCCGAAGGAGCGCTGCAATTCCAAGAGTGCATGATTATGCCGGTCGGCGCGCCCAGTTTCGTGGAAGCGGTACGTTACGGTGCCGAAGTTTTTCACGCGCTCGGAAAATTGCTGCACGATCGCGGATTGCCGACGCTCGTCGGCGATGAAGGCGGATATGCGCCGCCGCTTTCTTCAATCGACGAAGCGATGAAAGTGCTCGTCGAAGCGATCGAGCGTGCCGGATACAAACCTGGTGACGATGTTGCGATCGCGCTCGATTCAGCGTCAACCGAGTTTTATCAAGACGGTAAATACTACGCGAACGATAAAGAGCACGGTCTATCCGTGGATGATATGATCGCGCTCTATCGCGACCTGTGCGACCGTTATCCGATTCTTTCGATCGAAGACGGCCTTGCCGAAGACGATTGGGATGGTTGGCGGAAGCTGACGGAAGCACTCGGCGATCGCGTGCAGTTGGTCGGCGACGATCTTTTCGTTACGAACACGGAACGATTAGCACGCGGCATTCGCGAAGGCGTAGGGAATTCGATTTTGATCAAAGTGAATCAAATCGGCACGCTCACGGAAACGCTGGACGCCGTCGAAATGGCGCACAAGGCCGGCTACACAAGCGTCATCTCTCATCGCTCCGGTGAGACCGAAGACACCACGATCGCCGACATCGCCGTCGCAACCAGCGCCGGTCAGATCAAGACGGGATCGCTTGCGCGCAGCGACCGGGTGGCGAAGTACAACCGCTTGATGGCCATCGAGGATCAGCTCGGAACGGCCGCCCGGTATCCGGGAAAAGCCGCGTTACGGGCTTTCCGGTCGCGATAGTCGAAGCGGAATCGGCGTTGTTGGGGCCTGTAGCTCAGCGGTAGAGCGCCCGGCTCATAACTGGTTGTGCGTAGGTTCGAATCCTACCAGGCCCACCAATAACGTTGACACCCGGCCCAAGACCGGGTAACGTAGCACTTTGTCCGAGGCGCCATCGTCTATCGGTTAGGACATCACCCTTTCACGGTGGAGAGGCGGGTTCGATTCCCGCTGGCGCTACCAATCCAAGCCCGCTTCGGCGGGCTTTTTTCTTCGACGCAGGCTCCGCTTCGTGACGCTAGGTCGAGGACGCTCATCCCGGGCCGGATTTCCGCTTGGCGTTTCTTGAAGCGGTCGTCGTAGTACTCGTCGCGTCTAGTTCACCGAGAACGTGTCGCGTCGCTGTCAGGACTTTTTCCGAGAGTCTTGCGTCCGCTTTTGCAACGCCGCGTGCGACGATGATCGCGCCGATTTCCGCGGCCGCCATCGCGACGGCGCGTTCGCGCGCAGAGACGGGATCGTCGTCGAGGGTCTCTTCCAGCTCCTCGACGAGCGTCTCAAAAGCGCGAGCGAACGAACGGCTCACGGCCTTATCCTGACGTGCTGCTTCGCTGCCTGAAGCGGCGACCGGACACCCTGTCGCCAGCCGATCGCGATGACTCTTGCTGAGATAAATCTTCAAGTAGTCTGACAGCTTCGCGTCGGGACCCGCTTCGGATCGCCGTCTCGCCGTCATTTCCTCTGCTCCGCGAGCAAGGGCCTCGGCTGCGAGTTCCTCTTTGGACGAGAACTGCGCGTAAAGCGCGCCATGGGTAAGGCCGGCCGCCTTACTTACATCCGCGACGCCTACCCCGTCGATGCCGCGCTCCCTAAAAAGCTTGCTTGCTGCAGCAACAAGCGACTGCCGATTTCGCGCTGCCTGTTCCTTGGTTACTTTCATGACGGACCTCCCTTCTTAGGACCCGCGGCCTCGGCTTTTCGTTGCAACCATAATGATTAACCGCCGGTTCTGAAGCGCATAACTTATGATTGCGACCACAATGAATAGGCCGGCCGCGCCCGGAATCGCTGCCCATACCTCTTGGTACAGCAGCATTCTTCGCGATGTCCGTTTCCTCGATCACTACACAGCCGCTTCGGCGCTTCAAGGTTTATTCGAAAGCGTCGATCGCGAACGGCCTAGCGATCCGAACTCGAGTCAGTGGTTCACGATCGTGGCGATCGTCGCATTCGTCGTCGCGCGTACCGCTCAGAGTAAGGATTCCGGTGCCCGGCGTCGCTTGACGGCTTTCCTCGTCGAGAATCGCGACCTGTTGAACGTCGAAAATGGCTGAAGCGTCCATGCTCGCTGCATCCGCCGAAGCCAATGTTAGGCCGCAGCTCTCGGTCGCGGCGCAACCTCCGCAGCCGCAAAGCGTCGTAGAATTCGGGACCCGTCGTTTACTCATCGTGATCGGCGTAATGATGGCGGCCCTGCTTCAAACGCTCGACGCGACAATCGTTAACGTTGCGCTGCCGACAATCGAAG
>CAZJLJ010000003.1:0-92412 GCA_964546935.1 uncultured bacterium | reverse complement strand
TACGCGCATCCTGCGCTTCCGTTCTGTCCACGCGTCCGGCGTGGACCCCATTACGAGCGTCGCGTTTGGAAGCGACCACGCAGATTACGATTTTTGGGACGGCTTCCCTGTTACACGAGAGATCCACGGGACGTCAAAGAGTTCGCCGCGGCCTGCTCGCTGACTATAGCGCATTGCGGTTATCAGCCATAAGACGAAGAGCGCAATGTCAAGCAACATCGCGAAGGCGTAAATCCAGATCGTAGCAACAACGCTTGATACGACGAAACTCAACAGTAGAGGCCACAGAAACGCCAGCAGCGCTACGGTCGCGGCGATATTGCCGAACCATAGCGCTTGCCGGAGATGAAAGCGATACCAGCTTGACGCTTCCGGCCTTGGAGCGATGCGATCGTAGACCGCTACCGGCCAGACCAGATAAGCGAGCGAGGCAATCTTGGATTCAGCGCTTACGCGCTCGGACGGGGTAGCTATCGCGCCGCGATCAGCCGCTTCGCGCCGACGTAGCGCGCCGCCCAATACGAATCGCTGAGATGCGAGACCATCACGCCGTGGCTCGAGCTCGCGTGGACGAACTGACCATTGCCGAGGTAGATACCCACGTGCGAGACACCGGGAGCGTACGTCGTGAAGAACACAAGGTCGCCCGGCTTCATCGCGCCGACGATGCGGTGCCCGGCATCGTATTGCGCGTCAGCGGTGCGCGGCACCGTGATGCCGAGCATGGCGAAGACGTGCTGAACGTAACCCGAGCAGTCGAAGCCCGTCGTCGACGTGCCGCCGAAGACGTACGGGGTTCCGAGGAACCGCAGCGCGCTCCGGGTGAGTTGTCGGGCAATCTTGGTGGTGCGGGCGAGAACGCCACCGGCAAAGCGGCCAATTTCACTGGCCTTGCCGTGACGCGGCAGATCAGGCCGGCTATTAACGATCAGGTGTGCCGTCCACGCTTCCACGTCGGGGCTTTCGACGGGGGTATCGGTCGTGGCGACGGCTTGGGTGGAATTAGCTGGTGCGACGATCTTCTCGTCTGCTCTGGCAACACTCATAGAAGTGCAGAGCAACAGGGCAAATGCCCCGGCAGCTAACGCTTGACGCAAGAAAAAAACTCCTCTTCCACAACACTTGCGAGGTTAGTTGACGGGTTCGGACGGGAAAGATCGCCCTAGGACCGACCGGTCCATTCACCCCTACCCAAGGAAGTCCCCCGCTCGGGCGCCAGTCCCGATTCAGTGATCTTGTGCAGGCGTACATGCCGTGGAAAATAGCTCCACGGCGTTAATGGGCCATATGGTACACCATAGTCCCATTTTCCTCTCTTGCTTGAACGGTAACTTTACAAAGCTCGCGCCGCGGCCTCGATCTCGCCGGCCAGCTCCGAAGCCACCCGCTCGATCTGTTCGCGGTCGTCGCCTTCTGCCATGACCCGGATTAGAGGCTCAGTCCCAGAGGGGCGGATCAGCAGGCGACCCGAGCCGTTCAAAACCCCTTCGGCTTGGGCAATTGCTTGGCGGATAGCATCCGATTGAAGTACGTCTTTGCGTAGCGTTCTAACGTTCAACAGAATCTGCGGCGCGACAACGACTTCGCTAACGAGATCGTGCAAGCGCGTTTTGCTTTGGCTGATGATGCCGAAGAGGTTCATCGCGGTCATCGGACCGTCGCCGGTCGTGTTCCGCCGCAGATCGATGATATGGCCGGATTGCTCGCCGCCCAACGTGAAACCGCCGGCGCGCATTTGTTCCAAAACGTACCGGTCACCCACCGCGGCCCGCAACAGCCGTATACCGTGCTTCTGGAGTGCGCGTTCGAAGCCGATGTTGCTCATCACCGTGCCGACGATCGTGTCGCCGGCAAGCTCTCCGCGTTCGTGCAAATAGCGACCGACGGCGAACATCACGTGATCGCCTGAAACGATTTCACCCGTTTCATCGACAAACAACGCGCGATCGGCATCGCCGTCGAATGCAACGCCGATCACATGTTGTTCGCCGTCGGCAATTAATTGTTTTACCGCATTTTGCAGCGGCGCAAGGTGCGTCGCACCACAGTTCACGTTGATGCGTGAGCCGTCATTTTCGCAGTTGATCTCGGTGACGATCGCGCCCATTTTGCGCAAAGCGTACGGAGCGATTGCATAAGCTGCACCGAACGCACCGTCAACGACGATGTGCAAGCTCGAGAGATCGACGCCGGTGCTATAAAGCTCGTCGTAGTAATGTTTCGCGAGATTCTGCGCAAGGCGCGCTACACCGATGTCGGTTCCGATCGGACGCGGGAGATCCGTGCTCTCGAGCAGCGATTCTATTTCTGTTTCGATTTCGTCGGAGAGTTTGAAACCGTCGGGCCCAAAGAACTTGATGCCGTTGTCGGCAATGGGATTATGCGAGGCGCTGATCATCACGCCGGCCGCGGCGTTTTCCGCAACGGTGACGCGCGCTACCGCGGGCGTCGGGACGATGCCGACCGAGACGACGTCGCGTCCGACCGACGTAACGCCGGCGACGATTGCTGCTTCAAGCATCGTTCCGGAGAGTCGCGTATCCCGGCCGACGATAATCGGACGATGGCGATCGCTCGTATGCGCCAGCACTGTCGCACCCGCGCGGCCAATTTTGAACGCAAGTTCCGGCGTTAGATCGGCGTTTGCAACGCCGCGCACGCCATCGGTCCCGAAAAGCCGGCTCACGGTTTTGTTTTTGCTCCAGTTCCCGCAACGAAATGTATTTGAACCCGCACTAGGTCCGGTGCGACCTCGAGCCCCGCAATCTCCTGCCCAAGTGAGTTAACCGGGACCGGACGTACCATAGCATCGTAGGCCTGCGGGGTAGCCGGCAGCGGAACGTCTACGCGGACTGAGGCAACCTGCGAAACGAGGCTCGTAGGCCCGTGCACCGTCGTACTCTCCGGCGTCGAACGGGAATCGCCTACAACCACCGCGCTTTGCGGATTGCCGGCATAGTGAAATGCCAGCGGATACGCGCGCTCCTCGATTTTCTCAATCGTAAGACTTACCGATGCCGGGGTAAGACTCTGCACGACGATGTGCGGCGCGACGAGCTCTACCGGAACGTTGTACACGCCGGACATCTTGTTCGAAAGATCGAGCACAGCTTTGACTTCATCCGGTTTGATGGGCGCTTCACCGCGTCGCGTCGCTACGGTAACGACGGCTTCTTTATCCGTCAAATGCGCGATATAGCCGACCGGCAGATTCGCGGCCGTTATCGGCACCGAGATCTGCTGGTCGAAACGGGCTGCAATGACCGGATTGCTTGCGAAACGGAAATACGCCCAGCCGACGATTGCAATCGCGAGCGAGAGAACTTTAAGTCCGAAGTTCTTTCGGATGATCTGCACGGAGGTTTCCTTCGTCGCGATGGGGTGCAAGGCGTGCGCGCAAATGTGAGACGATGTCGTTGGCACGCCGGCGATGGCTGCGCGGCGGGCGCGTTACCGCAAGTAAGACCTTTACGAGCCGCGCTTCTTCTTCCACCGGCCGGGAGAGCTTACCCTCACGCGCAATGCTAATGGTGCCCGTTTCTTCCGAGATCACCATCACCACCGCATCGGTTTGCTCCGTCAATCCCAGCGCAGCACGGTGACGCGTGCCGACGCGCCGCTCCGTTAGTGATTGTTCCGCAAGCGGCAAAAAGCAGCCCGCAGCTTCGATGACGTTTTCGCGAACGATAACGGCGCCGTCGTGCAACGGCGAACGAGGCATGAAGATCGCAAGTAAAAGTTCAGCGGAAAGATTGGCATTCAAAATCGTGCCGCTCTCCACGAACTCTTTCAAACCGCTTTGTTGTTCGATGACGATCAGTCCGCCGAGCTTGTTACGCGAGAGCAGAAACGCGGCGCGCGCCAGTACTGCAATCGAACCGTCTTCAGGACGCGTCCAATCGACATTATCTTCACCGATGTGAAGCAAGCCGCCGCGGCCGATTTGTTCTAGCGCCCGGCGAAGCTCCGGTTGAAACACGATTGGAAGAGTTACGGCCGCACCAAGGACGAGCAACTGCAAGATCGTGCCGAGCAAATAGAGATGCAACAGGTTTGCTACGCCCAGCAATCCGATCAGCACCATAACGCCGGTAAGGATCTGTACCGCACGCGTGCCGCGGATGAGCAACAGTACGTAGTAGATCAACACGCTGGTCGCGATAATGTCCAGTACGTCGGCAATACCGATGTCCGAAAGTAACGTGTTAATCAGCGACACCGTGCTTCTCCAGGAGCGCTTCCAGCACGCGGTCGGGCGCGATTTCGGGCGCTTGCAATCCTTGCGCCGCTATCGCCGTCCACCACTCGAGCGGCATTGGCGCGAGGAGTCTAGTAGTGCGGCCACTACCAAATCGCGATAACTCCACGTCGATAAGTGCCATGAGCACAGAAGCGGCGCTGCGTGACATATCCCACTCTACCGTGAGGGTCGCGTCCTTGGTTTCAACGCGCCTTACGGCTACTGGCCGTCCGGGGCCATCCAAAGCATGCTTCAGAAACGGCAAGGCTTCTGACGTACGAGGTGAAACTGCAAGTGCGATGACCGGTGAATCGACAATTTCGGCGCTCGATGCGGAAGCAAGTTCCGCATGGCAATCTGCGCCGGCATTCTCGATTAGCGCGTATGCGCTGGCCGGGCTAAGGTTGCATTGCCATGCAATGGAGCCGTTATGGCGTTGCACGATCCCATCCACGATTGCTTTTTCGGCATCGTCTGGGATCGAACGGTAACGCAACATGAAAGCGCCCACTACCCTTGCATCGTTAGGCGCGGCGCTTCTTCAATCTTGCGAATGAGCGATTCTCACCGAGCACTTGTCGTTTCTACCGGCAAAAATGCGGCATGGGTCGTGCTGGAAACCGAAGTTGCTCCGCGTGTCGCACAACTTCGCCGCATGACCGGCAAGCGTTTCATGCCTGTCCCGGGTGACATCGTCCACGTTCGCGTGTTGGAAGATGATAAAACCGTTGTAGACCGTCTCGAGCCACGCGCTTTTACACTCGAACGGCGGACGGTCGACGGTCGCTCGAAAACGATGGCGGCAAACGTCGATACCTTGGTGACGGTCACCGCGGTCGCCGATCCCGCACCGCGGTTAGTTACTTTGGACCAGTTATTGGCGTTTGCCGAGCTGCAAGAGATCGAGGCGATGACCGTCCTCACCAAGCCGGATCTTGCTTCGGCCGAAGAGACCGACCGGCTTGCCGCGCTCTACGAATCTCTCGGTTACCGCACGATCGTGGCGAACCCCAAGGCGGGAAGGCACATCGAAGACCTTCGCGACGCGATCCAAGGCCGCCATGCTTTGCTCTGCGGCATCTCGGGCGTCGGCAAGAGTACGATCTTCAAAGCGCTTGGCGGGGATGCCAACGTCGGCGAGGTCTCGCGTTATGGCCTTGGGCGGCAAACGACGACCGCCGCCCGTCTCTATCGCATGCAAGACGGCTTCCTTATAGATAGTCCGGGCGTGAACGAGTTCGGTCTGGGCGATATCAAGGCGGACGAGCTGGTGCACGGGTTTCGGGAGATGCCCGGGCCGGCAGCAAGCTGCCGCTTTACCGACTGCACCCACCTTCACGAGCCCGATTGCGGCGTGCAGGCCGCCGTTGCGGACGGCCGGATCGCCGAAAGTCGCTATCAAAGCTACCGCCGGATCCTCCTCGAGCCGACCTAAGCCGCCAAGGGTCTAGACCCGCGGGGGCGCCGTGTGTTATGCTACGGCGCGTTGCCCGTTTCGCCGGGCTATAAAACGATTTAGGAGTTTTTCTTTGCCGAACATCAAGGCCGCTGAAAAGTGGATGCGTCAAACCGAGAAGCGCACCGTCCGCAATAAGGATGTGAAGACGCGTCTCAAGACCATCTTCAAAAAAGTCGTTGGCGCTCAGGATGCCGAGGGCGTGAAGTCTGTAGAGAGCGCGTTCGACAAAGCTGCGAAGAGCGGAATCATTCACAAGAACAAGGCTGCACGCAAGAAGTCGCGTCTGGCTAAAGCGATGGTACGCGCCGCAGCAGCTCCGGTTGTTGCGAAGAAGACCGGCGGCTCCAAGGCCAAGAAAAAGAAGTAACGCACCGCGCGTTGCAACGGTATTTGAGAACCCGCCTGACCAGGCGGGTTCTTCTTTTTAGCGTACTACCAGCCGCGTGACCCAGATCGCCGCCGACGACCCCAAGGCCGTTTTTCTAGCGACGATGGCCCGCGAGTTGCATCTCGCCGGCATCGCAACGGACTCCCTTGAAGAGACGTTGCTGAACATCGCCGATGCGATCGGGCTATCTGTGCAAATTTTCGCGCTCCCGACCAACATCACGCTCGCAATCGGCCCGCGCTGGGATCAAAAGGTCATTATGATGCGCCTGGATCCCGGACGTGTGAATCTCCGCAAGATCGCTCTCTTGAACGAGATTTACGACGACTTGCGCGCAGGGAAGATCGATTACCGTGAAGCCGCGGTGCTCGTGAACAACATCGACCGGCGTTGGCCGGGGCTGAACGTTCTTTGGGAGATTCCGGCACTAGCGCTCGTCGCACTCGGCGTCGCGATTTTACTCTCTGGCGGAACGCGCGAATTGATCGTTGCAGCATCGATCGGAGCGTTTACCGGTGTGATCTCCGCGATCGCAACAAAGAATGAAATCGTCGCGCGTCTCTTCGAGGTCATCGCGGCATTTGCCGCAACGCTTATCGTTGCGGCGTTCACCCATTTCGTCGGACCGGCAAACCTCTACATTTCGATAGTCGCCGGCGTGGTCGTTTTACTGCCTGGATACTCCCTCACGCTAGCGCTACACGAACTTGCCAACGGCGATCTCGTTGCAGGCACGGCAAGACTCGGAAAAGTGCTTTCTGTTTTGCTCGCGCTGGGTTGCGGCGCATTGCTGGGTTTCGCCGTCGTGGGTCCGTCGTTATTGCAAAGCGCGGATGTTCATCCCCATGGTGTGCCCGGACGTTTTTGGATCCTTGCATCGATTCTCATGGCAACCGGATTGTCGATCGACTTAGATGCACGCTTGCGCGATTTCGTCTGGGTTTTCGCGGCGTCGTTCGTAGCGCTTCTCACTTCGCACTTGCTGGGATTCACGGCGGTGCATCAAGTGGCAGCTTTTGTAGCTTCGTTCATCTGCGGCGTGATTGCGAACATGGGCGCGCGCTTTCTGCGCATTCCGCAACCGGTTATGCTTGTTCCGGCTCTCTTGGTCTTGGTTCCGGGAAGCTTGAGTTATGAGAGCGTTCTTTTCGCGTTTCAGCAGAATATCGGTGAAGCGGTTCCGCTGGCGTCCAACGCAATCGCGGCAGCCATCGAACTAGTCGCGGGCTTGCTTCTTTCACAATTACTATTTCCCACGACCGCGCTACGAATGACCGCCGGAATCGGCCGGCTGCGTTAATACGAACTGCACATGGGTACAGTCCACAGCAATGCGCTCGAAGAGTTCAACCGGAAGCGATCGCATAGTCGTGGATGCCATCATCGTTCCACCGGGTCAGGACGGGGTCGCTTTCGGACATGATAATGAAGGCCGGTGCATTGAGTTCACCGGAACGCGTGCGGCGATGCTCGTCTTAGTGCAGCAGCTCCGCGAGGCGGAACAGAAGCTTCCCCGGCCGATCGTTAGTATTTCACGTCACGAGTGGCCGTCGCTGAAAATTATCGACGTGTCGGCCTGCCCAACGTGCGTGCTTCCCCAACCGGCAGCCGACGAAGTCGCATAGCGACGATCAGCTAAACGGCGAAGGTCCTGCGGCGGCATACGCTTCTTCGTCGGCCTTCAGCGCGCGAAGACACGCTTGCAGCGGCTCTTTTTGCCAGAGGCCTTTTAGCAGAACGAAATCGCCGTTCGCGTTTTCAATGCGAAACGTGGGGCGTTCATCTGCGCCGTACTTCACTAACTGGCGATTCCCGTCTCGCAGAGCGTCGATGACTTCGTCGGTCTCCGCAATGCGTTGCACTTCGTCAGCGTCGACGCCCAGTAACTCGGCGACAAAAGCGTAGACAACTTCGGGGCGCCCAAAGAGGGCACCGCCTTGCATTGCCTCGGACATCACCGCGCATGCGAGCCGCCACTTATCTGTGCCGAGAATTGCGCCCGCCATTACGGCAGCATTCGCTGGTAAGGAACTTACGTGTGGACCTTCGCACCAGTCGGCTTTTAACGCAACGCCGTATGCTCCCGAACCTCGCCGGTAAAACCACTCTTCTTGTTCGCGAGTAAAACCGAGCGGCGCGCCGTCCGCTATCGGTGCAAGAACTATTTCGACGTCGACACCGGCGTCGTACAGCGACTGCACGGCCGGAACGGCGACGAGACACCAGTGCGAGAGAACGTCGATGAACACCGAAGCGCGCATTGTTTTCCTTTCGTGTTTTTCCTACGGGTCTACGTTTATGGCCAGGCGAGTTGTGCGGTCGTTTCGTGAAAGCGGTAGAATTCGTTCGCGAATCACGGAGCGTAATTGTTTGGGAGTGCGTGTTTTCAGCGCGATGCGAAAACGCCACTCGTTGTTCAGCCGGGCGATGGGGTATGGTGCCGGTCCTAACACTTCGACCTCTTGTTCGCGTAAGATGGCGGCATATCGTTCCACTGCAGCAAGAGCTTGCGGGCGGCTGCGGCCTATAACACCCAGGTAGACCAAACGAACGAACGGTGGATACTTCATCGCCCGCCGATCCTCGAGCTCGACCGCGGCAAAGCCGGGGTAATCATGCGCTGCGGCATAAACGATGGCGGGATGATTCGGAGAGTACGTTTGCACGATCGCCTCGCCGGGCTGCGCGCGACCGCTACGCCCGCACACTTGCGCGACAAGCGCAAAAGTACGTTCCGCAGCACGGAAATCCGGAATGTGTAAGCCTACGTCTGCCGCAACGACGCCGACAAGCGTTACCGTCGGAAAATCGAGCCCCTTCGCAACCATTTGCGTTCCTACGAGTACGTCGGCGCTCTCCTCAAACTCCGTCAGGATCCGCGCATGATCGCCCACTCGTGTCGTTGTGTCGGAATCCATGCGTAGAACGCGTGCATGCGGAAAGAGGCGTGTCACTTCTTCTACGACGCGTTCGGTACCCACGCCAAGTTCCCGAATCGTCGCCATTCCGCATTTCGGACAGTTCACCGGAAGCGGCTGCTGGCGATCGCAATAGTGGCAGCGCAACAGTCTTTCGCTGCGATGAGCCGCTAGAGAAACCGAACAACGGTCACACTCCGGAACGAAGCCGCACGTGCGGCACAGCAAGAAGCCCGCGCTGCCCCGCCGGTTCACGAATAAGACCGTTTTCTCTTTGCGCTCAAGGCGATCCGCGATTGCCTGCACGAGGGACGAACTAAAAATGCGCTTATTTCCCGCTTCAAATTCTTTCGCCAGATCGACGATGTCGACGCTAGGCATTGCCTGCGAGGTCGCGCGTTCTTTCAGCTCGATCAGTGCAATGCGACCACGCAGCGCAGCTTCGTATGATTCAACCGACGGCGTGGCGCTGCCCAACAGTAGAACGCCGGCCGATGCGCGCATGCGTTCGCGAGCGACGTTCACGGCGTGATAGCGTGGGACGGTGTCTTGCTTGTAAGACGTTTCGTGCGCTTCGTCTACGATTAAAAGACGAACGTCCGGCAGCGGCGCAAAAACGGCGCTGCGAGCGCCCACGACGACGTCCACCTCGCCACGCATACAGGCTTGCCAGGCGTCGAAACGTTCGCGTTCCGAGAGCGCGGAATGCAGCACGGCAACGCGTTCACCAAAGGCTTCTTCAAAGCGGCGAGCAGTCTGCGGCGTTAGCGAAATCTCGGGAACCAGCACGATGGCTCGTCCGCCTTCGCGCACCACACGTTTGATCGCTTCTACGTAAATGTAGGTCTTGCCGCTGCCCGTGACGCCATGAATCAACGCTTCAGCGTATTCGTTCGAATCGAGCCAACGGTTTATTCGATCAAGCGCCTTGGCTTGCTCCGCTGTCGGGGGAAATGGAGCCACCGCCGGTTCGCGCCGTGCGCGTAAAACGCGCGGTTCGACTTCGCGCTCTTCCAATGCGCCGCTTTTGATTGCGCGAGCGATTACCGCATTCGAAAAGCCCGCAAGTAAGGCGTCGGCCCGCGGCACGCCGGGTTGTTCGCGCACGAACTGCAGCAGCGCTTCAGCCTTCTTGCCCTTGATGCTCGCAGCGCCGGGGTAGAGCACCCGAATTACGTAGTGTTGCGTGCGCGGATCGACGAAACGCCGTTCGCGTTTTATTTCGCCGCTTCGCACGAGTGTTTGCACGTAGCGCAGCAATGCGCTGCGATCGCCGGTACGGCGCGCTTCCGGGTGGCGAAGCAGCGTTTCCAGCGCGAAGCCATCGGCAAACTCTTCCCAAATAAGGCGAACCAGCCGGCCCGGAACCGAGGGATAGCGTTGGGGACTTGGCTGCGCGACCGTGCGAACGAACGTATCGACGATACGCGGCACGGCGCCCGCGAGCACAACGGCGCTAAGCGCTTCGCCTAACGTGCAGAGATAGTACTCCGCAACGAACTTCGCCAAGTGCAGCCCGGTCTCATCAAAGGCGCGCGGCACGTTGAGTTTTTCGGCGACACGTTTCAATCGGGGATCGGGACCGATTTGATGCACCGGCGAAACGACAAACGCGAGAATGTCGCGATTGCCGAGCGGCACACGGACGATGTCGCCCACTTGCAACTCCAGATCACCGGCGTCGTAGGTGAGCGGCAAGTCGAAACGCGACGAACGAATCGCCGCGAGGGCTTCGACCGCCCGTACCTTATCCGAGATCGCCGGGGGCTTCTCGAAGACTTTCAAGCGTCGCCTTCACGTGCCGCTCCGGAACGACGACGCCATACTCCACGTCGCCGATCGCTCGGGGCAAAACGAATCGAAGTTTGCTCTCGCGGCGTTTCTTGTCGGATTGCATCGCCTCGAAGACGGCATCGGCAGGCATCGTCGTACGCAACGGCATTCCAAGCAGAGCCATCGTCGCAAGCACGCGCAAGTGTTCTTCTTCCGAAAAACGGCCGGTACGCATTGCAAGCAATCCCGCGGCTCGCAATCCGAGCGCCACGCCGGCGCCATGCGTAATTTTGTAGTTGCTGGCGCGTTCCAGCGCGTGTCCGAAGGTGTGCCCGAGATTCAGCAATTCTCGCATCCCTTGTTCGGTTCGGTCATCGAGAACGATCATCGTCTTGACTTTGATCGCCGAAGAGACGATCTCGAGCCACGGCCAGCGCCAAAACGGATGCGGCGAAAGCGTCTCCATCGCATCGAATAACGTGTCGCCTTCGATGATTGCGGCTTTCAGAACCTCGGCGAGTCCTTCGCGCAGCGAGCGATAGGGAAGCGTCCGCAAAGCATTGATGTGCACGAAAACCGCGACCGGATCGCGGAAGACGCCCGCAAGATTTTTTCCCGCCGGCAAATCGACGCCGGTCTTTCCACCGATCGCGGCATCGGCCATAGCAACAAGCGTCGTTGCGAAATGCGCATACTCGACACCGCGCATATAAGTGGCAGCAGCGAAACCAAAGAGGTCGCTTGCAACACCGCCGCCCACTCCAACGACCAGCGTCTGACGGTCGGCGCCGGCTTGCAGCAGCGCCTCGTGCACGCGCTCGACGGTTGCAAGGCGCTTTCGGGCCTCACCAAGGCGTACCGGAATAACCGATTCGCAAAGCGTGTGTTTGCCGATCGCCTGCGCAATGGCCGTCACGTCGGCCTGGGCGTCGGACAAGACTACGAAGCGTTGATTCCGGTCGCTCAGCCAACGAGCAGCGTGAGGGCGTGCGTCGTCGGCAACGACGATTGGATAACGCAGGTCGTCGTTGACGATGACATCCAGCTCACCCGGCACTAAATTGCGATCTTCTTCTTGTGCAACCATTCGACGATTGCTTCGACAACTTGCGTCGTAGTCATATCGTCGGCTTCCACGACAAAGTCGGCATGCGCGTACTGAGGCATGCGCTTTTTGTAGAGTTCCTTGATGCGGGAAAGGGGCGGCGTTGGACCCAGAAGAGGCCGTACCCGTTTGCTGCGGCGCAACCGTTCCAAGACGTTCTCCGCCGAAACTTTAATGAAAATTCGATAAGCGCGCTTTTTCAGCAACTTCTGCGTAGGCTCGTGGGTCAACGCGCCGCCGCCCAGCGCTACGACGCCGGGCTCACCGTCGCCTAGGACTTCGGCTACCGCGGCATGCTCGTAGGAGCGAAATGCGCCTTCACCTTCGTTGTAAAAGATGTCCGAAATCTGGCCGTGATCGCGCACGACTAGATCGTCGGTGTCGAAGAACGAACAGTTCAGCTTGCGTGCCAGTTTTCGGCCGATCGTTGTTTTGCCCGCGGCCATAAAACCAACGAGTGCCAAATGCTGCTTCATACGCCCTCCCGCGGCCGCTCGAAGAGCGTTGCGGCGGCTTCGTTCGAACGCCGCAGATTATCGATCGTTTCTTCCAGCGAGTCGCCGCCGTATTTTTCCAGAACAGGTCCCACCAACGCCAGCCGTACCATTGCTTCACCTACGATTGCACCGGCGGGGACGACGCAAACGTCGCTGCGAACGATCGTCGCGGGTGCGTCGCTTCCTTCGTGCAGATTCACCGACGGGAGCGCCTTCATCAGCGTCGGGATCGGTTTAACGGAAACGCGAAGAACGATGCGCTGTCCGTTGCTCATGCCGCCTTCGATTCCGCCGGCACGATTGCTGCCGCGAACGACGTCGCCGCGATCGTACGCAAAGGTATCGTGGGCCTGCGAACCGGAACGCGCCGCGACATCTGCGCCGAGCCCGACTTCCACCGCTTTCACGGTCTGCATAGCCATCAGCGCGCCGGCGAGAATGCCGTCTAGCCGTGTGTCGGGTTGACGGTTGCTGCCGATTCCCGTGGGGACTCCGTCGATACGAACGATGAATTGGCCACCTAGTGTATCGCCGGCAGCTTTCGCCTCATCGATGGCTTCGATCATTCGTTGCGACGCTTGCGGATCGGGGCAGCGCACTTCGCTCGCCTCGACCTCTTCAGGTGCAAACCCGTCGAGATCCCGGGCTTCGAGAGTACCGATACGATGCACGTAACTTTGCGTGCGAATTCCGAGCGCTTCCAAAAACTGCGCGCATATCGCACCAAGCGCGACGCGCATCGCCGTTTCTCTTGCGCTCGCCCTCTCCAGCACGTTGCGCAAGTCGCGATGACGGTACTTCAACGCACCTGCGTAGTCGGCGTGACCCGGGCGTGGATTCGTTAATTCTTTACCGCTGCCCGTAATCGGATCCATCAATGCGCGAACATTTTCGAAATCTCGATTGCGAAGGAGCACTGCGATAGGAGAACCGAGTGTTTCGCTTCCTCGGACGCCTGCAAGAAATTCGATTTCGTCGCGCTCGATTTGCATGCGTCTTCCGCGCCCATAGCCGCCTTGACGGCGCGCGAGCGTTTCGTTGATTCGCTCGACATCGAGCTTTAAATGGGCAGGCAGTCCGTCTAGGATGCCGACGAGCGCGGGGCCGTGAGATTCGCCCGCGGTGAGGTACCGGAACATGAGTCTGTGGTGCTTGGCCGCTCCGATAATGGTGGCCTGCAACGGGTAAGCCGAGTACATGGCACAAAATCTCGATGGTATGCGCGTCGCCATTCTGGTTGAAGACGCGTTCGAACAAGTTGAAATGACTGAACCGCGTAAGGCACTCGACGAAGCCGGTGCCAAGACCGTGCTTATTTCACGGCACGACCAGGTTCAAGGTTGGAAGCATCACACGCCGGCGGACAAATTTGATGTTGACTTGCAACTCAATCAAGCCAAGCCGGAAGATTTCGATGCATTGATGTTGCCCGGCGGTGTCTTGAACGCCGATGATCTGCGAATGGTCCCCGAGGCGGTCCAATTCGTGCGCGGCTTTGACAGAGCCGGTATGCCGATCGCCGCGATTTGTCACGCACCGTGGATGTTGGTGGAAACGGAAATCGCAAAAGGCCGCACGCTAACGTCTTGGCCTTCATTGAAGACCGATATTAGAGACGCCGGCGGCACGTGGGTCGATGAAGTCGTTGTCGAGGATGAAGGCGTTGTGACAAGCCGCAAGCCCGACGACATTCCAAAGTTCAACGAGAAAATGATCGAGCTTTTCTCGCAATCTCGAAATAAGACAACGACGGGAAGGCGCTCGCACAGCGGCGAGATTTACCCGCAGCCGGAACCTCTTCCGCGAGGCTAGTCCCTAGATGTTTTCGGCCTTCATGGCGATGACACTCGCCGCGCTGAGATCCTTGATTCCGTGCGCACGAAGGTACTGAATGTAACTCGAATCGATATTTAGCGCGCGCATCGCGATAATGTTCGCTACGGTCAGACCGCTGATTCCACTGGAGCGAAGCTTTTGGACGTAGGGCGAATCAATCGCGAGCGCGCGCATCGCAATCATCTGCGACGTGGTGGTTCGCAGGCCGATCCGGTCCATTTCATCGACGTATTCGCGCGTTATGTCGAGCGATGCAAATGCCTCGCGCTCGCCCGTTGAAGTGGTATCGTAACCGAGCGTGCGCATGTCGCTGAAGAACGAATCATTCAGGGTGAGCGTGTACGTCCCGTGCCCCATTCCTAGGCCGGCGTTCCCCTCGAATTGGTACGTTCCGGCTTCGCGCACGATACTGAATGAGACGTGTTGCATTTGTGACGCGGCCAACGCTTGCATTGGGAGAAGCTTCGGATCTACGTTGAGGTCGTTTGAATTGTGGGTAATTCGCGGCTCCGTGTGGAGAGTTAGCCGCGGCGTGCCTTTGCTCGACGTTTCGAGGTTCCATGTTCCGGAAACCGCTTCGCCGGCCAAGGCGGGAAGCGCAATGGCCCAGATGCATAAGAAAGCAAACCAAGCTGTAACGAAGCGCTTCACTGCGGGATACCGGTGGCTTTCATTTCGACGACCTTGTCGATGTTCAAGCCGTTGAATCCGTGGTCGCGCAACTTCTGCAAATACGCCGCATCGACGCCCAATGCGCGAAGTTCGACGTATTTACGCACGGGCAGGTTCGAGTATCCGTTGTTCGCAAGCTCGCGAATGTAGTCACCCGTTACGTTCATCGCACGCATCTCCGAGATGGTCCGCGCTTGCAGATCGGTGACTCCGGCGGAGCGCAAGTCTTGTACGTAAGCGCCATCCACGCCCGTTGCGCGCATCTCGAGCGCCTCTCGTGCGCTAACGTTCGCAAGCCCCGCCTTCGCAAGATCGCTTACGTATTGTCCGGAGACGCCGACGGCGCGCAGTTCGGAGAGTTGATGCGGCGAAAGGTGCGCAAAACCGGCGGCTGCGAGTTCGTTGATGTAGCGTGCATCGACACCTGTTGCGCGCATCTGAAGAACATCGTGCGCGGACAAACCCGAGTATCCGGCGGCCTGCAATTCGTCCAAGTAGTGCGGATCCGCGTTATCGTGCAAGTTCACTTCCGGATGGACGTGAACGTTCACGTGGACGTGAGGCTCCACGACCGGGGCGATGTTTAGCGGCGGTACGTACACAGCCGGTACGTTGACCGGTGGTACGTTTACGTGGAACGCCGGGATCACGATGGCCGGCACGTGGACCACAGGCGCGACGGCCGGAATTGCACTGTGCGAAAACCTTGGCGGACAGGGCGTCGGTGCAACGCGAGCCGGGCGAGCGCTGACCTTTGCGGGTGCCGGTACTTTGGGTACGGTTTGCGGCTTCGCCGGAACGACCGGCGCGGGCGGCACGGCGGGCTTGAGGCTTTGCGGCGAATCGACGGCGTACGCAATCGTCGGCGAAATAATTCCACTTGCGATCGCAAATGCGACGGTCGCCGCCACGCCTGCAATCGCGGGAACAGCCGCGACTCTTACGCGTGCGTCGCGCTTACGCGCTAACAACCGTTCGATGCGCACCGACATGCTGCGGCGGGTGTTGAACACGCCGGGCGCCGCGACGGGGCGGTGCGGCCACGCGGTTCGTTCGACGATGCGGGCGAGACATTGTGCGTACGGCAACGACGCTTGAGTCTGCTCCAGGACCCAATCGTCGCACGCCACTTCGCGTTCCAAATCCATTTGTGCGGAGATCCAATGTATTCCGGGACTGAAAAAGAACAGCGCTTCCACGACTCGCTCGAACAAATTCACCCAATCGTCGCAGCGCCGCAAGTGCGCGAGTTCGTGCAAGAGCACGCGGTCGAGATCGGCGCCGTCCAGCTCTTGCGTCAGATCGTTCGGCAACAGAATCATCGAGTCAAAGAGTCCGATGGCGACCGGGACGGCGATGTGCGGCGAAACGCAGACCCGCACGTCACGACCGTTACTGGGTGCGCTCGGCCAACGATCTAGCCGCTCGCGCGCTTCAACGGGCAACGGTAGTGAATCGCGCTTGAGGCGTTCCAAGTGCAGAACGCTTACGAGCAGTCGACTTACGATAACCAGCGCGGCCAGCAACCAAAGTGAAACGGTAATTAATGCGGCCGCCTTCGGCAACGAAAACTTCGGCCGTTGGATCGGGAATGCAGACGGAGCGATTGACGGTGCGCTAGTTCGCGCCACGCTCGACGGCAGAATAAGCGGTTCCTGATCCGCCTTCGACCGCGTGACGACGGTTGTGCGAACTTCAACCGGTTGCGACGCCGGCGAAACATGAGGCCTAGAGACGGCAACCGATGTTACGAACGGAAAAACGAACGATGCCACCAATGCCCACGACCAGAGAGCATGGCGCGTGGTCGCGTTCGTATTGCGAAGAATTCGCAGGATCGCCCAGACGCCCGCAGCGATAACCGCCGGTTGCCAGATCGCATTGAGCAATACCGTTAAGGCGAACGGGACCAAGGTTTCGAAGCGCGCGACCATTAGCGTTGCTCCTCTTCGTACTGTTCGATCAACGCTTTGATGCGTTGAAGTTCATCGCGATCCGGCTTCTCCTCGCTGATCAACCGCATGGCGAGTGCCGTTTTGCTGTTCTTAAAAAATGACTGCAGAACGTCGCCGATCGCTGAACGCGCGGCGTCTTCTTGCTCGATTTCGGGATAGTATACGTGCGCGCGTCCGTCCAACGTACGCCCGACCACGCCCTTTTGTTCCAGAATGCGCAGCATCGTGAGCACGGTGGTGTACGCCAGGGGCGGTGAGTCTAGCGCCTCCACGACGTCGGCGACGCTGCCGCGGCGTTTCTGCCAGAGCACCCGCATAATGCGCAGCTCTGCTTTGGTGAGGGCCTGAACGGTCTTACGCGGCACGGACACCTCGCTGTCTACTAAGTCTTTAGTAGAACTATACGAGGGCCTCGTGTCGCTTGTCAACTAAAACTTTAGTAGAAAAATCAAAGGTCCGGAATCACGTTCTCCGGCGGCGCGCCGACCGTTCCGGTTTCACTCGAGGAAGTGCGCCATTCTTGCTGTGTTTCGGAGTTCGGCGCCGGCTCAGTTTCGCGCCGCGCGAGCGCTGCAATTCCGGCCGCTGCACCCGCTACGACGGCAAGTGTACCAATGAACGAATTGTGCCGCTTTCGCAACCCGGTGATGTGGTCGAACGAAAGTCGCCCGTGGTCCTCCATTGCGAGCAGCGTCGCGACCAGGACGTACATCAGATTCATTTCGAAGCCTTGGTTCTGCGCCCAAAATCCGTTCTTCCAGTGAACGCTCCCGACGGCAGTAACCTGCGACCCAATTAGGAGCATCGGTCCAAGCGGGCCAAATGCTCCGGTGGCAATGAGTACGCCCGCCCCTACTTCAGTTGCCGCTAACAGTTTCGCGTAGAATTCCGGCGGACGAAATCCCAGCTGGTCCATCATCTGCGTCGTGCCTTCCAGGCCGGGGCCGTCGAACCACCCGAAGAGCTTTTGCGTACCGTGCGCTGCGATACTAGCTCCAAGAGCGCCGCGTGCCAATAATAAAACCGCGTCGCGCAGTGAATCGTCCTGTTTCATTCCCACGGTATTCCCGCCCGAAGCGTGACGCAACCGATCGAACGTTCATGAACGCTTCGCGCATCGGAACCGGCCCAGTGCTCGGCGCGTTTGCGTAACGGATACTTGCGGAATGTTGTACGCGGTCTCGCCAAAACGCTGCGTTATGATTAGGGACGGTTGGGCAAACGGTCCCACCACGCAGCAGCCTTAAGGCTCCTGTGCGCAAGCCTTTTTGGGGGGTATAGTCTGCGCAACGGCGACGACATTAAGAAGAAATCTCAGTTACCCGTCCCGCCTAGGAGCACCATGGATCCCTCGAGCCGACACGGATTCGCACTTTTCCGCGCTTTCGGTGTCCTTATAGTAAGCGCAGTTTTCACCGCATGCGGCGGCGGAACGAACTCGGTCCAGTCATCTTCATCTTCGTCATCGGTCGCGCACAGCGACTCGCTACCGGCCGCCACCACGACGCTGGCTGTTTCATCTACTGACCTGGCAGCCGGAACGTCGTTTCAAAAGACGTTCAAATACCACATCTTCCCGATTCACCAATCAGGAACTATCCGGCCGGCAGCAACTCGTACGACAGCGACCAACTATCCAGCCGATTTACAGAACTTAGGCGGCACCGTTATCCCCCGTGCCACCTCTTACAACATCTACATTAATTGTAAGAGCACGTGCTGGGGCGATCCGCAAGGCTTCATCGATCGTCTGAACAACAGCCTGATGATTCACATCAGCGATCAGTATGTCGGGACAACCGTTAGCCGCCGTTATGGATTCGGCGGCAATATCGCGGTAAGCCAGACGCTCTATACGAACTACCTTTCGCAGGGCGACCTCGTTTCGATCGTGCACGCTGCTGCTGCTAGATTTGGCGGCGGCTACACGCACATCTACAACGTGTTCATTCCGTACGGTGTGGATACGTGTTTCGAGGAAACGACGAAGTGCTATTCGCCCGATAACACTAGCGCAAATCAATTCTGCGCCTATCACGCAAGCGGAACGTTCAGTGACACCGTAGGCCACGTGGTCTTTACCGTGCTGCCGTTCCAAGACGTTCAAGGGTGCCAAAACCTGGGCGGTCCCAACTCCTCGCTGGTCGACAGCACCGATTCCGCGATTTCACACGAGTATTTCGAGACGTTGACGGATCCCGATACAGGCGCCGGCTACTATAATTTAACGTTCAATCAAGAAATCGGCGACTTGTGCCAGAGTTACTTGGACATCGACAACGTGGACGGCGCGCGCTACTTGCTCCAAGAGGAGTACTCAAACAGGATTCACGGCTGTACGAACGGCGGTTAAACCTTATTCGGAGCGCGCTTCTTCATTTTCGGTTAAACGATCGATGATGTGGCGCGCATACCATTTTGGCCAATCCGCGTCGGCGTGGCCTAAACTCTTCTCGAAAACTCCGTGCGCCTTCTCTGCTTCACGCAGCATGTCGGCAAGCTTGTCCACCGGATTGGGACCAAGGTCGACGTTCATCGCGCAATCCTCCGATGGGCTTAAGCTAGTTCAAAACTGCAATCAGTGCAAGGCCCCGGCCCCTTCCGTTTTGTTGTCGACCTGCTTATCCGGATAGATCACGTGGGGCGTTATCATGAACACAATCTCGTCTCGCTCGTGGTTCGCTCTCTTGTTTTGGAAGAACTTACCAAGAACGGGAATGTCTGCAAGGCCCGGAACTTTCTCGATGGTCTGATTGCTGACGTCCCGCATCAATCCACCAAGTATTATAGTTTGCGAATCGGTGGCTCGCAGGGTCGAATCAATCTTGCGATTCGCGATGATCGGATAACCCACAGCGGTGAACCCTACCAGTTCGCTATATTCGGGATGTAACTCGGCGGTTACGATACCGTCGGGTCCAATGGTCGGCGTCAATCGCAGCTTTACTCCGATGTCTACGAATTGTACGTTTTGTCCGCCAAGGACCGACGTGTTAAAGACGACAGGATAGGTCTGTCCAATCAGAAGGTCTGCTTCTTTGTTATTTAACGTCACAAGTTTCGGCGTAGCTAGAATTTGCGCGCGACCTTGCGTGATCAGGGCGTTGAGCCGCACGTTGACTGAAACAGACCCTTTGGTGAAAGAGTACGTTGTCGAGCCCAGCGTCGGGTTTCCTTGTAGATCGGTCCCGCCAAACTCCAACCCGAAATTGCTTGCGTCATTAATGGGCGTTATGTCCGCCACCTTGACTTCGAACAATACCTGCGGGCTTGGACGATCGACGGAGTCAAAGAGCTTTGCCGCCTCGCTCTGCAATTCGTCATTTCCGCTTACAAGCACCGCATTGTGCTGAGAGTCGACGATGAAAGTTCCGTCGGGAGCAATTTCCTTGAGCTGTTTTGCTGCATCATCCGCCCGTAAAAACCTCAGATGATACGCCTTTGTCTGGAAGCCGTTTGCGCCGGCAAAACTTGGTGCATCGAGCGCGTTCACTAACCGCCGTGCTCTTCCAACGGTATTCGAATCCGCACTCACGAGCACCGAACTCGTGCGCTTGTCGGCGACGATCACAGTACCTTGCGGTAATGCATCCGTTATTTCTTTGGCTACATCGTCCGGTTTGGCGTGCTGTAACGGAAGAACGACAGTTTGCGCTCCAAGCGCGCTGTTCGAATCGTCATAGCGTCGGTTCATCGCTTCGGAAGTACCGATTATAAGGACTTTGCCGCTCCGGCGCACCTGCAGCCCATGAGACGATACTACGACGGAAAGGGCGTCGGCGAAGGTAACGTCGTGCAAATGGAGCGATACTCGTTCAGGTTTGAGCGATGCATCGGCGACGATATTGGTTCCTGATTCGGCAGCCAGCAACGCAATAACGTCCGAGATATCCGCGTCGTGGACGTCGATGCTAATGAGGTTCTGTTCGGCAGCCGCTGCGGCCGTGCAGAACAATGCGAGGGTGATCGCGACGATAGAGCGTTTCATATGTCGCGCTCCAAGAGCACGAGTCGCGAACCGTTATTTAGCGATAAGCCATTTGCGTCTACAGCCGTAACCGTACTTACTCCGATTTTATCGCCGATCCCGAGGATGCGCACCTGACCCGCGATGTCGACCAACGCCTTGGACTGCGTACCGAGAATCACAGCGCGGACAATCGGAACAGCGGCCCCCTCGGACGCGCTAGGCAGCGGCATGTTCGATGCACCTTCATTGGGAGGTAACGCCATGCCGATTTTTTCTTCATCAGGACTCACGTCGTGCGCCGGCACGCCTGCCTCCGCGAGATCGGGGACAAACGGATCGCGCACAACTGGGATATCGGGAAAATGCAGACCTTCCAGCTCAGCAGACCCAGCGAGCGGCATGGCCTTGGAGGTTGCGTCGGCGTCAACCATCGACGATGATGATTCTCCCGCCAGGGGCAAGAGCAACAACGTGCCGCATACCGCAAGCAGCGCAATGTACATTAACGCGCGGCGATCGCTATCGCGTAAAGGCGGTACCATGTGTGTCCTCTAAAAACGAAAGTGCGGCGAGGTGATAAAGCTGCGCATGCAGTGTTACGTTTAACCACGGAGCGGCGGCCGGCTCGTTCGACGTAGACGTCAGTTCGACATCGCGGAGATATAACAACGCATTGTGTTTGGGAAGATCGGTTACGAAAGCCACGACATCGCGAAAGCGGCCGCGCAATCCGATACTCCAATCGGTTTCCGAGAAGTCGAGCGACGATGTTACCGAAGGCGCTGTGTTTCGATCCGGCGTTACCGCGCGAATTTCCAAGTTAAAGCGCTTTGCATCATCGCTCAGGAGGCGGAGCAGAACGGCCGTCGTCGCAGCGGGTGCAGCTTGACCTGAAAGCTTCCGTAAGTCCCACTGAACCCGGCGCCTTACTTGCTCTAACTGCGAACTCCGCCTTATTTTGCTTTCGTTCTCGTTGGCCTCATCGTATAACGTGCGCGCGCGTAACTCCATTGCGTTAATCGCCTGCTCGCCGGGCTGGACTATAAGGCCGTATCCGCCCAAGAGCATCAAGACGACGAGCAGCCACAACGATCTCACCGCCTTCATTTCGCCGTGTCCTCTACGCGCATTTCAAACGAAAGCACCGAGCCACGAAGACGATCGTCACGTCCCGCACGCACCAACGTTGGTGATTCAACCGTTTTGCTAGACATTAAGCGTGCAATCGCCTCACTTAAAACCGTAAATCCATCTGCGCGGCCATCGATCTGTATCTCTCCCTGCGACCGTGAAATCGACGTAAGCCAGGCCCTTTGAGGTACGCGATTCGCGATATCTGCGAGACGTTCGGAAAGCGTCGCTCCTGACAGATGGATTTCTCTAAGCCTCCGATCGACGGCCAGCATATGGTCTATTTGTACGCGGACGAGTTTCGTTTTAGCGAGCTTCTCGCGGCTTTCGTCGTCACGTTTTGTAGCGGCGAGAACGCCATAGCGTGCATCGGCGAGGCGGTGAGTTTCAATCCCCCACGCTCCGAGAAGCACGAGGAACGCCGCAACAACCGCACCGGCCGGCGCATGCAATTCTTTCCTCAGACGCAGGGAGCGTAGCTTATCGACCGTGTCTGGAACGGAGTCGTGAAGATAATCGAATCGCACTAGGCAGCCGCACCCCACATTGCGAGCCCAACCGCTAGGGTCCAGTCTGGCGCGGCTGAACGAATGACGTCCTCAGGATAGGCATCGCTGAAGAGCGCCTGAGCCACCGGCATCTCCACCGATGCGCCCGTCGCAGCCTCAAGGTCCTCGGGAAAGCGCGGCAGACGCGATCCGTTTCCCGTTAAGGCAATGCGAGAGATAGCCACGCGACTGCGTGCTTTTTCGATCGCGTCGCGAAGGTGCACTACGAGTTCATCGCGCGATGCGGCGCCCGCGCCGGCCGCCCCAAGTATGCGTTTGCGCCGTTCAGCGGTCGCGTAGTCGATGCAAAGATCGCGTGAGATGCCCCTCGTGACTTCCACACCACCGCATGGAATTATCCAAGAGAGCGGACCGCTTTCGGAAAATGCGTGAAGGATGCTTCGGTCCGCTCCCACGTCAAGGATCGCATCGCAAAAAGGGAGGGCCCGGCGCAATGCTAACGCATCGTGATCGATCGAAACAGGCTTCAGGCGCACGCCACGAACCGCGCTCATGATTGAATCGACCGCATCGCGCCGTACTGCACCGACGCCGTATACTCCGGCGGCACGATCCAAAGGATGAACTCGCACGATGGAATTCTCTTCGTCAATATTCCACCCTACGAAGCGTTGCGCTTCAAACTTTGCCGCTCGAATGCGCTCCGCCCAGCTCATTTTAGGAAAGCGCATTACGCGCAAGACCGCGGACGGCGTACCCAAAGCGAAAACGCAACGCCGTTCGCGCGTTCCCAACTCACAAAGCATTTCGTCGAGAACGGCGCTTACCAGGTCGGGAGACTCTATTAAACCGCTTTGGACGGAGTCTGCGGGCAGATCTCTCGATACAACTGCCTTTAGACGGATATCGCCGTGCGAATCAACTTCAGCGGCGGCAATGCGAGCGCGGCTGGTCCCCAAGTCGATTCCCAGCGGCAACATGTGAAAATCGCTCATGCGTATATTTTTGTTAGCGTCGTAGCGAGCACAAAGCCGCCGGCCAAATACGGCGCAAACCGTAATGTGTCACCGCGTTTTAGCCGGCCTGTAGCAAGGCCGAAACAAGCGACGGTCGCTCCCAAAACGAAAGCTGCGCCGATTACTGTGAAAACCGATGCTCCTCCGCAGGCTGCGCCCATAACCGCGGTGAGCTTCGCATCGCCCAACCCGATACCGCGTCCCCTAGTGAGAAACCACAGCAAAAAAATTGTTGTGAAACCGGTTAGCAGTCCTAAAATCGATGCACTTCCGAACCCCGAAAGTACGGTAAGGGCTACTATGCCGGCAGCCGATGGAAACGTTACTACGTCGAATACCAATCCGATCGTATGGTCGGTCACGGCGCACACGACTACGCAAGAGCATGCTAACGCGGTCGCGATCGAAGTAAGCACCGGACCGGACGCTGTTAGCGCAACGGCAAGAACGATAGAGAATACCGCAGCGGAATAGGTCGAAAGGAGACGCAGCGATCGTTCACGCCTCGCGGATAAGAGCGCAGCAAGTGCTAAGAAAGACGAACCGCACAGAAAGGCGCACGTGATTAGAACTTTTTCAATCATGATAATCTCGCCAATGCCCGGCGCGCAGGAGTGAATCGAGAGTCCAGTTGTGTTGCCTCGGTGAACAGTTGCTTAGCCATTCGCCGATTCCCAGCATGCAGCGCGGCAAAGCCGGCGAACGTCATCAGTTGCACGTTCTTCGTCTGCGAGGCAGCCATCCGAAAGTCGGCCGCAGCTTCGGTATATCGGCGCAAAAAGTTCAGCGCCAGCGCACGATCTGTTAGGACTGTTGCGTCGTTCCCGTGCCGTTCGAGATACGCGTTGGCAACCTTGAGCGCATCGCGCACGAGAACGGGTTGGTGCGAAAGCAGTTCGTGGAAACAGATCCGGTCGACTGCGCTTCCATTTTGCGAGTCCCACCATAGAGCGTTGCGATACTTGCTCATTGCGGCCCCCACATTTCGATACGCAAGGTCATCACCTCGTATCACCAGGGCTTCCGAAATCTGTGAATGGAGGAGCAAGGCCGCGCCGGCCATTGCAATCACAACCAAACGGAAGCGACGCAGGCGGCTCAACATCATGCCAGCAGAGCGTAGTAAGATGCCAGTGCAATCATTAGCCCACCGGCGACTACGGAGGACGCGGCCGAAAGAGAATGATTCTGCAGTACGCCGCGTACGCGTGCAGCCCCGGAACCCGCCGCAAGCAGCGGCACCGCATGTCCGGCTGCGAAAGCAACAACGAGCGTCGCCGCTCGCACATCAAAAGTGTTGCCCGCTGCAACGGACCCCAGCGCTGCAATGACCGGTCCACAGCACGGCGAGAGGATCATCGAGAAAGACGCTCCCAAAAGAAACGCACCGCCTGCAGACGCGCGCAACGCCGGTGAGCCGTGCACGCATTGATGCGGCGAACAACCGAACAGCACGCGCAATCCGAAGAATCCGAGCCCGCAGGCCAACGCCACGTACACGAACTCTGAAAACCGAGTCAATGCGCTAAAAAGCGATATTCCGGCCGCTATTGCCACAGAGCTTGAAATGAGGCCAAAAACAAAGGCCGCGACGCGAACGGTCCGCTGCATACCGCTCGAGCCGTTTGCAAGGGCGCACACAGCTATAAATCGCGGAGCAACGCATGGGCCAAATGACGTCGTTATTCCCGCGGCAAATGCCGCAAAGGCCGCAGCGCTCATATTACTGACTTGCGACCGCCGAGAATCCCGTAGCCGAGGAGTACTGGATGTGCGTACTTCCGCCTGCACCTCCAATCGAGCTCATGGTTCCGGGATCGTGTTGCCCCGGACAGATAATGGTATACGAGGGATTTCCCGTGCTGCCGTTCGTAACCGTAAATTCGTAGTTCCCCGACGGATTCACAGGGTCGACGGGATTCTGCTTTAGATACGGCGCCAGGTCTACATCGGCGGTCGTAACAGCGGTGTTTGTTCCGCTGGGGTATTGCTGATGATCGGTCTGGTAAAGCTCAAGAATCGTTGCAATTTCTTTCAAGTTCGCCTCGCATGCCGCCGTCTGCGCTTGAGCACGTGCCCGGATGAAGTTTGGCACTAGAATTGCCACGAGGATCGCGATAATCGCAACGACGATCATCATTTCAATCAACGTGAATCCCATCTCGTGTTCGCGATCCATATGCGTGCGATAGCTCCTTACTTCTCGCGTTAGTACCAAGTTTAGGCTATTTGAGGACGAGCATGAGGCGAAAGCTTCTGAAGCGCCGCCCGATGCAACCGGGTAAGGTGACGGCGTGAGTATCCGAGGCGTTTCGCTAGGTCAATCAGCGGCGTGTCGCGTTCGTAGATTTCGGTCAAGATCTCACGTTCAAGCGCCGACAAATTAGCTAATGCGTTCTGAAGCATAAGCTTATCGAGCTGATTATCGATCGTATAAGAGAGTGCTCGCTGTTCGTACGGCCGCAGCGCATCCATAGATACGGTGGACGATGCATCTCGATAGCGTTGCAGCTCTCTTTGTTCCCCTACATCCGCTCCGATATAAGCGCCGATTTCCGCATCACTCGGGTCGCGAGCGAGAAGCATCCATAATTCGCACTCGGCAACTAGCCAACGCCGTTCAAGCTCCCGGAGCCGTCGCGGCACACGAAGCAACTTTTCACTGTCCCGAACGTAGTGCATTAATTCCCCGAGTACGAACACCCATGCATAGGCTTCAAACGGCGTGCCGTTTGCCGGGTCGTACCGATCCGCCGCTTTGATGAGGCCGATGGCGGCAACTTGTTCCAAGTCTCTGCGGTCTAGTCCATTACGGACGAACTTGCGGGCGGCCCGTGCACATAAATAGCGGTGTTCTTCGATAATACGCTGACGATGCGGCGATGGGTCGTTCACTTGATACTCCCGATAATCGAATAGAGTGGAATCAAAATCGAGGCAACAATGGTTCCGACGACGGTGCCTAACAGAAGAATCAAAATAGGCTCAAGTACGCTTCCGAGGGTCGTAATCGCCGTCTCAACGTCGAGCTCGTAGTACTCCGCAAGCCGCAACAACATCGAGTCAAGCGCGCCTGTTTCTTCGCCGACACGGACCAACTGCAAAAACAGTGGATCGAAGAGAAGGCTCTTCTCCAGAGGCACGGCGAGCGGATCTCCCTCTCTTAACGCGTCCGGGAGCGCGCCAAGGCATTTGCGGTAAACGATGCTTTCCACAACGTCCCGCGACGCATCTAACGCCGTCATGAGCGTGACACCTGACTGTAGCAGCGTTCCAAGCGTACGAGCGTAACTGCCGACGGTCGCCTTCCGCACGATCGGGCCGAAAACGGGTGCATGCAAGCGCAACGCGTCGAGCATGCTTTGAGCGGCCTCGGAACGACGAATTGCGAGAGCGCCGAGCGGAGCGCCGGCCGGTATCGCGAGAAGCACAATCCAGACAGAAGGCACAGTCAGTGCTTGGCCGACGGCGAGAAGTATTTTCGTTGAGAGCGGCAGTCGCACGTGCATCTCCGTGAACATAGAAGCGAAGGCCGGTACGGTATTTGCGATGAGAAAAAGAACGAGCGCAAGCGCTGCAAACGCTACGATAGCTGGATAGGCCAACGCCGCTTTCACGCGTTTTCGCAAGGCCCGGTCGCGCTCTAGAAATTGCGCGAGCCGCTCCAAAACGCGGTCGAGCGTGCCACTGACCTCACCGGCGCGGACGAACGCAATAAAGAGCGGCGAAAACTCACGAGGCCGGCGGCCCATCGCGCTCGAGAGCGGGACACCCGCTTCGATATCGCTTGCAATCGATCGCAGACCTTCCGCAAGCCGGCTGTCACGGCACTCCTCAATTGTTACCTCCAAGGCTCTCCGTAGGGCTACTCCGGAGTGGAGCAGCGTCGCGAGCGATCGGAAAAACGCCAGCCGTGCTGAAGCATTCACCGGTAGCATCGTAAAAACCGATGCGACGATCCCGCGTGAGGATCCGGCTTTCTCCAGCGCCGTTATAAAAAGCGCTCGTGTGCGCAGGTGCGCTAACGCTTGCTCCGGCGTTTCGGCGCTGATTGCGCCGGCTACAAACCTTCCGTCCGCGTTTCGCGCGGCATAGTTAAATACAGCCGGCATTATGCTCCGAAGGCCGCCGAAGAAACAGTAGTGATCTCTTCACTCCTGTCCGTCACGGCCAGTGCGGCTTCGCGCGTGATTTCACGGCGTGCCACAAGTTCGTTGAGATGATTTTCGAGCGTTTGCATTCCCAGGTGCCGTCCCGTGAGAATGACGTTCCGTAATTGATGCGTGCGCGCTTCTCGAATAATATTGCGAACGGCGTCAGTGGCAACGACGATTTCCGCGACGGCACGGCGGCCGTGTGCGCTAGCTCGTCGGACGAGCCGCTGCGAAATAATTGCGAGGAGCGCTTGCGACAACTGGGTCCTAATCTGTGATTGTGCGGATCCCGAAAACGCGTCGACAATCCGGTCTATTGTCTGCGCCGCATCCCCTGTGTGGATACTTGCGAGCACTAAGTGACCCGTCTCAGCTGCAGTAAGCGCGGCTTGAATCGTCGATTCATCACGCATCTCGCCGACGACAATGATGTCGGGATCGGCTCGTAGTGCCCCGATAAGTGCCTGCGAGAACGACACAGCGTCATCGCCTATCTGACGCTGAACCACCACCGAACGTTTGCTGGAATGGCGGTATTCGATAGGGTCTTCTATCGTAATGATGTGGCGCGATGACGATGAATTGATCCGATCGATTGAAGCGGCAAGAGACGTCGATTTACCTGAGCCCGTGGGGCCTGCGAACAAGATTAGCCCGCGCTCCCGATCGCAGAGAGACGCCACGATTGCCGGTAAGTGGAGAGACTCGAGGCTGGGAACGGACTTCTGCAACAGCCGCAGAGCGATTGCGATTCCGCCCTCGACACGAAAAGCGTGAACTCGAATCACGCCGAGAACATCATCGATATGTGTTGTCGAAACGTCTACGCCGGCGTTGACTTTATCGACCTGCCTTTTGTCGAACAACGCCGCCGCGATCGCATACAGTTCCTCGCGCTCCATTGCCGGCCCATTTAGGTGTTCGAGACAACCGTCAACACGGATTGCCGGCGGATCCTTCGGATTCAAGTGAATGTCCGAGGCGTTCCGCGATCGCGCTACATGCAGCGCATCCGTGAGGCGCACAGCCGATGTTGAACTCACGCTTCTTCTCCTAACGAAAGGACGCGTCGCAATTCAGCAACGCTTGTTTCCCCGTTTACAAGCCTGGCGATCGCGTCCGTCAACATCGGCACATACCCGCCTTTGCCGGCCATGCGAACGAGCTCCACGTAGGACTCGCCACGTGCGATTGCGCCACGAATTTCGTTGGTTATGTTAAAGAATTCGAAAATTCCAACGCGACCGCGATAGCCGGTACCGTCGCACCGGGTGCATCCCACCGGTTCAAAGATCGTGGTCCGGTCGGGAACGCCGAGTAACGACGCGTCTTTTTTCGAAATCACCGATTTGCTGCGGCATTCGTCACAAATTCTTCTGATGAGACGCTGCGCGACGACACACGAGAGCGCCGCGGCAATTGCGGCTCTCTTTACACCGAGCTCTACGAGTCGTTCTATTGCGCGCGGAGCATCATTTGCATGTAAGCTTGCAACGACAAGTTGCCCCGAGAGGGCCGCTGAAATAGCGACGCCGGCCGTCTCGGCGTCTCGAATCTCACCGACCATGATAACGTTCGGATCTTGTCTCAGAAAGGAACGCAACGCGACTGCAAACGTAACGCCTGCGCGCGTATGAACCTGCACTTGAGCGACGCCGGGGAGACGCACCTCGACAGGGTCCTCAACGCTGCAGAGGTGTTGCCCTTCAACGTTCCGTTCACTTAGCGATGCGTAAAGCGTGGTAGTTTTGCCGCTGCCTGTCGGGCCACAAACAACGACGAAACCGTGTGGAGCGTGTACCAGTGCGCGATAACGCTCGAGCAAGTGGATCGGCATCCCAAGATTTTCAAGACTCGGCACGCACGCGTGCATGTCCAAAAGTCGAACGACCAGCTTTTCGCCTGCGATAGTAGGCATCGAAGAAACGCGCGCATCTAGTGAGCGGCTATCTAGATCGATTTGATAGCGTCCATCCTGCGGTTGCCGTTTGTCCGCGATATCCATGCCGGCCAGTAATTTGATGCGCGAAACAATCTGTGGGAAAAGCGATGGGGGTAACCGGCGCACCTCGATGAGAATGCCGTCGACCCGCTGGCGAACGCGTCCCCCCTCGTGCGCCGGCTCGATATGAATATCCGAGGCCCCGGCTTGGATCGCTGTTTGATGCATTTCATCGACCGCCCTAATCGCAGGCGGGGCATCACCGCGCTCCACCGGTTCGTCGATGAGTCCATCGGCCGCGCGCCGAACGGTAGGAAAGCCGCCCTCGAGCAAAAGCGCCCGAGGCTCTGTCGAAAGAGCCACACCCGATCTCCCTGGCAGAATCAAACCGAGAGCGACTAGTCGGTCGCTCGCTTGCCATCTGTTATGCCATATCTCATAACTATTCCGCAATAAGTCGGAAATAAAGAAGCCCTTAATGTCCCGTGCGCCGCTACGGCGGGCACTCTCAGCTTCTTCGGGTACGCGTCTTGATCGAAACCGCAGAGGTCAGATGGTTTTCCAGCGGGGTACTCCCCGACGACGTCCAGCGCTGGTTCGTGCAGGCCATCGACTCGCCGGAGCTTTGCGAACGATTCGAATCACGTGAAGACTTTTATTTGCGGATCCCGGACTGCGAACACATCGGTGCGAAACTTCGCGCCGGCACTAGCGGCAATCTCGAAATAAAAGTACGCAATCGCGCCGCTGGTCGATTTGCATTCGGCTCCGGTTGTACGGGCCAAGTCGAGCTGTGGCATAAAGTTGCAATCGAGCGGCCAGAACTGACATCAGCTGATTCACCTTTAACAAGCAAAGCGTTATGGACTTGTGTCGAAAAGACGCGAATTCAGCGAAAGTACTCCATCCTTAACGGCGCGGCACGTGCAGTCGGCATCGATAAAGCGATCGAGCGCGGGTGCAGCGTCGAGCTGACTTCGCTTACGCTCTTAGAATCGCCGTGGTGGACTTGCGGCTTCGAGGCTTTCGGACAACCTGATAACGAGTCGGAATTGGTTGGCGTAGTCGAACAAACTGCCTCATGGGTGTTAAAAGCATTTCCATACGAGCCGCTCGTCGCAGAGAACTCGTATGGATACCCCGCATGGCTCTCTCGGAACGGCTCAATGCAATGACCTAAGAACCCGCCTTGAGCGCGGCGCTATCTTTGTTCCACGTACTTGCTGCGGTTGTGCGGAAGCCATTGGACATGAGTGCAAATGCGCTTGCCATCGCGTTGCGCGTCCCGATCTCCCGGATCGCCGAAATCGTGAAGGCCAAACGCGCGATTAGTGCCGATACTTCACTACGGCTTGCCTATTACTTCGGCACGACACCGAGATTCCTGGATGGATCTGCAATCTAAATACGACCTCGACGTCGCTAAAGACGAACTCGAAGCGGAAATCAAGCGCGAAATACGCCCACGCGAGACGACGCGTCTGGTGAGGCGGACGTTTTCAGCGTTGTCCGGTACGCGGCGACGCCATTAAGGCGTCTGAAACGAAACCTGCTATATCGACAGCATTGCTCGCAGGTTCGAACATCTTCACAGCTTCATCGTTTTCGAATGCTAGAATGCGCCAATCGTTCGAGGTGTCGGGGTGCTTCTTTATTTTCAGGAAAACCGCGCGATTGTCGGGGCCGACAATGGCACGAGCGGCGTCATTGCATACACGTACATTCAATTTTGAAAAACGTAGCAAATCGAGCGACTCTTGGAGCAGCTTATGGGCTTGAGGAAGTTCCATCGTATGGCGCCCTCCGCTTCAGCTACAATGAACTGACCCGGTACTCGGCGATTGTACTCCTCCGCGAAGGAGTTTTCTAGACAGGCTCGGACAATTTCTCGTGCGGCAGTTCTGCTTCGATCGCCTTACGCATCTGCACCCAACCGCGGAAATTAGCATGGAAGTCGCTATCCTCGCTCGGCGTTGCGACATGCTCGAACGGACTGAGATGACGATCGCTCTTCAAGCGCGTGAACAAGTCTAGATCGGCTTCGACGTTGCGTTTCCCGTCGTGCGTAAGATATGAAACGCGAGCGCATCGCGCAACACTGATTTTCTTCTGTTCTTCTAGCGGCAGAGCGCGTTCATCGTCCTGAATCAGCGGCAAATGCCAATCGCCGATTGCTACCGTCTTAGGCTTACTAGCCGCGAACGCTTGCCGCATTAGATTGGCCGCAACGCGAATTTCCGGTTGCGCATTTGGCGCGCAGCGCAGTTTGTAAAAGTTGTCCCATTCCGTTGCCGTGACAATCACCGTGTGCCACATGAACGGTTCGAGAATCCGGTTCGTGATTTGCTTGTGAACTTGCTGATCGGCGAACTGCTTCGCGAACTCTACCGCGCGATCGCGAGCCGCCAGCCACGTGGCTTCGGCGCTGAGCTTTTCATCGGTATCCAGCTCTTCATCGGCCGACATGCCTTTTTTGTTTTTGCCCCATTCAACGGGCATTGCCGGCTCTTCCAGCACGCGCTGAATCAATTTGCTTGTTGGAATTGCACGAGAACTCGCGCTATTTTTTGAAAAAACGCGGTGCGTGTTAAATTCGGACAAGATGAAGCGGGGGAACGTTACCTCCATCGTGGTGAGGCGTACCCCCGCAGGACTGATCGAGTCGAGCAGAACGCGAGCCGAGAAACCCATGCCTAAGAAACGCTATCCGCGATATCGCAGGAACGCCGGGACTTCGATGTCGTCCATGTTTACGGGCGACACTGTGTCGAGCTTGCCGTTTTCGAAGACGTTGCTTACCGAGCCGTTCAACGATGGGCGATAGGTGCGCGACGAGCCGAAACCGGCCGCAAGCACCGTAACGCGAACGCGACCGCTCATGTTGGGATCGATCGACGCACCGAAGATAATTTGCGCATCGGAATCGACTGCGCGAGCGATCATTTCCGCCGCCTCGTTCACTTCGTACATTGCCATGTCGGGGCCGCCGGTGATGTTGAAGATCACGCCACGGGCGCCTTCAATGGTCGTCTCGAGCAGCGGTGATGCAATGGCTTTTTGCGCTGCATCGGCCGCGCGATGCTCGCCGGAGCCTTCGCCGATGCCCATCATCGCCGAACCCGCGTCCGTCATAATCGTCTTCACGTCGGCGAAGTCTAGATTGATCAAGCCCGGTTGCGTGATAAGGTCGCTAATGCCTGAAATGCCTTGGCGCAGAACATCGTCGGCGTACGAAAACGCTTCATTGAGCGGCGTGCGCTTCTCGATAACCTGAAGAATGCGCTCGTTTGGAATCGTGATGAGCGTATCGACTTTGCTTTCGAGTTCGGCGATCGAATGCTCCGCCGTCTGCATACGCTTGCGGCCTTCGAACGCGAACGGTTTCGTTACGACGGCAATCGTGAGTGCACCGGATTCACGTGCGAGCTCCGCAATCACGGGCGCCGCGCCGCTGCCTGTTCCACCGCCCATGCCGGCGGTGATAAACACCAAATCCGCGCCGTCGAGGATCATGCTTAGATCTTCACGCGATTCTTCGGCGGCTTCGCGACCGAGCGTCGGATTCGCACCGGCACCGAGACCCCGCGTCATGCCGTTGCCGATGTGTACCGTGTTCTCGGTACGCGACGAACGCAGAGCTTGCACGTCGGAATTCACCGCGAAGAAATCGACGCCGTTCAAGCCGGCTTCGATCATTCGGTTCACGGCATTGCAGCCGCCACCGCCGACCCCAATCACTTTGATCGCGGCGGTATGGTCGGGTTGGAAGCGTTTAGCGTCTGCCATTTGCGTCTCCTCAAAAAATGAGAGCTGTTCGAAGTGCAAGTACTAGTTCCAAAGGTCCGCTAACCAATTGCGGACCCGCGTTAGGACCGATCCACCCGGCTTTCGCACGCCGTTGGTTTCCTCGGTTTCGCCGTTGGCGCCGAAGAGCACCAAACCAATCGCCGTCGCGTACTGTGGCATCGTGATCGCATCGGTCAATCCGCCGATCGATTGCGGCACGCCGACACGCGTGGGTAATCCGAAAACATCTTCAGCAATCGGCGCAATGCCGGGCAGCAGCGAACCGCCGCCGGTGAGCACCACTTCGCCGAGCACTAAATCGCGCGGCACGTTTTCAACGATCTTCTGCCTAGACATCCGAAGCGTTTCGAGCACGCGAGGTACGACGATTTGGCGCAGTTGCTGCGTCGTAATGTCTTTGCTCGTACGACCATCCAGCGTGCGGACGCTGAACGTCTGCTCGCCGTTTTCGGAAACACCCGCGCCGAATTGTTTCTTTACTTCTTCCGCCTCGGCGAGCGACGTCTTCAATCCAAGCGAGATATCGTTTGTGAGGATGTTGCCGCCGACCGGAACCGTTGCGGTGTAAATGGCGCTGCCCAGCGAGTACACCGCGATATCCGTCGTTCCACCGCCGATATCCAGCAGAACGACGCCGACCTGTTTCTCTTCGGACATCAGCGTCGCTGCCGAACTAGCAAGCGGTTCAAAGACAAGGCCCGCAGCTTCCAGTCCGGCGCGATGAACGCATTTCAACACGTTCGTGATGAACGTCGTGCCGCCGGTAATGATGTGCGTGTCGACTTCTAGACGTCCACCGGCCATGCCGATCGGATCTTCCACGCCGTCTTGTCCGTCGACCGTGAAGTACCGCGGCAGCGCATGAATGATTTGGCGGTCGGCGGGAAGATTGATGATTTTGCTCGCGTCGATAACGCGGCGCACGTCGCCGTGTGAAACCTCGCGGTCTTCACTGGTCGTCGCCACGACGGCGCGATTGTTCGTACTGCGGATGTGATCGCCGGTGATGCCTACGTACACGTCGCCGACGTGGAGGCCGGCCATGCGTTCGGCCTTCTCGGTAGCGGCTTCGATGGATTTGATCGTCTCTTCAAGGTCTACTACGACCCCTTTGCGCATCCCAAGCGATGGGGCTTCACCGACCCCTACGATTTCGAGGCCGCTGGGACCATCCACGGCGACGACCGCGCAGGTCTTGGTCGTGCCGATATCGAGGCCGCAAACGGTCTCGTGCTTCATCCGATAATCACCTATTGCCGCAGATCCAGTTGACCGCTATATATTGGGCCTGCTTTCCATAAACCCTACTATTTATGGGCGCTCGCCGCAAGCGATTCGCAAAGGTTGGCGGGGCCGGAGAGTTCTCCTTGAGGATAGCCTGCGAATATCCAGCGGCCTTAATTGAATGAGTATCAAGGCCCTGGCCTTCTCCCGAAAGGGAGCGCAATACTGAAGCGTCAGTTGCACTTTTTGGAGGTCGACAAATGAAGCACTCCAAGGCACCCGCATTTCTACTGCTCCTTGCCATTGTGGCAGCGCCGGCATTCGTACTTGCCCAAGTTGAAAGCAGCCCGGCTCCGAAGCCGCCGAAGCCGGATTTTTCGGCCCTGGCCTACCGCGAAGGGACCTGGACCTGCAATAACGTCAGCAGCCGCCGCCCTGCGCCGTTTACGACGACGATCAGCTACGCGATGGACCCCGACGGGTATTTCATGACGGCAACCACAACGAGCAAAGGAACGCCGTGGTTCCCCTATCCAGGAACCGCCACCGATAAGTTCACGTACGACCCGCTCGTGAAGCGATGGGTGGATATCGGTTATGGTACGCTCGGTGGCTATACCTACTCGGTTACGACCCCCGCGTCAACGCCAAGCAAACTCGTGTGGCACGATATGACCGGTTCGACCGGTGACCCCAGTGTAAGCTCGAGCGGCGATATCACCGACACGAAGGTCAGCGACAATGAATTCGTCTCTTCGAGCAGCTTTACCGAGAAGTCCGGACGCGTCGTCAAATTTACGGTAACGTGTAAGAAATCGGCGGGAGCTTAAATATCACGGGTTTGAAACGATCGGATTCCGATCGCCAATACGACGATCAGCCAACACGCCGACCAGATTAGATAAGCCGGCGGTGGCGGACCAACCGGAACGAATGGGTTCACCTCGTTTACCGTCGATGCGCCGGCCGCAATAATGGCCGGCTGCATCGCATAAGACGCGGCTCGCCACAGGCCGTCGCTCGGCATTAGCAGACTCAACACAACGGACGAGTTTTGCAACGTCACATTATGCAGAGCGACGGCCACGCTTCCTGCGATGCCGCCCATCCATGCTATCCCGAAAAGGACAACGGTAGTGAAGCCGGCTGCAATCGCGGAGAGCCGCACGCTAAGGGTCATCGTTAGCGTTAGAATGATGGCGCTCTCTGCGATAAGAAACGCGGTCGCCAACACGGGATGAGGCGGCATGTAGCCCGTAATGAGGCGAACCACCCCAAATTCCGACATCGCAATCGCAAACGCATAAGCGGCGATGAGCGCTAAATTTCCTAGCCACTTTCCGAGAACGATCTCGACGCGGCGAACCGGGCGCGGAACGATCGCAAGCAGCGTCCCGTTTTCGATTTCGTTTCCGGTTGAAAGCGCCCCAAGAAACGCCGAACCAATCGCCAGAATAAAACTGAACATGAACGCCATCAAGATTTCGAGCGTGCTCGTGCCCATTAAAATATCGTGCGGGTCGATGCGTTTGCCGTCGCTGGAGTGGTATGCGACGAGCGCATGAAAGCCCCACGCGGTTAGCGCCACGAGCAGCAGCGTCACGATTGCAACGGCAGCTACGAGCCGCCGACGCGACGATTCACGAATCGTAAGCGACGCTATCAATAACAGATTCATGGGTGTTGTTGCTCCTGACAATCTCGAGGAACCGCTCTTCCAGCGTCTGACGAAACGGCACGACGGAAACGATCTCAGCACCGTTCGCCACATACGACGCGACGATGGCCGGGATCTCGGCATTTGTAATGCCCTCTACAACTCTCGAAATTCCGTTTGCGAAAGTGATGCGCACGCCGGGTTTGCCCAACAAATCTCCGAGCGCACCCATCGCCTGAATTCGCCCGTCGAGAATCACCGCAACGGAATCGCACACCGATTCCACCTCGGTGAGTAGGTGCGAATTCAAAAACACCGTCGTTCCTTGCGTTTTCAAATCGGTAAGCAATCGACGAACGTCCGCGCGACCGACGGGATCGAGCGCCGAGGTTGGCTCGTCCAGCACGATCAACTCCGGACATCCAAGAAGCGCGACCGCCAATCCGAGGCGCTGTTGCATTCCTTTGGAGAAGCTCGCAATGCGTTCATCAGCTCTTGCGCTTAAATTGACCAAATCGAGGACGCGATCGATTTCCCGGGATCGCGAAGCACGGGACAAGCGCAGCAACGCTGCGTGCCACTCGAGAATTTCACGAGCGCTAAGCCATTCTTGATAGCGAAAGAGTTCGGGCAAGTATCCGATTCTGCGACGCGCCTCTAGTGAGCCCAGTGGACGCCCCAAGATCGCGGCATCCCCGGACGTGGGATACACTAGGCCGAGCAGCATTTTCACCGCTGTCGTTTTGCCGGCGCCGTTTGGTCCCAGAAAACCGAAGACCTCACCGCGCGTAACACGCACGGTGAGATCGTCGACGGCGGTGCGATCTCCGTAGATCTTCGTGAGATCGCGCGTTTCTATGGCGTACGAATCGCTCACGGTGTCATTGAGTTCGCTACCTTTGTTATTTCATCTGCCGTAAAGCCGCCGGCCACGGAATAGATTGTGTTGTTGCGCTGCCAGACCAAGATGCTGCCCACTCCGGTGTTGTCGCCGATGAGCAGTCCCGGCGCACCTTGCACCTGAACGTGGCGCGCGGTTTCTTTGTCTACCGGAACCGGAATCGGCAGGGTCGACGACGGATCGCGGATCGCGCGAATTTGCGTCTTTACGTCTTCGGGCACGTTGGGCAGCGACAGCAGATACGATTCAATCTCATCTGCGCTGGCCGATGTCGTGCGCACCGACGGGACCGGTGCTTGCACCACCACAACGGCATTGCGCGCCAATTCGCGAGTATTGTGCACTTTGTGTGCCGCGTGCGATACGGCTTGTTGACCGTAATTTTCAACGACGATCGGTCCAATTTCTACGCTGAACGTCGAACCGTTCAAATTCGGAGGGACGGCTGGAAGCGCAACGTGCTTGCGTTCTTCGGTAGCACGCGCTTTCTTCTCATCAAACGTGAACGAGGCGCCATAAACCCGACTTACCTGATACATCGCCTTGTGCGGGACCGCAGACGGTAAGTAAGTCGGATACGCCACCGTTCTGCCGGCATAATTCTGCGCTTCGGTTAACGAGCGAAATTCCAAGAAGCGATGCTTTCCGCTCTCGTGAACGGTTCCAAAAGCGGCCAGCTCGGGAACGCCGCGGAGTTGCGTCAGATCGGCCTGTGTCATCGACAACGGCGTGAACTGCCGCGGTTCGAAAATCGTTAGCAAATTCGCGGCATATGCGCGGAACGGTGCATACGAAAAGAGCACTGCGATAACGAGGCACGCCGCAGCTACGGCACCCCATTGCCAATCGTAGCTTCGGAACTTGTACGGAACGAGAGCCGGCTTTTTTGCGCCTGCAGCGGCACGCTTCAAGATCGCATCTCGTGCTGCGGAAATGTCGACGAGTTCGTCCTGCTCCCGGAGCGCATTTTTCGCCGCCTCAGCGTTGTCTCGAACGGTATTCAAGGCGGAGCGGCAGCGGATGCAGTTCAGCAAATGCTTTTTTTCGTACGAGAGCAGAGCGTCGGGTTCGTCCACGTACCGGCGAAGCACGGCGTCATTGAGGTGAGACACGATTGAGCTCCTTTTTGAACGCGGCTTCAGCGCGAATCAAAAGCACGCCGACACGCTCCACAGGCACGTTAATTGCAACCGAAATTTCGCGATAGCTAAAACCGCTGTGACGAAGCAACAGGACGGTGGCGTCGCGGGGCTTCAACTCGCGTAACGCGCGCTGCACCGTCGTGCGTGTTTCTCGCTGTTCGAGCATTTCATCGGGCTGCGCAGGTGTTTCTACATTCGTAACGCGCAACTCGCGAGCGCTGCGGTTACGATCGCGCTGAAGCAGATCCAACGCGCGATGCACCGCTACGCGATAGAGCCAATTCCGGGCATGCGCTTCTTCCGGCGGGCCGTTCCGCAGAAATGCCGCGAAGGCTTCCTGCGCAACGTCTTCAGCTGCGGCCGAACCGACGATCCGGCGCGCAACCGACAACACCCCCCGGTACTCCCGGGCAAAAAGCGTCTCGAAGAGAGGCTGCTCGATAGACTGTTGCATTCTATCGAGTACTACGAGCAGCCCCCGTTTTTTATTACAAGCGTTCGGAAAACGTTATGGAGCCGTCGGTGGCCCCGACGGGACGGACGAATTGAGCAAGACCAAGACCATACCGGCATCCAGTTTGCCCGGGCCTTGAGGCTGTGCACCTTGCGGCGGGCCACCTTGATGCGAGCCGCCTTGTGACGGTCCTGCGTTGGAGAATGCAGCGTGCATCGCATCGGCCATCTTCTGGCCGGCGGCAAGCACGGCTTGCGATTCTTGCGGCGTGAGCAGATTGTCGATTTTGGTTTGCGCGTCTTTGCGCGAGAGCGATCCGTTTTCGAGTTGTGAGAGGATCGCTTGAACTTTCGCACGATGATCCGCGCTAAGAGCGTTCATCGCTTCCGTCTTCGAAGTATTGCGCGCCTGCTCGAGCTGTGCCCGCACCTCGGTCGACGGTAACACTCCGGGGGACATTTGCGCAAGCGACGCAACCGGCAAGACGGCGAGGCTGAACGCAAGCGCCAGGAATATTTTCTTCATACGGCAGATGCTAGCGCGAGACTGAACGCGCGCGCTAGGAATATATTCTTCATACAACAGATGCTAAAGAGCGGGTCTTGGATTGGGTTGGGACGGCAGGCAAAACAATCCGGCAGCAAAGTCCGCGGATTGCGCGATTCTCTATGGTGACAGTACCGCCGGCACGCTCCACCGTGCGGCGTACGATTGCTAATCCAAGTCCCGTTCCAATGATGCCGGCGCTGGTTTCACCCCGGTAGAACCGGTCGAAAACGCGGTCGCGATCGCACTCCGGCAGACCCGGTCCGTCGTCTTCGACTTCAATGGCAACGATTGCGCGATTTGCGAGCACGGAAATCGAAACGGGGCTTCCATCGGAGTACTTCAGCGCGTTGTCTACCAGCGCAGCCACCGCACCGAATAGCTCGCCGTCACCGGCGACCACCCACGCTGGTTCATCCGAAGAGAAGACGGAGACGCGATGTTCGTCTAAATCCGAGAACGAACGCGCAACCCGTGCCGTCAACTCGTTTACGTCGATAAGCGATGTCTTTTCCGCTTGCGGATGTTCGAGTCGTGCCAAGAGGATCAAGCCGTCAATCAACGATTTCATTCGACGGCTTTCTTCAAGCATACGCGCCATCACCGATGCGTCTCCGGAAATGCGCTCTCGAGCAGAAAGCCCGGTCAAGTGTCCCATAATCACGGTGAGCGGCGTACGCAGCTGATGCCCAGCATCCGCAACGAATTGCCTCATTTCTTCTTCAGCCTTCGAAAGCTCGTTAAACGCGTAGGTGATTTGTGCCACCGCACCGTTATATGCGCGCGCTAATTGGCCTAGTTCACTCCGATCGTTCGTATCAACCGATTCCGGCGTGAAATCGCCCTCTGCGAATCGCGTCAACGCTAGTGTTGTACGCAAAAGCGGCGCGAGCGTATGCGCCGCAACGATCTCGGCAAGCCGCCACGCGATGAAGACGACGAGCACGAAAAAGATCGCCGCGGCTAAAAGAAATCGCTGGATTGCGACGTTTACTTTTGCCGGATCGATAAACATCAGAATGTCGCCATTCTTCGTATGAATCGCTTCCGGATGGATTTTCAATTCCAGGAACCCGGCGACCGGCGATACCCTCACTTGTCTTTCCGTGAAAAAGACTTTACCGGCGCCAGGCGGCGGTGGCATCGGTATGGGGGGAAGCCGCTCCTCTCCTGCGCGATAAACGACAAGGCCTTGTGCAAGATGGGCTGTCATGATGCGCTGATCGGGGAACCCGCGCACTTTGACAACCACCGGTGTATCGGCGAAACGGCGCTGCAGCGGAACTTCCAGCGCGTCGAGCGCCTTAGGATTCAGATCCTTCGAAGCGACGAAAGAACGCACTTGCCCTGCCACCGATTCGAGTGCCTGCCGCTGCGTTATCGCGTAGACCTGCGACAACACGACCCCCGCAATGGCGATAAACGCCAACGCGACGATAGCGGCCAATCCGACGTACCAGCCGATGACTTTGGCGCGAAACGATGTTGCGAACATGCTAATCAGCGCGCAATGAATACCCTACGCCGCGAACCGTATGAATCAACGGCTGATCGAAAGGTGCATCGACTTTGGACCGAAGGTAAGAAATATACGTCTCCACAGCATTTCCTGAAACGGCAACGTCGGATCCCCATACGATATCCATCAACTGCTCGCGCGTAAAGACACGGCGCGGCTGACGCACTAATGTAACCAGGAGATCGAATTCACGCCTAGTCAGAACGATCGGCTTTCCTTCACGCGTGACGCTATAAGCGCGAAGATCGATGATAAGGTTGTGGTAGGCAAGCGTTTCGCCGTTATCCAACGTCGGGCGGCGCATTGCCGAGCGGATTCGCGCTACGAGCTCAGGCATTTCGAACGGCTTCGCAACGTATTGGTCCGCGCCGCGTTCGAGGCCGAGAACTTTGTCGTCGGTGCCACCCTTTGCGCTTAAGATGAAAATCGGAGCCTGTGTTACCGCTCGGTATCTCGGAATGATCGAGATCCCGTCGACCTTCGGCATCATGACGTCGAGCAGAATTACGTCCGGCTCCCACTCGCGAATTAACATCAGGCCCTCGAGGGCATCCGGGGCGGCGTGCACCTCGAAGCCGGCTTCGCGCAACTCCAATTCCAGTAGCGAGCGGATCCCGGGCTCATCGTCTACGACGGCAATGCGAGGCAGCGTTCCGTTCATTGGTGAACCGTAGCCCTCGATGCTGAGATGGGCTTGGGAAACCCGTTCAGCTCACTGCAGCATCAGCACTTCGGCGTTTCGTACAGACTGCATCCGAGGGGTTCCTAGCAACTCCACCTGCCGGATATCCGCCGCCCGTTTATCGCCCTCCGCGTAGAGTTCAACGCACCGGGCGAGACCCACGACGTGAAAGAGCTTCTGCACTTTATCTGGGGCGATCACCCGAATCGCGGTCATTTCTTGGCGCGAAAGACGCTCGCGGTAGACCGAGACAAATGTCGCAAAAAATGAGGAGTCGACAACGTCGACGTCTGAAAGATCCAATGTTACTTGTGAGGATTGACTTACGGATTTCAGCACGTCCGACGTTTCTTTCTTCGTCGTAATATCGAGCGATCCGTGAAACATAACGATTGCTGCGCTCATTGCGGCGCACTCCCGGGACGCATACTCATGGAAGCAAACGTTATAGAGTCAGCCTGGGATGTCCATGGGATTTTCCTCATGTTGCGCCCGTTGTTGGATCGAGCGCGCCACTTCTTCATCGGTGCCATTGAATCGCATCCCCGCTGCACGTGCCGAGCGAACGAATTCCACGATCTGTTGAAACGGTGCGTTTCCCATTGCTTGTAAGGCTGCAGGCAACGCAGATCGTAAACGCGCGGCTGTATCTCGTTCGGATTTCGGGTCCACCAACGAAGACGCCAAATGAACCAAATCTACGAAAGCATCGCTATCACTCATGGTCTGGGACAGTTCTACCCGAACGCTCGCCGTTGAAGCGGCGAACGTTGCTCAAAATGAAACGGCCGAAATCAACACTCAAGAACGCCAAGTTATCGATAGGTAGGGTCGTTCCTACGGCACGCCGTTCAAACGCATCGCGCAGGTCCAGTGCATCTTCTTCCGAGAGCCCGGATGCCAGGGTAACGTGCGGCAGCCAACCGCTGGTCGCGTAGCGTAAGTCAACGTGATGCGAGTACCTTGTCATAGCATTAACAATTGCGTCGTGCAGCCGTTCCAACGGAAGGGACGGCGCCAAAAGTCCAACCACGGCGAAGCAGTCGGTGGCAAAAACGTGGGCACGATCGATAGTCGTCCCAAACGGAGCCGTTCCGGCCGCTATTGCCTCGAGTTCTTCGGTAGCGCCGATCCAATCATAGGCCGCTGCTACGTGCCACGTAAGATGCAACGGCGGCACACGAGAACCGGCCGGTAGATCGATCCCCGCGAAGAGCTCGTTCGAAAGCACCGATGCAGTCGCAATCATGGAAATTCGCGTGCGGCTCGTTCCCCGGAGGCTAAAGCTCCCGCAACGGTGCCGCCTTCGCCGTGTAATGCCGTTGCCTCGCCTGCGAAGTGCAACGGTCCGACGGGTTCGGCCAGGTGAACGCGCGCATCTCGTCCTCCAACTCGCGCATAACTGTAAGCGCCTCCGAAAAAACGATCGCTCTGCCAATCGTGATACCACGTGGACCGGAGCCGCCCGCGCAAAGCTTCCGGTGTCATGCCGAAGATTTTTGCGAGATCGTTTTGCGCGGCTTGAATTCGCTGTTCGCGGCTCAACCCGTCGAGGACTCGTGTTCGCGCGCCGCCGCACCACGCAGTAATGAGCGCCGCTCGCAACGGTACGGTCGTCCAGAACGTCGGAAAGACGGTTTCGTCCGACGTAATGAACGCCGCGTCGCGCAGTGCGGAATTATGATGCCAAAATGTTTCATCGAACTGTAAAACGACTTTGACGACCGGACCCATCGCAATCAAGTCGATTGCCTGCCGTTTTTTCGACGGTAACTCGGGAACGAATTCAATGGCCGAATTGCGCAAGATCGCAATGGGAACCGTTAAGATGACCGCTCCACCGTCGACCGTAAAACGTTCTCCGTAGCGCGTGGCGTGGATGCGAACGCCTTCGTTCCATTCGATCTTCTCAACGACGGTTTCCAACATCAGCGGTGTCTGAAGCGGGTCCAGCGACTCGGCCAGAAAACGCATCAGATTGCCGTAGCCGCCAAGTGGACGCCATGCGCCGGAACCCACGCCGGCATCCCGGCGCCACTCTTCCGCGATTCCGTCGATACCAGCGTCGCACGGATCCACTGCATCGAACCCTTGCGTGTAACGGAGAATCGTTGCGACGGCCGGCGCCAGAGAAGCATCGCCCGCAAATTGTTTCAGAAACTCTTCAACCGACTGGTCTGCATGCGCTTTCTCGACCTTCGAGAGAAGATATCGCACCCGATCGGTTTCATCGTCTTGAGTCGTTACACGACCATCTTCGTAAAAGACGCCCATTCCTCCGACGTCGACGACGCCGATGCAGGCTTGTCGCAACAGACTGAACGTGATTTCCGGTGAACCATGAATGAATTCCGGGCCGAGTTCAGCCGGAACGACGGAACCAGGAAGCCGCCGTGTGACGATACGTCCGCCGATCCGGTTCTGCCCTTCCAGAACTAACGTGCGATGGCCGGCGCCTTGCAATCTTCTCGCCGCCGCTAAGCCGGCCGCGCCCGCGCCGATGACGATTACGTCAAACGAATCGTTCACGCGTGCCGGCGAATATCAAGCTCGGCTCGCGTTTCGTTCACGCCCCCGAAGAGCCGCGTAACGTGAAACGACCGCGTCAGCAAACTGATAATGTATAACCCGCGGCCGCCCTCGCTCCACGGATCTTCGGGGACGGCCAGCGACGGATCGTACGCCGGGCCGTTATCCAGCATCGAGAGTTCAGGATACTCACCGCTCCAGGTCAGATGCATTTCTATCGGACCACCCGCGTGCCGCACGGCATTGCTTAAGAGTTCGCCGACTACTAATTCGGCAGCGTCATATTGTTCACCGGGCGCGCCGTACGCGCGCAAAAAGTCAGCAATGAATACGCGCAGATCGTGTGCCATTCGGGCGTCGTGGGCGTCGAACTTAATTTCTATTGCATCGCGTGTGCGCGAACGCACCGGAGTGTGCATTCCTTCCCTATCGAAGTGCAGCGTCAACAAAGCCACGTCATCGCGCGCTCCATGCGGCAGAACCGTCTCGCGAATAAACGTCGCGGCATCGTTTCGATCCGGCGGCAATACCGCCAGAGCGCTTTTCGTTCGCTCCTCGCCTTCCACCGGATCGTGCTCCACTTCCGTGAGGCCGTCGGTGTACAACAGCAGTGTGTCTCCCGCAAGAAGACGGAACGTCACCGACGAGCGATCTTCATCGATGGAGCGCAATCCCAGAGGCAATCCGTGGCAGGGCAGCGTTAGAACCGTTCCATCTGCGCGCCGCAGAAACGGCGGCGGATGACCGGCTGTCGCGTAGACAAATTCGCCGCTTTTGGGATCGAGGACGCCCACAATCGCCGTCACGAGCGCGTCGGGATGCCGGCGCAACAGCGACATTTCGGCCACGTCTAATAGCTTCACCGGATCGCTTTCATAATAGGAAAGGCCGGAAATGGTTTGGCGGACTTTTCCCATAATGGCCGCTGCCTTTGTCCCGCGTCCGGTTACGTCGCCGATGGAAACGGCTATCCGCCCGTCGGGGAGCTCGAAGGCGTCGTACCAATCGCCGCCTATCAAAGCGCGGTCGTCCCCGGGCGCGTAAATTGCGTCGAAACAAATTCCGGGAACCTTGGGCAGCGTCGCCGGCAATAACGCTTCTTGCAACGTTTTCGATGACTGCTCGTGATGAAAGAACAACTCGGCGTTTTGCAATGCTGTAGCAGCGCGCCGTCCAATCTCCACCAAAACACGAACGTCTTCTTCGGTGTACGCGTTCGGCCGGTCCGATGCCACGGCGAGCACGCCAAGCGTACGTCCGCGGCTCCTCATCGGAAGAACCACCGTAGCTTCAATTCCGGCGGCTTCCGTAAACGTTCGCATAAATTCTTTATGCTGCCTCGACTGTATGCCGGCGAGCAGCTCTTGGCGATCGGCGAAAACTTCGGGCTTGTTCGCATGCGCCACACGAGCCGAGATCTCTAACGCGGCGGGCGCAACTCGCGGGTCTCTGCGCAACGCTTGAAGCTCGTGCTTTCGAGCGGAATCCGCATGCGTGACATGCAGCGCGCTCGGCCGTTCTTCTTCATCAAGAACGACCATCGCGAGATAGGACCCAACGCGCGGAATCAGCGCTTTTTCAAGGGCATTGAAAATCGCGTCCGCATTAAGCGCTTCCGAAAGCTCTTGGCCGACACGCGTGAGCATGATCAATCGGTCGGACGTGCGCTGTTCGGAAGACCTAAGCGCGGTAACGTCCATAAACGACGTCAGCGCGCCGGAAATGGTCCCGTTGGCTTCGCGAATCGGCGCTGCAAACGCCAGCAGAGAGACCGTTCGACCGTCGGACAGTTCGAATTCGACGGATTCGCCGCTTACGGTTTCTCCGCCGAAGGCCCGAAAAAGAGGGTCGTCCTCCTGGGCCAGCTTTTCACCATTCTTCTTTAAGAAGTATGGGGCCGCATGGAGATCGATCCTCTGTTCGGTGCCAGGAAGCCCAAGAAGCCTTCGCATAGCAACGTTCGCATATGCTGCTGAGATCGACGGATCTAGCGTTACCAAAGCCGGAATAGGTAATGCATCGACCAGCGCAACGACTTCACGAGCGCTGCTTACGCTTGGCAAATTCACCCTAGTGCCATACCCACTGAACGCTCACCTAACCGTTGCTTAATCATCGGGCCAACCCGGCCGAAATACCCATAAGTATGGAAGCACGCCGCACGAGTCTTGAACGTGGGCTCACAATGGCTTTCGGCCTTGTGATCCTTGTGATCGTCTTAATGGTTCCCCTGATGCTCTTCGCCATGAACGGCATCACCAGCCAGGCCGAAGTCCTTCATAGCCAGGTTGTCAAGGGACAGCTCGCATATGCCAAGGTCGCCTCGGACGCCGACAGTCTTCGAGCCGCCACTTTGGAAGCCGCTACCAGCACGGACCCGCGACGCGCGGCCACGCAGCTGTCGTTGGCAAAGGACTTGGTCAAACAGTTCCCCGACGATGCGCGCAAGATGACCGAGCTGTTCTGTCCGAAGCCGGTCGTCGCCTCGGGCGCGACCCCGGCAGCGGACGCCGATACCGCTTCGAACTGCGCGATGCGACACGACGAGATCGGGAAGCTCGTCGATACGTTCGGCACCAGCGCCAGCGCCTATGATTTTCAAGCGCTTTCCGCAGTCAGCTCCCTTCAGCAAAACCGCCGTGCCGACGCATTGAAGCAAATCAATGGACCGTCATCGGTTGCATATGAAAAGCAAAATCAAGACGGCGAAGCGATGCTGAACGCATTGAATCGCCTCGCCGACGATCGTTACGAAAAACTGATTTCGGCGCGCAACCTCGGCTACGGAATTCTCGGCGTTGCGCTGGTCGCCGCCATCGTTCTTGTCTTTACCCTCGGTCAGTGGTTGCGCCGCATCGTGTTGCGGAGCATCGGCCGCTGTGTAGAAATCTTCGAAGCGATGGGGACGGGCGATCTTTCTCAGCGCGTGAATTGGCACGGAAGCGATCTGCTGGGACGTCTCGGACAAGCCATCGACGATTTCGCGGACCGCCTCAGTTCGATGATCCTGCAGATTCAGCGTGCTTCCGTTACCGTGCAAAATGCGTCGCAACAAAGCAATGCGATCGTCGTGCAAGTCGACGCGCGCGTACGGGAAGAACTCGCGGCGCTTTCACAAGCGCTTTCATACTCGGGAGAGCTTTCCGGCACGTCGGCAAGCGTTGCAGAAAACGCCGAAGCCGTTGCGCGCCGCGTTTCAGATATCTCGAGTTCCGTTGCGGAAATGACCGCATCGATCCAAGAAATGGATCAAAATCTACTCAACCTTGCTACGGTCGTAGAACAAGCCGTGGCAAACACCCAAGAAATGTCGGCTTCGATCGTGCAGGTTGCCGGCAATGCCGATCGCGTGCGTTCGGAATCGAATGTAACCGATCAGCAAGTACGCGAAGGCCGCAACGAAGTGCTCGCGCTTTCGAAAGGCATGGGATCGATTAGCGATACCGTTGCCGACGTCGTCTCCGAAATGCAGAACCTCGACGGCGCGTCGCGTCAAATCGGCGAGATCTTGGGCTTGATCGAAGAGATCGCAGATCAGACCAACCTGCTGGCGCTCAACGCTGCCATCGAAGCGGCGCGCGCCGGCGAACACGGTCGCGGCTTCGCGGTCGTTGCGGACGAAGTTCGAAAACTAGCCGAGAACTCGGCTAGTTCGACCAAGCAGATCGGACAGCTGGTGGCCGATATCCAGCGGCGCACGTCGGCGGTTCTGGAGCGAACCGCACGCGCTAATTCGCTGGTTCAGAGCAACGCCGAGTCCGCCCGTAACGTTACCCAGATGATCGAAACGATCAGCACGCGCGTGACCGAGGTGGCGCAGTTGGTTAGCGAGATCAGCATTGCGACGACCGAACAAGCGCGGTCGTCGGAAGAGCTCGCAAAAGCAAGCGAACAAATGGGGGCCATGACCCACGAGGCTGCCGCGACGATGCGCGAACAGGCGATTACGTCGAACCAGATCCTGGAAAGCGTGTCGGAGATCGAGGACCGCACCGCTCAGGTGGCGCGCGCCTCGACGGAACAACAAGCTTCCATCGACGGACTGGGCCAACGTATCAAACAGTCCAGTGATCTTGGAGCGAAAAACTCCGAATCGGTTGCGGGGATGGCCGCCAGCGCCGACGAGGTTCACTCGCAGGCGAATGCTTTGCGCGAACTTGTGGGACAATTTCAGACAGGCCAGTCGGCCTTCGCCGACGGTTCCACGGGCCAGCAGGCCCTGGAAGACCCCGGCGCCCTTGCGCTATCATCTTAAATCAATAGAAATCAATATGCTTCTTGGAGTAGCCGTGCAAAAACCGATCACCCTGTTTGCTCTCGTGGCGGCCCTAGCCGCGCCGGGCGCAGCTCTAGCGGCGAATGCCGTTGACCCATCGCTAATCCCGGACGGAACCTACACCGTTAAGGTCGAGAAGATCGTCGATTCCAAACACGTTCAAGTGCAAATGGACAACGGAACGGAGACGACGCTCCCGGCCGGGCGTGATTCGGTGGACTTCACCAAAGCCAAAGTGGGCGATCAACTGAAGCTGTCGTTGATTAAAGGCGCGGTGATGGTCTATCTCGATTTGAGCAATCACTAACTCCTTTTCGTCTTATCGACACCAGAGCGGGAGTCCGGCTTGACCGGGCTCTCGTTCTTTTTTCGAAACGCTTTATCGCTTCGAAGTGGTTCGTGCGTTACATGGAAGAGTTTTCCGTTGCGATTCCTGAGAGCGCGTTAATCGATTTACGATCGCGGCTGCACAACACTCGTTGGCCGGGTCCGCCCCACATCGATGACTGGTCCGACGGCACCAGTTACCCGTACTTACGCGAATTGGTCGAGTATTGGGAATCGCAATTCGATTGGCGCGAGCAAGAACGCCATTTCAATGCGTTTCCGCAATTTCGCGCAACGTTATCCGGGGTCAACATCCATTTCATTCACATGCGATCGAATCGGCCCAATGCCATTCCGCTGTTGCTCTGTCACGGGTGGCCCGGCGGCATAAACGAATTCGAAAAACTCGCGCGGATCCTGATGGATTCCAAATCCGAACCGGCATTCGACCTCGTCATCCCATCGATGCCTGGGTTCGGTTTCTCTGAAGCGCACCTCGGCGCGGGCGTACATTTCATTGCCGATCTTTGGGGAGAGCTCATGCAGCTTCTGGGCTACGATCGCTTTGCCGTTCAAGGCGGCGACTGGGGTGGATGGGTCGGCACCGCGTTAGGCCGGAGATTGCCGGATCGCGTGCGCGCCGTGCACTTGAACTACGTGCCGGCACGGTATCTGCCACAGCCTTCCCCGGAATCGGCCACACCCGAAGAACGCGAGTATCTGCAGCGCCGGCAGAAATGGTCCGACGAGGAAGGCGCATATACGCTGATCCAGGGCACAAAGCCGCAATCGCTTGGTTTTTCAATGTCCGATTCGCCGGCCGGCCTCGCGGCTTGGATTATTGAGAAATTCCACGGGTGGTCCGGCAGCGGCGGCCGGATCGAATCGGTCTTTACGAAAGACGAGCTGTTGACGAACGTCTCGCTTTATTGGTTCACGAATTCCATTTACTCATCGATGCGAATTTACAAAGACGCAAGGCCGGACACGGCCTCAGCGAAATGGGATACGAAATCACCCGTTCCGTTCGCGATCGCTCATTTTCCCGCAGAGATCCCATTTCCGCCGCGCTCGCACATTGCAAAGTATCTCAATCTCCGGCGCTGGACCGAAATGCCGGCCGGTGGACACTTCGCGGCAATGGAACAGCCTCAGGCGCTGGCGGACGATATCCGCGCCTTCTTCAAAGACGTTTATTTCTTGTAGCGTACGATCGGTGTATTAGGCGCGCGCAAATCAATCGCAGCGATAGGGCGCCCCGCGCGTTGTAGCTGCGAGAGGATGGGACCGATCAGCGGGATCTTCTTCTGCAAATCTTCGTCGTCGCCGAGGAGTAGGCGCACGCCGCTGTGCAGCGTTACAACCAGCTCACCGTACTTGTCGAATTCGAGTTCATCCGGCGTAACGTGCGCTGAAATCAGCATTTCGTTGTCGTTTTGAAGACGATGTAAAACGCCGTCGTTTAGAAACGTTCCAGGCTGCAAAGATTCATTAATGTGGTCCACTTTGAAGAGCGGCAATTGCTTGACGTTGTTATCGGCATTTTGTAAAACGCGTAAGTCGCGGTCTACAACCACGTTCTCACCATTTGCGTTCACGATCGCAGACGGCTCGCGTTCGGTAACGCCGATCGTTACGGTCGAGGGAGGCCGCCGATGAACGTACGCCGCGTCAACGTAGGGAATGGCTTCAATCCGTGCCGCCATTGCGCGGGTGCTCTGAAGCCAAATGTTGCGATTCGGGGCTACAGCAGCCTTCGCGACTATTTGACTCGTCGGAACCACGCGGTTCCCGCTGACTTCAACGCCGTGCGGACGTAACGCGGGCCACGTTGCGAAGAAATACCCTACTGCTACTGCAGCCATGAGAACCAGCGCAATAAGAATCCAAAACGGGCGCAGACGCGATGCCGCGGAAACCTTACGTCGTCGCGGTTTTGCCGTGGGCCGGGAGCTCACGCGAGAACGTACCGTTCTATCGCTTCCGCAACCCCGTCGTTCGCAACGTCGCCGACCATCGCGCCCGCCACGGCGCGTAGTTCCGGCGGTGCGTTGCCCATCGCAACGCCGAACCCGGCTGCACGTAGCAAAGGCGCATCGTTCCACGAATCGCCGACCGCAATAACATCCGACATGTCCACGCCGGCGTGCTTCGCTACGAAACGAAGAGCTTCACCTTTATCTACAGCCGGATTGATTAATTCCACGAACTCCGGATAGCTGCGGGTTACGTAAGCCACGCCATCCAGCATCTCGCGCATTCTTTCGACATATGCCGTTGCTTCGGGTGGATCGGTAACAACCACGGCTTTCGTTGCCGGACTGAACGCGAAGCTCTCGCGCAGCGACGGGACTATCACCGGCTGAACGCCCGAAAGCGATGCGTACAGGTCGGAAAAACGATTGCGCTCCTCGCAGTAGTACTCATCGTTGCGGTAAAGCTGCAAATGCATCCGGTCGGCTTCAACGATATCAACGATTCGAGCGACCGCTTCGAGCGGCAACGGAATATCGCGGAGAAGCTCGTTCGTTTCCGGGTCTATTATGGCCGCGCCCTGATAACAAACCACGGGCGCAGTGAGGCCTAACTCCCGTGCAAAAGGAACGGCAGCGCGATACATTCGCCCGGTGATGATGCAACCGATGACCCCGGCGTCCAGCATTCGCGAAATGGCTTCTTTTACTCGCGGACGCACCAATAGATCTCGCCCGATCAGCGTCCCGTCAAGGTCTAATGCAACTAGTTTCATGCTGCTAACGTTACAGACCGCTGCGCATGCGTGCCGTTTGTGCGTGCTGCGGCAATCCTTCGAAGTCCGCCAGTGCGGCTAGAGGTTGCGCATCTCGCATCATCCGATCTCGTGAGTTTTCGACGACGCTAAAGGTTCGCATGAAATCACTCAGGGATAATCCGGAAGAGAAGCGCGCTGCGCCGGAAGTTGGAAGCACGTGGTTAATACCCGCCAAATATTCGCCACACGCGACCGGCGTCATGTCGCCGATAAATACGCAACCCACCCGCCGTATCCGCGCCAAATATTGCTCGGGGTCGCGTACCATCAGCGACAAATGTTCCGGCGCAAACGCTTCGATCACCGCCAAGACCTCGTCGCGGTTTGACGCGTGCACGATGTAGCAAGCGCGCGCCATCACTTCACTTATGATGTCGCCGCGAGGCAACGTTTTTACATCGAGTGTATCGAGCAACTGCGCCACGGCATCCAAGAGCGGTCGAGATTCCGAAACAACGGCAACGCGAGAGAGCTCATCGTGTTCCGCTTGCGAAAGCAATTCGCCAACGATGTACTCGCTGTTTGCGCCGTCATCGGCGACGACGAGCACTTCCGACGGTCCCGCCAGCCCGTCAATCGCGCAGATTCCGTAGACCTGGCGCTTTGCCTCGGTCACCCACAAATTTCCCGGTCCAACGATCTTGTCGACCGGCGCTATCGATTGGGTGCCGTACGCCGCTGCCGCGATCGCTTGCGCACCGCCGACCGCATAGAGTTCGTCGACCTCGCAAAGACTGCAGGCAAACAGCACTGCGGGATGCACTTGGCCATTCTCTTGCGGTGGAGAAAGCACGATGGTCCGGCCGACCCCCGCTATCTTTGCCGGGACGACGCTCATAATAACCGACGAAGGCATCGAAGATGCGCCACCCGGTACGTACGCGGCGATCGAATCGAGCGGCCGGTATCGAAATCCGTATCGCGTTCCGTCGGCGTCGACGTAATCCAAATCTGCGTGACGCTGGCGTTCGTGAAAACGCGCGACACGTTCTTTTGCTAGGCGGAGCGCGTCGGCTATCTCCGGAGGGACAAGAGTCTTCGCACCTTCGTGCATTGGAATCGGTACGCGCAACCGCGATGCGTCGAACACTGGATCGTCGAACTTCCGCGTGTATTCGAGCAGCGCGGCATCGCCCCGATTTCGCACATCGGCGAGAATCGCCGCAACTGTCTGCGCGAGTTCCGGCGGCGGGTTCCAGCCGCCGCGGTAAAGCGCTACAAGCCGCCGCCGGTCGGATGCGTCGATTACGTTCATACCGGCTCCGCCGCGCCGTCCCGTACGTTTCCATGGCCGAAGATCCGCTCCAGTTCGCCGCGCAAACGCGGATCCGACGCAACCGTTCGTGCCAGATGCTGCGATCGTCCCCGAGCGTGCAGAACGATCACCGCTTCACCCGGCCACTCGTCGACGAGTGCAGCTAAGCGATCGATCTGGTCGCGCGAGGCTACATCAACGTGCCAGCCTTGCACTTCGCGTGGTTCGAAACCGCGCGCCGGCGGTTCGAAGCCGGTCACTTCGTTCGCGCTGACGGAAAGTTCGATCGGCGGCTCCTCGCCGGGTGTTGCTCCCGGACGTTCGCGTAAGCGCAGACGCCCTTTCACCACGACGATCTGATCTGCGTTGAACAGATGTTGTACAACGGGATAGATCTTCGAGAACACAACCACATCGCAACTCCCGCTCGTATCTTCGATCTGCGCTATCAGGATTTGCTGGCCCGTCTTTGTTAGCGTTCGTCGAACGCTCGTGACCATTCCGGCAACGGTCACCGCTGCATCGTCCTCAACGTTGCGTAAGTCTTTGACCAACGTTGCGCCTTGCCGTATCAGCAACGTCTGCATGTCGGAGAGGGGATGTCCCGAAACAAAGATCCCGAGTGTTTCTTTCTCCCATGCCAACTGCTCGCGATTAGACGGCGCCGCCACTATCGGGAGAGTGGGCGCCAGCGTCGTGGTGTGGTCCTCGGTATCCCCGAAGAGCGATACCTGTCCTAACTCCGTTTCGCGTGCCTTGTGCGCCGCAAGTTCCAATGCTGTATCGAGGGCGGCAAGTTTTTGCGCACGATTGCCGGGCAATTGATCCAGCGAGCCGGACTTAATCAACGCTTCGAAGACACGCCGGTTCGCTTGTTTTGTATCGACACGGTTCGCCAAGTCGAAAACATCCTTGAACGGGCCGCCGTTCAAACGCGCATCAATGATATTCTGCACTGCGCCTTCGCCAACGCCCTTGATTGCCGCCAGCCCAAACCGGATATGTCCTTCTACCACGGCAAAATCAACGAGCGACTCATTGACGTCCGGCGGCAACACCTGGATGCCGATCTTCTTCGCTTCATCGATGTACTCGACAAGCTTGTCGGTCTTGTCTTTTACCGACGACATCAGCGCGCTTAGGTACTGCAGCGGATGGTTCGCCTTCAAATACGCGGTTTGATACGAAATCCACCCATATGCCGCAGCGTGCGACTTATTGAACCCGTATCCGGCGAACGGCTCGATAAAGGCGAAGATCTGTTCGGCAAGGTCGCGAGTAATGCCCGAAACTTCCATCGCTTGCGTAACAAACTTCTCGCGATATACGGGGATTTTGTCTTTCTGCTTCTTCCCCATAACTTTGCGCAGTTCGTCCGCTTGACCCATCGTAAAACCGGCGATGTCGCGCGCCATTTGCATTACCTGTTCTTGGTACGCTGCCACGCCGTAAGTTTCTGAAAGAATTGGTTCGAGTTTCGGATGCAAATACGTCGGTTTCGTACGTCCGTGTTTGTTGCTGATGTATTGCGGAATCCACTCCATCGGACCGGGACGGTACAATGCAACGAGCGCGATGATATCTTCGAAACGCGAAGGCTTCAGCTCGATGCAAACGCGCTTCATCCCGTCGGATTCGAGTTGGAACACGCCCATTGTTTCGCCGCGACCCAACATATCGAACGTGCGTTGATCGTTGTCGGGAATCCCGGCTAAATCGAAGTTCGGATTGACGGTGCGGCGGATTTCCTGAACGGCGCTGTTCATGACCGTCAAGTTACGCAAGCCCAAGAAGTCCATCTTGAGCAAGCCGATTTTCTCGACCCATACCATGTCGAATTGCGTGTTCACGCCGCCGTCGCCGAACTTCACGAGCGGCGCATACTCGATGAGCGGGCCCGCGGAGATAACTACGCCTGCGGCATGGGTGCCCGCGTTGCGCGCGAGTCCTTCGATATCTTTTGCGGTCTCGAGGAGTTTGCGAATTTGGGGATTGCCCGCGTACGCGAGCTTTAAATCGGCGATTTGCTCGAGCGCCTCGCTGATGGAAAGACCCCCCGGACCCGACGGAATCATTTTCGCGACTTTGTCGACGTCGGGCAATGGAACACCCAAAGCGCGTCCCGCGTCGCGAATTGCGGCACGGGCCGCCATCGTTCCGAACGTGACTATTTGCGCGACGCGTTCTTTTCCGTATTTTTCCGTGACGTACGCGATGACTTCGTCGCGGCGTTCAACACAGAAGTCCGTGTCGATATCGGGCATCGAGATACGATCCGGATTCAAGAAGCGCTCGAAGAACAAACTGAACTTCAACGGATCGAGATCGGTGATTTTCAAACAGTACGCTATAACCGAACCTACGGCGGAGCCACGGCCGGGACCGACCGGAATGTCGTGGTCCCGCGCGTACTTGATGAAATCCCAAACGATCAAGAAATATGAGGCGAAGCCCATCTTATTGATGATGCCGAGCTCGTACTCGAACCGTTCGCGTAGCCCTTCATCATTCGCGGCTCGTTCCGCGCCGTAGCGCTCGACCAAACCTTGCTCGCAAATCTCGCGCAGATACTCTTCGGCCGTGGGCTCTTCAACCGCTTCGGTTTTCTGGGGCACAGGATACTGCGGCAAGTGAAAGATCTTCTCCGGAATCTTTATGTCGATCCGGTCGGCGATCTTCACGGTGTTTTCGCACGCCTCCGGCAGATCGTGCCACAGCGCGTACATTTCTTCCGCGGATTTTACGTAGAACTGGTCCGAGTAAAACTTCATGCGGCTGGTGTCTGCAACGGTTTTACCGGTTCCGATGCAAAGCAGCACGTCGTGCGCGGGCGCATCTCGCTGTTCGAGATAATGCGAGTCGTTCGTCGCAACGATCGGAATATCGAGTTGACGGGCGACCTTTACCAGCCCGGTGTTGATGACGTCTTCCTCAGGCATCCCGTGCCGCATGACCTCGATGTAGAAGCGGTCTCCGAAGATGTCTACGAAGGTTTTCGCATTCTTTACAGAGGTCTCGTAATCGTTTTTCAGCAGCGGCGAGGCGACCAAGCCGGACATACAGCCGGAGAGCACGATCAGGCCGTCGTTGTGCTCGGCGAGGAGATCCAGGTCAATTCTCGGCTTGTAGTAGTAGCCTTCGAGGAAGCCTTTGGAGATTAGCGCCGTTAAGTTTCGGTAACCGATCAGGTCGGCGGCGAGCAGCGTAACGTGTGCTTCGTCTCGCACCGTCCGATCGAACCGCCCACGAGGCGCGATGTAGGCTTCGCAACCAATTATCGGGGTTAGCTTCGTGTCACGCGCGGCATAATAGAACTCCATGGCGCCGTACATAACGCCGTGATCCGTTAGCGCGACTGCCGGAGACCCGTCCTCACTGGCCCGGCGGCAAAGCCGGTCTACACGGCAAGCGCCGTCCAGCAGCGAGTATTCCGAGTGGACGTGGAGATGAACGAACTGACTCAAAATTATGCCGACCTAAAGTAAATACAGCAGCTAGACGTTACCTTAAACGATGGGCGCCAACCTGTCCCCCAACGCGAGCGGGCCTACCACAGGCACTCTCCAAGCTGCCGAACTCCAAGAGGAGCTCGAGCGGCTTCGAAGCCGTGTTGCGATTTTGGAAGCCGAACGCGACGAGTACGCCCAACAGAATGCAGAACTCTTCGTCCTTCAACAAGTTTTCTCCACCATTAACTCGACGCTAGACATTAACGACATTCTCTCGATGGTCTTGCGCGGCGTGGTCGAAGCTTTGAAGTTCAAACGCGTCGTGCTCTTCGACGCCATCGACGGCGGGACCATCATTCGCCGCCTGGAGTGCGACGTCAACGGGAATGTTATCCACAGCATCGATCCCCGCGACTTTCGTCCCAACTCGACGTTGCACGACGTCGCCCACGGCGATCTTCAGCTTGCGTACGGAAACGCCGACGATCCCGACCGGCCGCTTGAAGACGCTCGCGGTTTCTATTGCGTAGCACCGCTGGTCGCTCGCGACGTCGTACGCGGCATGCTCTACGCCGACGATCCGCCGGGTGACGAAATCACCGAGAATCAGTTGCGAGTTTTATTGGACTTTGCATCGCAAGCCGCCATCGCGGTTGAAAATGCACGTCTATACGAAGAAACGCGCCGTCTTCTGGAAGAGACGCAGCGTCTAGCCAACACCGATAGTCTGACCGGCATTCCGAACCGTCGTGCGCTGACGGACATGCTCGACCGCGAGCTGCATACGTCGGAGCGCTACGATACGCCCTTCGCGTTTATCATTCTGGATCTCGATGATCTGAAAAAGATCAATGATTCCGGCGGACATAGCTTGGGCGATCTGGCGCTCAAACGTTTCGCACAAGTCTTAAAGAAGAACGCGCGTAAAGGCGATATTCTTGCGCGCTATGCCGGCGACGAGTTCGTTCTGATCATGGCGCAAAGCGACCGCGAACAGACAAATAAAGGCGTCGAACGTATCATGTCGGCCCTTCGTCGCAATGGGCTGGCGTCGTCTATCGGCATAGCGATGTTTCCAACCGACGGAACGGATCAGCAAACGCTATTTTTCGCTGCCGACGAGGCGCTCTATCAAGCGAAACAAGCAGGCAAGAATCAGTACCGCTTCTTCGACCGCAAAAAGAGCGAGGCCAACCGCGCGCAGACGGGCGACGCGACGGCTTAGTTACCGAGACTGATCCGCGGGGAGCGCGTCGCCAGGAATCGGTGCCGGCGTTCGCGTTGTCGCAAATCCGCAGCTTGAAGTGTCGTTGGCAACCATCGCTACATACTTTTGGCCTTTTGCGATCTCGACGGTCGGCTGCGAGTGTTCGAAATGCTTTGGCTTCTGCGACTCCGTGCGCACGAACGAGAGATGAATCACACCGCCGCAAAACGTGTGCACATCCTTAATCGAAATCTGCAAGTTTGCCGGTTTGCTTGCCGCTTTATCTGCTGCCGCAGCTCCCGCACCGTGAAGCGGTCCAACGACCGTAGCGATGCGGCCGGCCTTCACGTCTTTTCCTTGTTGTGCGTTTTCAACTAGACCCTCGGCCATGTCACCTTTCTTTGCGACGACCGCACCGTTTACGATAACGTCTTCCGTTACGGTATATGCCAGACGCTCGCCCGTGTGGAACGTCGCTGAATTTATCGCGTTGTACGTTTGAACGACGACGGGCGTTTCTTTAGGAATCTGTATAGGCGTGGTTGGGTGTTTCGGCGTTGCGACGCTAATCGCAACGGCATATACGAAGAGTCGAATCATAAATCACCCATAAAACGGTCCTGGACAAAGGGAGGCAAAATCCGGCCTTCAGCCTCAGACTTTTCAGAGATGTGGCTCGACGCAAATCTGTTTTTTATCCTTGCGGTTTCGGTCGGTTCAAGCGTCGACAATTTTGGCGTTGCAACGGCATACGCGCTGTTGGGACGCAGCATAACATTCGGTAGAAATCTCTTTATCGGTGGCGTTGCCGGCGTTTTCTCACTGTCGGGGTCGGCAATCGCGGTGTTTTCCACGCATTTTGTTCCAAAATCCATTTCCGCTTCGGTAAGCGGCGTTATCTTTATAGGTATTGGTCTTTGGGCCGCGATCGATTTGCTTCGCGAAGTGCGCGTTGCAACCCATCGAAATGCGAGCAAACCCATTCGAGCCGGCTCGCCCGTGGGGTTTATGGAAACGCTTGCGCTTTCAATCGGCCTTTCGCTCAATGCCGGAGCGGCCGGATTGGCGACTGGATTGGCGCATCGACCGGTGGTTGCGACGGCACTAGGAATTGCGGGATGCAGCGTTGCCTCGATGCTCATCCCGCAATGGACCCTCAGGCGCCTTCCGCCGATTGCATCGCCGATCGTTACGCAAGCCGTTGGAGCGATCGCTCTCATAACGATCGGCATTCTTCAATTCCCTTAGGCTAAGTCGCGTGCATGACGCAACGAAAGCCGAGGTGGCTCATTGAGGTCTCGATCATCTGCGGAGAGCGCGCCGCCGGGCGAAAGCGCAAGCAATAATTGGGCGCGCACAAATGGGACCCGCCTTTGACGACTTTGCGCGGAATGCGAACGTTTGGCTGGGCCGGATCGTAGCTGTGTTTCCTGGAAGGACCGCGTGCCTTCGGGCTGCCGCAGCAAGGCTTTGACTCGGGAGCACTAGGCGTGGCCGTATACCAATCGCGCGTCCACTCCCACACGTTTCCGGCCATGTCGTACAAGCCATATCCGTTCGGCGCAAAGGCTCCAACGGGCGACGTGCGTTCGTATCCGTCGAGCATCAGATTTTGCCAAGGAAACTCACCCTGCCAGGTGTTCGCCATGACATGGCCGCCGGGCATCATCTCGTCACCCCAACAGAAAATCTTCCCTTCGAGTCCGCCCCGAGCGGCGAACTCCCATTGCGCCTCGTCCGGTAACGCCTTGCCGGCCCAGTTGGCGTACGCCTGTGCGTCTTCAAAGGCTATGTGAACGACCGGATGATCGTCCAGTCCATTGATTGATGAGTCGGGACCGATGGGATGGCGCCATGAGGCGCCGGGGGTCCATGCCCACCATTGCGACCAATCGCGCAGGTCCACCGGACCGCCGGTGCGGCGGAACACAAGCGACCCGGGCACACATAACTCCGGAATTGCACCGGGATATTGCGACGCCTCGATGGGGCGCTCCGCGACGGTAGTGTAGTGCGTGTGTTCGACGAAGCGAGTGAACTCGGCGTTGGTGACGGGGAAACGATCGATAAAGAAGCTATCGACGCGCACCCGCCTGATGGGCGCCTCTTCCGGATAAAAATCCTCGGAGCCCATCGCGAACTCGCCGCCTTCGATGTAAATGCAATCCGCGGTTTCAAGCATTGACGTACTATCACTCGAACCGATTCACGACGGTCACGTTCAACGGCGTTCGATTCAAAGCGGCGACAAAGTCACGCAGGCTTTCAGTTGCACCAAGCTTTGCGTACCGGCGGGCGCTTGCGGCACCAAGGAACAACGGCACCTCGATTCGCTTGCGAAGCTCTTGAAGCGGTCGATTAGTCTCGTCGTTTTGCGCGCCGATATAAATGCCCAATGCTGCAGCTCGCAAAGACTTTAGCATCGACTCCACATGGTACGGTGCGACTTCCGTACCGACATATAGAATGCGATATCCGGCCTCGGCGGCGGCGAGCGCGGCGAGCATTGGAGGAAGACTGTGCTTCTCGCCCGGCAGTGTAAGAAAGAGAATCAACGGACGCGAGTTCGATGCGCGGTATTTTTCGAAAAGGATCGACGACACGGAGTGTATGGAGATCGACAAGAGCAAAGCATAAGTGGTCGATTGAGTCCATGACCCTGCGTTGGTCTCGATCTCGACCATCAACGGCGCGATGATGTCGTCGGCGAATTCAATAGCAGAGCGTGATAATGCCGCAAGCGTCAGTTTGGAGGCGAGCTCGCCGGCATCCATCACGCGCACGGAATGTAGCAAATCCGAGATGATGGCGTCATCTGCATCGCCTACCTTCCGCCCGTTTTGGACAAGGCTGCGGAGAGTCGATGTACTCAAAGGAGCGACGCTAGAGATCGCCTCACCTGCGTCCACCGCTTGCTTCAGTAAAATGAGCCTCGCAACGTCATCGGACGAAAAACGGCGTTGTCCGGCTGGAGCGCGTGACGGCACGACGGCGGCGTAGCGCTTTTCCCAAGCACGAATAGTATCGACAGAGAGATTAGTCAGCCGTGCGACGGATTGAATATGCAGTGTAGCAGACGTCCTGTCGTTATCAGCAACAATGGCCATACACGAAGACCTACACCCCGTGAGTTCACACCCCGGGAACCGTGTCCAGGACTTTCATTATATCGAAACGGCGGCTCGATTTCGAGAGACTCGGTCTAGGACAATCCGCGGCGTTTTCTAGGATAACGTGCGGCTCTTTTTCTGTTCCTGTGTTACGTTACTACGGCACACGCGAGACTATTCACAACATGCGTGAAACGGGACATAGTTCGAAAAGGTTCAATACGATAGCATCTGATGCTTATATTTATGCATACCCAATCGTTTTGAACGAAACGATCGCGGAAGCGTGTGCCTCGAGTCGGCGGAATAAATTCCTCGAACTTCAGGACGATGAGCTCGATCGAAGCATAGCTAATGAAGCTCGGCTTGCCTCATTTATAGCTTGGATAGACGTTGCGCGCGAACCGGTGGTTGTCAGTTTTCCCGCGACGGACCGTTATCATTATATATCGTTCACCGACGGTTTTTCCAACGCCCTTGGATCTGCCGGTTCAAGAATTACCGGCGGAGACGCGTTCGACGTCCTAATAGCGCGGCCAAATTCATCGATTACAAGTGCGCCCGCTACCAGCGGACGGATAGAAACCGCAACATCCCTGGTGCGTGTCGTCGCTCGGACCGCCTTCTACACCAACAAGGATCTTAAGGACGCGCTGCAGTTTCAGTCCGATTGTCGAATAACGCCGATCAGTGGCATCGGGTTGGAATCCGCGGAAAACCGCAACCTTCCATCGATCCGGATCGACTACGAGCAATTGATCTCGCGCGTTGAAGGCATGAATGGAGAACAATTCTTTTCGTGCTTTTCCGCTCTCTTGGCGGGCCAGCAAGTTGCTTCGAGCAACGAACCGATTCGTTCTTTCGCTTCCGCACAACAATTTTGGAACGTTGAACCGGCAGTACGCGCTGCACGGGCCCGAATTCGCTCTTACCGTCTCAGCTCGATGAGAATAGGGAACTGGTGGGCAGACTTTTCTGCGGGTCCCTACGGACGAGACTACTTGCGGCGCGCCGCGGCCGTGCGTTCTCGCTTCTTCAATGATATCTCTCAAGATTACATTCGACTTGTCACGGGCGTGGACTCCTCGGGAGATCCGCTCGACGGCCGGTTCCGCTACCGGTTAGCGTTCCATCGTTGCAATGAACCACGCGCACGGGGACCATGGTTCGTCGGAACAGAGCCTTCACTGCGGCTCAGCGGAAGCAAGATGGCATGGGATACACACGGCAACATCCGAATCTTCATGCAACGTTCTCAGCCTGCCGACGTGCCTCAATCACATTGGCTTCCTACGTCCGCAGGGCCGTTCGAAGTGGTGCTGCATATTTTTTGGCCGGGCGATGCGATTTTGGATGGACGTTGGATTCCGCCGTCGGTGGAATTGGCGACGTAGTCTCAGGTCTCGTTTTCTTTACGTGGAATTCGGCGACGGTCGAGCTGCGTCATGAATAGGTTCATGGCAGTTATCGCAACCGCCGCAATCGCAGCTTCGCGATAAAGGGCAATTCCCGCAAGAACCCCGACTGCAGCGGTGGCCCAAATCGTCGCGGCCGTGTTCAGTCCCGTTACACTCGAGCCTTGTCGCAGGATGACACCACCGGCAAGGAAGCCGACTCCCGTTACGATGTTTGCGATAATCCGATAACTCATCTGGGTGCCGGCCGCGGGCTCTATCGACGCAAATAGCGCAGCGCCGGTCGATACTAACCCAGCGGTATGTAATCCCGCCGATCTTCCGGCGAGATGTCGTTCGAGGCCAATTGCTATTCCCAGAAGGGCCGCGACGGCGAGCCGCGCTAGGAAATGGTTCAAAGGTAACGCGTGTTGTTCCACGTAACAGCCGCTCGTCTCAATGATTCGGTAACATGTCGCAATCGATCATTTTGTTGAGCAGCGGCCCGGCGACCTTATTTACGAAGCGTTCGCGCATCGCCGGATCGCTTTTCATCATGCCACTGGCTTTCCCTGACTTTGAGCTTCCGCCACTTTTCTTAGACTGCATCATCTGCGCGAACTGCGGGCAAGAGTCGGACTGGATCTGCGATACCATTTGATCGGCGACGTCATCCACGATCTTCTCTTTCATTTGCTCGCGCATTTGCGCAGTCGCCGGCTGCAGCAGTGCTACCGACGCGATCGCTGCCAGCAACAGACTGAAAACGGGCCGTAATAGAGTCGAAACGCCGTTTTTCATTTCGGTCTTTCCCTTTCATTTGGGTGGAGAAGCATTTTCACGTGCGGTTTGCGGCTCGTTTTGCCACCCGCCGCCGAGAGCTTTGTAAAGTTGGACGATGGCCTGCCGTTCTTCGTACTCGGCCTGTACGAGCGAAATTTCGGCAGCATACGATTGCACTTGGCTCACGAGCACCTCTAAGTACGACGTGATGCCGCCATCGTAGCGCAGATTCGCCAACCGCGTGGAATCGATCGCCGCCGCAGCATATCGTGCTTGCGCAGCTTCCGCCTTACGGTTTTGATCGTAAGCCACGAGCGCGTTAGAGACGTCACCGACGTCTTGATGGATCGTCAGGATGTACTGAAGCGTCGCGGCTTCTTTTCCCGCTTCCGATGCGCTTACGTTCGCACGCGCTGCTCCGGCGTTGAAGATTTGCTGCACGATTTGCGGAATGAGGGAAATATAGCCCTGTCCCAACGTCGTGCTAACGGGCCTACGCAGAATACTCTGCACTTCCACACCGTTCGCTTGAACTGAAGCTACTGCGGCCGAAGCCGAAATATTGAACTGCGGGAATAAGAGTGCTCTTGCCTCGCCGATCTGTGCGTTCGCCGAAATCAGCACCGCTTCGGCTTGTTTGATATCCGGGCGGCGTTCGATGAGTGACGACGGCAATCCGGTGGCTGGAACATCAGGAAGCGCGACCTGCTCGTTTATTCCTAATCCTCGCTGAACGTGGTTGGGATAACCGCCAATGAGGATGCTGAGCGAGTTCTCAGACTGAACGATCGAACGTTCCAGCACCGGGATTGCCGCTTCAACCTGTGCTACAAGTTCTTGCGATTGGCGTACGTCTTGCAACGTCCCTATACCACCCTCATACCGGGCCGTGACTAGTTCAAGACTTTTCTTTCGCGCTGCCAGCGTATTGCGGGAAATTACAAGTTCTTGGTCGAGTTCCAGAATCTGGAAATAAATGGTCGCGGCGGACGTCACCACGGTGGAAAGCACCGTCTCGCGAGCAAACTCGGACGCAAGTACGTTGGCGCGAGCCGCCGCTGTCGCGCTACTTACTTTTCCGAAGAGGTCGACTTCGTATGCAAGCGTCAGCAGACCCGTAGGAACGAACGTCGAACGCGGAGTCGCGGCGGAAATCTGACCGTTGGTCTGCTGATACGGTGCAGTTAATACCAAGTTGATTTGCGGAAACGCCGCGGCGTGAGCGATCGTGAGCGCGGCCATCGCCTGCTGCACGCGTTGCGCAGCCACCTGCACGTCTTGGTTTTGCGCAACCGCCGTCCGAATCAACTTCTGCAACTGCGGATCCTTAAAGACTTGCCACCACCCGAGATCGCCCATGGAAGCCGTGTTTGCCGGAGTTGCCGAAGCATCGGGGTATACCGGGGGCAACATAGCATCCGGACGCTGGTACGGCGGGCCAACGCACGTTGCCAGAATCTGAACGGCAATCAGCCAGAGGAAAACAATCTTCACGCCGCACCGCGCTTGCGACGTTCAACAAGTGTCTCGATTACGTCGTAAAGCACCGGAATGAAAAATATGCCGAGTGAAGTGGCAAAGAACATCCCGAAGAAAACCGCCGTCCCAAGTGAATGACGCGACGCTGCACCGGCGCCCGAGGCAAGCATCAACGGAATCACACCGAAAATAAACGCGAGCGACGTCATCAGAATCGGACGAAAGCGCACTGCCGCCGCTTCCGATGCGGCCTCTACCGGAGAAAGACCATCTTGCTCGCGCCGCATCTTCGCGAACTCTACGATCAGGATCGCGTTTTTGGCGGCGAGCCCGATCAACATAATGAGTCCGATTTGAACGTACACGTCGTTCGGCAGCCGGAAGAAAAGTGCGCCGAGAAATGCGCCCAGGACGCCGATTGGGATTCCGAGGATAACTCCGAAGGGAATCGCCCAGCTTTCGTAAAGCGCCGCCAAGAACAAGAACACCAGCACGATGGAGAGCGCAAACGTGATCGCTTGCGTGTTGCCTGCCAGTTGTTGCTGGTACGCCGTACCGCTCCACTCGTAGCCGAATCCGGCTGGAATCGCGTTTTTTGCGACATCTTCCATTGCGGAGATCGCTTGACCCGAACTGTAGCCCGCGCCGGATTGCCCATCGATCTCCGCAGTTCGGTAGACGTTGTAGCGCTGGATGAGGTTCGGCCCGTTGGAGGTCAACGGCGTTGAAAACGTGCTTAGCGGAACCATTTTGCCTTGCGTCGTCCGCACCATTAGCGTGCCGATGTTGCCGGGATTCATCCGGTACTGCGGCTCTGATTGCACCATAACTTTCCAACTGTTGTTGAAAAGAATCACGTTATTGACAATGACGCCGCCAAGCTCCGCCTGGAGCGTTTGAAACACGTTATCCAGCGGGATGCCCAGTTGGTGAACTTTGTCACGGTCGAGTGCGAGATTCACCTGCGGATAGTCGACCGAGTACTGAGACATCACGTTTGCGAGCTCAGGACGCCGTATGGCCGCGGACTGCACGTCGGCCGCAACTTTAGCAAGGTCCGCCGGCGATCGCGCTCCGCGGTCTTCGATCATAAATTGGAATCCACCCGAATTCCCCAATCCGGCAATCGGCGGCGGGGGAATCGGTAAAATGCGAGCTTGCGTGTATTTCGAAGCGCGCGTGTACGCGTCTAACAGAATCGAACGAAGCGACTTGCTTTTACCTTTGCGCTCGTCCCAAGGTTCGAGCGTTACGGCAATGGAGGCGTTGTTCGATTGTGTCTGGCCGTTGAGTACGTTGAATCCACCGAGCGTCACGACACCTTTCACACCGGGGATCGTGGCAATGTCCCTGACAATACTTCCGGCAACCGCTTGCGTGCGATCCAGCGCCGTTCCGCTCGGAAGCGTAACGTTTAAAAAGAAGTAACCTTGGTCTTCAAGCGGGACGAAACTTCCCGGCAGCTTCTTTAGTAGTGCGCCGGCGCCAAGGGTGATGCAAAGCAGCAGTACCAGCATGATTGCCGAGCGCCGCATCGCGAGCTTGAGCAACGACACATATCCGCCTCGCGTTCGTTCGAAACGTTGGTTGAATCCGGCGAAGAAACGCCCCAGCACTCCGCGCATTGGTTTTCGCGGTTTCAACAGAACGGCACAGAGCGCAGGTGTTAACGTTAACGCAACGATCGCGGAGAGAATCACGGAGAACGAAATCGTCAGTGCAAATTGCTGATAGAGCTGGCCGGTAATGCCCGCAAGAAAGGCCGCCGGTACGAAGACCGCAGTTAAGACGAGGGCAACCGCAACCACCGGTGCCTGCACTTCCTGCATCGCGGCGAGCGCGGCGTCGCGCGGTCCCAAACCTTTCTCGATATGTAATTCCGTTGCTTCAACGACGACGATCGCGTCGTCGACGACGATACCGATCGCGAGAACGATTCCAAAAAGTGAAAGCGTGTTAACGGAAAATCCCAGCGGCACGAAGGCCGCGAACGTACCGATCAACGCGACCGGAACGGCAATCAGCGGAATAATAGTTGCGCGCGGGCTCCCAAGAAATAGAAAGACCACGAGCGAGACTAGAATGAACGCTTCGAGCAGGGTTTTCAGGACATCGTGGATGGATGCGTGAACGAAATCGGTGGTATCGAGCGTGACGCTGTACGTTAATCCGGGAGGGAAAGCGGCGGCAAGGTCCGCAAGGGTTTTGCGCACGGCATTCGCGGTTTGAATCGCATTCGCCGTAGGTGCCTGGTACACGAGAATGTTGGCGGCCGGCTGAGCGTTGAAATCGCTGAAAAAAGTGTAAGATTGCGCAGCGAGCTGCGATCGCCCGACGTCGGCCAGCCGGATGAACGATCCGTTCGGCAGCGTTTTAAGAACGACGTTATCGAACTCCGCGGTCGATGTCAGGAGCCCCTTAACATTTACCGGCATCTGAAACTGAGGACTGGCCGAAGTAGGCGGTAAACCCAGCTGGCCCGCCGGTGCGAGCGCATTTTGCCGTGTGAGCGCATTTATTACGTCGCCCGCGTCCAAGCCCAGGCCTGCAAGCGAGTCCGGACGCAGCCAAATGCGCATCGAGTAATTTCCGGCTCCCATTAGGGCGGTGTTCCCTACGCCGCTTACGCGGTTGAGGCTGTTCAAGATATTGATCGTCGCGTAGTTGCTTAGGAACAGTGGATCGTACAGGTTCTCCGGTGAATAGAGCGTGATAATCAGCAGAATCGCAGGCGACTGCGGTTTCACCGTAATGCCGTATGAGTTCACGGCGCTTGGTAACGTGCTCTGTGCCGCCTGCACGCGATTCTGGACGAGATTCGCATCTTCGTTGATGTCGGAGCCGACGTTAAACGTCGCCGTTAGATTGTACGCACCATTCGAAGTGCTGTACGAATTCATGTACATCAGGTTGGCAACGCCGTTGACCTTGCCTTCGATGTTGCTCGCGACCGCATCCTCGACCGTCGTCGCGTTCGCGCCCGGGTAAGCGGTGCTGACTTGAACGGTGGGCGGCGTAATTTGCGGAAACTGCGCGACCGGGAGTTCGAACAGAGCGATGACGCCTGCAAGTGCGATCACGAATGAGATGACGATTGAAAAGACCGGCCGGTCGATAAAAAATCGCGACATCGCCTACTCGTTGCCGCTCGCGGTCGTACGAATCGGAGTGACCACCGTTCCCGCTTGCATCCGCGAGTTGGGCGATAAAACAACGCTGTCGCCTTTTTTTACGCCCGAATTGACCACGATCCGGTTTCCGTATTGCGATCCGGTATCGATCGTGCGCAGCTGCAGTTTGTTTCCCGGGCCCAACACGTACACTACTGTCGTGCCCTGATACGAAGTGACCGCACTCTGCGGGATCAGCAATGCATTGCGCTGTTGTGAAATCGGAAATCGAACCCGCGTGTATTGTCCCGGGCGCAAGAACGCGTTCGGATTCGGAAAGAGCGACTCAACCGAGATCGTTCCGGTCGTAGGATCTACGGCACGATTTATGTTCGTCGCTCGACCGTCGTACGGGTAGCGTGAACCGTCGGAAAGGTAGAGCTGCAGCGCCGGTCCGACCCGCCCGCGCATCGCCGGCAAGCGCTGCGCAACTTTTAAGTAATCCGCTTCGCTTAGCTGGAAAACGACGCGTGTCGGATCGATCGTAGACACCGTTGCAAGCGAAGGTGTTTTAGGCCCAACGACGTTGCCCTCATCCACGTTCGCAAAGCTGATGATGCCGGTGACCGGAGCGACGATCTTGGTATAACTCAGATTCAGCTGCGCGTTTTGAAGCTGCGCTTGCGCTTCGGCAACGTTTCCTTGCGCGCTTAGAATGCCCGTTTCCTGATTTAACTCGACGTCTTCAACGTTGGCACGGGCGGCCTGCACGTTGGCTACCGCGATATCATACTGGGTCTTGGTTTGATCGTAATCTTTTTGAGAAACTGCATGCTTCGCGGCAAGCGGTCGCATTCTCGCGAGCTCAACCTTTTGATATTCGTATGCTGCCAGCGCTTGCGAAAGCTTCGCCTTTGCCGTTTGATCCTGAACGTTGCTCTTTGCGCGCATCAAATCGGCTCGAGCCTTTTGGAGCGAGCCTTGTGCCGCTTGAACTTGCGCCTCGTACTCGTCGGGCTGGATCTGCATTAAGACCTGCCCTTGCCGCACGAGCGATCCGTTTTTGAAGTAAATCTTCTCTAAAACGCCCTGAACGCGCGCTACGAGATCGACTTGCTGAAGTGCCTGCGTTTGCGCGACGTACTCTGCGGTAACCGGAACGGACTGCGAGGTTACCGGCGCGACACGAGCCGCAATAGTGGTCGGGGGCGCGGGCGGCTTCGGAGCGCTGCAAGCAGCCATGCACGAAACAGCAACGATCGTGCAAATGCTTGACCATGCGATGGAGGCGATTGCCATAGCCACCCCCGGCAAGAGCTCGACCGGGCGCTCCCCACTTAGCTTAGCCTGCAAAGAGGCCGCCCCGTTCCACAGCGACGCCCGGACGTTATCATGAGTATAAAGCAGCAAACGCCCTTCGAGGGAAGATGCGATTAGCTGAAGTTTGTGATGATGTCCCGCATCGAGGCGTTAAACGGTCGCCAACCGCGCTTTCCATCCGCGTATCCGGTTTGCCACATAGATGTCATCGAAGCTTGATCGCTAAAGTCGGTGCCCTTTCCGGGCAACTCACTTTCGGGCTGAATCACATACGGATCGAATGGGAACACGTCGTGGTGCGCGGCGTATGCTAATAGAAGCTGATACATCAAAATACGCGCCTGCATAGTTTCAAAAACTCCAAGGCCAACCGCCAACGCGTTTGCGTAGCTTACGTCGACAACGGAACGTGTCGGCGACACCAATAGCACGTTCAACGTGTGGGCGCAGAGCTGCGCAAGATTTACCGGCGCGTTTGCCGTCACGCCTCCATCTACAAACTGATCGAATCCGGTTCCGTCTTCGCGCGCAATCTCCACGGGATCGAAGAGTAGCGGAATCGCCGCGGTAGCAAAGAGCACGTCTTGAATGATCGAATCGTCCGCAACGCGCGCTCGCTGTGGAAAATTCGCCAACAAGGCGTCGTTCGCGGCTTGTTTTCTAAGACCGGCTGGTGTCGTGCCGCGGCGTACGAAGACCGCGCCGGTTTGGCGAGTCAAGTTAGTCGTAGCTATGTACGTTGGAATGTGCACGGGCGCTCGAGGATCGACATAGCGTGCGAGCAACGCGCGAACGGGCTCCGGATCCAGCACACCCTTCAGATTTGATACCAGGCCGGAAGCAAGACGATACGTCGCGTCGATGCGATTGAGCACACCGCTGTCCTTATCGTGAATTTTCTCGAACGGGTATTTCAACCGGAAGACGTCGGTGCTCGAAAGCGTCCCCAGCCAGATTTCCTTTAATAACGAGTACTGCGCGGTAGAAACGAGTGCAGCGTTCAAAGCACCGATTGACGTTCCACAAACAAGATCGTAATCGAGCGGCTCCCCATCGCGAAGGCCTTGTTGCTCGACTAAGGCGTGGATCGCGCCCGCTTCATATGCGCCGCGATTCGCGCCCCCAACGAGGACTAGCGCCTTTCGTCCTTGCCTGGCGTCGTTCGAAGCGGCAATCGCCGGCTGGGAGGCGGCAACGACCGAGCCGGCTGCCGCAGCTAAGAAGGAACGTCGCTTCATGCTAGATGCAATTCAGCCGGAGGTTCGGCCTACCGGCACCCCGGGCGGAAGGGCAGGCTGATCCTGCAGCGCGTAAGCGTTCCTTTGAGGGCGCCATCTCTACAACCATAGTAGTGGTGCCCCTACCCTTAACAAGAGTATAAAGAAGCAAACTCCCTTAGTCTTGGGAAAGGCTTACGTGATCAAGCACGACGTCGTCGTCATTGGTGGCGGTCTGGCCGGCATGCGTGCTGCAGTCGAAGCTGCAGAACTAGGTGCCGACGTCGCTATCGTCTCTAAGATGCATCCGGTGCGCAGCCACTCCGGCGCGGCGCAAGGAGGCATCAATGCCGCGCTGGGAAACCGCGAAGAGGACAGCCCCGAAGCGCACACGTTCGATACCGTTAAGGGCTCGGACTACTTGGGCGACCAAGACGCCATCGAAGCGATGTGCGAAGATGCTCCCAAGCAAATCATCTGGCTAGAACATCGCGGCTGTATCTTCTCCCGCCTGCCCGATGGCCGTATCGCACAGCGCCCGTTCGGCGGCGCCGGAGCCCCGCGTACGTGCTATTCCGCCGACGTAACCGGCCTGGTCATTCTGCACACGCTATGGGAGCAGCTCGAGCGTTTCGGCGTTAAGGTTTACGAAGAGTATTTCTGCACCGCGCTTGCGACCGAAGACGGCATCGGCACCGGCGTCGTCGCATACAACATGCGCAACGGCCAGCTCGAACTAATCACCGCGAAAGCGACGATCTTCGCGACCGGCGGCGCAGGCCGTATGTATCTGAAGACGACCAACGGCTACGCATCCACGGCCGACGCCATGGGAATTGCGTACAAGGCGGGCATCCCGCTAATGGACATGGAGTTCATGCAGTTCCACCCGACGACGCTAAAAGAAAACGGCGTTCTGATGACCGAAGGCGCGCGCGGTGAAGGCGCTTATCTCCTGAATTCCCTCGGCGAGCGCTTCATGTTCAAGTACGCCCCGAATAAGGGCGAACTCGCCTCCCGCGACGTCGTTTCGCGTGCGGAGTGGACGGAAATTCTCGAAGGCCGCGGTGTCGACGGCACGGTGTTGCTGGACATGCGACACCTCGGCCGCGAAAAAATCCTCGAGCGTCTCCCGCAGATTCGCGAGCTCGCGCTCGACGCAACCGGCAAAGACGCGATCAACGAACCGATTCCGATTCTTCCCGGCGCGCATTACACGATGGGCGGCGTGGAAACCGACAAGTACGGCGCAACTCGTATTCCGGGCGTTTATGCAGCCGGTGAATGCGCCTGCGTCAGCGTTCACGGAGCAAATCGTCTCGGCGGCAACTCACTGCTCGACACGATTGTCTTCGGTGCCCGTTCGGCTCGCCACGCAGTCGACTACATCAAGAAAGTCGACAACGTCAAACCGTCGGAACGAACGCTCAAGCAAGAACAAGAGCGCGTCAAGGAACTGCTCTCGCGGACCAGCGGAACTCGCGCACCGCAACTGCGTCTCGCGATGAACAAGACGATGAGCGAAAACGCTTTCATCTTCCGCGACGAGAAAGGTTTGCAAACCGCCGTCGACGAGCTGACGCGCGTTCGCAAAGAGTTCGATGCCGGCGTTTACGTGATGGATAAGTCCTCCACGTTCAACACCGACCTCGTCTCGACGTTCGAAACCGATTATCTCATCGATGCTGCGCTTGCGCTGGCTACCGGCGCATTGAACCGCAAAGAGTCCCGCGGCGCGCAATCGCGAACGGACTTCCCCGAGCGCGACGACGCCAACTGGCTCAAGCACACGCTCGCGTGGCGGCAAGCCGACGGCACGCCTAGAATGGATTACTCGCGTGGCGTCACCATCACCAAGTTTGAACCGCAGGTGAGAACGTATTAAACAATGGCTAACATCAAACTAGACATCTTCCGCTTCGACGAAGCGACCGACACGATTCCGCATCGTGACGTCGTCGAAATGGACATTCCGGAAACCACCACGGTTCTCGATGCGCTCGAAACCGCGAAAGCCGAAATCGACGGATCGATCAGCTTCCGCCGCTCGTGCCGTTCCGCCATTTGCGGATCGTGCTCGATGAACATCGGTGGCGTTACGAGCCTCGCGTGCAAAACGCCGTGTAACGCGGTGATGGACGAAAACAACGTCGTCAAAGTCGATCCCATGCCGAACTTCCAGCCGATGAAAGATCTCGTCGTGCACATGGATCCGTTCTGGGATAAGTACGCGCGCCTCAAGCCGTATCTGCAGCCAAAGGATCGCGACGAAGACCATGAGCGCGAGCGGCGCGTTTCGCCGGACGACATGAAGAAACTCGTCGACGTCGCGAACTGCATCATGTGCGCCACGTGCTATGCACTCTGCCCGGTCGTTAGCGTAGATCCGGCCTTCGCCGGTCCGGCCGCGATTGCGTATGCGTACCGCTTCATCGAAGACGTCCGTGACGGCAAGCGCGACAACCGCATCGCGCAAATCTCGGAAGATTACTTGTGGCTTTGCGCGCACTGCTACGCGTGCTCGTACTGCCCCAAGCACGTCAATCCGAACGATCGCATTATCGATGTGAAGCGTGCTGCGATCAAAGATAGAGTGATGATGAACGAGCGCGGCCCGCGCCATGCTCTCGTCGTCGCGAAAACGATCAAGCAGACCGGTATGCTTGCGGAAACGGAAGTCATTCAAGGCACCGTCGGCCGCTTCAACATCAAGGGGCTGCTCAAAGTCGCTCCGCTCGGCCTGCGCATGGCGGCTAAAGGCAAATTGCCGCCGCCGTTCGTCAAGCCGATTCCAAAGGTGGACGAAGTCCGCACAATTTTCGAAGCCCTGGAGGTTCCGGTCAGCTAATGTCTGCCACACTTCTTCCTGAAGATCGCGCGCTCGACTCGCACAAAGCTACCAAGTCGCGAGAAACAAAGCGCTATGGGTTCTTCCCCGGCTGCGTTGCCAAAGAATCGTGCAAAGAGCTCTTCAACTCGACGATGCTCCTTGCGGACAAACTCGGCATCGAATTGATCGAACTCACTGCGGCGTCGTGCTGCGGCGCCTCGGTCGTAAACGACGTGAATCGCGACGTTGCTCGCGTCCTCAATGCACGCACGTACGCGCAAGCCGAGGCCCTTGGCCTCGACGACGTCATTACGATCTGCTCCACTTGCACCGGACACATGCGTGCGGCGAACAAAGAACTGCTCGAGAGCGAAGAGCGCATGGATCATGCGAACTCCATCCTCGGCAAGTTCGGCGCCAAGTACAACGGCGGCGTTATGGTGCGCCACCTGTTGTGGATGCTCATCGACGACATCGGATTGGACAACCTTCGCAAAATGGTGGTTCGCCCTCTCAACGGATTGAAAGTGGCGCCCTTCTATGGCTGCCACATCATCCGTCCCGAAAACGTAAACGGTTGGGAATCGGCGCGTAATCCGCACTCGTTGGAAGACGTGATCGAAGCATTAGGCGGCGAGGCCGTCGATTACGCCGGCAAGACGCGCTGCTGCGGTTTCCACATTCAGCTCGAGAAAGACAACACCGCCGCCAACATGGTCGGCCAGAACATGCTCATGGCCAAAGAACACGGCGCTGAAGCCGTGATCACACCGTGCCCGCTCTGTCACCTCGCGCTCGACGGCTATCAGCAAGACGCCGCCGCACGTTGGGGCCGCACCGATCTGCCGACGTTTCACCTTCCGCAGCTCGTGGCGTTCGCGCTCGGCGTTCCGGCCGAAAAACTGGGCTTGAACAAGCATCTTATCGATCCGCGTACGATCATGGTCGAACGCGAACTCATCTCTTAAGAAGCAAGCGATAACGACTCGGCAAGCCGGTGCACGCGCACCGGCTTGTTTTTTGCCGCTACCGCTTCTGGGAACGAAGTAGCAATGAGAGCTACTTGGAAACCCCACGAGAAACATGGGGAGTTGACTGAGCGGGGCGACCTCCCGGAGAGCGTTTACGCGTTTCCGAAAAAACGAAAAGAGCCCCTAACCGACGCGAAACACGTCCGCAACGCCATCGCGCGCTTCGATCAAGTCACCGGTGTTTCGGATGAAGAGCGTGACCTTGCATTTGCGAACATCAAAAAGGCAGCCGCACACTACGGCGTGGAGATGTCCGAAGACGATTGGAAAGAACTAGGGCGCCGGCCGAGCACCGGAAGAACGGCGGCAGATCGCCGGGTTTCCGCACGGAAGGCGGTGGCTACGCGAGAACGCCGTGGAACCGGACACAAGAAAACCGCGGCCCGCAAGCGCGGCGCAAAGCGAGCAGCCGCAACGAGAAAGCGAACCGCGGCGAAAAAGAAATCGTAGAAATGGCCGCAACGGCGCCGTCAAGAACTGAATCGATGGAGGTTCAACTCCATGAAGACTTGGACGCCGAAAACGCTGGTTCTTTCAATCACGCTTGCGCTCGCCCTATCAACCGCAATTGCGCTCGCCCAAGAACGTAAGCCGGGCGATCGACTGGCATACGACATCACGTCCTCCGGACAGAGCGGCCAAAAGGGCACGCCGGGCTACACGATGACGATGACATTGACGGTGAAGAGTATCGATCCGGACGGCACATCTCATGCGACGGGAACGATGTCCATGCCAAAAGTCCCGCAAATGGGCCAGGCATCGTTTCAAGCTACCATTTCACCGGGCGGCGCCATCGTTCCACAGTTCGACCCAAATATGAAGCCGACAGCGCATATGTCGAACGAGCAATTGATGGCCTTTGGCGGTAATGAAATGGCCATGTCGACGCTCGTGCAATTTCGCATGGCGAACTTTAACGGATTGGCAAATGCCTGTGCGCAACGCACGCTTAAGGTCGGAGATAGTTGGCAGGCGCCGTCGGACTCAACGATCCCCATGAATGTCAAATATACGGTCACCGGCCGCGAGCAAGAGCAAGGTCACGATGCGTTCGCGATCGCGATGGAGGGCTCGGCCGAATCACCGACCCAAGCCGCATCGCTCTCCGCTAAGGGTTACTGCGATCCGGAGGCGCACCTCGTAGTGTCAATTCATTCCGAAATGAAAAACAGCAGCAATCAAAGCGGAATTACCGACATCGTTCTTCGTCCTTGAGGAACGCTTTATGTCTGCGACAATCGACGATGCGACGCGTGCGGCTCGCCTTTGGCTTGTGAAAGAACACGTTCGCTGCGAAAACGCGCACGATTTGAACGGAATCATGAGTACCTTCGGCACCACAGCTCGTTACGACGACGAGCCGTGGAACGAACACCGCCTCGATCGCAACGGCGTGCGGGGCTATTACCAACAATTGCTGGAGAGTTTGCCCGATCTTCAGATTGACGTGCAACGTGAGCACGTGACAAACGAGGCTGTGATTCTGGAAGTGATAATCCGCGGCACTCACGACGGCACATGGCGCGGCTTACCGCCGACCGGCCGCAAAGTAGCGATACCACTCTGCGGCATTTTTACGTTTGACGAAGAGAACCGGCTTGCGGGCGAAAAAATCTTCTACGATCGCGCAACGGTGCTGCGTCAATTAGGAGTTTTTCGCGAACCGCAAACCACTTTCGGGCAGCTGACGACGGCGTTAAACCACCCAGTGACTATCGCACGCGCTCTGGTCCGCAAAGCTTTCGCTCGTTAACAGCCGCCGGCGATGGCTAAAGATACAAAAAGTCCGCGTTGAGGCGGACTATCCGGGTGGGGTCCAGGCAGCTTATGCGTGGATTTCGTAGGGTACGACGACGTCTATCCGGTCGACGTTTTGGGCCGGAATCTCGATCTGGTCGCCGTCGAAGCACACGAGCGGCATCGAGTGACTGATGCGCTCCAGCATGTTTTCCCGAACGAATTCGGCCATTTCGCGTTGGTTATAGCGCTCGCACACGCTTCTGCCGTCACGCAAATGAACCCAAAGCTCTACCGCAGCGTTGTCCATGTCTCGCCCTCCGAGGCAAGTATTGTACCCATCGGGGCGCTTGGCGACGCGAGAGCAGAAAACGAAAAGCCGCCTTCGGCTTCTCGCCGAAGAGCGGCTTTTTCACGTTTGCGATCGTACAGTTTTCTCGATTCGTGTGCGCCTGCGGGTCGCAGATTCGTTGCCGGGCCGAGCCGCGGCACGATCTGCACCAGCCTGCGCCGCTTTTTCCTTGCCATGGTTACCTCCTCGCGGAATCATACCACAAAGGCCGAAAGGCTCTTCATGACAACGAGCGCCCTCACAAGCCCGATCGACCGCGCCTTGGACGAGTTGCGGACAAGCGCCGCGCACTGGGTGTCGTTATCGGCCGCAGATAAGGCGAAGTTGTTACGGACGCTCAGTCTCACGGTTGCCGCGCAAGCTGAGCGATGGGCTCTTGCGGCCGCGGGCGCCAAGGGAATTGCCGGCACGCCGCTTGAGGGCGAAGAGTGGATATCCGGCCCGTGGGCGGTCCTCTACGCGTTGAACCGCTACGTCGACACGCTGGAGCAAATCGCACGGCATGGCTCGCCGCAAATCGATCCGCATCGTATCCGCACGCGTCCCGACGCGCAATTAGTGGTCGACGTCTTTCCGGTCGACTTCTATGACAAAACGCTGCTTAGCGGGATCCGCGCCGAGGTTTGGATGCAGCCCGGCATCGATAGAGTGAATTTCCAGTCAACGCTGGCCCCTTGGTACCAGCAGCCTTTTCACGAACGGCACGTTGCGCTTGTATTAGGCGCTGGAAATATTTCATCCATTGCACCGCTCGATGTGATCTATAAGCTGGTCGCGGACGGCGCGGTTTGCATGCTGAAAATGAATCCCGTCAACGACTACTTGGGGCCAATTTTCGAAGCCGCATTCAAGCCGCTCGTCGATGCGGGGTATCTTCGTTTCGCCTACGGCGGCGCGGAAGTGGGCAAGTATCTTTGCAGTCATCCCTGCATCGATGAGATTCACATCACAGGAAGCGACAAGACGTTCGATGCGATCGTCTACGGCGACGGGCCGGATGCCGTGGAGCGAAAACGGCGCAACGACCCGATTTTAAAGAAGCCGATTTCCAGTGAGCTCGGCAATGTTAGTCCAACGATTGTCGTTCCGGGCGATTGGAGCGATGCCGATATCGCTTTTCAGGCGCAGAACATCGTTACGCAAAAAATGCACAACGGCGGATTCAATTGTGTCGCGTCGCAGGTTTTGATCGTTCCCACCGAGTGGACTGGAACGAAAAAGCTGCTCGATGCGGTTCAAGTGGTTATGCGCGATGCGATCGACCGTCCCGCATACTATCCCGGCGCCGAGACACGTCATGCCCGTTTATCAGCTCACGAACCCAATGCCCAACATCACGGGCGTGCGGGCGGCGGTTTCGTACCGCGAACGCTCTTCTCAGTCGAGGGTGCCGGCTCGGGGCATGTCGTCTTTCGAGATGAGGCTTTCGGCAGTGTTCTTGCCGTTACGGCATTTCCGGGTGAGACCGAATCTTATCTCGAGAAAGCGGTTTCGTTTGCGAATGAATCGTTATGGGGAACGCTCGGCGGAAACATCATCGTGCACCCGAAGACGATGCGCGAACACGCGGCCGCAATCGATTCGGCAATTGCGAACATGCGCTATGGTTGTGTCGGCGTAAACGCATGGACCGGCGTGGGGTATTTTATAGCCGAAACGCCGTGGGGCGCCTTCCCCGGTCATACGATAGACGATATCCAAAGTGGAACCGGCGTGGTGCACAACAGCCATTTGTTTTCGCGTTCAGAGAAGTCGGTGGTCTATGCACCGTTTGCACCGTTCCCGCGAAGTTTTGCCGGCTACGGCAATTCGCTTCTTCCGCTTCCACCCTGGTTCATTACGAACAAAATGAGCGCCAAAGTCGGACGGGCACTTTGCGAGTTTGAGACGAGGAAGAATTTGCTAACGATGTCGCACGTCGCAATGCATGCAATGCGCGCTTAGACAACAGTTGCCGCCGGGCGCATCCTCGCTTGCAATGGCGGGCTGGTGACAGCAGAATAACATTGTCATGGCTACCGCCGCCGCGGCCATCACTCGCGATAATGTAGAGCCGGAAGACATTGCTATCTTCTCGGCATTCATCGTGAGCGCGACGTTTTGGCTGCTACTTACGACGGCCGTCGGACTACTGCTCAGTTTCAAATTTCCGTATCCCGATTGGGCTACGAGTCCGTTTCTTTCATTCGGTCGCCTCCGCGCAATCCACACCAACGGCACGTTCTACGGTTGGGCTTCCATCGCGCTTTCGGGCGCGGCAATCTACGTCGGGGCGCGTACATCGGGTATTCCAATAGCCGGCAAACGCTTTGCTTGGCTTTCTTTATTGTTTTACAATCTCGCCGCGATCTGCGGAACCGTCACGCTGGATCTCGGCATAAATTACGGCGATCAGGAGTATCGCGAGTGGGTGTGGTGGGTACGCCTGCTATTCATGGCCGGCGTGTTCTTTAGCGGATTGACCGTTGTTCGCACCGTGCATCAACGCGTCGAACGTGAGATCTACATCTCGAATTGGTACACCATCGGTGGGTTTATCTTCACGCTAATCCTGTCGCTGGTTGCTTTTATTCCCAGCTATCAGAATGGAATCGGACAAGTAGCAGTGCAGGCGTATTTCATGCACAACGCCGTGGGAATGTGGTTTACGTTCTTGGCGCTCGGCGTTACGTATTACGCACTGCCTAAGCTCTTGAACCGGCCGATTTACTCTTACGCCCTTGGGGTTCTGGGCTTCTGGACGAATCTGGTTTTCTATCCCGTCGTCGGCGCCCATCACTATGAGTTCACGCCGCTTCCCTGGTGGTTTCAAACGCTTGCGATCGTTTTCAGCGTAGGGATGCTGGTACCGGTCTTCGCCGGAAGCGCAAATTTTGCGCTTACCATGCGCGGGCACGGCGAAACGATTCGCCGATCTTACGCGCTGCCGTTCATCGTCGTAGGAGTCGCGTACTACTTTCTGGGCTCGACCCAAGGCACCATCGAAGCGTTTCGCAGTCTGCAGGCCATTTGGCACTTAACGAATTTTACGGTCGGTCATTCGCACGCAACGATGTACGGCTTCGTCACTTTCCTTGCATGGGGCGCGACATACGCACTTCTTCCAAGGGCAACCGGCAAACAGCCGAATCGCGTGGCCACGGGATTGCACTTTTGGTTCGCCACCCTTGGCGTAACGTTTTACGTTCTTTCCCTCTCCGTCGCGGGAACGGTTCAGGGCCTTACGTGGGCCTCCGGTAATCCATTTATTTCTTCCGTTGACGCTGCCGCGCCGTATTGGGCGGGTCGTGCCGTTGCCGGGACGCTGATGTTTGTTTCGCACCTAATCTTCGCATACAACGTGTACCTGATGACCCTCGCGCCCGAACGTGCCAGCGCAACGTGGGAAGCTCCGCCGAGAAAGAGCGCGGTGGAAGTATGAATCGTGGGATGAACAATGTCGGGTACTTCATGCTTGCATGCGCGCTAATTTACGGCTTCTTGGCATTTATGATGGGGGTCGTCCCGGGTGTCGTGTTGTCACAAAGTTCGCCTGCGCCGGGATTGAAACCGTTGAGCGAGCAAGAGCAACATGGGCGCGAAATCTATGTCGGCGAAGGCTGTTCGTACTGCCACACTCAAAACGTGCGTCCACTCCAACAAGATTTGGTTTTCGGGCGTCCTTCGATAGCCGGCGACTACGCGTTTTCAACGCCGCAATTGCTTGGGACCGAGCGGACCGGCCCGGATCTTAGCAACATCGGCGCACGCCAACCAAGCGAAGTGTGGCAATATCTCCACCTATGGAATCCTCGTGCGGTTGTAAGCGGTTCCATAATGCCGCGTTATCCATGGCTTTTTGTCGTGAAGACCAAAGCAGATCCGAACGATACCGTCGTTGCGATACCGCCCCAATTTGCTCCCTCAAACGGTGTCGTTGTGATCACGGACGATTCGCGTGACCTCGTGGCTTATCTGAAGTCCTTAAAACAAGTCCCACTCACCAAAACCGCATCGCAATGAACGACATGCAAATGACACCGGTTCATAACGACCTTTTCGGATGGGCGGTAATCGTAGCCGGAACGCTCGCCACCTTGTGGACGATCGGTGCGTGCATCTATTGGACTGTGCGCCCGGGTGAAACGGCACCCGACCACCCGAAACGCCTCATTATGCGAAAAGATCGCTAATGGCCGATATCGACCTGACACCGAACGAGCCGGTTTCCATCAGCATCTTTTTGGACGATGAGACGGAACCGTTTGCAACGTACAAACCTCCGGCAGTGGTTACGGTCGATACGACGGCTTTGCCCGACGGCGAGCACAAACTGCGGATTCAAGCCGTAGATGCAGTGGGGCACGTCGGCATCCGCACCGTTCCATTTATCGTAGCGAACGGCCCCGGCATTACCGTCACCGGACTACGCCCGGGATCACGAGTTCGCGGCACAATCGAAATTAACGTGAACGCCTTCGGTTCCGACGAACCGTTCGATCCGGTGCGCGCGGAATCCGAAGGACCGGTCCCAGTTTGGACTTGGGTTTTGATCGCCGTCGTAGCGGCATGGGCTGCATGGTACGGCATCGAGTATTTCAAAACGCCGGAAGCCTTTGCAAAAACACCCACCTACGCGACGAATCCGGCGTTAGCTGCCGCAAACGCACCGGCATCGCAGAGCGTCGAACCGACGCAAGCGCCCGTTTCAAAGAATCCGGCCGTCGGAAGTAAGAGCGTCGCGGCATTCGACTATGCATCGCTCGGCGAGCAGGTTTACGCGGCGAATTGTCAATCGTGTCACGGCGAAACGGGTGCGGGCGTTCCGGGAACGTTCCCGCCGCTCGCAGGCGACCCCGTCGTTAACGGTCCGAACGCCGACGCGCATATCAAGGTGGTGCTAAGGGGATTGAACGGCAAGGCGATCGGCGGCACGCACTATGCAGCGCAGATGCCGCCATTTGGATCGCAGCTAAACAACGCCCAAGTTGCCGCCGTTGTCGATCACGAACGAACGTCTTGGGGAAATCAAGCACCGCTTGCGACCCCGAGTGAAGTGGCGCACAATCGATAGCTTTTTACTTCTCTTTTGCGCCACCCTGGACGGATAACTCCCAACGGTATCCGTCGAGATCGTGAAACCACAGGCCCATATTGGGCGAACCGCTCGCTTCGGGACCGATTTCATCGCCGGGATCTTCCACGTTCACGCCGTTCTTCTTCAACACTTCCAACGCTTCACGCAGCGAGGACATGTTCGGTAAATGAAACGACATGTGATCGAGGACTTCCGGATGCGGCGTTCCCTTTTGCAGCCCGAGCGTAATGTTTTCGTTCGTCAAACCGACGCCGTCCGCAAAACGGAACATCACCTTTAGATCGAAACTCTCGCGCCACCACTTTTCGCTAGCGTCAACGTCTCGCACTGCGAGGGAAAAATGGCCCACGTGACCGAGTTTGATTTTCACGATGCCTCCCTTACGTAGCGAAGCAGATCGCGCTTGTAGGCACGCACAACACGATCGAAACGCATGCCCAAGCGGTTTGCTATCGCGATGGATGCAGTGTTCCCGGGATCGATCAAAGCGCAAACCCGCGGCAAGTGGGCAGCGCCGAAGGCGTAGTCAAGGACCGCAGTCGCGGCTTCTTTGGCATATCCCTTTCCGCGTGCTCCCGGCTTGAAGATCCAATCTACCTCGACATCGCCGCCCAACTCAGCCACACGTGAAATGCCGGCCGCGCCCACTAACTCGTGCGACGATATTTCAACGACCGGCCAGACGCCGAACCCTTCACGTTCTTCCTTATCGATGAGCCGTTGCACGTAATCACGCACTTCCGAATTCTGAAGCGTCCCGCGAATGTAGAATCGTTGCGCGTCCTCATCGGTGAATAGTTCTTTTGCGTCTTGCAGATCTCCGGGGAGCATCCACGTCCGCAACAGCAACCGTTGCGTCTCGATGAAACTCACTTCGCGATCGCGCCGGCTGTGCGCAGCATTTGCAACACTCGTTCGTCCGGCAAACCGTAAACCGTCGCGCCGTCTTGCCCCGTCATCGTTTTCGCTTCGAAAAGCGCATCGTAAATGGCGGCTTGCGTCGCCTCCGCCGTTGCGCGGTAGAGCGCGTTTAGCGTTGAGTTGTTCTCGAGAATCGGTTTCGACGGAGCGACGACGTCGAAGTTTCCCGTACGGTTAAAGACATATGCAGTGGAAAACGCGATAAATAGATCGCCGCTGCCGACGTCGGAAGTCAAACCGGTGCGGCCCATTCCCAATCCGGCTCGTAACGCGATAGCGCGCAACTGGCGATTATCCAACGGCGCATCGGTCGCGATCACGATAATAATGCTGCCGGACTCCATGCGCCCGTGCAGTGTTGCTTCGGAGACGCGTTTTGGATAGGTCATCAGCTCTTCGTTTTTCAGACGCTCTCCTACGGGAACCCCGACGATTGTGAGGGCGCTGCGTGAACTTCCGGTGTTGTCGTTCACAAGTACACCGACGTGATAGCCGCCGAGGACCGCCGGTAAAACGCGCGACGCAGAGCCGATGCCCGCCTTAAAGCCGAACGCGCGCATCCCCGTTCCGGCGCCCACGCTTCCGCGCGCGAATTGGCCGCCTTTGGCGGAGTTTAGCAGCGAAACAATGTCGTTCTGATGGACGGCCCGAGCTTGGATATCGTTCAGTAGCTGGTCGTCACATTCGGCCACAACCGGCAGTGGCACGTCGTCCCGCCGCCCGACCTCGGGATAGCGCTGGATCATCCAATCGATAACGCCGTCGTCGGCGCGGCCGACGTTGAGGGTGTTGGTTAGGACGATTGGGACTTCTAGGTAACCGGCGGTATTCACCCAATGGCTCCCGGTCATCTCACCGTTGCCGTTGAAATCGAACTGAGCAGCCGAGACTTTGTGGTTCCAGGGATCGCTGTTAGGGAAAATTGCCGTCGCGCCGGTTCGGATGTTTGAACCCTCGACTTTTGTCACATGTGACAGAAGGACACCCGGGACGTCGGTGATACCGTCAAGCGCTCCGCTGGGAAAACTCCCAAAGTGGAAAGGCAGCACGGCAAGCGCAGGGTGCGATAAAGCCAGCAACACTGCTACAAGCGCTGCGAGCGACAGAAAGGAACGCGTCGGCATGGGGCGTTGCATTGGAAGCTTTTTTGTGGAGGGCCTGCATGCAGGCGCGGTGTGCGGAGGTGAAAAACAGTGTTAATATCTCGGCGCCATACATCAACGAGGGATCACACCATTCTTACCGTTCCGGACAAAATCAAGGCTGCGAATCTTTGGGAGAACCTCACACCTCCTGAATTGATCGAGCACGCCCTTCGTCGCGGTGAAGGGGTCCTCGGACGTGATGGGCAGCTTATCGTAGATACGCGTCCGCAAACCGGCCGCTCACCCAAAGATAAATTCTTTGTCAAAGAGCCCTCGAGCGAAAACTACATCGATTGGGGTGAAACGAACCGGCCTATAGACGAGGCTGTTTTCGACGCGCTGTGGGACAAGGTTCAAGCGTATCTTTCGGAACGAGACGTGTACTCGCTGGACGCTTATGTCGGCGCCGATGAGAAGTTCCGCGTGCCGATTCGCGTGTACAGTGAATTTGCTTGGCACAACCTCTTCGCACACCATCTGTTCATCACGCCGGAAAAGGCCGACCCGAACTTCGCGCCGGAGTTCACGGTCGTCGATGCGGCTCTTTTCGAAGCCGATCCGCAACGCGACGGCACGCGTTCGTCGACCTTCATTTTGGTGAATTTCAAGAAGCGCATGATTCTGATCGGCGGAACGAAGTACGCCGGCGAAATCAAGAAGTCAGTCTTCACGGTAATGAATTACCTGTTGCCGCTTCGCAACACGCTCTCGATGCACTGCTCCGCGAACGTCGGCAATAAGGATAAAGACGTCGCCATCTTCTTCGGTCTCTCGGGCACGGGAAAGACGACGCTTTCTTCGGATCCGCATCGTCCGCTGATCGGCGACGACGAGCACGGCTGGTCTAGCGACGGCGTCTTCAACATCGAGGGCGGGTGTTACGCCAAAGTCATCCATCTCTCGCCGACGGCCGAACCCGAGATTTGGGCAGCGACGAATCGTTTCTCGACCGTACTTGAAAATGTCGTTTACGACGAACGCACGCGCGAGTTGGACGTCGATTCCGAAGCGAAAACCGAAAACACGCGCTCGGCCTACCCGCTCGAGTTCATTCCGAACATCGTTCCCGGCAGCAAGGGCGGACATCCGGAAACGATCATCATGCTAACCGCGGATGCGTTCGGCGTATTGCCGCCGATCTCGAAACTTACGCGAGATCAAGCGATGTATCACTTCCTCTCGGGGTACACGGCAAAAATTGCCGGCACGGAACGCGGCGTTACCGAACCGCAAGCGACGTTCTCAACGTGCTTCGGTGCGCCGTTCATGGTGCATCATCCGACCGTTTACTCGAAGTTGCTCGGTGAAAAAATCGACACGCACGAAGTGGAATGCTGGCTCGTAAACACCGGTTGGAGCGGCGGACCTTACGGCGTCGGTAAGCGCATGTCTATCGCGCACACTCGGGCAATGGTGAACGCAGCTATCGAAGGCCGCATTCCGAACGACTTCGAAAACGAGCCGTTCTTCGGGCTCAAGATTCCGAAGTCGGTTCCGGGCGTGCCGAGCGAAGTGTTGAATCCGCGCAACGTTTGGGCCGACAAAGCGGCGTACGACGAACAGGCGCGCAGAGTCGCACAGCTCTTCTTCGACAACTTCAAAAAGTTCGAAGGTCAGGCACCGGAGTCGGTACGAGCCGTTGCAATAAAACCGAAATAGGGCGTGGAAACGTTCCTCGGATTCGATCACATCGACTGTCGCGTGCGCTCGCTCGCGGCAGTCGAATCATTTTACGACCAAATCCTTCCGGCAATCGGTTTGACGGACAAGCGTCATGCGTTCGTCGACGCCCACGGCGAGTGGCACACTCCTGCCAAAACCTATAACGTTGCGGAGTATTATGAAGCCAAGACGGCACCGAAACCGCGTCATTTTTTTGGAGTAATCGAAGATCCGGCTCACGGCCGGACTCAAACGCGCATTGCTTTTCGCGTACCGCGCGCCCAACTCGATTTTTTGCAAGCGCTTCTAGAGGCCGTGGGCGCAAAGAACATCGAGGTTAGCCGCGACGAAAAATATCACGCCATCTTCTTCGAAGATCCGCTCGGCACGCGCCTAGAATTTATCGGCCGCTAAGATCAAGTTTATCGTTCGTTTGAAATGCCGACCGCTTTGAATAGGATGCGCTTCGCGCGTTGGCCGTCGAATTCACCGTAGTGGACCCGTTCCCACGTTCCTAAGTCTAGGTTTCCATCGGTCACCGGCACCAATACTTGGTGCCCGAGAAGCATGCGTTTTAGATGCGCATCGGCATTGTCTTCGCCGGTTAAATGGTGTTTATATTCAGGCTTTGCCGGAGCAAGTTCGTCGAGCCATTGCATAATATCCTGATAAAGCCCTGATTCCCGGTCGTTTACGAAGATGCTGGACGTTATGTGCATGGTGCTGACGAGGATGTAGCCGTCCCATAACCGGGAACTTTCGAGCACGCGTTCCACGTTATCGGTAATGTCGATTATCTGATATCGCCGCTCGGTGTTGAGCGTCAGATACTCGGTATAAGCAACAAGTTCTCTCATTGAATTTTTCCTCGCGCCTAATCCTTGATTTAGATCCGGGAAGAGGTCTTGGAATAGGATGGTGGCATGAAACTTCCCGCAATTTTTCTAACTAGCACACTCGCCCTTGCTTTGGGTTTGCCGATTATCGGTTCAGCGCAGCAAACTCCAGCTACACAGGCCCCCGCGACAGCTCCGTCCGGTGAATATCATCATCACGGCGGCGGCTGGATGCGTATGACGCAGAACCTTAATCTGACGCCGCAGCAAAAGACCCAGATTCAGCAGATTATGGATCAATATCATCAACAGCATCCGCGTGGCAGCGAACCGGATCAAGCCTCGCGTCAGGCTTTGCATCAGCAAATCATGAACGTGCTTACTCCGGCGCAGCAGGCGCAACTCAAGAAAAACATGGAGCAAATGCACAAGATGCATAGTGGTGGAGAACCCGAACCGACTGCTTCGCCCGGCTAGAACGTCACAACGATAGAGCCGTCTTCACCGGCGGCCCATTCAATGTCCCGGAGGCGGTCTACCGCGTAGAGCGCCTCTTGCGCATAAGATTGGGGACGTCCGCCCAAAACGCCAATGACGTCCATGCCGGCTTCGCGCGCAGCCGTCATACCGTGGCGAGAGTCCTCGAGCGCTAAAATCTCTTGCGGCTCTACTCGCAGCCTCCGTGCCGCAAGCGCATAGCAATCCGGCGCAGGCTTTCCGCGCTCCACATCTTCCGAAGCTACGACGATCGGCGGTTCCGGCAGCTGGGCGGTTTTCAGCAGAATGCGGGCATACTGAAGGCCGCAGGAGGTGACGATCGCGCAGCGTCCTCGCGGCACGGCCAAGAGTGCGCCTCGCGCACCCTCGATCGGGCGCCCGTCTTCTTCAATCAACGTTCCGAAGAGATCGAAGCAGACTGCTCTGTAGGAAAGCTGCATAGACCCGTGGATTCTTCCCTCTATGAGCGATACTCTCGCAATACTGGTCGGAGGTGGTCCCGCTCCCGGCATCAACGGCGTTATCGCGTCGGCTACTATCGAAGCTATAAATCGCGGCCTGCATGTTATTGGAATATACGACGGTTATCGCGATCTTGCCGCCGGCACTCCCCCAAAGACTACACCGCTCACGATCGACGACGTTTCACGAATTCATACAAGCGGCGGCTCGATTTTACGGACTTCACGAACGAATCCCGCAAAAACCGAAGAATCGCTCGCAAATTGCATTCGTGCGCTCGACGGCCTGAAGGTTCGGTACCTCGTCTGCATCGGAGGTGACGACACGACGTTCGGAGCTGCGCGCATCGCTGAGAAAACCCAAGGCCGGATAGGTGTGGCAACCGTTCCCAAAACGATCGACAACGATCTGCCGCTACCCGATAACGCGCCGACGTTCGGGTTCGAGACTGCGCGTTCGGTGGGCGCTCAAATTATTGAGAGCCTGCTGGAAGATGCTCGGACGACTACGCGCTGGTATATCGTCGTTTCGATGGGTCGCAAAGCCGGATCGCTCGCGCTCGGGATGTGCAAAGCGGCAGGCGCAACGCTCGCGGTAATTCCTGAAGAATTTCCCGACGGCGAGCTCGACTTGAATCTTGTCGTCGACACGCTGGTGGGCGCGATCGTGAAACGACGCGCGCAAGGACGCGATCACGGCGTCGCGGTCGTGGCCGAAGGCATTATCGAACGAGTCTCGGCAAATGAATTGGCTGCACTCGAGAACGTCGCTCGCGACGCGTACGGACACGTCCGGCTCGCCGACGTTCCGATCGGAACGCTCGTGCGCGACGGCGTGCGGGACCGGCTTAATGAATTGGGTGTCGAAGCCACGGTACTCACGAAAGATATCGGGTACGAACTCAGATGTGCAAAACCGGTCGCTTTCGATGTTGACTACACACGCACGCTCGGCTACGGTGCCGTGCGTTATTTGCTCGGCGGGGGAAGCGGCGCATTGATCGCGCTTTCCGGTGGACGCGTTCATCCTTTGCGTCTTGAGGAGTTACTAGATCCGGCAACCGGCCGCATTCGTACTCGCAACGTCGATGTTCGGGCGGAAGCTTACACCGTGGCCCGTGACTACATGGTCCGCCTGGAAGACGGCGATCTCCAAGGCGCACAACTTGCGGCGCTTGCCTCACAAACGAACCTTTCTGCCACCGATTTTGCGCAACGTTTTGCACGCGTCGTGAAGAGTTCACCGATGGTGCCTTCATGATTTATCCTCGGGCGTTTTTCGCATCGTGCGTCTTTGCCGCGCTGGCGTCAGCGTGCGGCGGCGGGGGAAGCAGCAACGGTAATAACGCGACGCTTCCGGGTTCATCATCGGCGCCTACAACGAACCCCTCTTCTTCACCGTCGCAACCCCCGTCTTCACCGGGACACACAACGCAATGCTCCGGCACTAAAACGTCGCAAGCGTCAGGTGGAATGACGCCCTCGACGCCCGCATTAACGGTAGCGCCCGGCCTGAAGATTGAAACGATCGCAAGCGTCGGGGGAGCGCGCGAATTGGCGGCGCTTCCAAACGGCGATCTCATCGTCGGCACCGGCGGCAACGAAATTTTTATCGTGCCGAATGCAGAGAGTAGCGGCAGCGCCGGCGCACCTCAACGGTTCGCAACCATTAATGACGCCAACGCTGAAGGTGTCGCATTCGATCCCTCGTCTTGCACGATCTTCGTCGGCACCCAATATCACATTTGGTCGATTCCTTATAACGACGGCGACCTGAGCGCTGCGAGCGTCAATCAAATCGCGAGCGTCCGCACGGGACCGATCGCGAATCCCGGCGACGGTGACGTTCACAATTCAACATCGGTTGCTGTCGGCGGCTCTACCGTCTACGCGAGCATGGGATCGTCATGCAATGGCTGCACCGGCGAATCCGATCCGACTCGTGCGGCGATTTGGAAAATGAATCGCGACGGCTCCGGGATGGCGTTACTTGCGAAGCGCAATCGAAATGCAATCGCCGTTACCGTGAATCCGGCAAGCGGACATTTGTGGGCCGGCGGTGCAGGGCAAGATAGTCTCCCGGCGGGACACCCGTATGAATTCATGGACGACGTCACGGCTCACGCGTCCGGCGGCGTCGCGGATTATGGCTGGCCGTATTGCGAAGAGAACCACCACTTATACAACTCGGGCCCAGGTGCGCCGTCGAACTGCGATAACACGGTGCAACCGCTCGTTGAGTTTCCGGCATATATCACGCACATCGGTGCAGTTTTCTATCCGCGCAATCCAACGGGGACATACGCGTTTCCACAACAGTTTCGCGGTGCACTTTTGGTAACGAGTCACGGCTCTTGGCACACGAATGGCGGATGCACTTACGCACCCGAAGTCGACTCCGTTGCGATGAATGGCGACGCCCCACAGATCGCCGTTAATTGGTCGGACCCGCACGTACAATACAGCGCACTCATTTCCGGATTCCAAAGCGGGTGCACTTCGCGTAGCGGACGTCCCACCGGTATCACGGTCGGTCCCCAGGGGAGCGTCTTCGTCGGTGACGATCAATCAGGAAACATTTACCGAATTCGGCCGTGAATCAGCGAAGAAGCGACGGGTACGACATAATGCATGAAGCCGGCGGTTCCTGAACAGCAACAACAAATCGAACTCCTTCACCCCGGCAACGTCGCCCGGCAACGGCACCGCACCGGGCATGCAATCGCCTTTGCCGCCCTTTTCTTCTCCGCCGGCGCCGGTGCCAACATCGATCAACAACTCGCCGAATCCGGGACCGACAGGCATGCCGACCCCCGTTCCGATCGGCACGTAACGCGCGATTTCGCCCTAACGGGGCCGTCTTTTATTCGCCCGTGATGCATCCCATTGTGCTCGTGTTTGCTCTTGCCGCAACCGCGCCCATATTTGTGAGCGCCGAAACTTTGCCGTACGTCGAAACGGGATTTACAATCCAGCGCATTGCGACCGTCGAAGGCGCGCGTGAACTTGCGGCTACTCCAAACGGCGATTTAATCGTCGGAACGACGGGTAGCGAGGTGTACATCGTGGCGCACGCCGAGGCATCCGCCGCGACGCCGCAAGTCTTCACCCATATGGACGATGCACCGGCCGCGGGCGTTGCATTGAGCGACAACTCGCTTTATATCGGCACGCAATTCGGCGTGTACAAGATTCCTTATAGCTCGGGTGATTTGCATCCCCGCGGAACACCCGTGAAAGTCGCCGCCGTACGCATTTCGCGATCTCCGGGCGCGCACAGTACGACCTCCGTTGCCGTGGTAGGGAGTACACTTTTCGCTAGCGTCGGCTCTTCATGCGATGCGTGTAAACCCGAAATCGACGCCACGCGCGCGACGATTCAAAAGATCGATTTACGCACCGGCAAGACGAGCACGTTCGCCGAACATATTCGCAATGCAATCGCACTTGCGATAAATCCCGTTACATCCTCGCTATGGGCCGGGGTTGCGGGCGCGGACGAATTGCCGCCCGGACACCCGTACGAAATCTTCGACGACGTAACAGCGCATACACCGCCGGTCGATTACGGCTGGCCGACATGTTTCGACAACCGAAAAGTAGCACCGCAGTGGCCGGGATTTTGCGCAGACGTCGCGGTCCCGCGGATTGTGTTTCCCGCTTACGACACGCCGGTCGGTGCAGCGTTTTACCCGGCACAAGCGCGCGGGAAATATGCATTTCCCCCGCAATACGCGGGCGGCGCATTTGTAACGCTGCACGGATCCTGGCACGGTCCGGGAAACGGATTACCCGGCTACGTGCCGCCGCGCGTAGCATTCGTTCGGATGCACGGCGACATACCGGTACGCGCTGTAAACTGGAACGATCCGGACGTGCAATGGAGCGAATTCGTCGCCGGTTATCAACGCGACGGTTCAGATCGCCGCATCGGCCGTCCTACTGGAATCGCCGTCGGCCCGGAAGGTTCGCTATTCGTTGCGGACGATCTATCGGGCGCGATTTACCGAATTCGCCCGAACAAATTCGCGTTTTTATCAGCTCGTCGCGCCGGCGACAACCGGAACGACTTCTCGGCGTTGCGTCCAATCAATCGTTTTGATCGGACCGACGAGAAACACCCAGGCCCCTGCGCCACAGAGCGTAACGATCGCCGCTGCAACGAACGGAAGGACGAAGTTTCCAGTTCGGTCTACAAGAATTCCGGTTAACGCCGGCGCGATAATGCCGGAGAACGCGGCGACTCCGTTCTGAAAACCTACCCACCGTCCTGCGGCGGCGGATCCCGCCAAAGTTTGACACACGGCGAAGACGTGTGCGCTGCCCACTCCCCATGCAACAGCACCGACGATCAGGAATACTACGGAGAGGAACGTGCCCGCGAACGCACAGCCTATCATCGAAAACGAGACAATCACCAACGCTCCACCAAGAAACGTCTTGCGCGCGATCGTTGGGGTGGCGCCTTTTCGAATCCACAGGTCCGCAAGCGAACCACTCGTCATCATCGCTATCGCGACGAAGAGATAACAAATTCCACCAATCGTCGCCATGCCGCTCATTGACCAATGACGTTCGTGCACGAGATAGTACGGAATCCACGTAAGAATGAAATACCAAGCGTAAACACCGCAGAAGCTCGCGATGCTCGATCCCCAAAGAGAGTGATGCCCCAGCAAGTCTCGCAACGACGGACCCGTCGTTATAATAGCTTGCTCCGTGCGGGCTAAGCATTTCCGTGCCGACAACGCCCACGGAAGAATCCAAAGGAGGCTGAGCACTCCAAACCCTACGAAGAACGGGCGCCAGCCGTATATCGCCATGAAATGCCCGCCGAAGAAAATGCCGAGCGCGGGACCGAGCGCCATTGCGGCCATGATGGTTCCGTTTACGAAGCCACGTCGCTCTTCATCGACGCAGCGCGAGATGATTTGCGAATACGACGGAAATGCTACAGATTCGCCCGCACCGAGTGCGAGTCTAAGTGCAAAAATCGTCGTGAAAGCGCTAGCAAATCCCGTAAACGCCGTTGCTAGCGACCACACGAAAAAGCCGGCCAGCAAAGTTCGATACGCACCAAACCGGTCAACAAGCCACCCGGCAACAAACTGCACCAACGCATACGTCACGAAAAACGCGGTAAATAAAAATCCCAGCTGAGTTGCCGAGAGCTTCAGTTCGTTCTTGAGCAGTGGTGCCGCAGTAGAAATGTTGCCGCGATCGACGTAATTAATGCAAATCGATACGGCCAGCATTGTGATAAGGACGGCTAGACTACGCCGCGCGGTTTTGCTTCCCATAGAGCCTCCAACGTGGTACGGGAAGTGCGCACCCGCTAAGCTCTACGTTAGCTCAGAGCATCGGGCCAAGGAAGCCATCCGTTAGAACTAATGAAAGCTCGGAAAACCAAAAAGCCCGCTGCATTGCTGCAACGGGCTTCGTGAATTAAATCTGGCGCCGACCTACTTTCGAGGGACCCTGCGGTCCGACTATCATTGGCGCTGGCGGGCTTAACTGCCGTGTTCGGGATGGGAACGGGTGGGACCCCGCCGCTATGGACGCCAGAAACTTGATCCCCAACCGTGATGACGAGCCTGAGCTCCAGCCTATCACGGGTGGGAAAGCTGTACAGAGAAGAACTTCCAAGTGCCAGACACTTGGCGATTTAAGCGTTGTCAAAATTTCCGAGCGATTAGTACCGGTCAGCTCCACATCTTGCGATGCTTCCACCCCCGGCCTATCAACGTAGTGGTCTACTACGACTCTTCACCCTTTCGGGATTGAAGTCTCATCTTGGGGTCAGTTTCGTGCTTATATGCTTTCAGCACTTATCTGATCCGAACATAGCTACCCGGCTATGCCCCTGGCGGGACAACCGGTTCACCAGCGGTTCGTTCAACCCGGTCCTCTCGTACTAGGGTCGACACTCCTCAAATCTCTAACGCCCACGGCGGATAGGGACCGAACTGTCTCACGACGTTCTGAACCCAGATCGCGTACCGCTTTAATGGGCGAACAGCCCAACCCTTGGGACCTACTACAGCCCCAGGATGCGACGATCCGACATCGAGGTGCCAAACCTCCCCGTCGATGTGGACTCTTGGGGGAGATAAGC
>CAZJLJ010000002.1:124014-128489 GCA_964546935.1 uncultured bacterium | reverse complement strand
AACGTGCTGCGCGAGCGATCGATTGCGCGAGACCACGTGCCGCGAAGGCGACGGCTTTCGCAACTGCGCGTGCACCCTCCGCGATGCCTTGCGCGATGCGGGCGAGGGTGACGATCGTGCCCCGTGCCATCCATCTCGCCGCGTTCGCAACTTGTTGCGCGACAGCGCGAACGGCGGATGCAATTGCACGTCCGGCGACTGCGAGCGCGGCAGCAATGAAGAACGGAACCTTTGCTACAAACCGCGCGATCGCCAACGCGGCATTTCCTAGGGCAACGACCGGAACCATAACGGCACGGCCCACAGCCCGCGCCCCATTCCAAATCCCACGGCATACGGTCGCGATGGCGGACGCGACAAATCCAGGGATTTTTGCAAGGAGCCGGCCGAGCACAAGAAGTCCTTTCCCGATTGCAACGAACGGCGCCAGTACCAGACGGCCGAGAACGAGCGTAGCGATTCCTATGGCATTGACGAGTGCTATTACGGCGCGGCCGAGCGCCGCCGCTGCGAAGAAGAGGCCTCGCCATGCGAGTAGCGGCAGACGGAAAACGAATCGCGTTACATCCACGAGGCCGGATCCGATCGCGACGAACGGTGCCGCGACCGAGGAAAGCGAAACGAGCGGCACGATGCTCTGCAACGCGCTTGCGAGTTCGAGCGTGTACGGCGCGTCGTCGGGAATATCAGTCCCTTCGACGTCCGCCTGGCGCGAATTGATGACGGGAAGCAGAATCTCGCGAATCGACGCGGGATCGAGCGTTCGAATGACGCGCGGGTTATGCTCGAGGAACGGCGCGAAACAATGCAGCGCCCGCGCCGGATCCGAGTCGATGATTTCGAGTAATTCTTGAGCCTCGAGCGTCGGTTCGGCGATATGGAAATCGTCGCCGTCTACCGGACGGTAGCCCAGAACAAGAGCGAATTGCGCGCGTTCGCTCCCCTGCATACGCGTCACGCTGCGTTTTATTTCGGGCAGCATCGCGTTTGGATCTCGAGATGAAACAAAGGCTGTCGTGGAGTTCGCAACTTGCTGAGGACTCAATGCCGACAGTAAGTAGTCGACCGAGCTCGACGGCCGTTTCGTACGCAAGAACATCCCTAATCACAGTACGCAGCACACAGGATATCCACAACGGCCATCCAGCTTCTTGGTACCAGGGGCGTTCGACCTACATTTTGCAGGTTTAGAGAAGATTGCGCTTGCTTAGTAGCATAGTAGCCGGTACGATGCGTTTTCCGATCGTCGTTTGGTTGCTCACGCGCAGCGCCGTTTTCATTGTCGCTGCAAAGGCAAGCCGGCATGGAATCGCTGCGCTTGGCAATTGGGACGGCGCATGGTACGGAACGATTGCGACTCGCGGCTACGAGTTTGCCTCCGACGGAAAACTGCACAACGTCGCTTTTTTCCCGTTCTTCCCAATGCTTTCGTCCTTGTTGATGCGTACCGGCGTTACATGGCCGTACGCAGGCATCATAGTCAACAACGTTGCGTTCCTTCTAGCGGTAATCGTGTTGTATGCCTACGCGTCGCGCCGGTTCAGTGAACGGGTTGCGCGCTGGGCTGTCGTAGCGATTTGCGTTTCGCCATTATCTCTCTTCGGAAGTGCCGCATACTCAGAGGGAGTCTTCATCTGTTGCGTAGCGATTGCGCTATGGGCCTACGATCGCGAACGGTACTTCGTCGCGGCTCTAGCAACCGCGTGCGCGTCTGCGGCAAGGCCGTTCGGCGTTGCACTCGCAGTCGCCCTGATCGCCGCAGCGCTTATAGAGCGTCGGGGTGCTGTGACGGTTCTAAAACTCGCGGCCGGTTTTCTCGGTATCGCGTTTTTCGCGCTCTTCTGCTCTTTGCGTTTTCACGATCCACTCGCATTCGTCCATGCACAGCTTGCGTGGCGCCAAGGTGCCGGCTTCGATGCAACAGCGTGGCTTGGACTTCTTCGCGGAGCCGCGGGTGGCCGCGTTCACGACTGGCTCTCGCTTTTTCTGATCGTCGTCGTTTTTTTCAGCGTGACGCTTTTCGGTCGCAGGTTGGGAGCGCTAAACGTCGCATTCGTGGTTGCTTCATTTGCCTTGTTCGTGTTTGCGGGCACGCCGTTGTCCGCGGATCGGAATCTCTATACTGTGTTGCCCCTGTCCGTGACTCTTGCACTTTGGTTCGAACGCGCTCCCGCGGCGGGATACGCCCTTTCGGCGCTTGGAATCATCGGTCTCGTGCTGGACACCGCTGCATTCGTCCGTTTTGAATGGGTCGCATAGTGCTTCGTCTTGGAAAACTTCTATTAAACCGTGTTGCCGATCGCGTTCAAAGAATGGTCGCGAAATCCCGATTGCTCGTGCGCGTTGCTATCTTGATTCGAAATCAAGCGCGTTGCGTAATCAAGTATCACCTCGCCGAAGGTCCGAGCGTGCGCGATACGGGCGAAGTTTGGCTGCGTGAAAAGATGGCGATCGGCGGCGCGAGGTTTATGGACGTCGGTGCTAACGTCGGCGATTGGCTCTCCGGTATCGTTGCCGTGAAAGGCAATGCGCCGTTTGAATTGATTGCGTTCGAGCCGTCTTCGAGCGCTGCCGCGCGACTGCGCGAACGGTTTGCAAGCGATCCTCGCATCAGCATCATCGATGCGGCCGCCGGCGATGCCGCCGGTGTAATGCAGTTCGTTGAAGAACGGGACGCCGGCAAAGGAAGTACGCTCGTCCCCGGATTCGGTCAAATTCACGGGCACAGCCGCACCGTTAAGGTAACCACGATCGACGAAGAGCTTGCGCGTGCCGGTTGGGACAAGATCGATCTGTTGAAGATCGATGCAGAGGGCTACGATGCTCGCGTTATTCGCGGTGCTGCGGAAGCGTTGCGCCGGAATGCCATTGCGGTGGTACAGTTCGAGTACAATCGCTCGTGGCAGCTTGCGGGCGAAACGCTCTTTGCGTCTTACCGGATGTTGGAAGAGTTCGGATACCGCGTTTACTTGCTGAAACGTGACGGGTTGTGGATTTTAAACTACGGCCTCTACGAGGAGTATTACGAGTACTCGAACTTCGTAGCAATCGCGCCTAGCGCGATGCCCCGGTTCGAATCGTTAGTCCGCGGAACTATATAAACGAAGGAACGAGGGCGGCTCCGGCGACCTCACCCGGTGGCAGGCGACGATCGGGGCGCGCATCGAACTAGTGTTCGTGTCGTACGCGGTGTAGAGCGCATGGTCCGCGACCCGCCCGAAAGCCACCAAATGTGCTAGAATCGCGAGCGCCGCCTTTAAAGAGATCGTCATTTCCCCGCCCCGGCTCAATAACTAATTTCTTAGTACCAGTTCGTTAAGAGCACAGTATCCGATCCGCGGCGGATTGTCAACTAATAATTTAAGAGATGAGCGCTCAGCTTTCGTTCTTTGATTCCGAACCACTGACGCTGGTCGACGATTCGACCGGCACGATCCGCTACTATCCTACGGTCGTCGATTACGAGCAAGCGACCAAATTGTTCTCGTTCCTCATTCAAGAGGCGCCCTGGACGAACGAAACGATGTGGATGTACGACCACGAGGTTGAAGTGCCGCGTTTGGTCGCCCGTTATTCATCCGATGAACCGCTACCCGAGGGCTTGGCTGTTGCGAAAGCGACCGTCGAGAAGGTGCTCGGCGAACGCTTCACGTCGGTTTCTTTGAACTACTATCGAAACGAACGCGACAGCGTCGCTTGGCACAGCGATCATATTGAAGAGTTGGTGGAGCTTCCCACTATTGCGCTTCTGAGTCTCGGTGCCACGCGTCGAATGCAAGTTCGTACGAAACAACGCCCGCGCCGGACGCACGGAATTGATTTGGAGCCGGGAAGCCTTTTTGTGATGAGCGGCCACGCACAAGAATTCTGGGAGCACACCATAGCGAAATCACCACGCCCCAGCGACGCGCGGATCAGCGTCGCGTTTCGGCCGAGACGCCCCCAGGTATGAACTCCAAATGGAAAAGAAGCCAAAGCCGTTTGAAGACATACCGTACGTAGAAGAGGCGTCGGTTCCGGGAGACAACGATCCGCGCACTGCGCTGGATCCCGCACTGGTGAAGCAGAAGCACCGTCCAGCGGAAACACAAGGCCGTCCGGAGGACGTTACGAAGCCGTGAAAACGATCGAACCGCGCGAGTTCGATCCTTCGATGCAAGTGCTCGACATTCGCAAACATACGCACAACGAACAGATTCGCGGCGCCGTCCGTTACGACCCGAAAAAACTTTTGGAAGCCGACAAACTCGTGCTGCCGCTCGCAAAAGAGAATCTGGTGGTTCTATGTGCGGACGACGAAAAATTGGCGAGTGAAATCGCCGCTCGTCTAGAACGCGAAGGGTATCAAGACGTCGTTTTGTTGCGCGGCGGACTCGAAGAGTGGAAAGCTCATGGGTTACCAACCGAAGAGGCGACGCAAGAACAGCCGATTCCGGGCGAAGAAGACGCGGGGATTCGCCTCATCTAATTCGCCC
>CAZJLJ010000002.1:116793-123914 GCA_964546935.1 uncultured bacterium | reverse complement strand
CCGATCCCAAGCTGCGTGCCTTTGCGCAAAAGACGCTTCCTATTTTGGAGTCGCATCTCGCACTTGCGGAGAAAAATCTTCAGATCGAGAAGAGCCTGAAGCACTAGCCGCAGAATTTGCGGCGTTGTGAACTCCGAAACGCTCCGTATCGCGGGAAAGTCGCTGGAATTTCGCCGCATCGAAGGAGCTATTCGCGAGCCGGCGATCGTGTTTTTACACGAAGGGCTTGGCTCTATTGCGCTATGGAAAGATTTTCCCGATCGGGTTTGCGCTCGCACGGGGTGCCCAGGCGTTGTCTATTCGCGTTACGGGAACGGCTTCTCCGAGGTGTTGCAAGGCCCACGCGACGCGCGGTACATGCATTCGGAAGCGCTTGACGCATTTCCTGAGTTGTTGGCCGCGCTTGACCTTCACAGGCCCGTTTTGTACGGTCACAGCGACGGAGCTTCGATCGCACTCATTTTTGCGGCCGCGTATCCGGAATCGGTCTCTGCCCTCGTGCTGGAAGCGCCGCACGTTTTCGTGGAACCGCTTTCGATCAACAGCATTTCCGAGATCGGCAAGGTCTTCAGCGAAGGAATGCTACGCGAACGGATGTCGCGTTATCACGCCGACGTGGACCGCACATTCTTCGGTTGGAACGATATTTGGTTGTCCGATCAATTCAGGGATTGGAACATTACTGCGTTGCTTCCGAAAATCAACGCGCCCATGCTGTGCGTTCAAGGTGTAAACGACGAATATGGAACGCCGGCGCAGATCGATGCGATCGCAGACGGCGTACGTGGCTCCGTCGATCGCCTAATTCTCGACCGGTGCGGACATTCGCCGCACCGCGACCGTGCAGCATACGTGGAAGCTGCTGCTGCGCAATGGATTCGCGAGGCTATCAGTACGAAGGGTGTTCCTGACAGCGCTCAACCGACGGCGAATCGCTTGGAAATACCGTGAAAATGCTTCCACGGCTAACGACGATGTTTTTCCCTTTGTGGAAATAATTGAACACGCCGACCGCTGCACCAACGCCGGGTACGGGTATTGCACCGACGTATCCGGGCATGCTGCCGCTGTCGCCACTGCGTTGTAGATTCGACGTATTGTGATTTAACACGACGCCCAAATGCTGCCCGTCAGGTAGAACGAGGTATCGCGGCTCCAGAACGAGGGATCCGGCATGTCCATTGCGCCCCGCTGAAGATGCAATCGCAACGACTCCGTATCCGATCGTTCTCGCCGGAATCAGGATGTGGTCGCCGTTCGTTACCGCGTTGACGGTTTGAAACTTGAAGAAATCACCGGGCCGCGCATCCGACGAATCTACCTTGTCGATCATCTCGACCGCGACGACGGTACAAATGTCCAAGCCCTCTTCCTCGTACGCGTTAACCGGTTTTGGACATAGCGAGAGACACGCAAGAAGAAAGGCAAGAGCGCCGGCTTTCATTGCTCCGTCGGCTTAGCGCGACGGCTTCCGGTTCCCTTCGGCGCTGAGCCGGGCTTGTAGTTCGTCCTCCGCCAGGCCATCGATGAGGAACGTCTTTTGACGCGCCCGTTCCCCTCGAACGAGCGCAATCTGCGCCTGGCGCACTTTCAGTTTTTCGGCTAGCGCGCGGATGCACGCTGCGTTTGCCGCGCCTTCTACCGCGCGTTCGCGCACGCGCAAGACGTAGCTCTCGCCGGAGCACTCAAGTCCCGGGATCTTGGATCCAGGCTTCACCGTAACGGATAAACGAACGGTCAACGGGGGGAAGGAGACGAAACGAAATCAACCCGTCCCCTCGCGTAATCGATCAACACGGTGAACTGTTGAAGAAATGCGGCTCCCAAATGGCCGTACGCCGTGCTGTGAAGCGTTGTGGTTGTGCCGATTTTTTGATCGCGCAGAACAAGATCGCCTATGCGCACGTTGGGGATGTGGCCGATCAACTCGACGCTCGACCCGCCGACTCCGGATACGGTCTGGGATTCCGTTGCCAAGAACAGGTCGCGATGCTCGGCGTAAAAATCGTAAGAAAGATTGATGCTCGATTCATCGCCGGTATCGACGGCAAGCTGCGCGCCCAGTTTTCCGAGTTGAACCGCAACGATCGGAACGAAGTCCTGAAAGTGAACCGGGATACTCACGCTATTGACCGCAGCCGGGGCATCGAACACAATGCGATGCTTTCCCGGATCGATTTTTACGCGTGTAGCGGCGAGCACGTCGGCGCCAAGAACGACGTCGTAGCCAAAGCGGTGGATATCGTTCAACACGACGTAATTCGCGTTGGGAAATGTGACATTGCCCACGTTCAATGGGCCGGTCCGGACCACGTCGGTCGCGTAGCGTCCGAGCCCCGCAACTTGCATTTGGCCGACGACCGGTGCTTGCAACTGCTGCACCATCTCCGAGCTGATTGCCATTCCCGAATTGCCGGTATCCAGCAAGCACGTCGTGGCGATGCCGCCGATAGCGCAGGTAAATAGCGGAATTGCACGGTTCGGATCCGTTTCGATTTCGGGTGTCTTCTGATTGAATACCGGAGTGAGTCCGTGCGGCTCGTGAAACGGCGCGGAGACTTCTGTGCGGTCCTCATAGCGCTCTAGAACGGAACCGTTTCGCAAAACCAAAAACGGAAGCATGAGGCCGCCTTCGATGTGCCGGTAGTCGCGATACTCGAGCGTGGCATCGCCGTTGACGTCGCGCAAGTAGCGAATCAACCCGGTCGCCGGTTCGACGTAAAGCTGCATTCCTACGGTGTCAGGTTGCGAGACAAGGATAATCCGGTAGCGCACTCCATCGATCGTGGTGAAACCGGCGTCCCCTATGTGCCCGCCGTTATCCTCGAAAACCGGATCCAAAAACGCGTGCGATGCGACCACTCTCTCGGCGCGCAGAAACGTGTCGGGCAGATCGGATTGAGGCAACGCCGTGCCGTTAACGTCGATCGAGTATACGCGGTCCCCGTCGAAATACGTTCCGGTACAAAGGGTCTGCGCGCATTGATAGGTTGCGAAGCGCACGCCTTCGGCATCGCTGCGCACGTTCGCCGTTTGATCTCCAACGCTAATTAAGGAAGTGGAGGTGAGGTGCGCGCGCCAAACCGGACCGCTTCCCGTACGCATGCGATCCAAGAATTGGGGAAGCGTCTCGGCGTGCGCTATTGCTGCCGTCATTGCCGCGAAGGCGCAGAACAGGGCAAGACGAGCGGCGAATGCCATGGTATGGATTTCGAGTTGATCGACCGGTATCTTCTTGACGGTAAGCCGGCCAAAGCCGACGTCGTCGCGCAGTTGCTGACTTCGCCGTCAAACGTTCCGGCTGCAAAACCGTTTTACGAAGGAATGAAAATGCTGGGACCCCGCACGCCGGACCTAACGCTGATCGCCTTGCGTTTGGTGTTGAGCGGGCGGAAAGCCGAGGATACCGCGGTGGTCCAGTTGCGCGATTACGTGGAACAAGTTCATGCCGGCGGACCGGAAGCGGACCAGGCCCGGGCCGCCTATCGCGAGGCCTTAGCCTGAGCCTGCTTGAACGGCCAGCGGCGAATAAGGAAAGGAAGCGTTCGAAACGGAAAGCACCTCCGTCTCGTTCATGAATTGATCATGGGGAAGTTCGCAGCGCTCTTTTTACTCCTAGCCGGTCTCAACGCCGGTCCGCTTTTCGCTCAAGCGGATCCGGTCGACGTCCCCGTGCCCAACCAGGTCTACCGTTCGCTCGAATCCGGCAAGGCATCGCACGATGCCGGTACGATTCACGGCGTTATCGACAGCATCGATTACTCCAGCGGAACGCTCGTTGTGAAGACAAAGAGTGGCGACCGGCAGATCATCGCCGTGGTTCCGAGCACGGCGATCTACCGCGGCAGCGAGTACGCAACGCTCGGCGACCTGCGCCGCGGTCAAACCGTCGACGTTTCCGTTTACGAAGTCGGCGGCCGCCTCGTCGCGCAGATGATTCGCTCAAAGTAGCGCGTGACGCCGTCGCATCCGGCGCTAGAGGTACGCGATCTCGTCGTCCACTACTCCGGATCTAAAACTCGTGCCGTAAACGACGTCGCGTTCTCGGTGGAGCGGCGCCGCACGCTCGCCATCGTGGGGCCTTCCGGTGCCGGAAAGACGACATTACTGCGCGCTATCGCGGGTCTAACCCGGGTTGAGAGCGGCTCGGTTTCCCTTGGTGAGAGAGACCTCAACGGCATCGTTGCGCAGGACCGCCGCATTGCAATGGTCTTTCAGTCGGATGCCCTTTTTCCGCATCTTAGCGTGCGTCAGAATCTGACTTTTGCTCTTCGGGACCGTTCGCGCACATCTACGGTTGAGGAACTGGCGCGCTCGCTGGAAATAGCACATCATTTGGATCGCAAGCCCGGCGTTCTATCCGGCGGTGAAAGGCAACGCGTTTCCATTGCGCGAGCAGTCTTGTCGGAACCGGCCGTCTTGCTTCTTGACGAACCGCTTGCACACTTGGACCCCGAATTACGCGCTCGAGTGCGAAACGAGCTTCTTGGTGTGCGCGAGCGGTTCGAAGGACCGATCGTCTATGTTACGCACGATCACGCCGAGGCACTCGCTATTGCGGACGAGTTGTTGGTTCTAATGAATGGCGCCGTTGAAGATGCGGGCGATCCGCAGCGCGTGTACGATGCACCCGCGACCGTCCGATCCGCCGCGTTTTTGGGCGAAAGGCCGATGAATATTTTAGAGCGCGACGCCGACACTGTCCTGGGCATTCGACCGGAGCACATAAGGATCGCGGATTCCGGTGCTCTGGAAGGTGTCGTTTTTCGCCGCGAGTTAACTGGTGCGGATGCCTATCTCTACGTTCGTACCTCGGCGGGGACGGTCGTTTCACGGGTGTCCGCTTCAACCAATGTGTCGATGGGCGATCGGGTGAGTTTAGCGTTCGATGAAAAGCACGTTCGTAAATTCGACCGTGCGAGTGGAAAAACGCTGCAATGAATGAACTGGAGCGGCTTGCCTCCGGCGTCATCCTGATAGGCTTCACAGGAACAGCGATCGGTGAATCGCTGCGTACGTTTTTTGAAGCGCACGAGTTTGCGGGGTATCTTCTCTTTGCGCGCAACGTGCAAAGTTTGGAACAAGTGCGCCGCCTCAATGACGAACTTCGAGTGCTGCACGAAGTTCCACCGTTGTTGGCGGTAGATCAGGAAGGCGGCCGTGTGATGCGCCTGACGGCCGGCGTCGAGCCGATTCCACCTATGATGGCGGTCGGCGCAGCCGGCAGAACGACGCTCGCGCAAAACGTGGGTGAACAGATCGCATTCGATCTGCGACGCGCCGGCTTCACGACGGATTTTGCGCCCGTCGTAGACCTCTCGCTCGATGCGCATAATACGGTGATTGGCTCGCGGGCTTTCGGTTCCGATCCGGAAATGGTTGGAATGCTTGCAAACGCAGTCGCTTCGGGATTGCAAGACGGCGGGATCGCGCCCACGATAAAGCACTTTCCCGGACATGGGGCTACGGCTCGTGATTCGCACCTCGAACTTCCGGTCGTAGACACCGATGCGGAGACCATCCGCCGGCGAGACTTGGTCCCTTTTCTACGTACGCTTCCGAATGTTTCGGCGGTAATGACGGCGCACGTCGTGATGCGCGCGTTCGACTCCGAACGCCCCGCTACGCTTTCCGAGAAAATCTTAACCGGGTTACTGCGTGAAGAACTTGGATTTGCGGGCGTTTGTTTCACCGACTGCATGCAGATGGATGCCATCGCCCGTACCGTGGGCACCGTGAACGGTGTCGCGACGGCGATCGCAGCGGGCGCCGATTGCGCGCTTGTCAGCCACGATCCGGTGCTCGCTCTGGAGGCGGCAAAACAAATCGTTCGCGAAGTCGAAAACGGCGCGTTACCTTACGATCGGCTCGTAGAAGCGTACGGTCGCGTACAACGTTTGCGCAGAGATGCGCAGCCACCACTATCGCTCGACGCTTCGGCGCCTCACCCTGGGATAGGAAGAGAGATTGCAAGACATGCGGTGACCACGTTGAGGGGAACGCCGCACGTCGACCCGACAGCGGCTATTGTGGTTTCTTTCGAAGGTACTACGACCGAGGGCGTGCAGGGACGGCACGAGCAGCACTTTTCATTGCAGCGAGAGGCACCGGCACTGGAGATTTGCGTTGCTTCGCTCGAGCCGAACAACGGCGAAGTCGAAACGCTCGTGCGAACGGTGGAGGACGCGTCGCGGCGTCCGGTGGTGCTCATGCGACGCGCTCACATCTATCGCGATCAGCTTCGGGCCGTTGAATCGCTCGTTCAGCGATTTCCGGATGCGGTCATTGTGTCGGTGCGCGAGCCGTACGATTGTGCGCTCGTTAACGACGCGCGTCATCTCTTAGCTGCCTACGGTGACGATGAAGCCTGTATCGGTGCCGTTGCCGACGTGCTTTTTGGAAACGCAGCACCGTCAGGAACTTTGCCCGTAACCCTTGATGGATAAAGCATTCAAACACATCGACACATTGCTGCACCATGCGGTCGGTTCTTGGGCAACGGCTATCGTGGCGCGCGTTGAACGCAATGGAAACCTGCTATTCGAAAAAGCTTATGGCTCAACGCGTGACGACGGCGAAGGGAAGCCGGTTTACGTCGACACGCCGTTCGATTTGGCGTCGCTGACCAAGCTTTTCGTCTCGACGTTCGCGTTACAGCTTGTGGCGGAGCAGCGTCTTGCGTTGGACGAGCCGATGACCCGATGGATGCCCGAGTGGAAAGGGCAGCCACACGCGGCCATTACCGCACGGATGCTGCTCGCGCATACTTCGGGAATGAATTCCGGTGCTGACTATCGGACGTTGTTCGACCGGAACGTAGTAGAATTTGCCTTGACCCGCGACCTGATTGCGTCGCCGGGCGAACGCGTTATTTACAGCGATCTCGGGATGATTGCGCTTGGTGCATTGATCGAGAGGGTCGAAGGCAAAGCCCTCGCTTCGATCGCCCCCGCGCGTGTAGGGCGGCCGTCGTTGCGTTACCGCGTTGCCGATGTGCATGCGGTACCCGCGACGGAAGAAGATGATTGGCGCGGTCGCGTTCAGGGACGCGTGCACGATGAGAAAGCGGCGTTGATGAACGGCGTTTCAGGCCACGCCGGGATGTTCGGAACCGCAGCCGA
>CAZJLJ010000002.1:100296-116693 GCA_964546935.1 uncultured bacterium | reverse complement strand
CGCATTCAACCGCGCGGCGAGTCGTACGATCTCGACTTGTTGCGGTTCATCACCGTGCCCTTCGAAGAAGAGCTCCTCGAGGTATTGCGCGGTGCACTCCCGCCGAATTTAGCGAATGCAGCGGTTCTGGCGTCGCTTCACCGGCGACTGGGAACGGCTTTTGCGCGAGCCGCGCGAACGCTCGCCGGTGCGCTTCAAATCGACTACATTGCTTCACACGGCCAGACGATGTGGCATGACGGAGCCGCTCATGTCACTACACAAATCGGCGATCCGTTTATCATTCGGGAAGCATTGAACGCAACGGTCTGTTACGATTTTCGCAGTGCCGATTGCGCCGTCGGCGGCCATGGCGCGCCGCTTGTTCCTTACGTCGATGCGTTACTCTTCTCCAATGCCTCCGAAGATCGTGCAATTCTAAATATCGGCGGTATCGCAAACGTCACGTTATTGCAAGCCGGCGTTTCGATGCATGACGTAAGCGCGTTCGATATCGGGCCCGGCAACATGCTGATCGATGCGTTCGTGCACGAACGGACGCACGGAAAGTTGCCGATGGATCGTGACGGAGCGCTTGCGGCCGCAGGCGCAGTGGACGAGGATGTTCTTGAGACGCTTATGGAGGATGAATATCTTGCATTGCACCCACCGAAGAGCACGGGACGCGAACGCTTCGGGGCGCAGTTTCTTCGCGCGCACAGCACCATTATCAATCCGCTCTCCCTTGAAGACGGTGCCGCAACGCTTACCGAGTTCACAGCCGCGGCGATCGCCGCTGCCTTGAACCAGGCCGGTTGTACCTTCCAACGCTTGATCGTCAGCGGCGGCGGTGCGCTAAATCAACATTTAATGCAGCGCTTGCAAGCACGGCTTCCGCAGACCCGCGTAGAACCTAGCGCGAAGTACGGTATTCCGGTGGAAGCAAAAGAAGCGATCGCTTTTGCGATGCTGGGTTACGAAACGCTTCGCGAGCGTGCGGCCAATGTTCCGCGCGTTACCGGCGCTTCGCGTGCGGTCCCGCTCGGCGCAATTGCACCGGTGCGGTTAGCGGCTTTGATTTCGGAGGTTGAACGGGAATGTCGATCGTTGTAGGAGTCGACGCGGGCGGAACGTCGACGAAAGTCGTCGCAGCCGATGGCGAGATGATTGCCGGCGAATTCACCGGTGAAGCCGCGAACGTTCGCATTGCGGGCGTCGATGATGCCGCGGAAACGATTGCCCGATCGGTTCGCAGCGCGCTTTCAGGTGCGGACCCGGCTGCGGTTTTTGTCGGTGCGGCCGGTGCAGGCCGCGACGATCTTGCGCAAACGCTGCAACGTGCGCTGACGGTGCGTCTGCCGGGCGTCGCGATCGGCGTTTCGGATGATGCCTATATCGCGCTGCGCGCATCGGTTCCGCAGGGTGACGGAATGGTGCTCATCGCGGGAACTGGGTCCATAGCCTACGCCGAAAGCGGTGGTCAAAAGTATCGTGCGGGCGGCTACGGATACTTGGCGGGCGACGAAGGATCGGCGTTTGCGCTCGGTGCCGCCGCTCTTCGTTTGACGTTGCGGTCATACGACGGACGCGCCGTGCGCGACGCGTTAACGGTTGCAGTCGAAGAAACGTTCGACGCGTCCGGCGCACAAGCGTTGCTCAGCGAAGTCTACGATAATCCGCAACCGGTTCAGAAAATCGCTCAGCTCGCTCCCGTGGTTTTGCGCCTTGCGAGCGACGGTGAACGCAGCGCTGCGAAGCTGGTGCAAGCCGCTGCACTCGAGCTTTTCGATCTGGTTAAATCGCTCGTGAAAACCGCAAACTTGCAAGATCGTGAAGCGCCGTTGGTTTTCTCCGGCGGAATGCTCGCCGAGAATTCGCTCTTGACCTACCTCGTAGAAACGCGCGTCGGCAACGAACTTCCGTCCCTCCACGTGTTGAAGCGTGGACCGGCGCCCCAGTTCGGTGCTCTTGCGCTTGCGCGCGGCTTACTCACGCCCGCATGAACGAGGCATTGCCTGCAACGGAATTGCGCGACGAATCGACGGCCGGCCTCGATCTACGAAGCACGGCTGAGCTGGTGACGATCCTGGCCGCGGCTCAAAGAACTGCGGTCGATGCGGTCGCCTCTGAAGAAGGAGCGCTCGCCGCGCTAATTGACGCAATCGTAGAGCGGATTTCGCGTGGAGGCCGCCTGCATTATGTCGGTGCCGGCACGAGTGGACGTCTCGCGGTTCTTGATGCCGCAGAGATGCCGCCCACTTTCGGCACGCCGCCCGAACTCGTTTGCGCGCACATTGCAGGCGACCAACCCGCATTGTTGCGTGCAGTCGAAGGTGCCGAAGACGATGTCAACGCTGGAATAGCGGAGATGAAGAACGTTCGGCCCGGAGATGCTGTCGTAGGAATCTCCGCAAGCGGTGGAGCGCCGTTCGTTGTTGGGGCGATCCGAACCGCACGGGAAATCGGTGCGGTCACGGGCGCAATAGTGAACGCGAAAGATTCACCGCTCGCCGCCGCGGCTGAGATCGCCGTCGTCCTGCCGACCGGCCCTGAACCGATCGCCGGATCGACCCGCATGAAAGCCGGCACGGCGCAGAAGATTGCGCTGAACACGCTCTCCACCGCCGTCATGGTGAAACTTGGAAAAGTCTACGACAACCTCATGGTCGACGTCGTAGCGACCAATGAGAAGCTTCGTAAGCGAGCCGTTCGTCTCGTTAGCACGCTTACGGGAGCCGATGAAGAACGTGCACGCACGCTGCTTGCGAAAGCGAACGGCAGTGTAAAGGTTGCAGTCGTAATCGCGAAGCGCAACGTCGATAACGAGACGGCGCGCAAGCTGTTAGACGAAAATCGCGGCCGGCTTCGGGAATTGTTATAAAATTGCAGGCGCGTTCTCGGGGCTGGGAATGGGCGAGATTTTTTATCCCGGCCGTCATTCTGGCGGTGCTATTGCAAACAACCGCGCACGCTCAAAACGCTAAACCGCCTATCGTCCTTGTCCCGTTAGACGACCGTCCGGTGACGCTGCAATTGCCGGTGATGCTCGGACAGATCGCCGGCGAACCGGTCACCGCGCCGCCGAATTCGCTGCTCGGACGCTATCTCGAGTTCGGAAAACCCGATGCGATTGCTGTGTGGCTGAATGCGAAGGCGCCCAAAAATGCGAGTTCTTATGTCCTCTCGAGCGACATGCTGGCGTACGGTGGGCTCGTCGCATCGCGTGTTCCCGGCACGACGTACGCAGACGCGTATTTCAGGCTGCGCGAATTCTCATTGCTACGGTCGGCGCATCCGAACGCATGGATAGGCGCCTTCGCAACGGTGATGCGTCTTGCGCCGACGGGCGTTCCGGCGATAGGGGACGCGGCGAACTTCTTTGCGGCTTATCCCGTCTGGACGTACTTGCAGCGCTACGCGAACCTTCACGATCCCCTTACTGCAGACGAAGAAGCGACTGCCGAACATCTGCGAGCGCTGATGGGCCAGCCGGTGCTGGATGCATACCTCCAGACGCGCGCGCGCAATTACGGCGTGGATCGCCTGCTGATCGATGACGCACGTACAAAGTCTCTCGATCGTTTAGTCTTGGGACAAGACGACGCGGGTCCGGTAGGACTGCACGTGCGCGAAATTCGCGCGCTGCAAGAGCTGCTCGCTTCGGATCCGAACGGGGAGCAAATTTCCATCGAACCGGGCGCCGACGAACTTGGGATGGCGCTTGTCGCCAATGCCTTGGCGAAATCGGCACAGTGGAAACCGCGTATTGCCGTTCGCTACTCCACGCCGTCCGGTGCGAATTATCAGGATCCGTTGGAATTTGCACCGATTTCGACGACCATTGAAAGTTTGATCGCGCTGTGCGGCGGCATTCATGACGACAACAATCCCGACCTCGTCTTAGACGTCCACGTTCCAAGAACGGGCGTGCTTGACGATGCTTTTCTTGCTTCGATGGCCGGCGATTTGCAGGCGCGACGGCCCGTGGCGCTCGCCGACCTAAGTTACGAAGAAAGCTACGCGACGCAAGGCGCATTCGCGCAGCGGGTCTTACAGAGCGGAATCGCGTCGCAGCTGGACGCCTATTCCGCTTGGAACACCGACGCTAATACCGTCGGAACCGCTCTGGCCGAAGCTATTGCTGCAGGAGCCGGACGGCGCATGGGCACCTACGATTCGTTGTGGCACCGCACGTTCACGTTCATGCGCTTTGTCGACGATGTCGATTTTCACGTGGACGTGCGCCCCGAGTTGAATCGCTGGCTAGATGCGCAAGGCGTCACCGATCATACTTATCTGTTGCCCGACGTCGCGAAAGCGACGGAAGACCGCAACCGGGCATTGCTGTGGCGTGAAGCGGAAACAACGTTAGCACAACTCTATCCAGGGCTGCACATTGCCGCGATGCGTGTCACGCTGCCGTGGAATCGCACTTTCGAAACCGCTTTGGACGTCCGGTTGGCGCCGAATCTCTAGGCTTGCAGCAAGCCCAGTTCGCGCAGCTTTCGTCCTAATTCGCCGACGTCGTTATAAACGCGATAAGCGCCGGCTGCAACCAACTCTTCCCGACTGTATCCGCCCGTCAACACGCCGATGCCAAATGCGCCGGCTCGTCGCGAAGCGAGAACATCCCAAACTGCATCACCTACGATAAGCGAATCTTCGATCGGCACGCCCAGTTTCTTGGCAGCCGCCTCGAACGGCTCAGGCGACGGTTTCGACTTGTTCGAATCTTCTTGGGTAACGACGACGGCGCCGTCCGGCAGATGCAATTTTTCCAGCAGTACTTGCGCTTCGTCGGGTCTCGAGCTCGTTGCGATCGCCCATTTCAGATCGTTGGATGCGAGCCTTTCCCACAGTTCAAGCGCTCCGGGCAACGGCTGCGCCTGGTGGAAAGTTTGTTTATAGAGACGAGCGTGGCCGTCGATAATTTGTTGGCGCATTACGCCGGTCACTTGAAGCGAGAATGCATCCCGCAAAGCATCGGTGAGCAACGGCCCGGTCATGCCTACGCGCTTGTGGATCTCAAAAGCGGGTAGAAAAATGCCCGCCTCGCGAAACGCTCCTTGCCACGCCCGAACGTGTTCGTAGACCGTGTCGACCAGCGTTCCATCAAGGTCGAAAAGCAACGCCGCTTTCATTTTTCCCTTTGGCAGAGTTCGATTAGGACGCCCGCTGAAGATTTCGGATGAAGAAATGCGATAAGGTTGCCGTGCGCGCCTTTGCGCGGCTTTTCGTCGATCAATTTCACGCCTTTGCTTTTTAACTCCGCAAGCTTTGCTTCAATGTCGTCAACTCGATAGGCAGTGTGGTGAAGCTTAGTTGCTGCGTCGCCGCGATATTTCGCGATCGGTGATTCTTCGTTGAGGGGGCGGAGTAATTCGATGACGGAGTCGCCCGCCTCTAACCCAACTGCCTCAACGCCCTGATCCGCAACGGTCTCGCGATAAACTTGCTTGAATCCAAGCGTCTCGGTGTAGAGCTTGATCGTCTCGTCTAAATCCTTGACGACAATGGCGACGTGATCGATTTTCACGCTACGATTTCCTTGGCGCGATAAATGCCGAAGACTTCGCGGAGCACGTTACAAATCTCGCCCAGCGTGGCGCCGGCGTCAACGGCTTCCACGAAGTGCGGCATAAGATTATCGGTCCCGGCCGCTGCTTTTCGTACCGCATCTAGGCGTTCGTCCACCTTCGTTTGATCGCGCGATGCACGCAGCTTGCGCACGCGTTCGACTTGATCGCGTTCCACGCTCTCGTCGATGCGTTGCAGCGGGATCGTCACGGTTTCGCCGTCTGCTTCTGCGAATTTATTCACGCCGACTACGACAGCGTGGCCGCGTTCAATGGCCTGCTGCGCTTGATAGGCGGAATCCGCAATTTGCGTCTGCATCCATCCGCTTTCGATCGCCGCGATGCTGCCGCCCATTTCGTCGACTTCGCGAATCAAGCCGCGTGCGCGTTCGATGAGTTCGTTTGTCAGCGTCTCAACGTAATACGAGCCCGCAAGCGGGTCGACGACGTCGGCAACACCGGATTCATACCCGATGATCTGTTGCGTGCGAAGCGCGAGCTTTGCGCTCTCTGCCGTCGGAAGGGCGAGCGCCTCGTCTTTGCCGTTTGTATGGAGCGATTGCGTGCCGCCGAGCACTGCTGCAAGCGCCTGGAGCGTGACGCGTACGACGTTGTTATCCGGTTCTTGCGCCGTCAGCGTCGAGCCGCCGGTCTGCGTGTGAAAACGCAGCATTTGCGAACGGGGGTCTCTGCACCCGAACTCGTCCTTGGCGATGTGTGCCCACAGATAGCGAGCGGCGCGGAACTTCGCAATCTCCTCGAAGAAATCGTTATGTGCGTTCCAGAAGAACGAGATGCGCGGAGCAACGAGATCGAGATCGATGCCGGCGGCTCGCGCCGCACGCAGATACGCTTTCGCGTTGGAGAGCGTGAATGCGATCTCCTCGACCGCTGTCGAACCCGCTTCACGAATGTGATAACCGGAGATCGAAATCGTATTCCACTGCGGAACTTCGCGTGCGCAATACGACATCACGTCGGTAACCAAGCGCATCGACGGTTCGGGCGGATAGATGTACGTTCCGCGTGCAACGTATTCTTTCAGCACGTCGTTTTGAATCGTGCCGCCCAATTTGTCGAACGGGATGCCGCGCCGGCGTGCTACCGCTAGCACCATTGCCAAGAGAATCGACGCCGGAGCGTTGATCGTCATGGAAACGGTAACGCGGTCGAGTGGAATAGCGTCGAAGAGCGTCGCCATATCCTCGACCGAATCGATAGCAACGCCCACTTTCCCGACTTCGCCGCGCGATTGCTGCGCATCGGAATCGTAACCTAATTGCGTGGGCAGATCGAACGCTACTGATAGGCCGGTCTGTCCGCGTTCCAGCAAGAAGCGGTAGCGCGCGTTCGATTCAGCTGCCGTCGCAAAACCGGCATACTGCCGCATCGTCCATAGCCGGCCGCGATACATGTCCTTGCGGATACCGCGTGTATAGGGGAATTTTCCCGGCTCCCCGGCCTCGTGCGGCGTGCCTTCCGGACGATCGTAGTGCGATTGCAGCGGAATACCGCTGGCGTTGAGGTCCCGTGCCATAACTATCATGCCTTCGTGAAAGGATGGCCTTCACCCTGACATGGCTGAACGGTCGTGGGAAACCCTAAGGAACAAGAACGAGTTTGCCCGGTGCCCCGTGCGCAAGGGATTCGTACGCGCTGAGCGCTTCGCTAAGCGGAATCGTCTTGGCAACGGGCACTGGGCGTAACAAGCCTTTTTCAAACTCCGGGACAAGCTTATCTAAAATACGCGCGCACTGTTCCGCGCTCAATTTGGCGGTATCGAGACCGAAGAGGGTTAAATCGCGCCGGTAGAAGTCGAAGAGGTTGAGTTTTACTTCGGCGCCGCCGATCCGTGAAATGATGACCATCTTGCCGAAGATGGCGAGGGAGTTGTAAAGGGCGTCGAAGATCGACGCACCGACCGTGTTGAAGGCAATGTTGGCGCCTTTTTCTTCGGTCGTTTTTTTCACCACCTCTTCGAGATCGTTGCGATCGGATAGTGCGACGGCAACGATCTTCTCCGCATCGATGAACGCACGTTCGCTTTCATCACGAAGCAGCGCGATAACTTTTGCGCCGTGCGCGAACGCGAGCTGCACCGCGGCCCATCCCACAGCGCCCGCTGCACCGGAAACGACGACGTAGTCGCCTTCTTTGATTTGTGCTCTGTCGACAAGCGCCGACCACGCCGTAATATATGGAAGCGCCGAGGCCGCCGCATCGATCGGTGAAAGGCCTGCGGGCCGAATGCTAATCGCGGACTCCGGAATCGTTATGTACTCTGCGTGCGTGCCGTCGCGCGAGAGTCCGATGTCGCCGCCGGAACCCCAAACTTCGCGGCCTTTCAGTTCAGCCGCGCCGCCCGTCACGGCGCCGGCAAAGTCACGGCCGATAACGCGCGGCAGCGATGTGTGGTGAAAACCACCGCGGATATTCACGAGATCGCTAGGATTTACGCCTGCGGCTTCCACCTTCACGAGAATCTCGCCGGGCTGAAGAACCGGATCGGGAACTTCCCGAACGCGAGCCGTATTCGACGGCTCTCCAAACTCTTGAATCTGGACCGCGAGCATGGCGTTCTCCTATTCGATGGTAACGAGCGGTGCGTTAGCCTCCACTGTTTCACCGGCGGTTGCGTGCACTTTCGTCACCTTACCCGGCTTGTGCGCTCGAATCTCGTTCATCATCTTCATGGCTTCAATAACCGCGACGACCTGATTCTCTTCAATCGCGGCGCCCTCGCTGGTTTTCATTTCGACCACTAGTCCGTGCATCGGCGAAACGACGTCGTTCCCGTGTGCGCCGCGTACGCGATCTTTCTTCCGATCCGCTCTTGGTGCTCGCACGTTGTTGTTGGAAGCGCCCGCTGCCGCCACAGGCGGCGCATCGATCAGGCGAACGCGGAAAAGCTTGTCGTTTACTTCCACGCGCATCGTCGGCGCTTCGGGTGCCGGCGCAACGGTAACCGTTTCCACCGTAACGCCGTTTGCATGTGCGAAGTGAGCCGCGGCAAACGGTTCCAACGTCGCGGTACCGTACGTGTCGTTTTTTACTGCGGGCTCATCGCAGAGCGCACGAAGAAGCGGAAGTGTCGTCGGCACGCCTTCAATGGTGTACTCGTCGATAGCGCGCGCAAGCCGCGCGATGGCTTGATCGCGCGTCGGCGCCCAAACAACGAGCTTCGCGATCATCGAATCGTAGTCGGGCGATATGGTGTAGCCTGGAAACGCGGCGGAATCGATGCGCACGCCCAGACCGCCCGGTTCACGATAGTTCGTAATCGTTCCCGGAGCCGGACGGAAACCGGCGGCGGGATCCTCCGCATTGACCCGGCCTTCGATCGACGCGCCACGGAAGACGATTGCATCTTGACCGTAGCCGAGCGGTTCGCCGGCGGCGACACGAATTTGTTCGCGAATCAAATCGAGCCCGGAGATCATTTCGCTCACTGTGTGCTCGACTTGGATGCGCGTGTTCATTTCAAGAAAGAAAAAGTCGTTGCCGCTCACCAAGCATTCGATCGTGCCGACGGAGTCGTAACCGATCGCTTTCGCGGCGCGAATGCCCGCCTCTCGTAAACCGTTGCGAACGTTTTCCGGAACGATCGCCGGTGCTTCTTCCCAGAGCTTTTGATGGCGCCGCTGAAGCGAACAATCGCGTTCGCCGACGTGCACGACGTTGCCGTGTTTATCGGCAAGAATCTGCAATTCGATGTGCTTCGGATTCTCGAGATAGCGTTCGGCGTAGACCGTGCCGTTCTTGAAATACGCTTCCGCTTCGCGGGTTGCAGTCGCGAACGCCGACTCGAGTTCATCGACGGAACGCGCAACCTTCAGGCCTTTGCCGCCGCCTCCGCCTGAGGCTTTGAGCGCAAGCGGTAACCCGTAAACTTCCGCCGCTTTTCTTGCGCCGGCGACGTCGGTGATCGGCTCGATTCCGCCCGGAACGAACGGCACGTTGGCTTGCTTCATCGCTTGGCGCGCGCGCAGTTTGTCTCCCATGGCGTCGATTGCATCGGGATGGGGCCCGATCCACGTTAGCCCTTCGGCCTGCACTCGACGCGCAAATGCCGCATTCTCTGCAAGAAACCCGTACCCGGGGTGGACCGCCTCGGCGCCGGCTCGTTTCGCGATATCGATCAGCTTATCGACGTTCAAATAGCTCTGCGACGGCGCGGCGGGTCCGGCGAGATACGCTTCATCGGCCATGCGCACGTGCAAGCCGTCGCGATCCGGTTCCGAGTAAACCGCAACGGTCGCAATGCCCATTTCGCGCGCCGTGCGTATAATGCGCACGGCTATTTCGCCGCGGTTTGCGATGAGGATCTTAGAGAACAATTCGTCTGACCTGCGCTTGTCTTAGCGTATCGATATCGGCTTCAGGGTAGAGATTGGCGAGCTTCCACGGCGAGATTTGCGAATGCTGCCGGAACGGCGCCTGTTGGGCCAAACTTTGAAGAACTGCGGCGATCGCCGCAGCCTCTTCGGGCGTTGCGCCTTCAACCTGGATCACGAACCGAACTCCGGCGGATACATGCCCATCGTGTGATAGCCGGCGTCGACGAAATGCACGTCGGCCGTAATCGACTTCGAAAGATCCGAAGCGAGGTAAACTGCGGTGTTGCCCACGTCTTCCGCGGTAATATTGCGCTTCAGCGGCGCGACTTTCGGAACAACTTCTAGAATCTTAGAAAAACCACCGACTTGTCGCGAACTCGCGGTTTTGATCGGACCGGCGGAGATGGCGTTGACGCGAACGCCGCGTCCGCCCATGTCGTAGGCGAGGTAACGGACGACCGACTCGAGCGCGGCCTTTGCAATTCCCGCAATATTGTAATTCGGAACGATCGCGGTACCGCCGAGATACGAGAGCGCCATGATCGACGCGCCGTCGTTGATCTGCGCGTTTAGATGTTGAACCAGTCCGATGAGCGAGTACGCCGAAATGTCTAGCGCCATATTGAAGCCGTCGCGCGACGTCTCGTAAACCGTTCCGGATAAATCTTCTTTTTTGACGAACGCGATGGAGTGAACCAAAACGTCTAAGTTGCCGAAAGGTTTAAGCGATTGGCTCGCTGCTTTTAACGAATCGTCGCTCGCGACGTCGCATTCAATGACGGGTCCGTCGCCCAGCTCGGCGGCGAGTTTCTCGACTTCGTCCTTCACCCGTTCACCTTGATAGGTGAATGCGACTTGGGCGCCGTGCTCGTGCAGCTTTTTCGCGATGCCGGTCGCGATAGACCAGCGATTGGCAACGCCCGTAACCAGGGCGCGCTTTCCTTCAAGCAGTTTCACGGTTCCATAGATACAAGCGCAAGGGGCGGCGTCCTTTTCTGCGAAGCCGCCATGCATGTTTCTGCTTTTGTCGCGCTACGTTAAGCCCTTGGAGGAGGTTGATCGTTGGGCGCCCGCGCACCGCGAGTTTCTAGACCGGCAGTACGCGGCCGGACACTTCATCGTCTCCGGACCGATGGAACCAAGAGAAGGCGGAGTGATCATCGCCGCCGACATGAGCCGCGACGAAATCGAGCGCATCATGCAAGACGACCCTTTTCTACGCGAGGGCGTCTCCGAATATCAGTTCATCGAGTTTCGCGCTACAAAACGCCTGCCTGCGCTGATGGAGCTTTGATCTAAACTTCGTTCTCCCGAAAAAGTCGTGTAGCGGAAAAATCGCACGACGCGATTTTTCCAGCGGTCCCTCAAAGGCGCGTCACCCCTTATCAGCACCTCAAAGCGGAATGTTCCCGTGTTTGCGTTTGGGGCGGTCGACGCGTTTATTCTGGAGCATGTCGAGCGCCGTGGAGATTGCGCCGCGCGTACGGTGCGCTTCGATAACATCGTCGACGTAGCCGTACTGAGCTGCGATGTATGGATTCGCGAAGCGCTCCGTGTACTCGTCGATGAGCTCTTTCATCTTCACGTCTTTGTCTTTTGCCTTGGCGATCTCGCGACGGCCGATCACCTTTACCGCGCCTTCGGCACCCATGACGGCGATTTCCGCAGTAGGCCACGCAAGGTTTACGTCGGCACGAATGTGCTTCGAAGCCATAACGTCGTATGCACCGCCGTAGGCTTTGCGGGTGATCACCGTGATTTTTGGAACGGTCGCCTCGGCAAAGGCGTAGAGCAGCTTCGCGCCGTGAAGAATGATGCCGCCGTACTCTTGATCCGTTCCCGGTAAGAAGCCGGGCACGTCGACGAAGGTGATCAATGGAATGTTGAACGCGTCACAAAAGCGTACGAAGCGTGCCGCTTTAATGGACGATTTGATATCGAGAACGCCGGCGAGCACGTTCGGTTGATTCGCAACCACTCCGACGCTTCGGCCATTGACGCGGCCGAATCCGCAGATGATGTTCTGCGCGTAAAGGGGCTGGATTTCGAAGAAATCGCCGTAATCCAGAACGCCCTCGATGACTTCGTGCATGTCGTACGGTTTGTTCGGTGAATCGGGAACGACGTCGTCGAGTTCCGGCGCTTCGCGCTGCGGGTCGTCATCGCACGCGAAGCGCGGCGCTTCTTCTAAGTTATTTTGCGGAACGAAGGAGAAGAGCGCCTTGGTTTGCTCGACAAGATCGTCTTCGTCGGCTGCAACGACGTGCGCGACGCCGCTCTTGGTTGCATGCGTCATCGCGCCGCCGAGCTGTTCAAAGGTGACGTCTTCACCGGTAACGGTCCTAATGATCTCCGGGCCGGTGATGAACATCTGGGAGATCCCTTCGGTCATCAAGATGAAGTCCGTCATGGCGGGCGAGTACACGGCACCGCCGGCACACGGACCCGCGATAAGGCTTAGTTGCGGAACGACGCCGCTCGATTGCACGTTGCGCCAAAAAATTTCGGCGTATCCGCCGAGCGAAACAACGCCTTCTTGAATGCGCGCCCCGCCGGAGTCATTGATGCCGATCATCGGCGAACCGGTCGCAAGCGCAAGGTCCATCACCTTGCAGATTTTTCCGGCGAAGGCTTCGCCGAGCGAGCCTCCGAGCACCGTGAAGTCTTGCGAGAACAGAAAAACTTGACGTCCCTCGATGGTCGCGCGGCCCGTGACTACGCCGTCACCGAGAAACTCTTTTTCGTCTAGGCCGAACGCGTTTGCGCGATGCACCACAAAGCGGTCGACTTCGGTGAAAGATCCCGGATCGACCAGTGCATCGATGCGTTCCCGCGCCGTGCGTTTTCCGCGAGCGTGCTGTTTTTCTACGGCCTCTAAGCCGGCGGGAGCCTCTGCCAACTGACGCTTACGCGCTAGTTCTTCATATTTTTCGTGGTGCGTTCTCACGAACGCATGCGTTAGTCCCTAGGACGGCCCCCGCCTTCAAGGTCTTCCAGCTGCTCGTCGATCTCTTCCTCGGTGATTAAGTGTTCCTCTTGGACCAATCCCGTATCGTCCGCAGCTAGAACAGCCTTATCCATGTCGTCTTCTTCGAAAAGCTGCTCGATCGATTCTCTACCTTTACGTTCCATGGGAGCGTCGTACCCCGCGTTACTCCGCCGCAATCGCCGGCTGGTGCGCTGGTGGGCTCTTCGGTACCCGCAACAAAATGACGAGCGGCGTCAGGATCAATGTTATAACACCCAAGAAGTAAAATGCGTCGGCGAACGACATCGTGCTGGCTTGTTGGACGACCGCATTTGCAACGCGCAGAATCGATCCGTGCGCTTGCATCACATGCTGTACTGCGGGACTAGAGAGCGTAATCTGAGCAGCGAGGGCGTCTTGATGAAGGGCTCCACGGCGGTCCAGCAAGGTGACCAGCGTTGCGGTTGAAACGGAACCGCCAAGTTGTTGGCACAAACTCAAAAGGGACGTCGCCTTCTGCGTATCGAGGCCCTGAACCGAACTTAAAACAGCAACTGAGAGCGGTACGAAAAGCATTCCGAACCCGATACCGCCGAGGAACAATGGAAAAACGAACGTGCCGAACGCGCTTTCCGTGGTAAGTACTTGCGCGGTAATGAAGTTCGCAATCGCCACGATCAGGAAACCGATGCCGAGAAGAACTTGCGGCTTCGCTTTGAACCGGCTCAGCAACATGAGTGTAACGGGCGTCATGATCATGATTCCGATCGCCCGCACGAGAATCGATTCGCCGGAGAGCGTTGCCGTAAAGTTCAACAGCGTCTGTTGAAACTGCGGCGCGAGGATAACGCCGCCGAAAAGTCCGAAGGCGAGCGTCATGGCAAGGAGGCATCCCGCCGCAACGGTTCGATTGTGAAGCAAGATCCGAATGTCCACGATCGGATTCTTGACGACTTTCAGTTCCCAATAGACGAATGTCGCTAGAGAACCGACAGCAAGAAATGCGGTTGCTAGAATGTTGCGATCGTTGAACCAATCGTAGCGTTCGCCTTCATCTAATACGTATTGAAGGGAACCGAGGCCGGTGGCCATTAACGCAAGGCCGACGCCGTCCAGCGACGGCCGGCCCGGGCGCCGGGCCGGATCCCGAAGCAGCGTGAAGCAGAGAATCGCGGACAAGATTCCCGGAATGATATTGATGTAGAAAACCCAGTTCCACGAGAGCGAATCGGTCAACACGCCGCCCAATGTAGGACCGATCGATGGACCGATGACCGCGCCGATCGACGTGAGCGCCTGGCTCAGCCCAAGCTGACGCGCCGGAAAAGTGTCGCGCATGATCGCCTGCCCGGTCGCAATCAGACCGCCGCCGCAAAGTCCCTGCAGAACCCGAAAGAAGACCAGCTCGCTCAGTGTCGTCGATACACCGCACAACGCGGATGTTATGGTGAAGCCGATAATCGCCGCGACGTAGTAATTGCGCCGGCCTAGGAGCTGTTGCAACCACGGAGTTAGCGGAATGACAATGACGGCGGCGATGATGTAGCCCGTTACGATCCACGCGCCTTGGTCGAAGTTCGCGCCGAGGTTTCCTTGAATCGTAGGCAGCGCAACATTGACGATCGTTGCATCCAAGACTTGCAAAAGCGTAGCGGACATTACGCCGATGACGATCAGCCACCGACGCATCCCATACTCAACGACATCGTCGCCACGATTCATCTCTTTTGCCACATTCAAGGAACCGGGTGAAAACCGACCGAACGGTCTGTTTGTGAAAGCTTCGCACCGGAAGGATTCAATCCTTGCGTCCGCGGCGCCGCTATTCAATCGCAACGGTTTCGCCGGCACCTCTATCAATGACATCCTCAAAGCGACGGACCTTGAAAAAGGCGGGCTGTACAACCATTTTGCGAGCAAAGAAGAACTTGCGATAGCAACCTTCGAGTACGCGTTCGATCGCGTCAGACGGTATTTCGTCGACGCAACCGGCGGCGTCGAATCCGGTGCACCTTACCTTCACGCCTACGTGAGCGCATTCGAGCGCTATATCGAGCGGCCGGTCGTGGAAGGCGGATGCCCGGTTGCAAACGCTGCGTTTGAAGCCGATGATGCGTTACCGTTTCTGCGCGATCGGGTGCAGGCAGCGTTTCAACAAATGCGCGGTGTGGTTTTGCGACACACGCTGCGCGCTATCGAAAAGAAACAGTTCCGAAACGGCGTTGATGCCGAAGCTGTCGCCGATTTCATGATAGCAACGTTGGAAGGTGCAATTTTACTTTCACGCGGCTTGCGCAGCCGTTCCAGTGCGAACCGGGTAGCCGAAACGTTGCGGCAGTGGCTGCACTCACTCGAATTCTAAGTGGAGATTGGAGCAGCATGACCGACCGCACGCGCACGTATTCTTGGAACGACGTACGAGACGTTGCAAGCCACATTATGGGACGCGAACACGTAACGTGGATGCGTGAAATGCTCGCGGGCAAAATTCCGGGACCGCCATTCGCGCAAACGTTGGAAATGTACCCGGAAGAGGTGGAAGAAGGGCGCATCGTTTTTGGAATGGAGGTGCGCGAGTGGATGGCCAATCCCGCAGGCGTCATTCACGGTGGTGCGGCGGCGACGATTCTCGATTCCGTTCTTACGCTTGCAGTGATGTCAAGACTTCCCGCGGATAAACTTTGCACGACGCTGGACTTGAACGTCCACTACGTTCGTCCGCTCTTTCCGCCCGGCGAAAAAATTACCGCGGAAGGCGTTGCACTTCACGTCGGGACCACAGTGGGGACGGCGGAAGGACGCGTGTATGACGCCCGCAAGCGGCTTATCGCGCACGGCAGCGCATCGCTGGCGATCATCGAGCAAGCCCGGCTTCACCGTTAGCGGCGAAACGCAGATTACTATGAAGAGCGGTGGGTACGTCAATTCACGTGCCCACCGCGGTTGCTAAGTCGTTCGTACTAATTCTTACGCTTTGCTTGCTGGCCACAAGCGCGCCGACCATGACGGTTACGGCGCCGGCGATGTATACGCAGAAGAGCTATCGCGGCACGCCGGATTTAGGACTGGCCGTCGCCATTGACAAGGCGGGTACGGGCCGCGGGAAATTTGACGGCGAGCGGCTTTTCGAAGTACTCGCCGGCAACCATGCGGCAGCTGAACGAAACAGGCTTCGCAAGTTGTACGGGAAAGCCAAGATGGCTGCGTTCATGCAAACGTGGACGTATTCGGGGCGCGACTTGGAGCGGTTGTTCAGCTACAATCACGTGGCGCTCCCGTCAACGCCGCGCGTCGCTCCAAACGACGGACACACCATGGCTATGGCCATTTATCATGACGGCATCATGCCTACCGGTAAATTCGATTGCGGATACATGATGGAGCACATAATCTCGCATCCCATTCACGTTGTGCTAATGCACGACGTCGACATGCAACAAGGCCACGGCTCCCGCCACAATGCGAATTTCCACATCATCTTCACTCGCATCGTGCTTGACTTAAAGAACGACTACCGCTCGACGTAACGCCTGCGCT
>CAZJLJ010000002.1:23104-100196 GCA_964546935.1 uncultured bacterium | reverse complement strand
AACGCCTGCGCTTTATAGCGAGGGATTTGGTGACAGTAAATTTCAGGTGCGTAAAATCCCAGGAACTCGGACTTTTTCGGCCTTGCCACGGATGGCAACTTCCGAACTTGTTCTGCCGAAAAAGCCGCGTAGCGGAAAAATCACACGATGTGATTTTTCCAGCGGTCTTGGGATTTTATGCACCTGAAATTTACTGTCACCAAATCCCGAGCGCGGCCTTCACATCCTCGGAAGCCATGGTGCGGGGATCCCAAGGTGGAGTGAAGGTGATTTCGACGTTTGCGGTTTTTACGCCGTCGATGGCGAGGACGTGATCTTCGACCGATTTTTTGAACATCGGTCCTACGGGACACATCGGTGACGTAAGCGTCATAGTAACGGTTACGTGTTCGCCGGCATCGCCTTCGGCGACGACGTCATAGACCAGGCCGAGCTCTAGGATGCCGAGATTGAGCTCGGGATCCTTTACCTCGACGAGTGAGTCGCGAACTTGTTCGGCAGTAGGCATATCGCTATCTTAACCGCGGCCGGCGCCTAAGCGTTCCACTACGGTGGCAAGCCCGCTTAAATCGTCTTGCACCCAATCGGCTCTTCGCGGATCCTCACCGGTACGGTCGCGATCGATCCATACTCGGTTGATGCCCAAGCGGCTTGCCGGTTCGATGTCGTGGAACCAACTGCAGGCCACGTGCACCCACTGCGACCGTGGCACGCTTGTCAGCTCTTCGAATCGCCGAAAGTGAGCGAGCGCAGGTTTGTAGCTCCGTACGTCTTCGGCGGTAACGACCAAGTCGAAAGCGAATGGAAGCGTCCGTTTAGTTTGCTCGAAGAGATCGCGGTCGCAATTGGTAAGCGCCGCAACCTTCCAACCTAGGCTTTGGGTTTCAGAGAGAGCCGGGCCGACGTCTTCCCAAACGGGTTGCTCGTCCCAGTGCCGCACGAGTGCCGACGCGTCATCGTCGGACAACTCGATGCCCACTCTCTTTGCCGCCCGTTCCGTACCCAGTTTCAACACCTCTTTGTACGGACGGTACGGTTCCGCTTCGATCGCGGCTTCGAATTCGTGGTAAGCGTTCGCTAACGCTTCGGCGCGCTCGCCGGCAATACGCGTGAAGATCTTCGGAAATCCGCGTTGCCAACTCACCAGCGTTCCGAAACAATCGAAAGTTATCCACCGATTCTCTCGCATACGAGCGAGGCGTACGTCAGTAAAGCGGCGTACCCTCGTACCGCATGAAGAAGGGGCTCTGCGTTGGACTACTGTCGCTTGCGTTCGCGCTTGCGTCATTTGTCCGGGCGAGCGCCGCTGAACTCTCGATCGCGGGCGGTGGCTACCTCAGCACTTCGTCACACGCAGGTGGCGCGGTGTTGCTCAGCTCAGCTGCCTCGGTTCCCAGCTTACCTATAGAAGTTCAGGGAACGATCCTGGTCCCGATAACGAACCAAGGCGGGTATGCAGTAACCGCAGAGGTCCGCGGTCTCTCAGGCGGCGGCTTCGGCGGGGCGTATATTGGTGGGGGAGTGGGAATCGGGAATCTCTCGGCCGACCGGCAAGACGGCCCCGTGCTCACCTTATTCGTTGGGAAGCCCGTGGCACCGTCGACTACCATCGAACTACGTGCGTATAAAGGTACACGGACGAACGGAACAACGGCCGGCTTCCTCGGACTCCGCTTCACGTTCTAATCCATGTAACCGAAAACTCGCAATAAGAAGCGTCACGAAACCGGAGTTCGACGGGTAGAGTTTATAGACAGACACTACTCGCACTGCGAGTGGTACCGGAGGAAATTACCAGACCATGTCAATGTGGGAACCGTTCACTGAGCGCGCCAGGCGCAGTATCGTCTTGGCTCAAGAAGAAGCGCAGCGCTTGGGGAACAACTACATCGGTACCGAGCACATTCTGCTCGGCATCATCTCGGAAGGCGAGAGCCTTGCAGCCAAAGTGCTCGAGTCGCTCGGCGTCAACCTGGCCAAAGTGCGCCAGGAGGTCGAGGCGATCGTTGGGCGCGGCGGTCAGACGGTTCAGCAAGAGATGGTCTTTACGCCCCGCGCAAAGCGCGTGATCGAGCTCGCGTTTGAAGAAGCGCGTCAGCTAAACCATAACTATATCGGCACCGAACACTTGCTGCTTGGCCTGATCCGCGAGGGCGAAGGCGTAGCTGCACGCGTGCTAACAAATCTTGGTGTCGATCCTGCGAAGGTTCGCGTACAAACGACCTCTTTGCTTGGCGCCGAAGGCCAACCGCCTGCACCAAAAGGCAAGAGCAAAACACCGACGCTCGATGCGTACGGTCGCGATCTCACCACGCTTGCTCGCGAGAACAAGCTGGATCCTGTGATCGGCCGCAACAACGAAATCGAACGCGTCATTCAAATTCTCTCTCGCCGTACAAAGAATAACCCCGCGCTCATCGGTGAGCCGGGCGTTGGTAAGACCGCGATCGCCGAAGGTCTTGCACAACGTGTCATCAAGGGCGATATTCCTGAACCGTTGCGCGACAAGCGCGTCATCACGCTGGACTTGGCGGGCCTTGTAGCCGGCACCAAGTATCGCGGCGAGTTTGAAGAGCGCATGAAACGGGTCATGGACGAAATCCGCGGCGCTGCGGGCGAAATCATTCTATTCATCGATGAACTTCATACGCTAGTCGGCGCGGGTGCGGCCGAAGGCGCGATCGATGCAAGCAACATCATCAAGCCGGCGCTTGCGCGCGGCGAACTGCAATGCATCGGCGCGACGACGCTCAACGAATTCCGCAAGCACATCGAGAAAGACTCGGCGCTCGAACGGCGCTTTCAGCCGGTGATGGTTGGAGAACCGTCGGTCGAAGAAACCGTCGAAATCCTGATGGGCCTGCGCGACCGTTACGAAGCGCATCACAAGGTTCAGATTACCGACGAAGCGCTCGCGCAAGCCGCGAAGCTTTCCGATCGTTACATCACGGATCGATTCTTGCCGGATAAGGCCGTCGATCTGATCGACGAAGCGAGTTCCCGCGTCCGTCTGCGTGCAACGCTGCCGCCGCCGGAGATTCGCGACATCGATGCGCAGCTGCGCAAAGTGATCGCCGAGAAAGAATCCGTCGTCAAGAACCAGGAGTTCGAAAAGGCATCTTCGATCCGCGATCGCGAGGAGAAGCTGCGTCTGGAGAAAGCTCGCCTCGAGCAAGAGTGGCAAGAGAAGAAGGCTGCACAAGCCGACAAGCCGCTAATGGTGACCGGCGACTCCATTGCCGAGATCGTTTCGTCGTGGACGAGGATTCCGGTAAGCCGTCTTGCGCAAGCGGAGACGGAGAAGCTTCTCAACATGGGAGCGCAGTTGCACCAACGCGTCATCGGCCAAGATCAAGCGATCGAAGTGATCACGCGTGCGATCCGCCGCTCGCGTGCGGGCTTGAAGAATCCGAATCGCCCGATCGGTTCGTTCCTCTTCCTTGGTCCGACCGGCGTCGGCAAGACCGAAGTGGCGCGCAGCGTCGCCGAGTTCTTGTTCGACGACGAAGAGTCGATGATTCGTATCGACATGTCGGAGTACATGGAGAAGTATTCGGTGAGCCGCCTTGTCGGCGCACCTCCGGGATACGTCGGCTACGAAGAAGGCGGTCAGCTCACCGAAGCAGTGCGCCGCCGTCCGTACTCGGTCGTATTGCTCGACGAAATCGAGAAAGCGCATCCGGATGTCTTCAACTTGTTGCTGCAGGTGCTGGACGACGGACGTCTGACCGACTCGCAAGGGCGTCAAGTCGACTTCAAAAACTGCGTCATCATCATGACGTCGAACGTTGGAGCGACGGGAATCCAAACGACGACCGATATCGGCTTCCGTCCGCAAAAAGGCAGCGAAGAGGACGAGACCAAGGCGTACGAACGGATGAAAGGCAAAGTGCTCGATGAAGTCAAGCACACGTTCCGTCCGGAGTTCTTGAACCGCATCGACGAAGTCGTCGTGTTCCATCAGCTCACGCGTGCGGAGATCGAGCAGATCGTCAGCCTCGAACTCGAGAAAGTCATGCGCGAAGTCAAGGCGCAAGAGATGCATCTCAAAGTTACCGATGCTGCGAAGGCTCTGCTTGCGAAGAAGGGCTGGGATCCGCAGTTCGGCGCCCGTCCGCTGCGTCGCGCGATTCAGCGCAACGTCGAAGACGAGCTTGCCGAAGAGATGCTGCGCGGAACGTTTGGCGCGGGAGATCATATCCTCGCCGACGTCTCGCCGGAAGACGCTGAGAAACTCGCGTTCTCGAAAATCCCGTCGGTCGAACCGCCGGCTGCTCCGCCGGAACCGGCTCGCACCGGTTAGCGCCGCTAAGCTAAGGCGTTGCAAAAGAGAAGCCCCGAGCAGTGCTCGGGGCTTTTCTTGTGGCGCCGGCCCGGGCGGGCCAGCCACTATTGTCCAGGCGCCGGTTTTGCGCCCATCGCGTCGGCGTCGGATTTGCACATCCACTTGACGTGCTTTTTCTGCATTGCCATCTGTTTTTGTTCTTGGCTCATGCCCGACATTTTTGCCTTTACCTGATCGGCAGTCATGTACATTTTCTTTTGCGTGTTCACGGCCACGACCGGATCGCCGGTTTTACATTGGGGCTTCTGCATCATACTGCCGCCCGAGGACTGCATGGTTTGAGCTGTGGTAGAGATGGTTGTTAGCAGAAGACATGCGAAAATGAAGAATACGGAAAGTTTCATGCTTACATCTCCTAAACGATGAACAGGTTTGCAAGCTATCGCTCGCACGATTGCGGCGATGCGAACGCGAGTTTTATGCTAGTATCGATTCGCCTAAGCGGAGGAGAAAAGATGCCTCAAATTCGACAATTCGGCGTAGATTTTTTCCCCGGGAAATCCACGCTTCAAGCTCCGCCGAAGACCAAGTTTCTGCGCGCGTCGATGCATATCTCCCGGTTGGTTCTGCAGGCCCTCGTGTACGCCGACGGCGAGGCCGACATCGACTACGACGTGTACTGTTTGCTCGACTCCCAACAGGCCGACGTTTCCGCCGATGATTTCGCCGGGACGGTGGAAGTGGCGGAAGAAATTTTTTCCGTTTTCGTCAACCCGGCGCAGTCGCTGCAGCAAACTGCATCATAGCGGTGCCGGTGTTTTCGTTCCGATAATAGGCTCTCTGCTTTCCACTTCGCCGAAGAGCGCGTGATACGCCAATCCGCCGAACGTACCGCCCGCGAGCGGTAAGAGCCAAAACATCCACAGTTGCCGGATCGCTTCTCCGCCCGCAAAAAGCGCCGGACCAGTGCTGCGCGCTGGATTGACGGACGTATTGTCGATCGGAATGCTGACGAGGTGAATCAGTGTGAGCGTCAGCCCGATCGCGAGTCCTGCGAAGCCGATGGGTGCGCGTTTATCCGTTGCGCCGACGATCACGAAGACGAAGAACCCGGTGAGCACAAACTCCGTTAACGCGACTGCGGTTACACCGTAGTGTCCCGGCGATTGCGCACCATATCCGTTACTTGCAAATCCGCCGGCAACGAAATCCGGCTTTCCCGTTGCTATCAGATACAGGATAAATGCCGCGACGATTGCGCCCAACACTTGCGCAATGATGTATGGCAATAAGTCTTTGCCCGGAAAGCGACGGGCCGCCCATAAGCCGACGGAAACCGCCGGATTTAGATGGCACCCCGAGATTGGACCGACCGCATATGCCATCGTTAAAACCGTCAGGCCGAAGGCGAGTGCGACGCCGGCAAAACCGATACCCAGCGTTGGATAACCGGCGGCGATAATGGCACTCCCACAGCCGCCTATGACAAGCCACATTGTGCCGACAAATTCAGCCAGCATGCGGCGAGAGAGACTCGATGTCATGGTGCTTCTCCCGAAGACGGCGTAAAAACGCGCGATCTAGAGAAAGCTTAGACGGCTCCGCGGGGAACGCAGTATCGTCATTCAGCCGCCTGCTTGCGCAGCGGGACCATCAGATTTGCGATTTGCGACATGACGACGACATCGTCTTGGTTTAGCGTGTGCAAACGAATGCGTATCGTGCCCCGGCCTTTATTGCCGGGCCAGGGCGTCTTTTCAACGACTTCGGCTCGAACGCGAAGTGTGTCGCCGGGATAAACCGGTGCGAGCCAGCGTAAATCATCTATGCCGGTTCCGATAATACCCGTGGCACGCATCGCGCCGTTTTGAACCATCAAACGCATCGTGATCGCCGCGGTCTGCCAGCCGCTTGCGGTCAGCCTGCGGAAAACGCTTGACTCCGCCGCATTTGCGTCGAGATGGAACGGTTGCGGATCGTAGAGATGCGCGAAAGCGACGCTCTCTTTTTCGCTCAACTCAAACGAAGCGGTTTCTATCGTATCGCCGATTTGGAAGTCCTCGAAGTAACGTTCCGGTGCCCTCATGGATGCACGTCGATTTCGAAGAATGATTCGACCGAAGTGTGGTGGGTCGACGGAACCGTTCCGTCTTCGGGACGCGCAAGTTGCACGGTCTGCACGCCGGCATCGCGGGCGGCGTCCAGCTCCGATTCGTTGTCGGAGAAAAAGATCGCGTCATTCGGAGCGATTCCGATTTTTTGGACGATCGTTTCGTACGATTTCGAATCGCGTTTGCTGCCGATCGTCGTGTCGTAAAACCCACTGAAAAGCGGCAACAAATTGCCTGCGACGGTGTGTCCGAAAAGCAGCTTCTGTGCGGCAACCGAACCGGAAGAGTAGACTGAGAGTTTAACTCCCGCATCGTGAAAACGGTGGAGCGCATCGATGGCGTCCTGGTACAGGTGCCCTTGAATGCCGCTCGATTCAAAGCCCTCCGCCCAAATGAGACCTTGCAGTTCTTTGAGAACCGTGACTTTCAAGTCGGCCGCCGCCCACGCATGGAGCGCCGCAAGGATTGCCGGAAGATCGTGAACGTTTACCGCCGCTTCACGAGCTGCTTCGTCCAGGAGCGCACGCACGTGCGCTTGTTCTTTGTGCGCATGGACGTACGCATCCATTCGCTCGCGCGCGAACGGAAAGAGCACGTCGCGAACGAACGCGATCGAGCCGACCGTTCCTTCGATGTCGATCAGCGCGGCCGATGCACGAAACTGCATCGTTTACGAATCTAGTTTCGGAAACGAACTCGCTATCGGATCGCCGGTGAACTTCGCGATCCAACCGTCGGTGTTGATGAAGAGACGAATGGCGGTGAATTCAGGATCGGGCCCCATGTCGAACCAGTGTTTCGTTCCGGCGGGCACGCTAATTAAATCGCCCTTTACGCAAATGGTTTGATAGACGCGTCCGTTGACGTGCAAATAAAACGCGCCCCGGCCCTCAACGAAGAAGCGAACTTCGTCTTCCGAGTGCGCGTGTTCATCCAAAAACTTCCGGCGCATTGGTTCGGTATTCGGCGTTCCGCGCTCGAGCCGGATCACGTCGACGGATTGGTAGCCGCATTCGGAGATCAACCGGTTCACCGAAGTTCGGTACGCACCGATCACGTTCTCTTGGTCTGCGCCGTGCGGCAGCTCCGCATCAGCAGCCCAACGCTCGAACCGAACGCCGATTTTTGCAAGCTCTTCCGCGATCCGATCGCCGTCGGCTGTATCCAAAAGAAGCTCTTCGGCGTTCTTGTCGTCGTAAACGCGAAGGCTGCTCGTCGCAGTGGTCGTCATCGCTGTAGTCTCCGTTCCTCGAGTGCACACTGGAGCAAAAACTCTATGCCCTCCAGATGGCGTTGCGCATCGGCCATGGTCGCACCCCAGACATAAAGTCCGTGACCCGCCAAAAGATAAGCCGGCACCATCGCTGCTCCGTTCAGCCGTTCTTCGACGCGTTCGGCGAGCGCCTGGGTGTCCTGATCGTTTGCGAAGACGGGCAGCTCCACGACGCTTTCGTGCGTACTGAATCCCGCGAGGGCCTTATGCATCTCGAACCCGTCGAGAAGCACGGCGCCTTTGGCGGCGTCGGCGCGCGAGAGCACGGTAGCGGCCACCGAATGAACGTGCACGATCGTCCCGACGGCGCCGTCGGCCCGGTACCGCGCTACGTGGAGCGGCGTTTCCGCCGAGACCCCCGCGGGGAGCGGAGCTTCGAGGTCCACCACGATCAAATCGTCCGCGCCGATCTTCCCTTTGTCGATTCCCGAACGGGTGATTGCGGCGTGCCGCCGGTCAAGGCGTCGCGAAAAGTTCCCGCTCGTAGCCGGAACCCAGCCGCGAGCCGATGCGAACCTTCCGATCGCTGCTATATCGGCTGCAGCGTCCGGTGGAATCATTGGGAGGTGGAGGGTCATCCGCACCACCATACCACAGCGGTATGCTTCTCGCGATCCTGACCTTGCTTGCCCAAGTGACCGCGCCACCGTCGCCTCCGCCGCCCACCCAAACTCCAACTTCACCCCCAGCGGCAACGGCATCACCACTTCCAACCGAATCAGGATCGCCGTCCCCTTCGCCGTCCGCGTCCCCCACCGGGGGACTAGTCGCAATACCTTCATCGGTGGCGTTAACTCCGGTTCAGCAACAACTACTCGAAGTGCGCGGAGCCGTTTCGCCGATCGCGGTGACGTCGGATCGCCGGCTCGTCACCTTTACCGTGGACCAAGCCGCGCAAACGATCACCGTGACGGCAACGCAGGCGACCGGCACCGACAGGCTTCACGTTTCGGACACTCGTGGCGCACAAGTCGACGTGCCCGTGCGCGTTGCGTTCTTGGCAGGCACCGTTACGAAGAACGCGACGCTCAAGGTAACGGGATCGCCCGTTGATCCCGCGTGGCTCGCGCAGCAAGTAGCGGCACTGGTTGCGAGGCTCACGAGCGCCCTGCCGGGCGCGCAGACAACGATTGCGGCGGTAACGCCCGCGCCTTCGCCGCTCCCGCCGGGAGCGCAGATGCAATTCGCTGTGCCGATCCAAATCAATGGCGGCGAAAATTACTTCGATGTAAACGACACGACAACGGTCAACGTTCGAAACGTCGACACCGGTTCGTTTCTGCCGCAGTTTCTCTTTTACGATGACGATCCGGAACACGTTAATGCCGACGGGGTTCTTTACCGCGGAACGATCGACGCGGCGCATACAGTGCGATTGTATTACTATCACGACAACGGTCCCGATCCACGGCGCGTCGTCGTGGTGCTTTCACCGCAATCGAAAGATCCTTCGTCGGTGCAAACGATTGATTCGACTGCCGGCCCAAACATCGACGTGATGAGCGTGGGCCACACAACGTCGAAGAATTTTTTGATTTACAAGCCGCGAAACGAAGGAACGATCGTGGATTTAAACGGCACGCCTTACGTGTTACACGATCTACCGATGACGTATCGTCAAGGCGTTGCGGGGACGGTCGGACTTCGGCTGCTTAGTGGTGGTCCGGTCGGCGTCACCGTGATTGCTGTATCACCGGGTGTCGATCCGTTGAGTTTGTTGCAGTCGCCGCAATTACCGGACGACGGGCATCATCGCACCGGAATCTTTTCGCTCGCAGAGTATGGAAACGCGCAATTGTCGTACAGCGTCGGCGGCGCTGATGCGAAATTCGTCTACGGCGATCGCGAACCGACGCCGCGTAACGTAATTCCGGATTCACCAGGCCGCGATTACGGCGATTACGGGGTGTTGTGGAACATCGATTTTACGCTCGCTAATCCGACAGCGTCGCCGGCCACTGTTTTTCTTTACGAACGGCCAATCGGGGGCGTCGTACGTTCGAGTTTCTTGGTAGACAACAATCTAGTCGATATGGGATGCGTGCGCGTTCCCAAGCCATACCAAATCTCGGCCTTCACGCTGCAACCGAACAAGACGTATCGCCTCAACGTGCAAACGATGACGGACGGCGGATCAAACTATCCGCTCGAAATCGGAGTAACGCCCAATACACCGGAGCCGTCGCCGCCACCGATTACGGCACCCGACGGGTGTTTCCCAAGAAGAGGCCCGGCTTCGCCGGCGCCGCAGGTATCCACATCTCCGCCGGAAGAGACCTCACCCACGCCGTCGCCATAGGAGCCGAAGATAGAACGCGCGACCGAACCGAAGATCGTGCTTCTCGTGCGGTTGCTCAATGCAATCGACGAGGGGCGCCATACGTTCGAAGATCTGAAAGATCGAATTTCCGAGGGCGGCAAACGGCCTAGCACGCGAAGCTTGCGCCGCTATCTCGCCGTGCTTTCCGAAGCGGGTTTTCCGTGGTTTTTCGACCGCAATACGCAAACGTACCGGTTTGCCGAGGGCTACAGTTTGAAGCGTCTGGATCTCTCGAGCGGTGAGCTTTTCGGTTTGGTCGCGCTTCGCTCTTTCGGCGCATCGATCGGCGGCGCCATCGGCCAATCGATCGACGAAATCACCGAAAAACTTCTGGGTTCCGCCGGACGCGTGGCAAAAGCTCGCGCCGAATCACCTTCGCCCGTAGCGTTTCGTCTTGCGGAGATTCGACTCGATGAAGCGGGAGAGAAAGCGTTCTCTGTTTTTGCTGCAGCCGAACGAACTTCACGAAGCGTCCGTTTTATCTACTCGGACAAAGATGGAAAGAAGAGCGAACGGACGGCGGATCCATACGGCTTTATAGTAAGCTCCGGGCGGATTTATTGCGTTGCGTACGATCATGCGCGTCGCGACAAACGCGTTTTTGCCGTAGACAACGTTACGGAGCCCGAACTGCTCCCGCGAACTTTCACCAAGCCGGCTGACTTTGACGTTGAAGCTTACGCAGCAGCTTCGATTAGCGGCGTGATGCACGGCGCGGATACGACCGCGGTGCGAGTGCGATTCGTACCACGCGTGGCAAAGGCCGCTATCGCGGCACGGGTGGTTGCGGAGCGGCAGATTACGCGTGGGGAAGATGGATCGGTCGAGATCGAGTTTCGCGTTGCCGACGTGGACGAACTCGTTCGATGGGTGCTGGGTTGGGGCGCGCAGGCGGAGATCGTCGATCCGCCCGAAGTGCGCGAACGCATTCAAAAACTAGTGTCCGAGATCGCCGGCAAATATGATTAAACAACGATTAGAAGCAAAAACCCGCCGGTAAATTACCGGCGGGTTTTGACGTATTCGCTCACCTGTTGCATTTCGGCAAGGCCCCGGGTGGGAGGTCGTACTGACGCTCGACAGGCGGTTTAACCGGCGTTTCGGAAAGCTGCCAGCGCAGCTTCTCACGGCGTTTTCCGATTGCGATCGATACGTGCGTCGCACTTCGTCTTTCGAAGTGACCGCATCGTAGCATTATCTAAATCGCGCATCAATACACCGAAACGGGGATTCACACGCTATCCACAATATTTTGAAACTTATTCACTTCGGGCGCTTGGTTATCCACTCAGCAAGCACAGTATAGGTGCAAAACGCATATAGCATACGTTAAGGCCGTTCAATCCAATCCGGAACGGGACGTGCCAAAATCGAGCTATGACGACATCACTTCGTCCGGGAGCCTGGTACGGCGAGATCGAGCGCGCAGCCGACGTGGGAGGCGTTCACCTCTCTATCGTGCAGCATGACCATGCGCGTGCAATCGAACTGCACGAACATGCGCTTCCCTACTTTTGTTTTTTGGCCGGCGGCCGCTATCGTGAAGCGCACAAGGGGCAGACGATCGAGTACGAGCCGTTCAGTATTGCTTTCCATCCGTCACGATTTGCGCATTCCGACGAAATCATGTCCGAAGGCGCAACTTTCTTTGCCATCGAGTTGCGCGAAGAATGGGAACGGCGATTGGGACACCGCTTCAACATGGAAGCATGGCGCTTCGAACTTCAACATGGCGAAGCTGTTTGGCTCGCTGTCAAATTGCTGGATGCGTTTCTCAACGACCGCCTAGACGATTGGTTAGCGGTCGATGCAATCGTGTCGGAAATGCTTGCAATTGCCCTTAGGCTCGTCGATCGCGATCGTCCCCAAAGGCGATGGGTTCGCGAGCTGAAGTATGTCTTGCGTGAGACATATGCGGGCCGTGTTTCCTTAGAAGAATTGGCGGATAACGTCGGACTGCATCCGGCATCCGTTGCGCGGGGCTTCCGTTGCGACGAGGGTGTAACAATCGGCGAGTATTTAAACCGCATCCGCGTGCAAAACGCTTGCCGGATGATGACCGACCCCTCCGCTGCACTTGCTGATATCGCTTTGTCGTGCGGCTTCGCCGACCAGTCGCATTTGAATCGCGTCTTTAAAAGCGTCACAGGAATGCCTCCTGGAGCGCTTCGCCGGAGTGCCCTAACGGAAAAACGGGCGCGGTCATAAACCTGCGCCCGTCTCCTTCTCCGGTTCAATGGCGTTTTTTGCTGTTATGTTTAGCTGAGAGTACGCCAGGAACGGATACCTTATGATACCCGCGGGTTGTTTTAATTATACACGTTTACACCGGCAAAGGTACTCTTACTCAGGCATAATTCTGGCACGTATTCACACGGGACGTTTCTGTCTCTTCGCATACAGTTATTGCAAATGGTCTACCTGTTTGGTCCGTACTCCCTAAATCCCCAAGCGCGCGATCTGTCGTGCCGCGGAACGAAGATCAAATTGCAACCCAAGACGATTGAAGTGTTGCAGTTTTTCCTCGAACGGCCGTCGGAAATCGTAACGCGCGAGCAGCTCATGGATTCGTTGTGGCCCGGCGAAAGAGTGCACGCAAACAACCTTACCCAACACGTATTCCTTTTGCGTCAGGCGTTCGCGGAACATACGCCCGACTTCACCGTTTTGGTAACGGTCAGCGGTAAAGGGTATCGCCTCGTCATACCGGTAGAGGTGCGTTCCTCGGTCAAGCTGTTGAAGAGTCCGGCGTGGCGTTGGTACGCGCGTGGCCGGCTGCTGTTGGAGCGAAACTCCAAAGAGAGTTTGAGCGAGGCGCTGGAGTGTTTCGAAACGGCGCTTCGCGAAGATACCTCTCTCGCCGATGCTTATGCCAGCGTTGCGGAAGCGCGCATCGCGCTCGCAACGTATTACGGCTTCTCGCCGGCAGTCCAATATCCAAAGGCTGAAACGGCCGCTGAGCAAGCGCTTACGCTGCATCCGCAACATGCGGATGCATATTGTTCCGTCGGCGACGTGGCTTTTCTTTATCGATACGATGCCGAACGAGCTCTGGCATACTATGACCGTGCGCTAGGTTTCGGTTCGACGACGCCGCGCGCGGCGGTTAGTAAGGGTTTGGTTTATGCGGCGCTCGGACGACACGTGATGGCCCGTCAGGAGCTGGAGAACGCGCTACAGTTAAATCCCGTGTCGTTGGAACTCTTGACCATGCATGCCGCCGTGGATCTGTATGCGGGAAACCTTGCGGATGCGGTCGACCGTTGTAATGACGTCCTTCAGATCGACGGAACTTTCGAACGAGCCGGCTACTATTTGGCCATGTGCAGCGCTGTTCGCGGTGATGTACGCGAGGTTCGCCGCCTGCGGCAACTTTTCGCAGATTCATCGTACGTTCGAGGCTTTGCGGCGGTCGATGGGTTTGCGCGTGGTCGCAGCGGCGATGCGTTAGGCGCGCAGTCGTGCTTCGCGGAAGTCACTGCAGTCAACGATGGTTCGCCTGCGCACTGGCTCCGAGCCGAAGTGTTGATGGGCTTAGGGAATGAAGACGAGGCGATGCGCGAACTCAACGCGGCGCTGAACGAGCGCGAACCCCTTGCGGTATATATGGGCGTTCACCCGTTCTTTAAATCGCTTTGGCGCCGGCGTGATTTTCAAGATCTCGCCGAACGGCTGCTGCGTGGAGGCTATCGTTTGGAAGAGGCGCCGGCGGTACGTTCAGCCGGCCGCCGCTGACAAAAGATGACGCAGCTCATCGGCTTCGCGAATATGAATGCGATTTCGGGTAACCGACGCGGATAGAGAGAGCGCTTCAAGGCGGTCGTTCAACGGTGCTCCACGTTCCAGATACTGGAGCGCGGCATCTACGTCTTCGCGCACGTGTTGCTCGCCGAGTGAGAGTCGTGCCGATCCCCGCTTCAAGTACGCAAGACCGATGTAGTGCGAACTGCTTCGTCCCTCCATCATCGCGATTGCTCGGGTAGCGGCGTCGATGGTACTTTGTGCATCTCCGCTCGCGTGCTGCGCGCGCGCTTCGGCAAGCGGGTAAATCGAGAGCAGCAAGTTGTTGTTGCCGACGTGCGGCTTGGCTTTCAAAACCGCCTGCACGGCATCTCGCGGCCGGCCCGCCGCACACGCATAGCGCGAGACAAGGAAGAGCGTTCGCGCAAGCGGATCGCCGGCCAGATGTTCTTGTGCCAACTGGATTGCTCGTGTTGCAGCGGGCCAGGCGATGTCGAGGGGGTTCGAAGAGTAAGCAGCCATGGCAAGCGCAAGATTTGCCCAAACGAGTTCGGCACAAAGACCGTGCCATTCGGCGTGCCGCATCGCTTCCGTGGCGTCTCTGGGCGCAGCCGCCACTTCATCGGTCATGCCGGCGCGCACGAACGCACGATGGACGAAGATTTGAGCGATCTCGGAAGCCGGCGGCCGTTCGAGCGCGCCCAACGCAATAAACGCCGCGCGCAGGTACTCGAGCGCAATGTCCAGCGAACCGCCTTCCTCGTGCTGAACCGCTAGGAAGATCCCGTGCCGCGCCAGCTTGCGCGCCTTGTACGGGTCGGCGCAAGGAACCACAGCGTGTACCGGCAGCACTTTTTCGCCCGCCTCGATGGCCGCGTCTCGCGAACCGTCGCAGTAGAGCGCATAAGACCAAGCCATTGCAATTTCGCGCTCCAGTTCGATGCGTTCCGCGGCGGTGAAGCGCAGAGCTATTCGGGACGCTTCTTCCAGGCGCTCGCGGGCGACGGCGGGTGTTCCGGCATCGCTCGCGCCACGTGCCTGAAGCACCATCGCTTCGATTAATTCGGCGCCGCGAAGCGAGCGCTTCATTAGGGTATCCAGAGCCTCAGAGGCTGCGCGGGTGCGGCCATGCTCGAAGAACCGGCGAATGATTTCGAGTTGCACGCGATCTTCGTTGGCGGGCTCGGCAACGTCGACGCGTTCGATTTCGAGTCCCCCACGAATTTCGTCGATCATTTGGTTGCGCAACCGGAAGAATTGGCGCAATGAAATCGCCAGCTCACGCGCCACCATTTTGTAGGGAACCCGTTCCACGATGGTTGCCGTGAAGATCAACCGGGAAACGGAGCCGGGCTTGAGCACGCTGTGCACCTGCGCGACGAATCGCATCCGGGCGCGCTCGTCGGCGAACTCACCTCGCCGGTATTTAAGAGCTCGAAGGGCCTCGCCCACCTCTATGACCGACATCTCGTCCCCCGAGAACTAAGAAATTAATTCTTGAAACGATCATGCCACGGTGGGCTCCCCGGGTACTCAAGAAATCTTCAAAACTTCGGATGGGAATCGAGCCCTGAAGTTCAAAACGGCGGAATGCTTCTGTTAGCTGCAGCTTTGATGGCGCAGGCTTTTTTGGCACTCCCTATCGACGGCATTACGTGCGACCAGGCTGAGGGCGTCGTCCAACACGTGCACGCGCACGTGGCTATCTACGACCGCGGAAAGCCGGTGCGGATTCCGGAGGGTGTAGGAATCAACAACGCCTCTCAGTGCCTTTACTGGCTGCATACCCACACCTCCGACGGCATCATTCACATCGAGGCGCCGGTCGCCCGCGTCTTCACGCTCGGCAATTTCCTCGACATTTGGGACCGTGACTTGCCGTGGAAGCACCCCGCAGTGCTCGTCGACGGCAAACGATGGAAGGGTGGGGATTTCCGCTCTATTCCGTTGCTCGATCACGAGCAGATCGTCATCGAGAACGTGCCGCCGTTCGTCCAGCCGCCGCCCGTGAATTGGCACGGTCTGTAACTCGTAGAAAGGCGCTGAGCGCGAAGGCCGGAAGTACCTCGCGCCATGGCATCCACGTTGTCGAGTCCTCCCACCGTTGAATTGGACGGTCGTCACCTCACGCTTGAAGCGATCGAAGCGGTCGCAGACGGTGCACCCGTTACCGTAACCGGTCCTGCCCGCGAAAGAGTCGCGAAGGCAAGGGCCTTCGTCGATGCGCGATTTGCGGACGGTCAGGCGATCTACGGCGTAACGACCGGATTCGGAAGATTGGCGAACGTCCAAATCGATCCGGCGGATGCGGCGCAATTGCAATTGAATCTGGTACGAAGCCATGCTTCGGGTACCGGGGCTGCGCTCGCCGAACGGCTCGTTCGCGCCGCCGGTGTGCTGCGCGTGAATTCACTCGCCGCGGGACATTCGGGCGTGAAGCTTGAGACACTCGAACTTTTAGCGGAGTTGCTGAATCGCGAAGTAACGCCGTTCGTTCCGTGCCAGGGATCCGTCGGCGCGAGCGGAGATCTAGCGCCTCTTGCGCACATGAGCCTGACGTTGATCGGTGAAGGCGACGCGTTCTACGGCGGCGAGCGTTTGCCGAGCGCCGTTGCTTTGGAAAAAGCCGGACTTCGTCCCGTAACCCTTGGACCGAAAGAAGGCCTGGCGCTGATCAACGGTACGCAAGTCATGACCGGAATCGCGGCGCTTGGTGTATTGCGTGCTGAACGCCTTGCCGCTGCCGCCGACGTTATCGGTGCGATGTCGCTCGAGGCGTTTCTCGGTACGGACCGCGTATTCGATCGGCGCATCAACGATTTGCGTCCGCACGCGGGTCAAATTCGTGTCGCGAACAATTTGCGCGCGATTCTGGCCGGTTCGGAAATCATGCTTTCGCATCGCGAATGCGGACGGGTTCAAGATCCGTACTCGTATCGTTGCATTCCGGTTGTGCACGGTGCGGTTCGCGATTCGCTTGCGCACGTGCGTCGCGTAACCGAGATCGAAGCCAACTCGGTCACGGACAATCCGCTGGTCTTTCCGGAAGACGGCGAATTTCTCTCGGGCGGCAATTTCCATGGCGAGCCGATTGCGTTGGCAATGGATTTCTTGAAGATTGCGGTGAGTGAACTTGCGTCGATCGGCGAGCGGCGTTTGTACTTACTGCTAAACGCCGAAGATCGTGGGTTGCCGCTCTTCCTCACCGGCCGTTCCGGTTTGCAATCGGGCTTGATGATCGTGCAATATGCTGCTGCTGCGCTCGTAAACGACAACAAAGGACTTTGCTGGCCGTCAAGCGTCGATTCGATTCCCACGTCGGCCGGACAAGAAGACCACGTAAGCATGGGGATGACGTCGGCGAACAATTTGGTGCGCGTATTGGATAACGTTGAAGGTGCGCTAGCGTGCGAGTTGTTGGGTGCGCTTGCGGCTACCGATTTCCGCCGCCCGCTGCGTTCGGGTGTTGGAACGCAAGCGGCGTATCAAGTTTCGCGCGAACGAATCGCGCCGTGGACCGAAGACCGTGTTCCGGCGCCCGACATAGAAGTTGCGCGAGAACTCATCCGTTCGGGCACGCTCGTTGCGGCGGCGGAAGACGCAGTCCGCAAAGCAAACGCCTAACGCTAAACGTGGTCGGCCAGAATCGCGAAGAGTTCGCGCCGCGCTTTATCTAGCACGGCGACGGCTTTTCGAAACGACTCGATATTTCCGGTTCTTGCAATTTGCTTTGCGGCATCTTTGATGCCGTGCACTTGCCGCATCGCTTCGCCGATGATGCCGTAGATGTTCTCGGCATCGTAACCTTGTTCGTCGGTCTCGCGTTGTTGTAAAAACTCGCGGCCCTTGTCGGTGATTTCGTACGTACGCTTTCCATCGCGTTCGGTTCCTCGAATGAAGTCGCCGTCTTCGAGCATTTGGAGCGCAGGATAAATCGAGCCCGGGCTAGGGCGCAATCCGCGCTTTGCTTCGATTTCCAGCATGATGTCGTAACCGTGGCGCGGCCCGTTCAACAAAGTTTCAAGGATTTCGTACTTCATTTCGCCGCGTGAACGCCCGCCGAAGCGGCGGCCGCGCCCATGCGGAAAGCCCGGAAACCCCTCGCCGAAGGGGCCGCCGAAACCGTGGCGGTGCGCATGTCTAAACATTATTGAGTGATTCTCCAATTCGATTCTTGACCGGCCGCCATCGCCAATAGCGTCGAGCCGGTTCTTGTTAGGTGGTACAACACGCCGTAGTCTTTGTGTTCTTGCTCGTCTACGAAGCCGAATTGCGTGAGGAACCACAGGTGTCCGTCGCACAGCTCTTCGGATGGGAATTTTCCCGTTCGGGCGGCGACGCCCAGAGCGATCTCGCCCTGTGTCGCAGCGCCTCCCCAAAGCACCGCCAGAATGTCGTAAAGCATTGACTATCCTCTCGAATACTTCCGTGCTTACTCGTAAGCTATTCGATATATCGGATAATGTCAAGTAATAATGCGCGCAACGCTAGCTCAGGACGCCCTCCAAGCGAGCTTCGGTTTCCGCGGCGCTAAGGGGTGGGGCGAAGTAGTAACCCTGGAGCTCGTCGCAGCCCAGTTCGAGGAGCGAGGCGGCCTGCTGTTCCGTCTCAACGCCTTCGGCGACGACGCGGATGTTCAACGCTTTCCCCAGTGCGGCAACCGCGTACGAAATTGCTTCATCGAAGGCGTCGACCCCCAATTCCGCGACGAACGAGCGGTCGATCTTGAGCGCCGTCACGGGAAAGTGTTTGAGGTAACTCAACGAGTTATAGCCGGTACCGAAATCGTCGATTGCAATCCCGACCCCAAGATCGCGGATCTCTGCAAGCAAAGCGATGACGCGCTCTAGGTCTTGAACGATCGCTGTTTCAGTGATTTCCAGTTCAAGCGCTTCGGGTTCGAGGCCGGAAGCTTCGAGCGTTTGCGCGATGCGACTTGCCAAGTGATCGCTGCGCCCGAGCTGACGCGCCGACACGTTTACATTCAAGCGCAGCGGCAAGTTAAAGCGTCTGCGCCAATCGACGATTTGCGTGGCCGCTTCGCGCAGCGTCCATTCGCCGATCGGTGCGATAAATTCACTGCCTTCCATGACGTCCATGAACGACGTAGGCGTGAGCAATCCACGGACCGGGTGTTCCCAACGCAGCAACGCCTCGACGCCGGAGATCTTCAGCGTCTTAGCATCGACCAGTAATTGGTAATGCAAACGTAACTGGCGTTCTCGCATGGCTTTGGGAAGATCGATCTCGAGCTGCATCCGGCGCTCCAGGGCGGTGTTGCCGGTACCGCGATAACGGCGAAGCGCATTGCGTCCGGCTTGCTTCGCTTCGTACATCGCGCTGTCGGCGCATTGAAGCAGCTCGCGTTCCGTTTTCGCATCATCGGGATACGCCGCCACGCCGATGCTGGCGCGTACGAAATACTCTGTGCCGCGCAACCGGAACGGAACGGCAAAGACGTTTTGGACTTTACGCAGTGCCGTCTGCTCTTCGTTTTCGTTTGAGTTGGAAATCAGCACGACGAACTCGTCGCCGCCGGCGCGTGCTACGGTATCTGTATTGCGAATAGCATTGCGCAGACGCTGGCCGATTTCGGTTAGAAGCACGTCGCCCTCGGCGTGGCCCAACGAATCGTTGATGCGCTTGAAGTTGTCAAGATCGATAAAAAGGACGAGAAAACGTGTGAGATCGCGTTCGGAACGCGCGATGGCTTGGCGAAGGCGGTCGCTCAAAAGCGAGCGATTCGGCAGGCCGGTCAGCGAATCGTGATACGCCAAAACCTCCGCGGCCTGCTGGGCTTCCACGCGGGCCGTTACGTCCATCATCGTGCCCACACATCTGAAAGAACGTCCGGAGTCGTCGCGGTCGACGTGACCTCGCGATTTAACGAAACGGATGCTCCCATCGGGACGTACGATGCGATGATCTATATCGTAGGAACCGCCTTCGCGAAACAGGCGTTCTTTTTCGCGCGTCAACATCGTCGTTTCGTCGGGATGGAACAGCGGTTCGACGTGTGCGAACGCAATAGGTTCCTTGCGGTGCTCGATGCCCAACAATCTTGCGAGTTCGGGCGAAATGACGAGTTCGTCCCGTCGAATGTCGTAAACCCAACTCCCCAAACCGGCGAGCCGTTGCGCTTCGGCAAGAGCTTGACGTTCCGAATCGAGTTCGCTTTCGAGCTGGCGGCGCGAACTTATGTCCAATCCGACGCAAACGGCACCGGCGGAGTCGTTATCGATAAGCGGCGCAACGTGGCATGCGTAGTAGTTCCCGTGCCATTCGAGCTCAAAGCTGACCCGCTCGCCTTCTAACGCGCGCTCGAAGTGCGCGACGATCCGGTGTCCTTCGCTTCCCGTGAAGTAACTCTTCAGCGGCTCGCCGATCAGTTTCTCAACAGCTTCACGGCCGAGCCCTAGATGCTCTTGAGTTGAGCCTTTGATCGCGGCAAAGCACAGATCTTTATCGGCTGCCACAACGAATGCGGGCAGCGATTGTAAGATTGCTTCCGGCGTATGGGCGGGCGCGCCGGAGGGACGGTCGCTCCCCGTCGTGATTTCGATCGCGGGCCTCCGAGCAAAACAGCATCCCACCCGTGATTCCAACGTACCCAACCTCGGTCAAGGCTATGGCACAGAGGGTGGCAAAGTTGTGGTGCGTTATGACTACGACGATTTCCGGACCGCGCACCGTTCGCGCGCCTCGCGGCACCGAGTTGAGCTGCCTCGGGTGGCCACAAGAAGCAGCGCTTCGCATGCTAATGAACAACTTGGATCCCGACGTTGCGGAACGTCCGGAAGATCTTGTCGTGTATGGCGGCAACGGCCGTGCAGCGCGGTCGTGGCCCGCGTTCGATGCGTTGGTTCGCACGTTGCAGCGCTTGAAGAGCGACGAAACGATGGTGGTCCAAAGCGGGAAGCCCGTTGCGGTTTGGAAGACACACGAGCGCGCACCTCGCGTGCTTATTGCAAATTCCAACCTCGTTCCGAAGTGGGCCGACTGGAAGGTTTTCCGCGAATTGGAAGCCCAGGGCCTTACGATGTACGGCCAGATGACGGCCGGCTCGTGGATTTATATCGGCACGCAAGGCATAGTGCAAGGCACATACGAGACTTTCGCGGAGCTTGCCCGTCAACATTACGGCGGAACGCTGAAGGGACGCGTTTGTTTGACCGCCGGCATCGGCGGGATGGGCGGCGCTCAACCGCTCGCCATCACCATGAACGAAGGCGTCGCGCTCGTCGTCGACGTCGATCGTTCGCGGTTGGAACGGCGGCGCGATTTGCGTTACCTCGATAAAGTCGTAGACTCTCGCGAAGAAGCGCTGCGCGAAGTTGAACGTGCAAAGGCAGAAGGCCAAGCGATTTCAATCGGCTACGAAGGAAATGCCGCGACCGAGTTTTGGACGCTCTACGATTTAGGGTTCCGTCCCGACGCCGTTACGGATCAAACTTCCGCGCACGATTTGATCGACGGGTACGTTCCGGAGGGCTTGACATTAGAAGAAGCCGCACGGCTGCGTAAGAGCTCGCCTGAAGAGTACGAACGCCGCGCATTGGAGAGCTGCGGAAAGCACGTCGAAGCGATGGTGCGCTTCTTGGATGCAGGTTCGGTCGTCTTCGACTACGGCAACAACTTGCGTGCGCAAGCTCAGCGCGCCGGATATGCACGTGCGTTCGATTTTCCCGGATTCGTGCCGGCGTTTATTCGCCCGCTCTTCTGCGAGGGTTCCGGACCGTTCCGCTTTGCAGCGCTTTCGGGCGACCCGGCGGATATCACGCGACTCGATCAAGAACTGCTGAAGATGTTTCCGGATGATGCAGGGTTGCAGCGGTGGATCAAGCTCGCGAAAGAACGCGTTTCATTCCAAGGTTTGCCCGCTCGAATTTGCTGGCTAGGATACGGCGATCGTGCGAAGGCCGGTTTGCGTTTTAACGAACTCGTTCGCGCCGGAGAAGTGAAAGCGCCGATCGTTATCGGCCGCGACCACTTGGATACCGGAAGCGTCGCGTCGCCGTACCGCGAGACGGAATCGATGAAAGACGGTTCCGATGCGATCGCCGATTGGCCGATCCTCAACGCGTTGTTGAACACCGCAGCGGGCGCCCATTGGGTGAGCTTCCATCACGGCGGCGGCGTCGGCATCGGATACAGCTTACACGCCGGCATGGTCGTGGTTGCCGACGGTTCCAAAGATGCGCAAGAACGTCTGCAAGCCGTTCTTACGACGGATTGCGGAATGGGTGTCGTTCGTCACGCTGATGCCGGCTATGAGATCGCAATCGAAACGGCCGACGAAAAAGGCATCGATTGGCGACTGTAGCGCCGATTCTCGTCCGCGCCAAAACAATAATTTCATGCGATGGTGACGCCGCTCAAAACGGCGTCACTTTCGATGATTTGGGACGAATCGAAGACGGCGCCATTCTCGTAAAAAATCGTCAGATCGTCGCGATCGGAAGCCGCGCCGCAGTCGAGAAAGAAGCGCGAACGTTTCGTAACGTCACGGAGCTGGATCTGCACGATTCGGTTGTCGTGCCCGGTTTCGTAGACGCCCACTCGCACCCGTTATTTGCCGGGGACCGTGAACCGGATTTTGCCGCGCGTCAGCGCGCCGAGAAGCCCGCGCTCGGCATGCTATATACGGTGCAAAAGACGCGCGACGCATTGCTCGACACGCGTTCCTTTTACGAGCGGGTCGTTCGTCCGCGGCTGCAGATCATTCTGAACCACGGAACGACGACGCTCGAGACGAAAACCGGCTACGCGCTTCATGCACCGGGTGAAAACGCGCTTCTCGATTTGATTGCAACCCATCGCGACGACGCCGACGTGCCGCATCTTGTCGCAACCTTTCTAGGTGCGCACGCGCTGCCACCGGAGTTTACTCGCGAAGAAGCCTTCGTCGACTACCTTATCGACCACCTCATTCCGACGGCACGCGCCCACGGGGCCGTCTACGCTGATGCCTTTTGCGAGCCGGGGTTTTTTTCTCCGCAGCAGACAAGGCGTTATTTGGAAGCGGCCCGCGACGCCGGCCTGCGTTTACGCGTCCATTGCGACGAGATGCAGTTCGGAGGGGCCGCCGAAATGGCCGCTGCTCTCGGCGTGGATGCGGTGGATCATTGCAACTGCATTCGTGAAGAAGACGTTTCCGCAATCGCGAGTGCAAATATTGTGACGGTGGCGTGTCCGGCTACGATTTCGTACCTTGACCTGCCTCGGAAAGCACCGGTACGGGCGCTTTTGGAGCGCGGCGCCGAAGTTGCTTTGGCAAGCGATTACAATCCGGGCACTTCACCGTGTTTCAATCTGCAAACGGTGGCATACTTTGGGCGCAAACTCTTCGGCCTTACTGCCGCGGAAGCGCTTTTCGGGGTAACGCGTGCCGCGGCGGACTCATTGCGCGTTAACGCCGGACGGTTGCGTGCCGGCGGCAATGCGGATTTCGTAGCATTGCAAATCGAGGCGCCGGATGAATTCGGGTGGCAGTTCGGTGGAAATTTAGCAAAGGCGGTCGTTCATAACGGCGTGGTGCATTCCAATGGTTAACGAACTCGTTCGCTGTTCGCGCGCTCTGGTCGGGAGTAAAGAACGGCGTGACTTCGCTTTTGCGATTCGAAACGGTACGATAGCTGCCGCGGGCGACTTCTCCGCCTTGAAAGAAAAGCATCGCAATCTGACGGTGCGTTCTTTCCCCGAAGATCGTTTGATCGTCCCTGGGTTCGTCAATGGCCACAGCCACGCATATCAGATTCTGCTGCGCGGGTGGGCCGACGATCTGACGTTTGCGCGTTGGCGTAGTGAAGCACTTTACAAAGTCGTGCCCCAATTGACGCCCGACGACGTTCATTGGATTTTTGTGGCGGCCTTCAGCGAAATGCTGGCCGCCGGGATCACCACTGTTGCGGAATTCTTCTATTTGAACGGTGCCGGGAACGAGCACGCCGAGGCTGCAATTGCGGCAGCCGCAGAAACGGGAATCCGGCTTGTCTTTGCGCGCACGTGGATGGATGCCGATTACGCGCCGGTGCAGTTCCGCGAAACGATCGACCAGGCCGTTTCGCGAACCGATGTTTTACGTGCCGAGTATCCGTGGGCGAACGTCTGTGTGGCGCCCCATTCCTTGCACGCGGCTTCGCAAGAAATGATTCGTGCGGCGGCACAGTATGCGCGCGCGAACAAATGCATGATGCACGTGCATGTTGCCGAGGCACAGTACGAAGGGCAGGAAACGCTCGATCGTTTCGGAGCGACACCGATCGTGCTGCTTGACCGGCTTGAAGCGTTGGACGAGCGTACCGTTGCAATCCACGCGATTTACATCACGGACGAAGAGAAGCAATTGCTGGTGCAACGCGGCGCGCGCGTCATTCACAATCCGATGACGAATCAGTATCTCGGCGACGGTATCTGCGACGTCACGACGCTACAGCGACTAGGAGTCACGATGGGGCTCGGAACCGATGCCGACGTAAAGCCGTCTATTATCGACGAGATGCGCTCCGCCAGCCTGTTGCAAAAGATTCTGCGAACCGATGGGAGCGCGCTCGGCGCCGCCGTTGCGTTCGATTTGGGAACAGCCCAGGGCGCTCGCGCGCTCAACGTTTCCAGCGGCGCGTTGGCCGAGGGGATGGTTGCGGATTATCTCGTACTCGATGCATCACGGATAGACGAATGGACTCCCGGAGTGAATGGAGTCGTCTATCGCGGGGAAGATTCTTGGGTTCAGGCAACGTTTATCGGCGGCGCACGCGTTTATACGGGTGAAGCGTCGGCACTCGCAAAACATGCACACACTAAGCTTAAGGAGATTGCGAATCGTGTCATTCCATAAGACTCTGCTCGCGGGGCTCCTCATCACCGCGCTCGCCGCCTGCGGCCATGGCAGCAGCTCGAGTTCAAACACTCAATCCAACGGCGTAATGACGAATCAAACGGCGAACCCATCGCCGACCAACGTTGCGAACCCGCCGATGGGCGGGAAGAACGCCGAAGGGAACGCCATGGCGCCGGGCACGTTTGCGACCATTCCGCCCACCGTCCAATGCGGTGCGGTTCAGCCGGTTTGGGTGAACACGAAGTCGCACGTTTACCATCTGCCTAGCGATCCGCTTTACGGCCGCACCAAGCACGGTGAATACATGTGCCCGTCCGCAGCCAAAGCGCATGGCTACCATGCTGCCGGCGCAAAGAACATGAAGTCTTCCGGCAACGAGAACGGCGGCGGAATGTAGCCGCTTACGCGGTAAAAAACGCGTTCATTTCGTCGAATCCGACGGTGGGGCCGGAGAAGAGCGCTTCGAGGTCTTCGGCCTCCACGAACGCAACTGCAGCGCGGCGCGTGGCGCCCAACGCTAACTTTGTAATTGCGGGACCCGCGCTGAGCCGGCGTACGCCGAGCTCGTAGAGTTCCGATACCGCGGGCAGTCCGGGAATCGCAAAAATACCGAGCGGAAGTTTTGTTTCCGCTGCAACGGCACGAATGATGTCGCGATCTGCGAGCATCGGAACGAAGATTCCATCTGCGCCCGCGGCCTCGTAACGTTTCACCCGTGCGATCGTTTCGCGTAACGCCGCTTCGCCCGTAGCAAGTTCGTTGAGATAGACGTCGACTCGCGCATTTACGAAGATCTCGCCATCGTCTTTGACTGCTTTTATTTTCTCGGCGAGCAGCTCGGGAGTGCCCATGCCGTCCTCGAGGTTTATTCCGGCGATTCCGGTCTCGCGCAGCAATCGAACGAGCTGCGCAACTTCCGCCGGATCGTTGGAATAGCCGCCCTCGATATCGGCGCTAACCGGCGTCTCGCCGGCAGCGTGCCGGATTGCGCGAAGCATGAAAAACAAATCATTCCGTGGGATTGCGTCGCCGTCGGGATAGCCGCATGTCCACGCAACGCCCGCGCTGGTCGTCGCGATTGCCTTCGCGCCTGCGCTGCGCACGACTGCCGCAGAGCCCGCGTCCCAGACATTTGGAAGAAGCAGAACGGTGCGTGCGGCGTGGAGGGCCCGAAAAGCGGCGACTGCGTCGGTTTGTTGCATGTTCGCTACCCTTTCGAATCAAAGCGACGCGCGTAAAGCGCGCATGAACGGTGCGAATCGGGCATTGTTCGAATCCGTGCTGCTAAGTCCCGTATAGACGACGATCACATACGTCCGGCCGTCGCTCGTAGTGAGAATTCCACCGTCATGCGTCACATCGTTTGTGTCGCCGGTCTTGTGGGCGAACCGGTCGCCGTCGTGCAAGCCTTTGTTGAGCTTGTCGTTCCAGTACTGGCGCACGAGTGCACCGCGCAAAAGGTCGCTGTGCGGAACTCGATCGAGTGCTATGAGCGTGAAAAGGTGCGCCGCGTCGGATGCCGGATGCGTGTTGCGGTTCGTGCCGTCCCACTGCGGATCGGAGATCAACGGATCGCTTCCCGAGAGTTTGCGATAAAACGCGGTGTGCGCGAGACCGAACCGTTGCTGCACGATGCTTGTTGCTTCTTCGCGTCCGACGATGTCGAAGAGCATGTTCGTGGCGACGTTGTCGGAGCGCGAGATCGCGAGATCGCAGAGCTCGTCCAGACGCGGGCGCACCCCAGGCTGTAACGGCGAGGGCGCATCGTTGAACGTCATGTTCGACTGTGTAACTTCAAACCGGCGGTCGAGGCCAAAGCGGCCGTCTTCGACGCCCGCCAACGCCGCTAGAACCAGCGGAGTCTTGATCATCGAGGCGGGGTAAAGATCTAATTCCGCGTTCGTTGCCGCTTCTGCGGTCCTTCGGTCGTTCAAAAGTTCTCGAACGATGATAGAAACAGGGTCTAGGCCGGCCCCCTCCGCCAGGGCCGCCAGCTGTCCACTTCCGAGCACTGCATCCATCGAGGCTCCCCGTGCTGTCTTTGAGATTGTATTCCTGCAAGTATGTACTTGCACGCGGTGCCCGGGAGTGGTACACTCTGCGTGCAAGTACCTACTTGCGTAAGATTAAGAAGTAAGAATGCGATGCAACCAGTGCTTTTTGAATACCGGCCTGACCGGTTAACAGCTCTCCAGGCAGCCGTGATGTCCGCCTTCGAAGGCGGCGCGCCCCGAGTTGTCCTTAATCTAGACCCGCTCGAACGTCTCGATAGCGAGGGCGTCCGAGGTCTCATTCTGCTCCTCCGCCGCTCCCGCGAAATCGGCGGCGAGCTGGCGCTCCAGGTCTCGCGGCCCGAGATCGTTCGTTCGCTGCAGGTCATGGCTCTGGACCGGCTCTTTCCTTTAGTCAAAGGTGAGGTCGCTGCTTGATGAAACGCGCTCTGCTAGCGCTCGTTGCGGTCCTTGGCGTGTTGTTCGTGCCGGCTCAGGCTCAGTCGCCGGAGACCGATGCACGTGCGGTTATCGCCAAGATTCTAGATCGCAATCCGTCGCTCTCGTCGTATCGCGCGCCGGTGCACGTCGACGTGCGCATGATGAACTTCCCATTCCTTTCGCCGAAGCTCGAAGGCACGACGTACTTCAAACGTCCTAACAATTACGAAGTCGTCTTTACGAAGGTACCGAGCTACGCGAAAGGCTTCGAGAAGTTGTTCGACGACGTCGGCGATCCGATGCAATGGGAGCGCGAGCAAAACATAACGTACCAGGGAACGCAAGAACTCTACGGGCGTCCGATGATCGTGCTTACGATGACGAAAAAGATTCACAGCACGATTTTGGATCATACCGTAGCGTACATAGATCCCGATACGTACGAACTGTGGCAAATGGAATGGCACTATGCCAGTGGCGGCCTTATCACCATGCGTCAGTGGTATCGCAGCGAAGGCTCCTTCAGCGTGCTTTCACAGCAACACGCGGACATTAATATTCCGCATGTCCACGCCGTTGCGGATTCACAGTACGGTGCGTACCAGACCAACGTCGCCGTGGATGACGCGGTGTTTACTAAGAAATGATTGAACCAAAAATACCCGAAACTGCGAAAAACTCCGTCCCCGAAGATACGCGTTCGCGCATCATCCTCGCGGCGCGCGAGGTGATCGCGCGTAAAGGAAAACGCGGAGCGACGACGCGTGAAATCGCTGAAGTTGCCGGCGTGAACGAAGCGACGCTTTTCCGCCATTTCGGGACCAAGGAATCGCTTATCGTCGCGGTGGCCAAGCATACGTGCGGCGACGTGGTGCTGCGGGATATCATTTCGTCGCTCAACGGACCGTTGGAAGAAGACCTTTACACGATTGCGCGGGCGTTCAATGACCGGCTGGAATCGATGATGGATATGATTCGCTGGTCGCTTGTGGAAGTGGATTACGAGAAGAACGTCTTCGCCCAGGAGACATGGCGGCCGCAGACCGCCGTCCACGCCGTTATGAAAGAATATATGGCGTCGCAGGTAGACGCCGGACGGCTCAGCGGTGACCCGGCCGAGCTGGCATCAATTTTTATGGGGATGATTTTCGCGAGAAATCTTGCTCGCGAGAAATTCCCGGAGAGTCGCCTCTTCAACGACACGGAGTATGCACTCCATCAATTTATCGACGTCTTTTTAAACGGTGTAAGGAGCAAGTAAATGGATACGCGCGAGGCAGAGCAGCAGAAAACGGCAGCGCCCCCGCATAAGAACGGACGCACGGAACCGATTATCGTAGAAGAAGAGCGCGGCGGCGGCCCCCGCAAACGCATCATCTTCGGCGTGCTCGGCGCAATCGTTGCGATTCTCGTTATCGTCTGGGGCGTTAAGTGGTTTGCCTATGCACGCGTCCACGAGGGAACGGACGACGCGCGCGTCGATGCGGATCCGGTGGCGGTGACCTCTAAAATCAACGAACGCATCGATCAGATTCTGGTCGACACGAACCAGCCCGTAAAGAAAGGGCAGCTTGTAGTTGTCCTTGATAACGCGGTGGAGCGTGCGCAAGTACGACAAGCACAGGCGCAGTACGATCTCGCGATTGCGAATCAGCGCACCACGACGACGCAGAGCACGGGCGGTGTTACGGAAGCTCAAGCCAACACGACAAGTGCGCAGGCACAAGTTCCCGTAGCGCAATCCGGCGTACAGCAAGCGGCGGCGCAGCTCCATGCGGCGCAAGCCCAGTTGCCGGCAGCGCAAGCAAACTACGATCGCGCGTTGGCGGACTATCGCCGTACCGCGGCGCTCGTTGCTACCGGCGACGTTCCCCGTCAGCAATTAGATGCTGCGACTGCGACGCTCGCATCGGCCTCAGCGCAATTGCGGAACGCGGAAGATCAAGTGAACGTCGCTCAGGCAAATCTGAACGCAGCCGAACAAAAAGTCGGCGCAGCCCTCGCGAACGTTACCGCGGCTCAAGGTAGCGTAACGACGGCCCAAGGAAAACTGCAGCAATCGACGGATCCGAGCCAAGTTGAAGCGGCGAAAGCGCAACTCGTCATTGCGAAACAAAACCTCGGCTACACGCGGATCTATTCGGCGATCGACGGTTACGTTGGCGAGAAGAGCGCGGAAGTCGGACAAACGGTCGGCGCCGGCAATACGATCTTGACGTTGATTCCAACGGGTCCCGGTAAGATCTACATCACGGCTAATTATAAAGAAACGCAGATGGGCAACATGCACGTCGGCCAGCCGGCAGATATCAAAGTCGATGCGTACAAGGGCGCGACGTTCCAGGGACACGTTCTCTCGATAAATCCCGCGTCGCAGAATACCTACGCGTTGGTTCCGGCGCAGAACGCAACCGGCAACTTCGTGAAGGTTACGCAACGCATTCCGGTTCGCATTTCGATCGACAATACGGATAAGAACAGACCGTTGCGGCCGGGTATGAGCGTCGAAACGTACGTGAAAGTCCGCTAGAAAGACTCAAAACTCGATGGCACAGCCGATAAGCGTGGTCGAAACCGGCCTACGTAGGGTCATCGTGAGCGTCGCGGTCATCGCGGCAACCCTGCTTGAAATCGTCGACACCACGATCGTAAACGTCGCGCTGCCGAACATTCAAGGAAACTTCGGCGTCTCGGTCGATCAAGGCGCATGGATTGTGACGGGATACATCATCGCTAATGTGGTGGTGATCCCGATCACGCCCTGGCTGGCCGCGCGGTTCGGCCGGCGGCAGTATTTCTTTGCGTCGATCGTCCTCTTTACGATCGCGTCGCTCATGTGCGGGCTCGCCGGAAGCTTCGAGCAACTGGTGTTCTGGCGAATCATCCAGGGCATCGGCGGCGGCGGCCTGATTTCTACGTCGCAAGCGATTCTACGCGATACGTATCGGTTACAAGAACAGGGACAAGCGCAGGGCATTTTTGCAATGGGCGTCATCGTGGGACCGGCTCTCGGTCCGGTGCTCGGCGGATGGATTACCGACAATCTAACGTGGCGTTGGGCGTTCTATATCAATCTGCCGGTCGGCATCATCGCGGCCGCACTGATCTGGTTCTTTCTACGTAATCCGGAAGAACCGCAGCGCAAGAGACTCGATTGGGTAGGATTAGGGTTACTTGCCACGGGACTGGGCGCAATGCAATACGTCCTCGATCAAGGCCAGCAGTACGATTGGTTTAGCGATCCGAACATTCGGTTGTTGACTGCCGTGTCGGTGGTAGGAATCGTGGCGTTCATTTGGTGGACGCTGCGCAGCGCGATCCCGGTCGTCAATCTGCACGTACTGCGCTTGCGCCAAGTCGCCGCGGGAAGTATTCTGGGCGCCGTCTTGGGCGTGAGCTTGTACGGATCGATCTTGGTTCTTCCACAGTACTTGCAGAATTCACTAGGGTTTACTGCAACGATGTCGGGGTTGACGATGCTCGTGCGCGCCGTCTCGGTCATGATCTTTACGCCCATAACCGCTGCGCTTGCAAGCCGTGGCGTTATAGACCCGCGTATTTCGACGGCACTCGGCTTCGTTTTGCTCGGCATTTCTAACTGGATCCTTGCCGGCGTCACCACTCCGCAATCGCAGTTCGGAACCTTTGTTTTATCGCTGATAGTAAGTGGAATCGGCTTGTCGCAGATCTTCGTGCCGCTTTCGATTGCGGTGCTGGGTAGCGTTCCCGACAAAGAAGTCCCGGCAACGTCCGCTTTCTTCAATCTTTCACGCCAGGTCGGCGGCAGCATCGCGACGGCAGTGCTTGTTACTTTGCTCGTTCGCGGGACGACCGCGCATCAAAACGATCTTGCTGCGGCGGTGAACTTACATAGTTCGGCTACCGCGAGCTATTTACAACACAACGGCGGTCAACACGATGCCGGCGCGCTAATCAACCTGGAAGGCATGGTTGAATCGCAAGCGTCGGTTCAATCGTACGCCGATACATCGCGGTGGGTCGCAGTCATCTCGATTGCACTAGCGCCGCTCGTAATTTTATTGAACAAGCCGCGGTTGGGCGGCGCCATAACAGTCGAATAGGAGAACAGGTGAAGACACGCACTCTTTCGTCGCTCGTTGCACTGGCAACACTTGCGGGATCATTGCCTCTTGCGGTTTGCGCTGCACCGTCGCCGCCGCCTGAGGGAGCAGCAATTCCGACGCCGGTGCCGTCACCAGTCGTTCCAGTTACGCCCACCGTTGCGCCCGGATATACCGCCCCTAGCAATCCTCCGAAATCCGCAGATATCATCGGCGTTACGCAACAGCCGTTCGTTGGAATTTCGCTGAACGACGCGGTCGGCATGGCGCTCTTGAAAAATGCCGATTTGGCAGTCTCCGCATCGAACACACGGATCGCAAACTATCAAATTCGCGCGGCCAAAGGGGCGTATGACGTAAAGTTTCTGCTCGAGCCGTCCATCAAAAACGACAGGACCGCGCCGGAGAATGCGTTCTTCGCGGGACCCGGTTTCACACCGATCTCGCAGAACTTCCTTAATCTCGAGGCAGGCGTTTCGGGACAAACCGCAACCGGCGGCCAGTACAGCGTCACGCTTACACAATCACGCGTCGCAGACAACACCTTCGTAAACGCGTTCAATCCGTACTACCTCACCTCACTAAACGTGCAGGTCACGCAGCCCCTGCTCAAAGGGTTTGGTGCCGGAAACGACGTGAGACGCCAGCTCCTTCTGACTCGCGCGAGCGAATCGGGCACGCAGGCCGGAACCTTCGTTACGGCTTCGTCGACGATTGCGAACGTTTCAAATACTTATTGGGATCTGGTGGCAGCGTGGCGTAACGTAGCGATTCAGGAAGACGCGCTTCATACCGCCATCGTGCAGCAACACAGCAACGTACGTCTTGCCAAGCGCGGGGCCGGAGCACCGATCGATGCCGTAGAGTCATCCACGCAGGTAGCCAACTTTCAAAACGCGGTTTATTCCGCGCTGCAGAACGTAGCCATTCTGCAGAATCAATTGAAGAGCGAAGTCGTCACCGATCCCGCCGATCCCGTCTGGATGGCAAACCTCGTTCCAACGTCGCCGGTCGAGCAGCTCCCGAATACTCCGTCGCTCGCACAAGTGCTGACAAACGCCATGGCCAATCGCCCGGAACTGCGCCAGATCGCCTCCCAACAACAACAGGTCGCTATCAACTTGGCGTACGCGCGCAATCAAAAGAAGCCGCAAGTGGACTTGCAACTGAACTACCAAGGAAACGGCTTTGCCGGTAGTGCGTTACCTCCGCTTGGAGGCGCGTTTGGCAGCGCGACCCCTCCGCCGTACTTGGACGGCCGGTATGGCACCGCGTACGGAAACATAGGAAAATTCCCAACGTATCAGGCCGGCGTGCTGATTACGCAGCCAATAGGGAACAATACCGCCAAAGCAAATCTCGCGGTGGCTCAAGAACAGGAACGCCAAGTCAAGATCCAAAGCCAAAGCCTCGACCAGCGAATTCTTTTCGAAGTACGTAACGCGATCCAGGCATATCAGGCTTCGACTTCACGACTCTATGCAGCACGTCAGGCGCGTGAGGCGGCGGCACAAGTCTTCGCAAGCGAACAACGTAAGTTCCGCAATGGCGAATCCACGACGTTCTTGGTAACGCAGCGGCAGCTGGAGTTAGTGCAAGCCGAGGGGAGCGAACTGCAGGCCCAGACCGATCTCAACAAAGCTGTAGTAGAATTACAGCGAGTAGACGGAACTATTTTAAGTGCGAATAACGTTACCTTGAATACACTCGGCCAAGGAGCCGTGAAACCATGACGATTTATTCGAACAACAAACGATTGGTCATCAGCGAATCGACGTATCGCAAACTCCAGATGCGCTACGCGCTTCTCTATCGTAGAGAGCTCGAGCGCTGGAATCAGCGTCCTCGTTAAGGAAAGCCGCCCGGCTGGGCGGCTTTTTCTATTTGCGGAGAAAAGCTGTATGATTGGAACGTGGACCGCCGATCGTTCATCTTCTTGGTCGGTGCGGTACCTCTATTAGGTGCCGCGACTCCGGCTGCCGCGCCGACGCCCGCGGCTCCGGTAGAGATTCCGGTCGAGGTCGGGGGCGGCCGATTCTTCGCGGTGCCACGAGCATTGGACGGCCGTACGTTCACGTGCTGGCTCGATACCGACGGCAGCGGATTCATCTTCGACTCCGCGATTGAAACGTTCGGCCTGCCTTTTCACCGCGACGCCGGAAAACGGCGCGCGGTACTTCCTCCGTTTCGCAAACCTTACACCATCCCGCCCATTGTTCTTGAAGGGGGCGAATTGCCGGTGTTCGAGCGAACCGACGCCGACAAACGCGATCCGATTCTCCAAGGATTCGACGCGCAACTGGGTCGCACGTGGTTCGCGGAACGCATTTGGCGCTTGAACTATCCGGCGCGCACGATGCAAATGCTTTCGACGCCGCTGGATATCAAGGACACGACGATCGAATTGACGATCGACAATAACTATCCGCGTGTCCTAGCCGTCGTCGGCGATGAAGCTTTGACTATGGCGTTCGACACCGCCGCATCGATCGCGTACTCTCCGACTTGGCGTGAAGGCGGTCCTGAAGTGCAGGCCACGAGCTTCGTGCCGCGCGCAACGCTAGAACGGTGGCATCTGCTGCACCCCTCGTGGAAAGTAAGCCGGGATGTCGGTTCCTCGCCGGGCTTCGATCGCATCGTCGTACCGCAAGTACGAGTTGGGGCCGTTGAATTGGGGCCGGTCGCTTTTACGACGCGTCCCGGAGACGATGTCTTTGCGGGCGATCAGGTTGCCGGGAAACTTGGTGCGAACGCGTACGCGGATGCGATCGTTACGATCGATTATCCGAATCGCCGGCTGCGGCTCGATCGACAAGCCAAATCAGCGTTCCGTTCTCAGGAGCGATGATTTGAGACGGAAAGCGAAGCGGGTCTTTCGGACCCTCACGCACTTGCGCCAGCACCTTTGCTTTCGCTGCACCTTCGACGGTAAAAACGATCTTGCGCGCTGCGTTGATCACTTTGGGAGTGAGAGTGATACGCCACTGGCCATGTGCCTCGGAATAGACGGGACGCACTAACTCGTCGTTACCTTCCCGCGGATCGGTCCCGGGAAAGAGCGATGCGGTGTGGCCGTCTTCGCCCATTCCGAGCAAGACGAGATCGAAGACGGGATGCTCTCCAAGCGTAGCGATCAGTTCTTCTCGATACGCCCGTGCGGCAACTTGAGGATCGTCTTCGCCGTGAACGCGATGAACGTTCGCTTGCGGGATGCCGACCACTCGCAGGAAAGCCTCGTTTGCCATTTTGTAGTTTGATTGGTCGTCATCCGGTGGCACGCACCGTTCGTCTCCGAAGAACACGACGACGCGGCTCCAATCCAGCGCATTTGAAAACGGGGGCTGCCCGAGCAGCTCGTACGCGGCTTTCGGCGTTCTTCCGCCGGAGAGCGCGACCACGAAGGGATCGCGCTGTGCGATGGCTTCTTTTGCCGAACTGACGAATAGCTCGGCAAGCGCGTGTGCAACGGCGGCGGCATCGGGACAAATACGCAACTCGGAAGCCATTTTACCGTTCCTGGCGATCGATGATTTGCTTGACCATTGCGGTCGTCTCTTGAAACACGCGGTCGCGTTGTTTTTGCAAAATTGCTCGTTGCACAAGCGATGCGAGCTCCATGCCGAAAACCGGCGCGCAGCGCCGATCCTTGGCATGTTCGCCGGTGGCTTCGAGGCACATCACGTTCGAATCGCCCTCCAAAACCTGCGCTGAAAATGTCGTTCCGTCACTGGAGGCCGTTACGCGCTGGAGACGCCGTGGCGGCCCTTCGCGGATGATATTGAACGTAATAGTTTCACCGTCACGGTTGCACATCGTATTGCCTTGGCACGGCTGCCACTCCAAACGGCTTGCGAGCCAACCGAGGAAATAATACGCTTCGGCCTCCGAACCGCATGCGATCTCGACGCGGTGCAAATGGAATAGATCGTCCATCGTCTCGCGTTCGTCGAAAAACTGCGCGATCACGTCCTGCCAACCCGCGATGCGAAGATACGCAAGGTCCTGGACATGGATCTCCGGGTGCTGCTCCATGAAAGCGATTAGGTCTCGCTGCGGTGCGGTTCCGCAATCCATGACGGAGCTGTTGCAAATCACCGTTTGAACGCGTCTCGCAAGCGTTGGAAAACGATCGTCGGCGGTGATGCGCGACGCGATCCACGCGAGCACGATCGGTGCTTCCGCAAGCGCCAGCTCGGCAACAGCGTTCTCCAAGTCGGTGCCCGATGTTCCGCGAACCCCGATTTCTATCCACTCGGCTTGCATCGCGAGCGTATCGATGCGTTGCGATTCCGGAGTTTGAGATCCATCGAGAACGATAACACGAGCGGGATGCTGCGCGATTACGAGACGCGTTCTTTCGCGGATCCAATCGGCAATCGATGCGTCCTCGAAATACACCACGAACGTCATCGTGGCCGCATTCGGCCCGTTGTTGTTGCGCGCTTGATTCAGTTCGTCTACGAGCGGAGCGACGTCTAAGCTCACAGCGGACGCCAATCCGGGAAGAGACGATTCGCCGATTCAGGCCCTTGGCTGCCGGCCGGGTAGTTCGGAAACGTGAAGTCTTTCGTATTTTGCCAGACGTCTAAAATCGGCGTGACGACTTCCCAGGCGCGTTCGACGGCGTCCCAACGCGTGAATAACGTTTGGTCGCCCCGCATTGCGTCTGCAATCAATCGTTCGTACGCAGGCGGTGATTGCACGCCGAACCCGCTGCCGTAGTTGAAGTCCATGAAGACACTGCGAATGTGGTTCTTCGCTCCGGGCACTTTCGCGGAGAAGCGCATGGCTACGCCTTCGTCAGGCTGGATCTTGATCACAAGCGCATTGGGTTCGATTTTATCGCTCGCGTCGCCATAGAAACGATGCGGAATCGGTTTGAATGTTACCGCGATTTCGGAGACCTTGCGCGCCAACCGTTTACCGGAACGTAAGTAGAAGGGCACGCCCGCCCAGCGCCAGCTCTCGACGAAGAGCCTGACGGCGGCGTAAGTTTCGGTGTTCGAGTTCGGAGCAACGTCCGGCTCTTCACGATAGCCGGGGACGGGTTTTCCGTTGATGGAGCCGGGACCGTACTGGCCGCGCACCGCCATTTCGGCAACGTCGGCGTGCGAGGGCGGCATGATTGCGGAGAACACTTTATATTTTTCGTTGCGGATCGCGTCTGCCTCGGCCGTGGCCGGCGGCTCCATCGCTACAAGCGCAAGCAGGTTCATAACGTGATTTTGAATCATGTCGCGCAGAGCGCCGGCCTGATCGTAGTATCCGCCACGGCCTTCTACGCCGAGTTGCTCGGCCGCCGTGATTTGAATCGATTGAACGTAATTGCGGTTCCAAACCGGTTCGAAAATGGTGTTCGCAAAGCGCAGCGCCATAATGTCTTGCACCGGCTCTTTGCCGAGATAGTGGTCGATGCGGTAGACTTCCGACTCGCGGAAGACTCGGTCCACGGTCTGTTGCAACGCGCGGGCGGAATCCAGATCGGTGCCAAACGGTTTTTCGATGACGATTCGAGACCAGCCGCGATCGTTGCTCGCAGGATCCAAGCCCGCCAATTTTATGTGTTCGATGATGATCGGGAAGACCGACGGAGGCGTGGAGAGGTAGTACAGCCGGTTGCCTTTCGTGCCGAGATGGGCATCGTTCTCTTCCAGCTGTTCTTTCAAGCTCACGTAACAGTTCGTGTCGTTGAAGTCGGCACTTATGTAGCTGATACGTTTTGCGAAGTCGTCCCACAGCGCACCTTGAGGCTTCTCATCGGGCGGGGCGAACTCTTCGAGCTGCTCTTTGCAATACTGGCGGAATTCGTCGTCGGTGTATTGCGAACGAGAGAATCCGACGATCGCGAAATCGTTGGGGAGAACGCCGTTCAAGCGCATCGCGTACATCGCGGGTAGCAGCATGCGTTTGAACAGGTCGCCGCTCGCGCCGAAGAACACGATGCTGCACGGGTCCGTTACGCGTTCGCTTTGCAGTCCCGCACGGAGTGGATTGATCGCCTGTTTGCCGTCAAGCGTCGCAACTGAGTCAGACATGAGTCTCGGTCTTCACCGCGTGTCCACCAAATTGGTTGCGTAATGCGGCAGCAACTTTCGCGCTGAACGATTCGTCTTGCCGCGAAGCAAATCGCGCCATCAAGGAGAGCGTAATTACCGGAGCCGGAACGCTTTCATCGATCGCGGCCTGAACAGTCCAACGCCCTTCACCGGTGTCCTCTACGTATCCGCGGATGTTCTTCAAGCCCGGATCGTCCTTTAAGGCTAGCACCAGAAGATCGAGCAGCCATGAGCGCACGACGCTGCCGTGCCGCCATACTTCACCGACTTGCGTAAGGTCGAAGTTGAACTGCGATTTCTCGAGAATTTCAAATCCTTCGCCGTACGCTTGCATCATTCCGTACTCTACGCCGTTGTGCACCATCTTCGAAAAATGCCCGGCACCCGCTGGACCAACATGCGCATATCCGTTTTCCGGCGCAAGGGTTTTGAAGATAGGCTCGCACCGTTTGACCGCATCGTCGTCGCCGCCGACCATCAAACAGTAACCTTCTTTCAAACCCCAAATGCCGCCGGACGTTCCGGCATCGATAAGGCTGACACCCTTCGCTTTGCATTTATCGTACGCGGCAAGCCCGTCTTTCCAGTTGGTGTTGCCGCCGTCGATGATGATGTCTCCGCTTTTCAAAACACCGAGGAGCTGATCGATCATGTCGTCGGTCGGCGCTCCGGCCGGGACCATGATCCACACGATTCTAGGTGCGCTCAAGAGCGAAGCGAGATCGCTTACGCTCTTCGCCGGGGTCGCGCCCTCGGCCGCGTATCGTTGCACAACCTCCGGGCTACGATCGTAAACGACGAGGTTGTGTCCGCCTTGCATCAGGCGTGACACCATGTTGCCGCCCATTCTCCCGAGACCGATCATGGCTAGCTGCATTTTAAACCCCCGCTGTTAGCGCGTCGTCCACTGCGCCGATGAGCGCGCGAAGCGCCGTGTCGATGTCGCCTTTCAAATGAATGCGCGCACCCCGGCGATTGCGTTTGTCGAGCGATTGCCAATCGCCGAGCGCTTGCGCTGCCAGCAACGTGCGGAATCCGACCTTCATGCTTGGGATCGGAAGATCGATGGGCTCGTCTCCCGTGATTTGCAGCATGACCGCGGTATTCGGCCCGCCTTTGTGAAGCTGTCCGGTCGAATGTAAGAAGCGGGGCCCGAAGCCGACCGTCGTAGCGACGCGGTTGGCGTTGCGAATTTTCATACGCAGCTCATCGAGCATCTCGATGTGTTGCTGGTTTCGCGCGATGTACGCGCAAATCGCAACGTAATCTTGCGGCTTTACTTGATTGAAGAGCGCTACGAGCGCCTGCGTTGTATCCTTCGCACCAATCGTCTTGCTTCCCGAGAGCAACGTGATATCAAATGAAGGCCCGTCGACGTTCGGTTGCGGCTCTTCGATCTTTCCTGTTTGTTGATACTGCTCGAGGAGCGCCTTGGTATTGTCTTTGGATTCCTGAACGTTCGGTTGATCGAAGGCATTGATCTCGAGAATCGAACCGGCCGCTGCGGTTGCAATTTCCCACAGGTAGAATTGCTCGCCGAGATCGTACTCATCGTTCATTGCAAGGCGAATGACGGGATGCCCAGCTGATTCCAACGCTGCTAGTTTGTCGTCGACGCCGGGTGCGGGATCGGGCAAATTGCAACCGACGTAGACGAAAACGCGGTCGTTGCCATAGTCGTCGGGACGGCCGAGTTCCTCTCCCTCGATCGGCACGATGCCTTTGCCCAATTTTCCGGTCGACTCCGCGATCAATTGTTCCGCCCATGCGCCGAATGCCGCTACGTCGGTATGCGTGACGATCGTGAGTTTATCACGCCCGGTTACGGCCAACCCTCCAATTGCGGCGCCGAAACGGACGCCCGGTGCGATGTGAGGATCGACGGTCTTGTCGTTCGCATGCATTGCGCCGAGTCCACGGTCGAGCAGAAGCGTGATGTCGTATCCGGCCAGTGCCGCCGGAACGATGCCGAAGAACGAGAGCGCGGAGTAGCGGCCGCCGATATTGGGATCGTTCTTGAAGATCCGGCGGAACTTGTGCTCCGTCGCGACATCGACCATTTTCGTTCCGGGATCCGTAATCGCGATAAATTGCGCGCCCGCTTTCTCTACGCCGCATCGTTTTGCGACGCGGTCGAAGTAGTAAGCGAAGTATGCGTTCGGTTCCGTCGTCGTTCCGCTCTTGCTGGCTACGATGAAGAGCGTTTCGTCGAGGTTGATCGCTTCATCTAGCTCTTGAATCTGCTGCGGGTCGGTGGAATCGAGAACGTGGAGTTGTGGATACCCGTCGATCTTTCCAAATGTCTCCGCCATGATGTCGGGCGCGAGCGAACTGCCGCCCATGCCGAGAACGACGACATGCGAGAACTCCCGCGCGGACTCTTGCGCGAATTTCAGCAAGCCGGCAACGTCTTCCAGCAGCCGCTGTGGAATGTCGAGCCAACCTAATGCGTGCTTTATGATGTCGGCCGCTTGCGGATCTTTCGTCCATGGCGACGGGTCTTTAGCCCACAGTTTCTTTAAAAAGTCGTTCTTTGCCAGTTTGTCGAGCGCGCTATCATATGCGGCTTGGTTTTTACCTAGATGCAAGCTGACGCGTTCCGCGCCCGATGCGAGTTGCTTCTGTTTGTAAACGATCGCGCCCAGCAGTGCTCCCCACGAGTCGGCGAAGAGCTTGACACCCTCGACTTGCAGCTGATAAGTGACGTCGAAGAACGAGATCTGGGCTTCTTGCAGGGCTTTCATGACCTGCCGGGCTTCATCGACGCCCTGTTCCACGGTATCGGGGACGATCTTGCCGTGGTCCAGTAGCGCATCGAGCGTCGCAGGCGGCATCGTATTGACGGTATTGCGGCCAACCACCGGCTCGACGTACATCAGATCGGGATACGACGGGTTCTTCGTTGACGTGCTCGCCCACAACGGACGTTGCACCGCGGCGCCGGCGTTGCGCGCTTTGGAGAATTCGCCGCCTTCGAAAATCTCTTTGAACTTCTGATACGTCAGTTTCAAATTTGCGACGCCGGCTTTTCCGAGCAGAGGCTCCAGCTTTTCGCCTTTGTCGATTTTAGCCTGAAGCAGCTTGTCTACGGCGGTGTCGATGCGGCTTACGAAAACGGAGTTGACCGAACGAATGCGATCGACGGGCTTGCCCTCGGCGATGCGGCGTTCTAATCCCCTGATGTAAGCCTGCGCGGTTTTTTCGTACATTTCAACGGCGAAAATCAACGTGACGTTGATGTTGATACCTTGATAGATGCACTCTTCGATCGCCGGCACGCCTGCATCCGTACCCGGGATCTTCACCATTAGGTTCGGCCGGTCGACACGCTGCCATAGCTGCTTCGCCATTGCGATCGTGCCTTCGGTATCGTGGGCAAGCAGTGGCGAGACTTCCAAACTTACGAAGCCGTCATTTCCACCGGACGAATCGTAGACGCCGCGGAATTCGTCGCATGCCGTTTGGATGTCTTGGATCGCAAGATCCCAGAAGAGCGCATCGGCGCTTTTTTCTTCGGGAACGAGCCGGCGCAGCTGCTCGTCGTAATCATCGCTCGCGCCGATCGCTTTTTCAAAGATCGACGGATTGCTCGTCATGCCGCGCAGCCCTTTTTCGATCAGGCGCTTTAACTCGCCGGATGCAAACATGCTGCGGCGCAGATTGTCTAGCCAAACGCTTTGGCCGGCGTCGAGCAGTTGTTGTAGTTGGTTCTTCACGATATCTCCTAGCGAGTAACGAGAGCGAATTTTTCAAGAGCTAGCTTGGCAATGTTATCCGGAGTAAACCCGAGCGCTTCAGCGATCTTCGCCGCGGGGGCCGAGCGTCCGTAATGATCGATTCCGAACGCATAACCGCGATCTCCGATGAATTTTTCCCATCCGAACGTCGCGGCCGCTTCGATGGACATGCGTGCCGTTACGTTAGGCGGCAATACTTCATCTTTATAAGCTTGATCCTGATGCTCGAAGAGCTCCCAGCACGGCATCGAAACGACGCGTGTGCGGACGCCTTTGCCGTCTAGTATTTTCTTCGCATCGATTGCGAGCGACACTTCGGAACCGGTGGCGAGCAGTAGCAAATCCGGCGTTCCTTCGGAATCGGCGATGACGTACGCGCCTTTGTCCACGCGAGCGTTGCGTTGGCCGAGGAACGGCACTTTCTGACGCGTCAGAACCAGTACCCACGGACACCCGCTGTGCGGATCGATGACGAGCTTCCACGCTTCGAGCGTTTCCAATGCGTCCGCGGGTCTTATCACGTTCACGCGCGGCATGGCACGCAGCATCGCGAGCTGTTCGATCGGTTCGTGCGTCGGACCATCTTCACCAAGAAAGACGGAATCGTGCGTAAAGACGTAAATTGAATGCAGTTCGCTCAGCGCGCCGAGCCTCAGCGCGGGTTTCAAGTAGTCCACGAAGTTGAAGAACGTTGCGGCGAACGGCATCAGCCCACCGTGCAGCGCTATACCGTTGGTTGCGGCCGCCATCTCATGCTCGCGAACGCCGTAGTGAACGTTGCGCCCCGCATAGTTGTTGGGCTCGAAATCACCTTGGCCTTTAAGGTACGTCTTTGTTGACGGATCCAAATCCGCCGAACCGCCCATGAGCTCGGGCAGCGCGGCGGCGATTGCGTTCATTACCGTACCGCCCGCGTCACGCGTTGCTACGCTTCCATTTTCCGCCGTGAAGGCCGGCCACGGTAAGTCTTTCGGGAGGTCGCCGTTCAGGATGCGTTCCAATTGCTGCGCGAGCGCGCCGTTCTGCGCTTTCCATTTGTCGTAGGTTTGCTGCCACTCTGCCTGAAGTTTCGCGCCGTTCTTTCCCAGGTCGCGGAAGAACTTGAGAACGTCGTCGGGCACGTAGAAATCACGATCGACCGGCCAGCCCAACTCTTCTTTTGTCTTCTTGACGTTCTCGACGCCGAGCGGCTCGCCGTGGGCTTTGAACGTGTCTTGCAATGGCGATCCGTAACCGATGTGCGTGCGCACGGCAATCATCGACGGCCGGTCCGTAACGTTCTTCGCGATTTGAATCGCTTGATCGAGTGAATCGACGTCGTTCGCGTGGCTTACGTCGATGAACTGCGTGTGCCAGCCGCTGGCTTCGAAACGCGCACACGGATCGTCGGTGAATGTTACGTCGGTGGGGCCCGCAAGCGAAACGAGGTTGTCGTCGTACAGAACGATCAGCTTGCCGAGCTTCAGATGTCCGGCGAGCGAGACGGCTTCCTGACTTATCCCTTCCATTAGATCGCCGTCGCCCGCGATCACGTAGGTGAAGTGATCGCAGATTGCTGCGCCGCGATTATATGTTGCGCCGAGATTTGCTTCCGCGATCGCGAAACCAACCGAGTTCCCGATTCCTTGACCGAGCGGACCGGTAGTGGCCTCGACGCCCGGCGCGTGACCCACCTCGGGGTGTCCCGGCGTTTTGCTACCGAGCTGGCGGAAGTTCTTCAGGTCGTCGAGAGTAACGTCGTACCCGGTGAGATACAACAGCGCATAGAGCAGCATCGACCCGTGGCCCGCCGAGAGAATGAAACGATCGCGATTGAACCAATGCGGATCGGCCGGATTAAAACGAAGATGGCGCGACCATAGAGTGTAGGCCATGGCTGCCGCTCCCAGCGGCATTCCGGGGTGGCCCGAGTTGGCTTTCTGAACGGCGTCAACGGCGAGAAAACGGATGGCGTTGATGCGTTGCTCGTCTACCGGCGAATTCGGCACTGCTGCTCCTTACGAATTACGCGATGAAAATCACGGTGTCGGAAGCGTCTATTGGAGTCCCGGGAGGGGATACCCGATATTCGCCCTCGTTCCACCAATTCTTACCCTGTGATGGTGCGAAGAGGTTGCAAACGCGGTTGGGCGGCTCTGCGGTGTGTTGTTACCTAGAACCGCGGCTACCTGAGAGCTATTACGTACGAGCAGAGTGCAAGAAGGCCGAGGAGCGTTGCAATCATACCGATCGCCTCGGTCGTGGTCATGAAACGCTCGTTGTCACGGGGAAGGGCGCGTCCGCCGACATCTATCGCATCACGAGTGAGAAAGTGCTTCGCTTGGCAAATCGCGTACGTACGGCCTTTGGCTCGCACGAGCAGAACCGAGCGAGGAATGGCGATGCGATCCACTGTCGTTCTTTGCACGACGTTGATACGCGGCAAAGAGACAGGTGGTTCGGTCGATCAGCTATTGGGACAGATCACCGCGCGTCCGTCGAGCGTTCCTTGATGTAACGCTTGATACGCTTCCTCAACGCGATCGAGCGGAAATCGCGTAACATGCGCGCGAATCTTGCCGCGTTGCGCGAGTGCAATGACTTCGCGCAGCTCGGCAATGGAACCGTAGAAGGGGGTTGAGACTCGCGCGCCCCAAGCGATCTTTCCTTGTCGATAGGGCATCGTTCCGCCGGCTAGTCCGACGATATTGAAGTCGCCGTTGGGACCGACGAGCTTGCGGCCGATGTCGATCGTTTGCTGCGACCCTACGAAATCAAAGACGACTGAAGGGTGAGAACCGTGTAGCAGCTCGAGGATTTCTTTAACGGCATTCTCACCGGATTGAACCGCGTTATCGGCGCCGAGCGCTAACGCGGTTTGGAGTTTTGCGTTCGAAAGATCGACTACGACAATTCGTACGGCCGTTATCGCGCGAAGAATTTGAATCGCCATATGGCCGAGGCCGCCGGCGCCGATTACAACCGCGGTTGCATCGGGCGTAAGAAGTGCTATCGATCGCTTCACAGCTGCGTAGGGCGTAAGGCCGGCATCACACAGCGGCGCGGCGCCGTGCGGTTCAAGATCGCCGAGCGGTACGAGATATCTCGCCGCGGGAACGAGCATGTAGTTCGCCATCCCGCCGTCGGCGCCGAGACCGCTGCCGTGAAGCTCGCCTTGGCGCTCGCAGTAATTCTCCGCCGACGTTAGACACGACGCGCAGCGTCCGCATCCGTAGCAGCAGTAGACGGCAACCGGTTCACCAATGCGCATGCCGCTGATGCCCGGACCTACCGCTTCGATCCATCCCGTGTTCTCGTGGCCTAGCGTAAACGGCGGCTTGAAGATCGACTTGCCCGCTGCGTTTGCTTCGATGACATGCAGGTCCGAGTGGCAAGCACCGGCGCCGGCAATCCGGACAAGGACCTCCCCGCTGCGCGGCTCCGGCACGGGGACGTCATCGACGAGTCGCGGGCCCTCGGCAAAGAGTCGATAAGCGAGCATGAAACCGCGTTCGCCGAAGCGTAAGCGTACGCCCGGCATGGAGATCCAAACATTGCGCGAGCAGATCGCCGCGCTGGCGGCTGGAAGCGGCGACGTGCGCGGTTCCGATGGAGAAGCGGTCGACGAAGTAATCGCCGCGCTCGACAACGGGCGTTTGCGCGTTGCGGAACCGGGTTCCGATGGAACTTGGCAGACGAACGCGTGGGTAAAGCAGGCGATATTGCTTTATTTTCAACGTTGCCAAGTGGACTGGATCGGCGATGAAGCCTCCGATGCGCTCGTTTTCTACGACAAGCTTCCGGTGAAGCGGAATTACAAACAACTTGGCGTGCGCGTTGTCCCTCCGGGCGTCGCGCGATACGGAAGTTTTCTCGGACGAGGCGTTATCTTGATGCCCGGCTACGTGAATATCGGAGCCTACGTCGACGAGGGCTCGATGGTAGATACGTGGACCACGGTCGGTTCGTGTGCGCAAATCGGAAAAGGCGTCCATCTTTCCGGCGGCGTGGGCATCGGTGGAGTTCTCGAACCGCCTCAGGCTTCGCCGGTAATTATCGAAGACGGTGCGTTTATCGGCTCACGTTGCATCGTGGTCGAAGGCGTTCATGTGGAACGCGAAGCGGTGCTTGGCGCCGGTGTCGTTCTTACTGCCAGCACGCCGATCGTCGACGTTCGCAACGCGGAACCAGTGACCACGAAAGGCCGCATTCCTGCGCGGGCAGTTGTGATTCCGGGAACGATTCCGAAGCGTTTTCCCGCGGGCGAGTACGGTGTGCCGTGCGCGCTGATAATAGGGACGCGCACCGAATCGACCGACAGAAAAACATCTCTCAACGCCGTCTTACGTGACTACGAGGTTGCAGTTTAAGTGAATCCCAAGGTTCTGGAGATCAAAGGCTCGCTGATTCGCGAGGTAGCTGCGAAGAAGCGCGACACATCGATCGATCTGGGGCTTGGCGAACCTTCGCTGCTGGCGAATCCTACGCACCTCGAGCATGCAATGAGATACGTGCAACGGCACGGGCTCAAGTACACGCACAACGCGGGAGATCCGGCCGTGCGCGAAGCGATTGCACGGCACTACAACTATCCCGATATGCATCGCGTTGAAAACGTTTGCATTACGACGGGCTCGCAAGAAGCGATGTACGTAACGCTCAAAACGCTCTTCGATCCGGCGAAAGACGAGCTGCTGATCGTCGAGCCTACATTTCCGTCTTACGCGAAGATGTCGATGCTCGAGGGGATCGGCGTGCAACGCGTTGAGATGGATGAATCCGAGGATTTCGCCTTCGAAGCTGACCGCATCGTCGCCGGCATCACCAGTCGAACGCGCGCCATCGTTATTTGTTCACCGAATAACCCGACGGGCACGATCATCCGCCGCGGGGAAGCGCAGAAACTCGTCCGTGCTCTCGAAGCGCGCGGCGGCGATCCGATTTGGCTCATTCACGATGAAATCTACCGCGAACAAACCTTCGTAGAAGACGAAGCGTATCTCGCGGAACTCTATCCCCACACCATCGTCACGAACTCGCTGAGCAAGAGTAATGCGCTTACTGGCCTGCGCCTCGGCTGGATCATCGCGCCCGCTTCGTTCATCGAACAAGCTACGAAATCGCACGCTTGGGTAACGTCGTGCGCCGACACGTTCGCGCAGCAAGTCGCGCACAGTATCTTCACGACGCTTGGCGGCGTAAACGAGCACGTTTCGTGGTATCGCACACAATGGGCCGGCGTGGTGGATGCGCTCGACAAAAGCGGCTTGCGCTACATCAAACCGGACGGCAGCTTCTATGCGTGCGTACGTCTGCCGTACGGCGTGAAGTCACTCGACGGTGCGCTGGAAATTCTTCAGGAACACGATGTGCTTACTATCCCCGGCTCCGCTTTCGGCGCTTCATTCGAAGGCTGGCTGCGCTTGAGCTGGGTCGCACCTTTGGACAAAGTCCGCGAGGGCATCAACCGCATCGGCTCTTACGTCAAACAGTTCGTTTAGGCGGGTACTAAATCCGAAGTTAAAAGTTTGAGTTTGCGTTCGCTTTCGCTTCCGGGCTCCGCCGTGTAAATGATCAGACGCATGTCGGGGTAGTCGGGAACGGCGAGCATAGTATGGTCGAGAATCATTTCGCCGACCTCCGGATGGAAAAAGTGCTTCATCCCCTCGTTCACTTCGAGTACGTCGTGCTGCGCCCACCAGCGACGGAACTCTTCGCTGCGTTCCAGTAACGCTTGGATTAGGGTGCGGAACGAAGGGTCGTCGGGATAACGTGCCGCCACCGAACGAAATTGAGCGACTAAGTTGGGTCCAATCGTTTCCCATTGCGGATGGCGCATGCGCGATTCGGCTTCGGTGAAGAACGACCAAAGAAAATTCCTGCGCTCCAAATCGTCCGCTGGACGATAGCACAGCGCGCTTCGCCATGCTTTATTGTATCCGAGCAAATCCCACCGGCGGCCGCGGATGTAGGCAGGGGTCGGAATGGCATCCAACGTTCGTCGCAATAAATCGCTCACAAACTCGTCTGGAGCATCGTGTGCTTCGTCAAGTTGATGGCCTGCGAGCGTAAAGAGATGCCGGCGTTCCGAGCGCGATAGGCGTAACGCCTTCGCGATCGATTCGAGGACGTCGGCGGATACGTTGATCGGCAGACCCTGTTCGAGTCGCGTATACCACGTTGAGCCGATGTTGGCGAGCAACGCCACCTCTTCGCGGCGCAACCCCGGCGTACGTCTGCGCGGTCCATCTAGTAAGCCGACCTCGGATGGCGAGAGACGCGCGCGGCGCGTCCGCAAGAAATCGCTTAACTCGGCGCGACGTTCGTCGGTTTGAGGTTGAAGCAAGGCTAACACTCCTACTGCTAGGATAAGAACGGTGTCGTCATAGGACCCATATTGCGTATATCCTAGCACTGAAGGCGATGTGCGTCTACGCACCGCCATTAGGAGTTCAAAGACCAAATGCAGATGGCGGTGCGCACACCCGTGCGCGCAGAGCTTTCCACTGCCCAAAATCAGCCCGTTGCGCCCCCGGAATCATTCGTAGAATTCGGTGCGCGCAGGGCGCTAATCGTAGCGGGCGTGATGCTTGCAGCGTTGTTGCAAACCGTTGATGCTACCATCGTCAACGTCGCGCTTCCAACGATTCAGGGCAACCTTGGCGCAAGCGTCGATGAAGCGACGTGGGTCGTTACCGCTTACGTCATCGCAAACGTCGTTATCATTCCGATGACGCCGTGGCTTCAGGGACGGTTCGGACGCAAAACATACTTTTTGATTTCGATCGCCGGCTTTACCGTTGCGTCGGTGCTGTGCGGCCTCGCAACGTCGCTCGACTCCCTGGTGCTCTTTCGCGTGGTGCAAGGCGTGTTCGGTGGCGGCCTTTTGGCAACCGCGCAAGTGATTCTGCGTGAAACATTTCCGTCCGAGCACCTTGGCACGAGTCAAGCAATCTATGCACTGGGCGCGGTACTAGGTCCGTCGATCGGCCCGACGCTCGGCGGACTGATCACCGACAACCTCTCGTGGCAGTGGGTCTTCGACATCAACGTTTTGCCCGGCATCTTGGCGTTTGTGCTGTTGCTCGTTTTCCTGCGCGAAGGCGATAGGAAACGCGGCCCCGTTGACGCAGCCGGCGTTGCGCTCTTAACCGTTGCAATCGCGTCGCTGCAGTACGTGCTGGATCAAGGCCAACACGACGATTGGTTCTCGAATACGGGCATTTGTGTGGCTAGTGTGTCGGCAGTTGTTGCCGGGGTGCTCTTCGTGTGGTGGGAGCTGCGCGCCGCGTATCCGATCGTCGATCTTCGCGTGCTCGCCAAGCGCGGGGTCGCGGGTGCTTCGATTATCGCAATCGGCAACTCCGCCGGCATTTATGGTGTGTTATTGCTTCTACCGCAGTATACGGTCGGCGTGCTTGGATACACCTCAACGCTCGCCGGTGTGATGATCGGGTTGCGTGCGATTCCCATCGCGCTGCTCACGATTCCGGTAGGACGCATCGTGAACTCGAAAACTGCGGATCCACGAATTTTTGTCGGCGTGGGTTTACTTTTACAGGCGATTGGAACGCTTTGGCTGGCACGCGAGACCGTCACAATCGTATCGATCGGGTCCTTTGCAGGGCCGTTGATCCTTTCCGGAATCGGCATTGCCTTGATTTTCACACCCGTGCTAGTCGCTGCTATTCGTTCTGTCGAACCGAAAGACGCTCCGAAGGCGTCGGCATTTGTAACGCTGTGGAGCCAGCTCGGCGGATCGATGTTTGCCGCTTCGCTCGTAGCACTGTTCGATCGCAGGCAGGCGTTCCATCAGGACGCTATTGCGGCTAATGCCAATTTACATGCAACGGCAGTGAACGCGTTCGTGCAACACCATCCGCTGCAAGCGTTGTACACGCTCATTATCACCCAGTCCACGCTGCTCGCCTACGTCGACGCTTTTATCGCGATCGGAGCGGTGCTGTTTGTCACGGTACCTACGGCCGCGTTGCTTAAAGGAAAGGTTGCTGCACGATGACACCCGTTGGCTCGCTAATTGTCGAAGCTTCGCGTGACGATTCACCTCTCGTTTTGCGTTTGGCGAATCGTCTCCGCTATGACGCGCTCCTCACTTCGCGCCGCATCTCCATGCAGCTGTTGGAAGCTACGCCGAAAGGGTCCGAGCGCATGTGGCGCCGCGCGCGAATTTTGTTCCTACTGAGCGTTGATGCGCTAAACGGTGAAAGGCCGGAACCGTCGCGTTTCGCGCGCTGGCGGCGTTTCATCAAGGCCCTCGCGCCGTTTGCCGATGAGACGAAATCCCCCGCGTTACGACGGATCGTTGCCGAGAACGCCGATCTCCTTACTCCGCGCCCCATCCCTGAGACGGCTTGTCGTCGCTGACCCACACCGTTTGGATGTTCACGAACTCGTGGATTCCAAAAGAGGAGAGCTCGCGGCCGTAACCGCTCTTTTTGACACCGCCGAACGGTAACCGCGGATCGCTGGCGACGATCGCATTGATGAAGACGGATCCCGCTTCGACCTTTGCCGCTATGCGTTGCGCTTTGCCGGTGTCTTTCGTCCAAATTGAGAATCCAAGCCCGTAACTGGAATTGTTGGCGAGTTCGATAGCGTCCGTTTCGCCGCGAGCGACAATAACCGCAGCCGCCGGTCCGAACACCTCCTCGTCGAACATGCGCATTCCGGGTTTGACTTCGTCGACGATTGTCGGTTCGTAGTAGTAACCTTCGCGTTCGATCGGCTTTCCGCCGAGCAGCAGCTTCCCACCCGCTGCAACGGTTTCAGTTACCTGTTCGTGGAGCGTGTCGCGAAGATCGCCACGCGCAACCGGACCGATCTCGGTGGAGTCTTCCATCGGATCTCCGACTTTTTGCGCCTTGGCCGCTTCAACGAAAAGCCGCACGAATTCGTCGTGAACGGGTGCTTCAACGATGAAGCGCTTTGCCGCAATACAGCTCTGCCCGTTGTTTTGGAAACGGCCCTTTACTGCCATCTTCGCCGTTTTTTCTAGATCGGCGTCCTTTAGCACGACGAATGCGTCGGAACCACCGAGCTCGAGCACGCACTTTTTTAGCGCTTGACCGGCGGCCGTCGCGACGGCTACGCCCGCGCGTTCGCTGCCCGTGAGGGTGACGGCGGAGATTCTTGAATCGGCGATTTTATCGTCGGCTTCTTGATTGCTAACAAGCAAAGCGCTGAATAGCCCATCGGGTGCGCCGGCTTCGTGGAAGATGCGTTCCAACTCGAGTCCGCAGCCGGTAGTAATCTCCGCATGTTTCAATAACAGCGCGTTTCCGGCCATCAGCGCCGGTGCCGCAGCACGAATGACTTGCCAGTACGGAAAATTCCACGGCATGATTGCGAGAACGACGCCCAACGGACGAAAGGCGACGAAACTGCGCGCGGCGTCGGTCTTCACGTCGATGTCCGCAAGCATCGATGCGGCGTTTTTGCCAAAGTATTCGCAGCACCACGCGCACTTCTCAACTTCGGCGCGGGCTTGCGCGATCGGCTTGCCCATCTCACGGACGGCTCGTTGCGAAAGCGCTTCTTTTTCCGAGCGAAGCGCTTCGGCAACGCTCAGCAAAACAACGCTGCGGTCGTCGATGGATTTCGATGCCCACGACTTTGCGGCCGATGCGGCGCTTGCAAGTTTCTTTTCGAACTGTTGAGCAGTGAAGTGCTCGAAGCTCTCGAGGGGCTTTCCGGTTGCAGGATTGGTCGTTTTGAGCGCTTTTGCTGAGGAAATGGTTGTCATATCGAACGTTGTGCCCAAAGTCCGGGGGGACCGGCATAGATTTGTACGAGCTGGCTCGGGTCGAGATACTTTTTCGCGACGCGTTGCACGTCGGCAGCGGTAATCCGGCCGAACCGCTCGTTCAAATTGCGGTAGTAGTCGGCCGGCAGATCGTTCGTCGCAATGTCGAGCAGCTGCGAAACCTGCCCGTCCGCCGAGGCTTCGTCCAGCAGCGCGTTGCTTACGAGCCGCAGCTTTGCTTCTTCAAGTTCGGTGGAAGAGACAGGTTGAGTTTGAAAGCGTTCGAGTTCCGAGCGAACGAAGCGCACCGCTTCAACAACACGACTGGGCGACGCGTTGATCTCGATCCGGAAATCTCCCCGGTCTCCGTCGGCCGTCACGCTGCTTCCGACGGTGTAAACGAGACCTCTTTTCTGGCGCAGTTCTTGCCAAAGGCGGGATTCGAAGCTTCCGCTCGCCCCTAAGATTTGATTCAACACCAGGAATGTATCGTAATCGGGGTTCGTGCGCGAGACGGCCGGCTGCCCCAAGCGGATATAAACCTGCGACGAGCCGGTTCCGACGTAGTCGTGTCCCCGATGCGCAGCCGGGAACGGAAGGTTGTGCGGATTAGGCTTCGTTCCATCGGCGTTCCACGCTGCGAACGCCGTCGTTAGCGCACTGCGTACTTGTGCCGGCGTAACATCGCCGACCACTGCGATGGTCGTCAGGTCGGGACGCCAATACGTTTTTGCGAACGACAACAAATCGTCGCGTGTAATCGTCGACACGGTGCCTGAAGTTGCGTGACGGAGTGATGGGTCGTCGTTGGAAGCGAGGAGTCCGAGATATGCGCGTTCGACCATGACGCCGGAGATGGTGTCTTCCGACTGCAGGCTGTTCGCAAGCTGATCGCGTTCCAGCGCAAACCACGGATCGGCGAACGTAGGATGTTCTTCGCCGTCGGCGAGGATGTTTACAATCGTCGGGAAGTCGCGAGCGAGTCCACGTGCGCTGAAATCCTGGCCGCTATTGACCACTGCACCGAGTTGGTCGATTGCGCGGCGGCGCTGTGCGAACGGATAATTCGCGCTGCCGTAATCGGCAACGCTCGAGGCAAGACGCACGATGCCTTCCTTGCCGAGCGGCGCGAACGCCGGCGATGAATCGATCGTTCCGTGCAAAACGAATGTCGGCCGGTCGTGCTTCTCTTGGACGATAACGCGAATGCCGTTGGAGAGCGTAAATTGAACCGGGTTCAACTTGCTGCGCTCGCTACTCGGTGCGTGAATCGCTTGCCGGATGTCTGCCGCCTCGAGAATCGGTCCGTTCGGAACTCGCTTCGAGAAGTCGTCGCTGGCGGCAGCATCGCTCTTTTGCGATGAACCCTGCGATTGCGAGCTTGTCGAACGCAGGTGCCCGACGACGGTCGGCGTTGAGAGATAACGCTTCGTGGTCGATAGCAGCTCGTCGGACGTTAGCGCAGCGAGCCGCGTGTCTTCGTCGTTTACTTTTTCGCCGACGATACCGTAGGTGTACCCGGCGAGATCGCCGATGCCGCCGATCGAATCGGCCGAATAGAGGCGTTCCGCGATGGTCAGGCGTTTCGCCGCATTGACGAGATCATCCGAGAAGCCGCTTTGCAAGAGATGATCCAGCGTCGATTGGAAAATTGTTTGTGCCTCCGCGCTGCTGTGTCCGGGATTCAGAACGATAAAGACGTTTAAGAGCCCGCCCTTTAGTTGCGTATCCGAATCGGCTTCGATCGCGAGCGCGACGTTGCTTTGAACGAGTGCTTGATAGAACGGTGAGAGCTGATTCGGGATTAGCGTCGCAAGAGTGCTGATTGCCGGCTCTCCCTTTTCGGTGTCACCCGGAATCGCGTACGCGAGATCGAGAACTTCGAACGGAAACGGCAAACTGGACTCAACCACTGCTCCGTGCGTCGCCGGCGTGGGATGCGTCTCGTGATGCGCCGGGAGTTTCTTGGGAGCAATAGATCCGAAATAACGCTGCGCCGAGGCGAAGATCGCCGCATGGTCGACGTCGCCCGCCACCACAAGCGTAGCGTTGTTGGGCGCGTACCATTCGTGATAGTACGTCCCAATGTCGGCCGATGTTGCCTTTTCGATATCCGGGCGTTTTCCGATCGGAGTGCGGCCGTTCGGCTCATTCGGATACGCCGCGGCGCGTACGCGTTGCAATAAATTGTAGAACGGCGAACCTTCATCGCCGGCGAGTTCATTTAAAACCGCACCGCGTTCGATCTGCCACTGCGACTGCTCGAGCAGCAGGTGCTGCATGCGGTCGGACTCGATTGAAAGCCCGACGTTTACTTTGTCGGCCGGCATCACGAAATAAAAATGTGTATCGTCGTACGACGTTTCCGCATTCATCTGCGCGCCCAAGCGAGCAACGATATCGTCTAGGCCGCCGGCTGAAATATGTTCGCTTCCGCGGAACATCATATGTTCCAGCGCGTGTGCAAGGCCCGTTTTGCCGGGCGTCTCGTCGAGCGAACCGAAGTGATACCAAACCGCGGTCTGCACGACCGGTGCCGCATGATCTTCAACCACGACGACCTTTAGTCCATTGCCAAGTTGCGTCGTGAAGATTCCGTGGTCGCCGGGACCGCCGACGTCCGTCGCGCCCGGCGCAGCAGCGGCGAGTGCGAAAATGCAGCTCAGCAGTACGATCAAACGTTTCACGAAAGCTCCCCGGAATCTCCAAGATAAAAGCGCGTCGCGGATTCTACAGCGGCACGCGGAAGGCAACCAATGAGTTCGCTCTTTGCAATCGCGACGCCGTGCTTGGCCGCAAGGCGCCGGATAAGCTCCACAATGCGATAGAGCGGGGTTGCATTGTAGCTCGTGACATTGAGCGAGACCTGAACGAGATGGTCGCTTAAGCGGAGGCCCAAGGCGCGCAGCGTTCGCGGTCCTCCACCGCTTTCGCGCAGAGAACGCGCAATTTCCCGCGCGATTCGAAGATCTCCGGTGGCCAGCTCGACGTTAAAAGCAATCAATATTTCGCGCGCACCGATGGCGATGGCGCCGGCCCGCTCGTGCTTGGCGATATTTCCGGCATCGGGCGCCCACTCCGGGTCGGTGAAGCGCGCGTCGAGCCCCTCGAATTGCCCCGCACGGACTGCGGCAAGGAGCGCTCGTTCGGGACGGCGCGCGGCCGCGCCGTAATAAAACGAAGGGACTCCGAAGTTTTGCCAGATTAACGCACCGGCTTCATGCGCAAGCGCGACGGTCTCTTCCATGGTTGCATTGTTTAACGGTACGAACGGTAAGACGTCGAGCGCACCAATCCGCGGGTGAACGCCGGTATGCATACGAAGGTCGATGTGTTTCACCGCAACGCCGGCCAGGGCGACGGCAGCATCGACGACTTGGCGCGCATTGCCTGCAATAGTTAGAACGCTACGATTGTGAATCGAGTCGCTCGTGCGGTGAAGAACGTGTGCGCCCGTTTTTTCAACCGCTTTCACGGCAGCGTCGATCGTGGCGCTGTTACGCCCTTCGGAAAGATTCGGAACGATCTCGAAGACCGCCATCGTTCTTAGCCAAGCGCCTCGCGAATTGCCGAGGCGATGTCGCGGTAACCGTCCGGCGAGAAAACCGTTTTGTAGCCGAGTTTGTTTGCCTCGGCTTCACGCCGCTGCGCTGCATTGACTCCGCGCAGTTCTCCGGAAAGCCCTAGTTCGCCGAAAGCAACGCTGTGCGCGGGCAGCGGCGCGTTGCGAAATGACGATGCGATTGCAAGCGCTATGCCGAGATCCGCTGCCGGTTCGTTCACGCGCAAGCCGCCGGCGACCGATGCATAAACGTCATGTGTCCCCAAATGCAATCCGACGCGGCGTTCGAGCACGGCGAGAATCATTGCGAGCCGGGCTTGGTCTAAATTGTTCGCAAGACGCCGCGGCGTTCCATAACTGCTTTCGCCGACAAGCGCTTGCACTTCAATAAGAACGGGGCGCGATCCGACGATCGATGCGACGACGCACGAGCCGCTGGGGCGCGCATCGCGGCCCGCAAGAAAAAGCTCCGATGGATTCGCAACTTCTCGCAGCCCCGTGTCGTGCATTGCAAACACGCAAATCTCGTCGATGGATCCAAAGCGGTTTTTGTACGCACGTAAGATGCGGTATTCACCGTTCGATTCGCCTTCGAAATACAAGACCGTGTCGACTAGATGCTCGAGCAGCCGCGGTCCCGCGATCGCGCCGTCTTTAGTGACGTGGCCAACGATGAACGTCGCGCAGCCGGTGCGCTTCGCGTACTCCATAAGCGCCTGAGTGCAATCGCGTACCTGTGTCACGCTGCCCGCGTATGTTTCCGCTTCCGGCAGCCACACCGTTTGAATCGAATCTACGATGAGCGCAAGCGGCGCCATCCGTTCGAGCTCGTCGAGCACCGCGCGAAGGTTTGTTTCGGGAAAGATCAGGAGGTCGTCGTTCTCGCCGTTTGCGAGTGCCAGTCGCTGAGCGCGCAGCTTCACCTGTGCGGCGGATTCTTCACCGCACACATAAACGGTCGGTCCAATCGCTGCGAGCTGTGCCGCAATTTGTAGAAGCAAAGTCGACTTGCCCGCTCCCGGAGGACCGCCCACGAGGGTGAGGCTCCCTGGAACGATGCCGCCGCCGAGGACCGAATCGAATTCCGCCATGCCGCTGCGCACTCGAGCGATTTTGCCGCCGTCGATGTCGCGAAGCGGAATCGGAGCCGGCGCCGTTGAGTTGCGCCGCGGAGCCGTCTTTGCGCCTTTAGCGGCCACGGCGAAGGGACGCTCGTCGAACGAGTTCCACGACTCGCACTGCGGGCAGCGGCCGAGCCAGCGGGCAGACTCGAAACCGCACGCATTACAGAAGAAGACGGAGCGTGCTTTTGCCACGCGCACCCTTTGGCGACCCTGCAGGTGCATGCCTGTGTTGATTGCGAAAGCGCGGCACGGACATGACGCCATCGCACCTGCAGATCGCGATCGACGGACCGGCCGCATCGGGAAAAACCACCGTCGCGTACCGGCTTGCACGCCGTCTCGGAATCGTTTATCTCGACACCGGGGCGATGTATCGCACGCTGGCGTTCCTCGCGCTGCAAACGCGCACGGATGCAGACAACGAAGGTGCGCTCGTGCGCCTTTGGGAGAGCTACGACGTTCGCATCACGCTCGATAGCAATGCTCCCCTTGGATTCCGCATTTTTGCAGGAGCGCTGGAGCTCGATGAAGCGACGCTGCAGTCGAATCAAGTAACCGCGATCGTCTCCACGATTGCAGCGCATCCGCGCGTGCGCGAAGCGATGGTTTCTAGCCAGCGCCGGATTGCGGAAGACTGCCCCGTCGTCATGTGCGGTAGAGACATTGGGACGGTCGTGTTACCGTTCGCTCAAGTGAAGATTTTTCTCACCGCTTCCGTTCAAGCGCGGGTCGAACGGCGGCGCGCACAACTTTTGGCGGCCGGCGTGGACGTGAGCGCGCATCGTCTTGCCGAAGAGATCGAAGAGCGCGACCGGCTCGACCGGGAACGTGCCTTCTCTCCGCTCGTTCCGGCCCCGGACGCGCACGTCGTTGATTCGAGCGTGCTCACCGCAGACCAAGTCGTCGACGAAATCATTACCATCGCGCAGCGCGTGCAAGTCGCATGAATCCGGTCTACACTTTCGCCAAAAACACCATCAACGTGATCGCGCGAGTGTTCTTTCGCGCCAACGCGACAGGCGTGGAAAACGTTCCGCGATCCGGGCCCCTGATTATCGCCTGCAACCATGTGTCGTTTCTGGACCCGCCCGTCATGGGATCGTTCGCGCCACGCGACATCAGCTATATGGCGAAGAAGGAGCTCTTCGAAATCCCGGTGCTCGGAGCGGCAATCCGTGCGGTCGGCGCGTATCCCGTCGATCGAGAAGGCAGCGCGGCCGCGGCGATCAGGCGATCCGTCGAGGTGTTGCGCGAAGGCGGCTGCATCGGAATCTTCCCCGAGGGTGGCCGCAACCCGGACGGGAGCAAGGAAGCTCGCCAGGGCGTTGCGCTTTTGGCCTCGCTTGGAAAGGCACCCGTCGTTCCGGCCGCGATCGTCGGGTCGGTGAACGCGAAGAAGCTCGGTAAGATCAAAGTCGCATTTGGAAAGCCGATTGCTCTCCCCTCAGACCGAAAAGCAACTCGCGAGGACCTGGCGAAGTTTACAGATGACGTTATGAGCGCTATCCGCTCACTGGAAAAAGGCATCGGTGGAAATTCGTAAAGCCAAAACTCAAGGATTCTGCTTCGGCGTCGCCATCACGGTGAAGAAGGCCGAAGAAGCAATCGAAAAGCGCGGCGACGTGACGACGCTCGGACATGTCGTGCACAATCCGCAGATGGTTGCATCCCTTGAAGAACGGGGATTAAAAAACGCCGCTTCGGTAGACGAAGTCGATAGCGGCGCTCTGTTCGTGCGCGCGCACGGTTTACCCGTCGAAGTTTTCGAAAAAGCGAAGACCAAGGGTCTCGAAGTGATCGACGCGACCTGTCCGATGGTTACGAAGATCCACGTTCAAGCGGAGAAGCTGAAAGAAGACGGCTACAAAATCATCGTCGTCGGCGATCCTAACCATCCCGAAGTCAAAGGTACGCTCAGCCACGTTCCTAACGCGTGGTGCATCGAGACGGTAGAAGACGTAGAAAAACTTCCCCGCGGAAGCCGTATCGGCGTCGTCGTTCAATCGACGTACTCGCGCGAGCGTTTCACCGACATCGTGAAGGCGCTTACCGCTAAATATTACGAAGTCCGCGCCGTCAACACGATTTGTACCGACACCAACAATCGCCAGAGCGAGGCCTTGCGCCTTGCCGAAGAAGTTGAAGTGATGGTCGTCGTGGGCGGCAAAACGTCTGCGAATACGAAGCATCTTGCCGAACTCGCCGAGATTCATGGAGCGCGTTCATTTCATATCGAGGGGCCCGGCGAACTGCGTCCTGAGTGGTTCGAAGGCGTGAGAGTTGCCGGCCTTATGTCCGGCGCGTCCACGCCCGGTTGGCTCGTCGATGAAGTTGAAAAACGCATGGAGGAGCTAAGTCGTCAAACCGCTTGAGCGTTTCGAAACCCATCTCGAAGAACGAATAGCGGCTTATCGGGGATCGAAGGTGATCTCCGATATGCTTTTCTACCACTTCGGATACGGTCCGTACGGGCCCGCGCGGCGCGGCAAACGCCTGCGGCCGCAGATCGTCATGCGAACGGCGCTCGCGCTCGGCGCTCCGCTGGAAGACGCATTGGACGCTGCGGCTGCGGTCGAGATCCTGCACAACTATTCGCTCGTCCACGACGATATCGAAGACCGCGACGAATTGCGTCACGGAAAGCGTACGCTTTGGAACGTGTATGGAATTCCGCGCGCGATCAATGCCGGCGATGCAATGTGCGCAGTCAGTTTTTTGACGCTGCTACGTAGCTCCGAACGCTTACCGGTCGAGCGGGTGGCCCGCATGGTGGAGATGTTGCATGAAGCGCATCGCATTATGTGCGACGGTCAATCGCTCGACTTGCAGTTCGAGTCGGCCACGCACGTTGCGCTCAACGATTACTACCATATGATCGCGTGCAAGACGGCGGCGCTTTTCGAGGCGTCATGTTTTCTCGGCGCGCAGAGCGCGCAGGCCGATCCGTCCATCGTAGCTCGCTATGGAAAGCTCGGCCATGCTTACGGCATTGCGTTTCAGATCCGCGACGATATCCTAGGCATCTGGGCTTCGAGCGACGCCACCGGCAAAGTGGTCGCGAACGACATCGCCCGCCGCAAGTGGACCTATCCCGTGGTCTGGGCGCTGGCGCAGGCGCCGTCGGCCGCCCGGGACGCCATCGCCGCGGCGTACGGCGGCGGGCGGGAGCTTTCACCCGAACAGGTCGACACCGTGGTCAACGCCCTGCACGAGCTTGGCGCAAGAGAGGCGGCGCGCAGTGCCGCTGCAGAACCTATGGCGGTCGTCGAGGCTCACCCGGATTCGGAATTGCGCGAGTTCCTAATGGGAACGCTCGCGGAGCCCGTCGCGTAATACCGTTTCAAAACCGGAGGACTACACGCGCGTGAACGCTAGGGCGAACGTCCAAACGTCCGTCTCGGAGCGTCTGCTCCCTTGGGCGATGCCCGGCTTGCTCGTTTTGGGCCTGTTGCTGCGCGTGCTCTTCCTGAGCGACGAAGGTTTCAAGAACGACGTCCAGACCTTCGAGGCATGGACGATCTCGCTCGTCGATCACGGGCTGAAGAACTTCTACGGCCAGACGGGCTTCGCAGATTATCCGCCGGGCTACTTTTATATACTGGCCATCGTCGGCCACATTTGGGAGTTCTTTCGCGCGAACGACCCCGGGTTTGCGATTCTCAAAGTGCTGGTCAAATTGCCGGCCGTTCTGGCCGACCTCGGCGCCGGCTGGTTGATCTATGCAATCGGATGCCGGTTCGCGCGGCCGGCCGTGGCATTCGGCGCGGCGGCGCTTTACGTGCTCAATCCCGCGACGATCTTCATCTCGGCGAAATGGGGGCAAGTTGACTCGATCGCCGGCGGACTTGCGCTGCTCGCGGCATACCTGCTGCTCCGTTCCGATGACGACGAGCCCAATCGTTTCTCGTGGTCGATAGCCGGCGCGTGGATTGCGTTCGCGTACTCGCTTTCGATCAAACCTCAGGCGGCGGTCCTTATTCCGGTCTTCATCGCGTTTGCTTTTGTAAATCCGGCGCGCCGTCGTGCTCGTGTCACCGGCACGGCGGTTGGAATCGTCGCGGCGATCGCGTTTGGAATCGCATTGGCCGAGCCGTTCCATCCGACCGGCAACATAGTCGCGCTTCTTCAGTGGCTGCTGCAACGATACGCGTTCGGCTCGAGCGTGTATGCGGTCAACAGCGTCAACGCATTTAACTTATGGGCTATCCGCGGCCACCTGTGGGATTCCGATAGCCAGCTGATTTTGGGTCTCCCGCAGTACTACTGGGGTATCGGCCTGGTCGTTGCCGCGCTCGCACTCGTCGTTTGGCGGTACGCGCAGGAACGCACGCCGAGCGCCTTTATGGAATCGTGCGCGATCGCGCTCATCGCGTTCTTCGTGCTCGCGACGCGAATGCACGAGCGTTATATTTTCGATGGACTGCTCTTTAGCATCGCGTGTATACCGATCTCGCGGCGTTACCTTTGGGGATCGATCGCGCTTTCGATAGTCCTCTACGCGAATCTCGTTTACTCGCTGCAATATTTACAGGTGATGACGGCGCAAACCCCCGGCATCGATCCACGCAACTTGTGGGGAGGGCTGACGCAGTTTTACTCCGCCATCTCGGTCGCTACGTTTTTCGCATTAGGTTACATGTACTTGGGCGCCACGCTGCCGGAGGAAGTCGAGCCGCAAACTTCAGCGCAACGCAAACCCGTGCAAGAAGCGCCTCCCCGGCGCGCCTGGTGGACGATCGCACACAACTGGTTCGATCCGCGTGAGGGGCTGGCGCGCATGCGTGCGCCCTTGGATTACGTGGTAATGTCGGTGCTCGGAATCGTCAGTTTTTTGCTCTCGTTTATCAATTATTGGTATCCGGCCGACAAAATATTCGACGAGATCTACTTTGCGCGCGCAGCGGAAGAGTATCTGCAGAATATGCGGATTTACGAGAACACCCACCCGCCGTTCTCGAAGCTGCTGGTAACGCTCTCCGTTATGCTTTTCGGCGGAATGCCGGCCGGTCACGGCTTGGGCGGATGGCACGGGATGAACGCTGTGCTCGGCCATCTTAGCAACGGCGATAATTCTTACGGCTGGCGGTTCCTCGACGTCGTCTTCGGCGCACTCGTCGTCATGCTGCTCTACGTCTTCGCCAAACGCGTGACCGGTTCGACGATTTTCGCCGCCATCGCCGCGTCGCTCCTGATGTTCGACGGCATGCATTTCGTGCAATCGCGTATTGCAACGCCCGAAGGCTTCGTCGTCTTTTTCTCGCTTTTCGCGGTCTACGCGTTTTACCGGTTTTGGATCGCTTCGCAAGTCGAGGTACGCCGGCATGTAAATGCGCCCGCGTGGGCGTACGCTGCCGGCGTCATCGGGTCGCTTGTAGCCGCCGGTATCTTTGTGGCGATTTTGCATGCCGCATGGCCGCCGCTGGATAAAGCGACGTCGATAATCATCGCGCTCTACGTAGCGCTCGGGCTATACTTGCTCGTCCGTTACATGCTCTTTGTGATCTGGTTTGCGGACGGCAAAACCGAATCCACGTTTGCCGAAGGATCGCACGCGCTATCCGATGCGTCGGGTGCAACGTTCTACGCCGCCGACGGCGGCGGCTTCGAAACCAATGCCACGGGTAAAGTGGTGAACGTTCGGCGCGGCCGCCTATCGATGAATCGCGGCAACGAGCTTGTTTACGACGACGGTAAAGTCGCAATCCACTACGCAAAAGATTGCAGCGTCCGCTACCAAAGCCCGGACGGTGAGGCGCTTTACGCAAACAACGAGATTCGCACCGGGAACGAAACCGAGCAAGGCAACTCGGCAACGCTGTGGCTGATTCTGTTTACCGTCGCACTGGGGCTGCTCGTCAGCGCCAAATGGTACGGTGTTATGGGTTTCGGCGTCAGCTTCATCGTCTTGATCTTCGTTTGGCTGCAACGAATCTTCATGGAAGGCCGGCCGACGCTGTGGGGCAACCCCCGCGGTTTCCGCCTGGACGGTGCGCTCGCGACGATCGTCTTCGTTGCGGCAACCGTCTATGGACTCGTATGGGTTCCCGATCTGTTGCGTCATTCGCCCGATCCGAACGAGATTCACAACGTAAACGACGTCGTGTACAGGCAGTACACCATGTTCCAGTACCACGACACCCTAACCGCAACGCACCCGTACTCCTCGAAGTGGTGGGAGTGGCCGCTCGATTACGTTCCGATTGCGTACTTCTATCAGGATCATCGCGCGAACCAACAAGATCCGCACGCGTGCTGCGTTCAAGAGGTTACGTCGCTGCCCAACCCGTTCAACATGTGGTTCGGGTTGATCGCGGTTCCGATTGTCGGATACCTGGCTTGGCGAGAAAGACGCAAGGCGTACGCGCTGATCGTTTTAACGTACTTGCTGCAGTGGCTTCCCTGGATGAGGTCGCCGCGCATCACGTTTGCCTACCATTTTTACGTAGACATCCCGTTGATTTGTCTGTGTAATGCGATCGTGTTGCAGCGCGTTTATCAGTGGGCGAAGGAGCGGGGCGAACAAAGCCGCTTACTCGGCATCGCGGCGGTAGCGACGACTGTCTTGCTAATCGGCGTAACGTTTGTATACTTCTATCCCGTTCTCTCGGCGATGCCGCTGTCTTGGGACGCGTGGCACCAACGGATGTGGATCGATAAGTGGGTCGTGGGGCCCGGGTAGAGAAGGAAAATTCATGGGTCGTAAGTGGCAGAACATCAAGCTCGACAAAGGCAAGACCGATTCCCAGCGCAGCGCGCTCTTCACGAAACTGAGTAAAGAGATCACGCTTGCCGCCAAGGGCGGCTCGGCCGAGCCCGAATCGAATCACCGCCTCAAACTCGCGGTTGAAAAAGCGCGCGAACACAATATGCCGCAAGATAACATCAAGCGGGCGATTGCACGCGGCTCGGGCGCAAGCGGCGAAAAAGAGATCGAAGAACTTCGCTATGAAGGGTACGGTCCGCACGGGATTGCCGTCGTTCTAGACGCGGCGACCGACAATCGCAACCGTACCGCGGGCGAGCTCCGCTTCATGTTCAGCAAACACGAAGGGAACCTCGGCGAGACGGGATCGGTCGGATGGATGTTCGACGCCGTGGGGATCATCGAAGTCAATCCGCAGGGTAAGTCGGAAGATGCTTTGACCGAAGCTGCATTGGTCGACGGCGTTGTCGACGTTGAGTATGAAGAACCGGTTTCTTTCATCTACACCGAACTCGCCCAGCTCGCCAGCGCACGTGATGCGCTTCGCGACGCCGGCATCAAGGTGACCGACGCCTATCTCGGCATGCGGCCCAAACAAAAAGTCGCGCCGGAAGGCAAAGAACTTTCGGCTGCGCTTTCATTCTTGCAAGCGCTCGAAGATCACGAAGACGTACAACGCGTTTTCAGCAATCTCGACGTTTCGGAAGCGGCTATGGAGGCACTCGCCTGAACTCATCGCGGGAATGGCGAGAAATCGTCCAGAGTTACGTCCCACGCGATTGGATCTTTCCGATCGTGTTGGCTCTTTTCGTTGCCGTCGTCGTGTGGTTCGGGCGGGAGATTCACGATTTTCTTTTGCCGCCGGCCGACACGGTTACCGTTCCGTCATTCGTCGGTCAAAACGAGAACGACGCAATCAATGCGGCTACGCGAATGAAGCTCGCGGGCTCCGTCATCGATCATGCAGATAGCGACCGTTATCCCAAAGGCGTAATCATCAGCCAGCGTCCCGATCCGGGAACCGAAGTGCGCCAAGGGCGCCAGGTTTCGTTCGTCGTTAGCGACGGCATCATCACGCGGCTCATGCCGGATATGCGTTACCAGTCGATGCGCGAAGTGAACCTCGATCTTGCACGAAACAAGTTGCAGCTGGGCAAAGTCTCTTATCAGAAGAGTGAGATCGTCCCCGACGGACACGTTATCTCGCAAGATCCGCAGCCGCTCTCGAACGTGGTGGAAGGCGAGACGGTAAACGTGGTAGTGAGTCGCGGCGGTGCGCCGATAGCGCGCGTGCCGAACTTCGTCGGGATGAAGATCGACGATGCGCGCAAGCTGGCGGATCGCAGCAACGTCAAGCTCGGACAAATCGTTTGGACGCCACTCGGAAAGAAGGGACCCAAACACGGTATCGTCGCGCGACAGAACGTTGCCGTGAATTCACGAATTCCGGCTTACCAACCGGTTTCACTCGACGTGAGCGCGGGGCCAAATGAATCGGGCTATTTACTGCATCAAGCGCGCATTTTGGCTTCGATTCCGTTGTACGACAACGTCAAGCCGGGCGATTCGGTGAAAGTGTTGCTTCGCGTTCGAGATGCGACCGGGCAGTACGACGCGTATCGCGCGTACGCGCAACCGGGCCAGAAGTTGGATTTCATAGTAACCGCTGTAGGCACGTCGGTGGTTGATTTCTTCGTCGACGACAAACTGGTCGGCGAGTCGCGTTTGGGAAGTGAACCGCCTAAAGTGTACGATGAAGGCAAACCTTCGCCGAAACCATCGGCTTCGCCAAAGGAACCCTGATGGATATCAAGATCGCGCCGTCTCTGCTTTCCGCAGATTTCGCGAACATCGCGGAACAGATCGCCGAGATCGAGGCGGGCGGCGCGGATTACTTGCACCTTGACGTGATGGATGGGCGGTTCGTTCCGAACATCACGTGGGGACCCAAGATCATTGGTGACCTTCGCAAGTTAAGCGGTTTACCGTTCGACACGCATTTGATGATCGTCGAACCGGAACGGTACGTCGATGAATTCATCCACGCCGGCGCCAATATCGTAACGTTTCACTACGAAGCGACTCCGCACGCTCAACGTTTGCTCACGCACATTCGTTCGCGTGGCGTAAAGGCCGGCATCGCGCTTTGTCCGCAAACCCCCGTTTTGATGTTGCAAGATATCATCGAGGATTGCGACCTCGTGCTTGTGATGAGCGTGAATCCCGGTTTCGGCGGCCAACAATTCATTCCAAGATCGCTCGAGAAGTTGCGAGAGGCGCGCGCGATGATCGAGGAACGCAATCCCGGGTGCGAACTGGAAGTCGACGGTGGTATTGGCGCAACCAACATCCGTTCCGTCGTGGACGCGGGCGCGCGCGTGATCGTGATGGGTTCGAGCGTCTTCGGTACACATCATCCGGGTGAAACGGTCGGCGCGATGCGCCGGGCTGCCGTACCTGCGTGAATCTCGCGACACCATTAAACGAAGACGAAATCGTCGCCGCTATCGCTGCTGTTGCAGGCCGCGAACGCGGACGCATCTTGCTTGGCATCGGTGACGATGCCGCCGTCTGGCAGCCGTCGCGCTCGGCTCGCAGCGTCATCACCACCGACGCGCTTATAGAAGACGTGCATTTCTCGCGTGCGACAATGTCGATGGAAGAAATCGGCTGCCGCGCGATGGCGGCAAACATCAGCGACGTTGCGGCGATGGGCGCGCGTCCCGTTCTCGCCACGATTGCCCTCGGTATTCCGCCGCACGACGCGGCGAACGTGCGCGAGCTGTATCACGGATTGGTTGCGTGCGCCGGCGAGAGCGGATGCTATATCGTGGGGGGCGATCTAACACGCGCGCCGGTGCTTACGCTGGCCGTGACCGTTGTCGGCGAAGTGCGCCCGAGCAATCTGAAGACGCGGTCGGGCGGGCACCCGGGCGATATCGTCGCAGTGACGGGAAAGCTCGGTGCAAGCCGCGCCGGTCTCATGCTGCTGCAGGGGCGCATCACGCTCGATGAGGCGAACGCGACCGAAGCGCTCGCTGCGCACCGCACGCCGGTTCCGCGCGTTGCCGAAGGGCGCTGGCTCGGAGCCAGCCGCAATGTACGCGCAATGATGGACTGTTCTGACGGGCTTTCGACCGATCTCGCGCGGCTCTGCGCGGCTAGTGGAGTCGGTGCGAGAGTGGAGTCGGTTCCCATTGCGCCGTCCGCGGCGGCCGCCGCGGAACGGCTCGGTGAAGATCCCGTAGCGTTCGCGCTGGCCGGCGGTGAGGATTTTGAATTGCTTGTCGCGGTGGAACGCCAAGCATTCGGATATCTTTCGGGACGCTTTGGGGCAAAGTTTGGCCGGCGCCTAGAGCGGATCGGCACGCTGGAAGCGGACGAGCGCCTTGTCGTGGTGAAGCACGGAGCAGAGGAACCGCTCTTACGGGCGGGCTGGGACCACTTCGCTTAAGGATGTCGGCTTTGAACGACGATGCTCAATCATTTCCGCTCGTAGGCAGCATTCAAAATAGCTGCGGCATGGGGTTTCTTGGAAATCAAGCGACGATAGCAATCGCAAATGCACTGGGGGCGCGGGTCGTCTTCGCACAATCGCAATTTGCTAACGCTCACAGCGGTGTTACCGGACGCACGACGACGACATCGGACCCCGCGCAGTTCCGGCGTGACGTAAATTTCGTCATCGCGCAGCGGCCGGGAATCATCCAAGTTGGTTATTTGCCGAAACCGGCGCACGTTGACATCGTTGCGACGTGCTTGCGTGATTACAAGGGCGTCGTGCTGGTCGATCCGATCATCGGAGATTATAAAAAGGGCCTCTACGTTAGCGAAGAAACGGCACGCGCGATTCGCGATTGGCTGATTCCGATGGCGCAAATCATCACGCCGAACCGCTTTGAAGCCGAAGTGTTGCTCGGTGCGGGCGAACCTGATTTCAGCGAGTTCAAATACCTCAACGGTCTTTTCGATTTGGGGCCGGAAGCGGTAATCGTTACGTCGTTCGAACGCGATTTGCAGAAACATCGCACGACATCTTTGTTTACGAACGGTTACAATTACAACCGCATAACGAGTTCGTACTTTCCCGTTTATCCGGCGCACGGAGCGGGTGACATTTTCGCCGCCGCTGTGGCGACGTTCGTCGCGTTGGGTGCTTCGCCGTTTGCCGGTGCGCTGTTATCGACCGCGCTTACGTCTCGCGCGGTAGCAAACACAACAGGGTACGGCGGTGCAGCCGCCGATCCCGTCGCGGCGCTCGCGAAGTGGAATCCCGCCGGGTATCACGTCGAAGATGAACGGGCGATGCGTTTTTGCGAAAAATCGAACGTTGAAGTGCAAACGCTTCGCGCCACCTCGGACGAGAGCGTGCGCTTGAAAATGGCACCGCCGAAAAACAAAGTCCAGTACGGCTAGGAAAAGCCCGCGCACCGGTAGATGAAGCGCGCGGACGATGGTATAAGAACAGCCTATGGTTCCCCTTAGTGTTCGCCTTGGACACGACGAACGAAAGCCGCACGTTCGCCTCGAGGTCATCGGCTTCAAACATCCCGAGGTCGTAGAGCCGGATGGACTTGATTTGCTTGTGTGTCGCGTTCACGCGAACGCATCGCCGGTCTCCGCGGCCTTCGATGTTTCGGTGAGCGTCGCCGAGCTGCTCGACTTGCGGACCTACCTATCGGAGATCAATTCCGGCAACGGGCCGCCCGCAACGTTCACGATGGCCGGCGGTCTTTTCAGCCTCTCATTTGCACCGAGCCGGCGCGGCCCGGTGCTGTGCGCGGTTTTTCTGAAGTCGATCGACGCGTCGCACGTTCGCCTTGAGTATCTCGTGACGTTGGAACCGGAGTCGATTACCCGCTCGCTCGCCGATTTGGCGTTGCTCGAAAAAGCCGCCGCAGAATAAAAAAGACCGCCGCACTTAGTGCGGCGGTCCTGACTTTGTCACCTGAGGGTTAAACGGCGCGGGTAACGCGCTTTGAACGAAGGCACTGCGTGCAAACGCGAGCCGTGCGGTGCGTACCGCTCTCGTTAACCTTTACCGACTGCAGGTTCGGCAGCCAGCGGCGCTTCGTTTTATTCATTGCGTGGCTGACATTGTTGCCGGCCTTCGGGCCTTTGCCACACACTTCACAGCGCTTCGCCATCGAACGGGTCCCTCTAAAAAGAAAGCTTGAATCAGAGAAAAGTCTCACCAGCCACGTCGGACCGGCGAGGACAACTTCGGGATAATAGCACGACGGCGAGGTCTTTGACAAGGATTCCAATCGCGCCTCATAGCAGACCGGGGGCCGTGGACATCACCACTCTGGACGGCCGGGCATACGCGAAGTTCCTCGCAGCCGGAACGTACTTTCTACGGAAGTACCGCTCGGTTTTAAACGACCTGAACGTCTTTCCCGTTCCCGACGGCGATACGGGGACGAACATGTATTTAACGGCACGCTCCGCCATGCTGGAGGCATCCAAGCTCGAGACGGCCGCGCTGAACGAAGTCGCCGCAGCCGCAGCGCAGGGCAGCCTCATGGGCGCGCGTGGCAATTCCGGCGTCATCATCTCCCAGATGCTGCGGGGATTCGCGCATCACGTGCGCCGCCGTTCCGAGATCGATACGTTCATGCTCGCGACCGCGATGCGCGAAGCTGTGGCAGCGGCCCGGCAGGCGCTTCTGCGCCCGGTTGAGGGAACGATTATTTCCGTAGCGCAGGCGGCCGCCGATTCGGCATATCACCTCGCGCTCCACGAGCGCGACTTCTACCGCCTCGCGAACGGCGTGCTAAAGGCAGCAAACGAAGCGCTCGACCGGACGCCCGAGCAGCTTCCGGTTCTAAAGGAGGCTGGAGTAGTCGATTCCGGCGGCGCGGGCTTCGTGTACTTCATGGAAGGCATTCTCCGTTTTTTACCCGACCAAAAAGTGCGCGCTACTTCATTTCCAAGGCGGCCCGAGCGGCAAGCCGTTTTTACGATGCAGCAAGTCGTCGGCGAGAACAAATTCTGCACCGAGTTCATCATCGAGGGGGCTACGGCGCCGGTCGCCGACGTTCGCCATCAGTTGGAGAGCCGCGGTGAGTCGCTGTTGGTCATCGGGGCGCCGCCCACGATCAAAGTCCACATCCACACCGACAATCCCGATAAGGTTCAAGACATCGCGGCGCGGTACGGAACGCTCACTCGGGTGAAAGTCGATAACATGGAGCAGCAGCACAACGTCCTGGTTGTCGACAAACCGGATGTCGCTCGCTCGATTATTGCCGTCGTGCCCGGCGCGGGGTTCGAACGGATCGTGCGCGAGCTGGGCGCTGAAGTAGTGGTCGGCGGGGAAAAGAATCCGAGCGTCCGCGACCTCTTGCTCGCGGTCAACAAGACGCTGAGCAACAACGTCTACCTTTTAGTGAACGACAAGAACGTTGCTCTTGCCGCCAAAGAAGTGGCGAAGCTCACGGACAAAAACGTTCATGTAATTCCAACCGTGGATATCGTCGAGGGGATTGCCGCGCTCTTTGCGTTCCGAGCGAATCCGGATGACGCGGTCCCGGACGAACGCGAAATTCTGAGCGCGACGCAGCGGGTGAAAAGCGCGCCGGTGTTTTTCGCGGGTAAAGATGCGAACTTCGGCGGCGTGACCGTAGCGCGCGGCAAGCCGGCGGCGACTCTCAACGGCTCGCTTGTGACGGGCGACACAGTGGCCGAAGTGACGAAGAACTTGCTGGACCGCATGGGCGCCGAAGATGGCGGATTGATTACGCTATATTACGGCGGCGCGCAAAAAGAAAAGGATGCCCAGCGCTTGAGCGAAGAGCTAACGGAGCGTTTTATGCTCGCCGACATCGAGTACTACTACGGCGGGATGAAAAACGCGGAGTATTGGATTTCGCTCGATGAGTAAGCCACGCATTGCAATCGACGCCATGGGCGGCGACAACGCACCGCAAGAGATCGTTGCCGGCGCGTTGCTTGCTGCACGCGAGCATCCGGATGCCGAACTCACGCTCGTAGGCGATGAGACCGCCGTGCGTTCGCTGTTGACGGGACCCGGCGCGGACCGCATTCGCGTAGTGCACGCGGCGGAAGCTGTGCCGATGGATCAGCACGCATCGCAAGCCTTGCGCGCCGCCGACCGCACGTCGCTTGGCATTGCCGTGAACCTGGTGAAATGCGGTGAGGCCGACGCTGTCCTCTCCGCCGGAAACAGCGGTGCGTTCCTCGCGATTGCACTCATCAAACTTCGCACGATCGAAGGCATCGCGCGGCCGGCGATAGCGACGGTGTGGCCGGCGTTGAACGGGCCGACCATATTGCTTGATTCCGGCGCTAACGTCGACTGCCGACCCGAATGGCTCGAACAATTTGGAATGATGGGCTCGGCGTACGCAACGGCGGTCCTTGGGATCGAACGTCCGCGTGTAGCGGTTCTTTCGGTTGGAGAAGAGCGCACGAAGGGCAACGCGCAAGTTCTGGAAGCGGCACAGTTGTTAGAAAAATCGCCGGTGAATTTCATCGGCAACATTGAAGGCAAAGATGTCTTCCACAACGTCGCCGACGTGATCGTTGCCGACGGCTTTGTCGGCAATATCGTGCTGAAGACCGGCGAAGGATTGATTGCGGACCTTGGTTCGGTGATGCGGAAAACGCTCTTGGGCGGAAATCTGATCACGAAGCTCGGGACGGCGCTGCTGGCCCCCGCATTGCGCGGATTGCGGCAAAAGTTCGACTATGAAACCTACGGCGGTGCACCGCTTTTGGGATTGCGGGGAAATTGTATCGTTACCCACGGACGCGCAAGCCGGCGCGCCATTAAACATGCCATTGGTGCAGCCATCACGGAAGTCGATCAAGACGTCGTCGGAAAGATTTCGGAACTCGTGGCGCCCCACTTCGCCGCGAGAGAAGCGTGAGCGTAAAGATTGTAACCGACAGTACGTCGGATATCGAACCAGCTAAAGCGAGAGAACTAGGCGTAACCGTCGTTCCGTTGTTCGTCGTTTTCGGCGATCGCAGCTATCGAGATTACGTCGATTTGAGCCGTCCGGAATTCTACGAAAAGTTGAAGACCGAGAAGACGCTGCCGATTACTTCGCAACCCACGGCGCAAATGTTCGAGGATGCGTTCCGCCCGCTGGTTGAGGCGGGCGACGAGATTTTGTGCATCACGATCTCGTCGAAACTCTCCGGCACGATCAACGCAGCGCGTGCTGCCGCGCAAACTTTCCCGGATGCGAAAATCGAGATCTACGATTCGGAAAGCGCGGCCGGCGGTTTAGGCATGATGGTTCAGCGCGCGCTCGAGCTTGCATCGCAAAGCGCAGCGATGCAACAGATTTTGGCCGCTCTCGATCGCGAACGCACGACGCAGCGCCTTTACGCCTGCCTTTCGGATCTTTCGCATCTGCAGAGGACCGGAAGAATAGGTAAGGCTAAAGCGGTAGTCGGGACGTTGATGAAAATCGTTCCCGTGCTTGCATTGAAAGACGGCCAAGTCGCCGCCGAAGCACAGGTTCGAACGTTTGCGCGGGCACAGGAAACGATGCTCGACCTTGCGTTGAAAGCGGTTACAAAGGTGTCTAAAGCGCGTTTTCTTGTGATGCACACGAATGCGCCGCAACTTGCCACGGCCGCGCTTCAAAAGCTGAGCGCGCGACTTGGCGAAGAGCATCCGCGAATGTTGGATATTCTGGAAGCCGGGCCGGTGATTGCAACGCACGGCGGTCCGGGGGCCGTGGGTATTTTCGTCGTCCAAGACGATTAAGGCATCCTGCGTGGCCCTCGGGATTTACGTGCACCTCCCGTTTTGTCCGTACATCTGTCCGTATTGCGACTTCGCGAAATGGCCGATGCGGCGCAGTGCGGCGTCGCGGTACTTGCCCGCGCTGTTCGCCGAAATCGAGCGTTACGCGCCCGAGCGCGCCGACACGATTTTTTTCGGCGGCGGCACGCCAAATGCGTACGATGCTACCGAAGTTACCGCAATCGTTCAAAAGCTTCGCGAGCGTTTTTCCGCAAACGCGCCGATGAAAGAGATCTCCATCGAAATCAATCCGGAACTCGTGCGCCCGGGCGATTTCACGACGTATCGGAGAGCCGGAATCGATCGCCTTTCCATCGGCGTGCAGTCCTTCGAACCGATGGAAATTGCAACGTTGGGGCGCAAGCACACCGTCGAGCAAGTCGAGAGCACCGTAGGGCAAGCTCGTGAAGCCGGATTGCGATCGGTTTCAATCGATCTCATTTTTGCCGTGCCCGGTCAAACGGCCGAATCGTGGCAGCGAACGCTCGATACGGCGATTTCGCTTGGTGTGGATCACGTTTCAACGTACGGCCTCACGATCGAGGAAGGCACTCCGTATGCGAAGTGGCACGAGCGCGAACCGCGTGCCTTTATGGATCAGGATCGAGAAGCCGAACTTTACGAGATAGCCATTTCAAAATTGCAGGCAGCCGGTTATCGCCAGTACGAGATTAGCAACTTTGCGAAGCCCGGGCACGAAAGCGCGCACAACCAGAACTACTGGGCGAACGGCGAATACATCGGTTTAGGTGTGAGTGCTGCGTCCTATCGGAACGGCATCCGCTCCGTCCATACACGAGATTTAGAGGAGTACGTGACCGCGGCGGTCGCCGGAGCAGCCATCCCGGGGGAATCCGAACGCCTGGAGGGATTGAAGCGCACGGGTGAGGCGATAATGCTGGCATTGCGCACGGCACAAGGGGTCGGCCTTGCAACCTTTAAAGAGCGCTACGGCATCGATGTGCTCGAACGGTATGCCCCCGTAGTAAAAAGCTACAACGAGGCGGGCCTCCTGGAAGTTAGCGAAGAGCACTTGCGGTTGACCGAACGGGGCCGGTTCGTCGCTAACGATGTTTGCGGAGCGTTTGTAACATTCGAGTAAGCGGTTTATCCGGCGCGGTGCTTCGCGTCGTCTTCGCATTCGTTTTCGCGGTCACCGGGTTTTTGTTGGGCCGGGAGACCTATTTAAACGTGTTCTCGCTCCACTTCGCGAGCGAGGGATTGCAATTGGCGCTTTTGATTTTGTCGCCCGTTGTGGGCGCCGTTATCGGGGTACTGATTGCGCCCCTAGCGCAGACATTTTTCGAAGACGAATTAAACGTAGTCGAAGGCGCTATCGAACGCCTTGCGCCTGCCGAGATTGCGGGCGGCGCTATCGGACTCATCATCGGCCTTGGTATCGCGCTCCTGATCAAATCGATTCTCTTCGAATTCAGCGCCATCGCGGGACGCGCCGGCAGCTACATTGCAATCGTCCTCTATATCATCGTGGCGATTTTCTTCGCTTATCTTGGCGCGCGCGTCGGCGCGAAGACCCAAGTCATTCCGCTTCCCGGCGGACGTGGCAATTCGGCGGGAAGCGGCGTTTATAAAATAGTCGACACTTCCGTCATTGTAGATGGGCGCATCGTGGAGATCGTGCAGAGCGGTTTTCTCGAAGGCCCGCTTGTGGTTCCGCGTTTCGTTTTGCGCGAGCTCCATACGATCGCCGATTCGTTGGACCCCATCAAACGCACGCGCGGACGGCGTGGTTTGGACGTGTTGAGCCGTTTGCAAGAGCTTGCTAAACTTGATATCAACGAACGCGATTACGACGATCTTCCGGCCGGAAGCGTAGATCAGAAACTCGTGCGGCTCGCGCAAGAGATGGGTGGGCGCCTCGTTACGAACGACTACAACCTTAACCGCGTAGCACACGTCGAAGGCGTTGCGGTGTTGAATATTAATGAACTGGCCAACGCCGTCAAACCGGTTGTGCTTCCCGGCGAAGAGTTGCACGTCCAAGTGATTCGCGAAGGCAAAGAGCCGCATCAGGGCGTTGGTTACCTTGATGATGGAACGATGATCGTTGTAGAGCAAGGACGGCGTCTGATCGGCGAAGCCACCGACGTTGTCGTAACGAGCGTGTTGCAAACCGTTGCGGGACGGTTGATTTTTGCAAAGCCCAAGGAAAATAAACGTACTTTATGATTTGGGGAGCACTTATCGTTGCCGCAGGACGCGGTACCCGGTTTGGAAGGCCGAAGCAGTTTGTCGAGGTTGCGGGCTTGCCGCTCGTTGGATGGTCGCTAAGAACGTTCGGAGCGCTTCCGGAGATCGCGGAGATAGCGATTGCAACCGAAGAAGAGTGGATCGAACCGATGCACGCACTAGCGATGCGGTTGATTCCTCAAACCGAGGTGACGGTAGTGGCAGGCGGCGCAACACGGCAGCAGAGCGTGCATCAAGCGCTCTTGGCGCTTTCGTCGCGCTGCAATGCGGTTTTCGTTCACGACGGTGCGCGCCCGTTGGTACGCGCGCACGACGTTCGCGCCGGCATGGCGGCGGTAACCCGAGGCCGCGCAGCCGTCCTGGCTGCGCCGGTCGTCGATACGATCAAGCGCGTAGATCCAGCAAAGATGACGGTGCGCGAAACCTTGACTCGCGGAGAGCTGTGGGCGGCGCAGACGCCGCAGTTTGCCATGCGTAACGATTTATTGCGCGCGCATGCCGAGGCACAGAAGAGCGGCATCGATGCGACCGACGACGTTGCGTTGCTGGAGCGGCTGGGATTGGAGGTCTTCGTCGTTCCATCGACGACGGAAAACTTCAAAGTTACGAATCCCGAAGACGTGTTGCGCGCCGAGGCGCTTTTACACGAGCGGTTGGAACACGCACCCACCGAAGAAGAAGTTTTATACATCGAAGTTTTTGCCGACGATGCTCTGGTAGATGCGATTAGTCGCGAGTTGGAATTGCGGGGCGCCCGCATTGACGGCGTCGACCGCGATTTGCCGGCGGGCGTTGCAGTTCGAGCATTCGTCGCCGCCGAACGCCTTCGCGGTTTTCCGCAACGCTTTGAAGCATTTGCCGACGGAACCGCTACATTTACGACACGGTTCTCGCATTACGCGGGTCGCGACGAAAATGCGAGCGTGGAATCATGACGCGCTTCGGACACGGATTCGACGCGCATCGCCTTGTTGAGGGAAGGCGCTTGGTGCTGGGCGGTGTCGAGGTGCCGTTCGAGCGCGGCGCGCTAGGCCACTCGGATGCCGACGTTGTCGTGCACGCGATCGCGGATGCGCTGCTCGGCGCCGCTGCGCTAGGCGATCTCGGAGGTCATTTTCCCGATAGCGACCCGCAATGGAAAGATGCCGATTCCATGGTGCTCTTGGAAGCGTGCGCATTTAGACTTCGCGAAGCCGGGTATCGTATCGTGAATTTGGATGCGACGATAGTCGTGGACCGGCCAAAGCTTGCGTCGTTCATCGGCCAGATGCGAGAAAACATCGCGCGCTGCATAGGCGTACCGTTGGAAGATGTTAGCATCAAGGCAAAGACGAGCGAGGGCCTGGGGTACACCGGTGACGGGAGCGGAATCGCGGCGTACGCCGTCGCGTCGATCGAACGATAGGATTTGAGGAAGATGGCAGCGGTAACGAACGGACAGCTTATGACCGCAATGCAGCGGTGGGGATTCTTGGACGATCCGGCACCAAATGCCGCCCTTCGTTGGATAGCTACGTTTCTCGAAGCGTATGGTGAAGAACTAAAGAGCGTCGACGACGCATACACGCCGGTCGCGGCCTTGCGCGCTGAAGCTTGCGTTATTCCCGCGCTCGAACTGGAGCGTCTGCGCACACGCCAGGTTTTATTTTTCTTGGATTCGGTCGGCCAGTACATCGATTCGCAGCCCGAATTGCGCGGCTTGCCGCTTTCGCATGACATTCCCGCGATCGCGATGGAGTTCGGCATCGGGGTCGACGATGCGTTTGCCGCTGTGCGGATGGCGCTGACAGGGCAGAAGGACGGGCCGCCTTTGGAGTTGCTCTTTCCGCTGCTCGGGCACGACCGGATGCTGATTCGCATCGGCGCCGTCAATTCGCGCTTACTGCACGGCCGTGGGCTGGAACCGATAAAATATGGCCCGGACGGTAAGCCGTTTGAACCCATCAAGGCTAGCCCTCCAGACCCAACGCCACCCAAGACTTGACTTTTGCGGTTACACTAGACAAGCATGCCTAATCCGCTGCAAACATTTCTGAACGACCTGCGGGCGCCGCTTAAGCGGGACCCCGCCGTTCGTGGCTGGCTTGATGTCGTCTTATCCTATCCGGGCTTTCATGCACTGACCGCGTATCGTTTCAATCATGCGCTTTTCCGGCTCGGCGTTCCGATTCTGCCGCGCTGGCTTTCGCACATCGCGCGGTTTCTAACCGGGATCGAGATTCATCCGGGCGCGAAGATCGGACAAAGCGTTTTCATCGATCACGGCATGGGCGTGGTTGTGGGCGAGACCGCCGTCGTCGGCGACGGCTGCACGATTTACCAGGGCGTTACGCTCGGGGGAACTAGTCTTTCTCATGGAAAGCGCCATCCGACGCTGGGACGTAACGTGATCGTGGGCGTAAATGCAGCAGTGCTTGGTGCGATTGTTTTGGGAGACAATGTGAAAGTGGGTGCCGGATCCGTAGTCGTGCGAGATGTACCCGCCAACGCAACGGTTGTCGGCATACCGGCGCACATCGTTGCGCAAAATGGAAAGCCGGTGCGCATCGTTCCTGACAGGCCGCAAGTCGATCTTCCCGATCCCACCGCAAACGAACTTCGCAAACTGCAGAAACGGCTCGACGCTTTTGAGAAACGGCTCGCCGAAATTGAACCTGACCATGACGAAGAAGCGTGGTCGTGGGTGATCTAAAGCTCTATAATACGCGAACTAGGAAGACCGAACCGTTCAAGCCGCTGCGCGGTAACGACGTTCGTATCTACGTTTGCGGACTTACACCGTCGGCGGAAGCCCACTTGGGGCACGCGAGGTCGTTTCTCTTCTTCGATTTGCTGCGCAGATATCTCGCGCATCGGGGCTACGAAGTCACGTACGTTCAAAACGTCACGGACATCGACGATCGCAGCATCAATCGCGCGCGTGAAACGGGCGAAGACTGGCACGAAATCGTTATGGGTTACTACAGGAGTTTCAAAGAGTCGATGCGCAAGCTCGGCGTTCGCGAGCCCGATGTAGAACCGTATGCAACGAAGTACGTTGCGCAGATTCAAACGATGATTCGCGAATTGCTCAAACGCGGTCATGCATATGTAGCGCAGGACGGCATCTACTACCGTGTGAGCACCTTTCCACGGTACGGGATGCTGAGCAATCGCAACGTCGATGAATTGGAAGCCGGCGCACGCATTGAAGTTGGCGAACACAAAGAAGATCCGCTCGATTTTGCGCTTTGGAAATTCGCGAAGCCTGGAGAGCCGCGCTGGGGCTTCGACGGCTACGGTGACGGACGCCCCGGTTGGCACATCGAGTGTTCGGCGATGTCGAAAGCGTTGCTCGACCCGGACGGGCTCGGCTTCGACATTCACGGCGGCGGCGCAGATTTGATCTTTCCGCATCACGAAAATGAGATCGCGCAAAGCGAGCCGTTGATGACGCTTCCGCCGATGGCAAACTTTTGGATTCACGGCGGCTTGCTGAATTTCGAAGGACGCAAGATGTCGAAATCGCTCGGTAATTTCGAGCCGCTTTCGGAACTGCTTGCGCGTCACGATCCGCAGGCGATTCGTATCACGTTTTTAAGCACCGGCTACAGCAAAGTCATGAACTTGCGCGAAGAGTCGATTGCCTCGGCAATGGTGACGCTCGATCAGCTGAAGAAAACGTACAGGCGCGTAGCGAAATTCAAGAAGCAGATGCCGAAGGCCGGCGAACAAACGCTGCTGCCTAAGATCGAAGCGGCGCTAAACGACGACATGAACACATCGGTTGCGCTTGCCGAACTCTTGCAGTGGGACCCGGTTGAAAGCGAAGAAGGCCGCTGCGAGTTCGAACAAGCGTTGTGGCTACTGGGTTTGGAACCGAACGAATCATGGCTTAGCGAACCGGAAGCGGTTCTGCCGCCGGACCTAGTGGAACGTTTGCGCGGAGAACTAGGTTCGGAGATTCCGTTCAACGGCACGACTCCCGAACAAGCAGTCGAATTGGTAATAAACGTGCGCAAAGAAGCTCGCAGTCGCAAAGATTTTGCCGCGTCGGATCGTCTTCGCGATGCCCTCGCCCGCTGCGGCATCTCCGTTAAAGATTCTAA
>CAZJLJ010000002.1:0-23004 GCA_964546935.1 uncultured bacterium | reverse complement strand
CGGATCGTCTTCGCGATGCCCTCGCCCGCTGCGGCATCTCCGTTAAAGATTCTAAGGATGGCACGACTTGGACCGTCGCTACGTGAAAAACTGGGGACCCACGGGCTTTGCCCGTGGGGGCGCGCAGCGCGAAGCGCGCAGTGCTTTTAAACTTATAGGGGTCCCCAAAGTGCAACGTACTTTGGGGAATGGCACGACTTGGACCGTCGCTACGTGAAAAACTGGGGACCCACGGGCTTTGCCCGTGGGGGCGCGCAGCGCGAAGCGCGCAGTGCTTTTAAACTTATAGGGGTCCCCAAAGTGCAACGTACTTTGGGGAATGGCACGACTTGGACGGTGGCAACGTGAGAAACCGGAGAGGAGTGGGACGTCCGGGGCGTCCACTCGCTAAACTTGCGGGCGGTGCGCCGCGGCGTCCGAAGCCGAAACTCGATTTCGACGATGTGATGTACGGGATTCACGTGGTTGAGGAAGCGCTCAACGCCGGCGAACCTTTGCGCGCGATTCACATCTCCGACGACCGCAAACGCGATCCGTTGCTTCGCAAGATCGTTGCAGACGCGAAGGAGCGCAACATTACGGTGCGGTTCGAGGGACGCAACTTTTTTACGCAACTTCCGTTCAAAACGCACCAAGGCGTCGTTGCCATCGCTCCGCCGTTCGATTACGCGGATCTTCAGCAGGTCCTGAACGCTCCGCGCGAGGGCTATGCGCTTTTCGTGCTGCTCGATCATTTGACGGATCCGCACAATGTCGGCGCGATCATTCGAACTGCCGAGTCGGTTGGCGCGACCGCGGTTGTTCTGCCGGAACGCCGGTCAGCCGGCGTGAATGCCACCGTCCGAAAAGCGGCCGCCGGCGCTGCGCAATACTTGCCGATCGTCCGCGTCTCGAACATCAACGAGACGATTCGCACGCTGAGGAAGGCCGGGATTTGGATTGCCGGCGCGGATGCCGGTCCCGAGGCGGTTCCCATGGGCGAGGCCGACTTCAACCGCGACCTAGCTTTGGTGATGGGGGCCGAAGGCGAGGGCTTAGCCCAGCTGGTGCGGCGGGAGTGTGACTACCTCGTAAACATTCCGATGTTCGGCAAGACGGAGTCCTTGAACGCCTCGGTGGCGGCCGGCGTCTTGCTTTATGAGGCTATCCGCCAGCGGCAATCCGAACCTGTAACGCCGGGCTAGCGGGCGCTATATTAGCGTCCCTTCACGAAAACGCTATCTTGGCAAATTGATGCGCCCAATGAGCTTGACGGGAGGAGGACCCCCTCCTATAATTGCGTGGATGTGCCGCGTTCGACGGGCTACGGCCTGCGTTTTTTCGGCATATTGGATCACGAGGCGACAAATACTATGGCTATGACCCATCCCGTTTCGGATGGTTTGGAGTACAACGAGCGAGCGGACGAAGATCTCGTTGCCATCGCAAAATCAGGCGACAACCTGGCGATGGAGTATCTCCTCAATAAATACAAAAATTTCGTCCGCATCAAGGCCAAGAGCTACTTCCTGATCGGCGCGGACCGCGAGGACATCATCCAAGAAGGTATGATCGGCCTCTATAAAGCCGTTCGCGACTTCAAGGCCGATAAGCTTTCGAGCTTTCGCGCCTTTGCCGAGTTGTGTATCACCCGCCAGATCATTACGGCGATCAAGACGGCTACGCGTCAGAAGCACATTCCGCTCAACCAGTACATCTCGCTGAACAAGCCGATTTACGACGAAGACAGCGAGCGCACGCTGCTCGACGTTATGGCTTCGCAGAAGACTTCGGACCCCGAAGAACTGGTTGTAACGCAGGAAGTCTCCGACGACATCCGTCAGCGCATTCGCCAGAATCTCTCGGAGCTCGAATCGCAAGTCCTCGAGTCGTATCTCGAAGGCAAGAGCTACCAAGAGATGGCGCGCGATCTCGGCCGCCACGTGAAGTCGATCGACAACGCGCTGCAACGCGTGAAACGCAAGATCGAAAAGAACCTCGCCGAATTCGAGTTTCAATAAACTCTAAATCGCAGTTCAAAAGAGCCGGCATTTTTGCCGGCTCTTTTTCTTTTTGTCATCCTGCGCTTATCGAACGAAAGGCGCATACCCACATTGCCGGTCAGAAAAAACGAGTTGCGTGTTTAGCGAAATTAATATCCGCCCGTGGTTCGACAAGCGGGGAACGCTAGACGCACATCGTGTGCTGCGATTCCCTCACCGCATCCTGTGCTGATCAGGATGACAGGGCGAGTTGCATTCGTGGCGACCTACGTACGTTGATGTAAGCCAAAGTAATTGCCTTCGGTGTCGGTGCACCACGCGGTTTTGCAATTGGCGCCGCCAAAATTGCCGGCGAGTTTTGCCCCAAGCGAAACGGCGCGCTCTGCTGCAGCTTCCGCATTTTCCACGTTAAACATGATGCCGCCGATTGGAGTGTGGGGCGCTCCGGGATTGTGTCCGAGCGCAAACGTGTTTCCGTCGGGCAGATCGTACTCGACGAAGTACTCTGATTCGAACTCGCCCGGGTGAAGGTGAAAAAGTGATTCGTAGAACTTCCGCGCTCGCGGCATGTCTTCGGCCAGAAACATCACAAAGTCGAAGCCTTTGAGCGTAAAGGGGGCCGTTTGCACTTCATTCATAGAGCTATGATAGCTCCCTAAACCTGACAGCTGCTGTCAGATTTGCGCAAGGACGTCGTTAGGCGTAGAGCGGAGTAATGCGGATGGCATCGCCGTGGCGAGATGAAGAAGCGCTTCGCAACGTGCTCCGGGCTCAAGCCGCGTACTATGCCCTCAGCGGCGCGTTGCCGTTTGTTTCGATGCGGTTGTTCGAAAAGATCACCGGACCAAAAACCGACAAGTGGCTGGCGCAAACGGTTGGATTGCTAGCGCTATCGATCTCCGGTTCGCTCTATCTCGCCGTGCGCGATAACGAAAACCTCACCGAAGCGACGGTCTATCTATCGTCCGCGTCCGCGCTCTCTTTTGCGGCGATCGACTTATACTATGGGCTTACCGGGAAGATCTCTCCGGTGTATTTCGCTGATGCGGGGTTGGAATGCGCGATTTTGGGCGCGCTCGCGCTTGCCGTGTGACTATGCGTTCGAGTCGCGGCCGAGTTTGTCTACGATTTTGCCATAGAGTTCGTGCTTTTCGTGCAGCGGATCCACAATCAGGACTTCGGTTTCATCGCCATTCTTGGGATCGAGACAGACGGTGACTTTACCCTTTGCGCAGACGTCCATGCAGCTCGTTGAGATAACGCGAATCGGTCCCCACTCGCCATGTTCTTTTAGTTCGGATTTCAGCCAGTCGCGCAAATTGAAATCGCCCAGCTTTTCCGCGACCTCCGGAGTTTCTTCAGGAATGCGTTCTTTAGAGCAGCGCTCGCAAACGAGAACGAGGCCGCTTTTCAGCCACTTGGGTTTAACGTCTTGCATCGGTGTTAGAAGTGTACCCCTTGATGGAGGCGCGGTGCAGCAACCGATCTCGGATTGAGGCGGGAAACATCGCCAGAATGCTTCCTATCCGGGCCGGAATGCCGACAAGATAGTTGCTGCGCGGGCGAGGCGACAGCGCGTGCTTGATGGCTTCGGTTACGCGCTCGACCGGCATGCCGGTTCGCTCGCCCATCTCCGTTTGCCGAAGTAACGCCTCTATTGCCGAATGGTAGTGCGGCGGAGCGTTTTCCGGGATCAGCGAACGCATCGCGTTACCCGTTTCGCGACCCTTTTGCCAAATCGGGGTCTTTACGTTCCCGGGCTCGATCAGCGAGACCGTGATCGCCGGAGCGAGTTCGACGCGAAGCGCTTCTGCGATCGACCGAAGCGCAAACTTCGAAGCGCTATAGGGCGCGATGTACGGAACTGGTAGTCGTCCGGAAATTGAACCGACGAAGATCAACCGCGGCGACGTCGCTTGCCTCAGCATCGGAAGAAACCTTTGCGTTACCGCCAGCGCGCCGAAAAGATTCACTTCGAAAAGATGGCGTAACCGGTCTATGGGCAGATATTCCAGCGGCCCACCGAGCGCGATGCCCGCGTTGTTGATTAAAGCGTCGAGCGATGATTCGACCGACGCTATGGTTTCGAATGCGTCTTCGATCTGTTGGCGATTCGTAACGTCCAGCATAACGGGCGTTATGCCGGGCGTTGTTTCTCTTAGCTTTTGACCATCTTCAACATTGCGAACGCCGGCGTAAATTTGCCACCCGTCCTTACTAAGAGCGTGTGCGGCTGCCGCGCCGATGCCGGTCGACGCGCCCGTGATAAGTGCGGTTCGCCTCATGCGCCGGGCGTCTTTGCTGCACGCGCTGCGCGTGAATCGCGGTTGAGACGTTCTTGGATTCGCGGATGGCTAAAGACGAGATCTGTCAGACCCGGAAAAGCCTTCACGAGTAAAACGGGAAGCTGGTATGAAGCCGGTACGATTACGTGACGGCGTGGATGCACAGCTGCACGTACGGCAGCGTTGGCGACAATATCCGGCTTCGGCAAGTTCTTCATTGCGGCGTTCATTTGAGTAGCAACGAATCCGGGGTCGATCAACGTTACGCCGACACCCCAGCTGCGCACTTCACGGCGCACGCTGTCAGTAAGCCCGCGCAAGCCGAACTTCGAGGCCGAGTAAATACCCATTACCCCGCCTTGGCTGGCAATGGAACCGATGTTGATAATGCGCCCGCTGCGCTGCGCCTTCATGATGGGAAGCACTGCATGAATCATGCGCGCGCTTCCGAGCAAATTGACCGAGATGACGCGTTCGATCTCTTCGTCGGTGCAATCGGAAAGCGAAGGAGAAGACCCAACCCCGGCGATGTTCGCGAGAATATCGATTCGATTGAACGTGCGCATTGTATCGCTGACGAGGCGATCGATCTCGGAGCGGCGCGTGATATCGGTCGGGGAAGCGATAGCGCGGACTTGGCCGTGGTCCAGCTCCGATGCAAGCGCGTCGAGCCTGCTTCGCGTGGATTCCAGGTCGGCGAGGACGACGTGCGCGCCTTCACGTGCGAAAGCACGCGCCGTCGTAGCACCTATACCGCCTGCGGCACCGGTTAGAATCGCGACCTTTCCGCGCAGCTTCATCGGCTCGTTTTTACGCTCGGGCAAATGCTGTACGCAACGCCGACTGCAGCGTCTCCCCGGTATCCAGCACGCGCAACACCGAACGCGCGATCGTCGGAATAACGCGCGGCAAAACAAGATCGGGATCGAAGCGAGACATGTAATTGTCGTTCTCGCTAAGGCAAGTCCTTAGGAACCGCGCAAGCGTAAGATCCGAGAAGATGTCGCTGACAGCGAGAAGTCCCTTGTCTTCCATATTTGTTTGTCCTGCCCGGCCCATGCTCTTCTTGATCGCACGCGCGTAACCGATGGCCGTCGGTAAAAACTGCAGCGGCTTTGCGCCGTAGCCGCGGATCGCGCGCTCGTAGCTAATCCAGTTTACAAAGAAGACGATGTGGCGCGCTTCTTCCCACATCACGCGAGAGAAGAGCGAAATGAGCGAACTGGGCATGAATCGCACTTCATCGGCGATCTTGAAAACGCCGAAGCCGAAGAACGAGTCCAGGCACTCGTTATACCCGAAGTCGATGAAGGCGCGTCGTGTCGCTTTGAGTTGCGGCGGTTCGACCGTCGCCGGAAGGTCGTAACGCCGGATTAGCTCCTTGAGCATGCGGCCGTGGCGGTCTTCTTCGTAGCCTTGCAATCGCAACGCTTGCGCGACCAGCGCGTCGGGCTGTGTGTTTGCAAACTCACCGATCATTCCGCCGGCGTTTACTTCAACCTGAACCGCCATGCTCCAAACCGGGATCGCACGCAAGACCTCGAGCGACTTCTCGTCGAGCTCGGGCCATGGCAAATCCTTGGGCTCGTAGGGTTCGTGTGACTCGATGAAAGAGCGGCAGAAAAGCTCTTTGTGTTCGTGCGAACCGATATGCATAAAGCCTCCGATAGCGTTCATGCAAGCGAGGGTTGCGCTGCAGTGTTAGAAAATTAGCCGACGGCCGGATTCGAACCGGCGATGTCTTTCGAACGTGATTACAAGTCACGCGCCTTCAACCGCTCAGCCACGTCGGCGTGCCTGGGGACGGCTCCATCGCTTCAACGAGCATTTATTAGCTCCTGGCGGGCAATGGGATTATTACGGCCTCCGAGCCGGGCAGCCCGACCGTTCTATCGATTGTCTTCTAGAAACCGATCCAAGACGTCGGCGAAGCGGTCGAAATCGGTGCGGAACAAGTTGTGTCCCTGATCTTGGAAGATCTCGATGCGCACTTTCGGCGAGTGATTTTGTGCGACTTCATCGACGACGTCGCCTGGAACGATCGTGCCTTCGCGGCCGGCCATTACCAAGAGTAACGGTTTATCGTACGTGGCAATTTCTTCACGCAGATCCCACCTGGCGTCGACATTTTCGCTGCGAAGGCGCGCGATCGGCTCGGGCGTCATGCAGTGGACGGCGTGAACTTTTCCCTCGACATCGAGCGGATGCCAATCGGAGTATTCTTCGCGCGTTGCGGCATCGCGCTCCGAACCGATTAACTTGAAACTCTGCTCGAGTTCTTCGAGATACTCGTCGTACCACTCAGCGTCGACTTGCACGATCATGGGGTCGATGGCCGCGACAGCTTTGACCGGCGCTAGCAGGCCGCCTCGAATCGCGACTGCGCCGCCCCATGAGTGGCCGACGAGAAATTGCGCGCCGCCGATCGCGTCGAGAACGTTCATCAGATCTTGCACGCCGCGATCGATGGCCATCGGACCCATCACCGCGGCGCAATCACCGTGGCCGCGTTGATCGTACGCAACGACTTGGTAGCGATCCGCGAAGCGATCGGCTAAACGGAGCCACGATTTCCGGGAGCTTGTCATGCCGTGCACGCACAGCATGACGGGTCCCGATTCACCCCATCGCTCGACGGTCGTCGCCGCACCGTCGTCGAAAACGACCGTAGAAACGCGCGATGCGAGCATCAATGCGCGCTGAGATGTTGAGCGTGGCGGTCTTTGAACGTCAATTCGGAGACGCCGGACTTATCCAATTGGCCGAGCCCAAGGCGTTTCATGAGTTCGAATTGTTCGTACGTCGCCTGCGCGACCGGAAGACGAAGATCTTCGTCCTTTGCAAGGCCGAGAGCGATGCCGGAATCTTTCGCGGCGTGCTCGGCCGAGAAGTAGACGTCGTGTTCTCGTGCCTGCATGTCGCCGCCATCGGTTTCCAGGACGCGCGAATTAGCGCCGGTTTGCGAAAAGACTTCACGCAACATATCGAGGTCCAACCCGAGCGCGTTGCCCAGGCCAAGGCCTTCGGCAAGTCCCGCGGTGTTGATGTTCATGACCATGTTGACGAGCGCTTTGACTTGCGCAGCGCGACCTGCTTCTCCGATGTATTTCAACGAAGCACTCATTTTTTCGAGCATGGGCTTTACCTGATCGAAAATTTCGCGCCGTCCGCCAATCATCAGATATAACGTACCGTCGCGCGCTTGAGGAATGGAGCTTGCCATGCAAGCCTCAAGCGAATGCGCGCCGGCCACTTCTGCGAAGCCCTGGACGTTAACGTGGACCTTCGGCGTGACGGTCGCCGCGTTGATGAATATCTTTCCTTTAGCGCCGTTCAGCAGACTGTCGCCGTCTCGGGAGAAGATTTTGTACATCGCTGCGTCGTCGGGGACGACCGTTAAAATGATATCGGAGAGTTCCGTGACGCGCGAAAGCGACTGCGTGGCTTCGCCGCCGGTATCCTTGGCCGTGTCTTGTGCGCTGGCCGGATTAACGTCGTAGAGTGCGGCGATCGGGTAGCCGACGTCTTTCAAACGCCGCGCGATATTCGCTCCCATGCGCCCGGTCCCGACGACTCCGACTTTCGGCAGTGTGCTCATGATGATCTCACTCCTACCATCTTAGCTTTTAAGCATTTCGCGTGCCGCGTTCCAACCCGGCGCGCCCATCACGCCGCCTCCCGGATGCGCAGCGGCGCCACACATATAGAGGTTCTTCAGCGGCGTCTTGTAGTTTGCGTAGCCGGGAACCGGCCGGAACATGTACAGGTTATGCAGCGGCATCGTTCCCTGGAAAATGTTGCCGCCGGTAAGTCCAAATGTTTCTTCGATATCGACCGGACTCAAAATCTGCTTCTCGACGATCGAATCTTTGAATCCCGGCGCATACTGCTCAACGATATTGAAACAGCGGTTTGCAAAGTCTTCTTTCACCGCGTCCGTCCACGGACCGTCTTTGAGTTTGTACGGCGCGTATTGAACGAACATCGACATGAGATGCTTGCCGTCCGGTGCGACGGTTGAATCAAGAGACGACGGCATCGTGCATTCCACGACCGGTTCTTTCGACGGGTAACCGTATTTTGCGTCATCGTAGGCGCGTTCGATGAAGTCTTGGTCCGGACAAAGATGGACGGTGCCATGATGCTGCGGACCCGGTTCGTGTCCGGGCAGCGCGGTGAAACTCGGCAAGCGTTCGAGCGCCACGTTGATCTTCACCGACGCACTGTCGTAGGTAATGCGACCGACCGCTTCTCGGAAATCTTGCGGGAGCGTTTGCGGATCGAGGAACTTCTCGAACGTCAAATGCATGTCGACGCCGCTGGCTACTTTCTTAGCGTAGAACTCATCACCGTTCGTTAGTGCAACGCCGGTGACGGCGCCGTTCTTCGTTAGGATCTTTGCGACTTCGGCTTCGGTGCGAATCTCAACGCCCAGATCTTTCGCTGCCTTGGCGAGCGATTGGGTAAGGCCGCCCATGCCGCCTCGCATGTACGCCCACACGCCTTTCTTGCCGTTCGTTTCGCCCATCACGTGATGGAACAACACGTAGGCCGTGCCCGGCATCGACGGTGCCATGAAGGCGCCGATGATGGCGTCGGTAGCAATAGTGCCCTTCAACTCTTCGGATTCGAACCAGCGATCGAGGATCGGTCGCGCCGCACCGCTGAGCATTTCGATCGCTTCGTTCATCGCCGGACCCATCTTTTGCATTGCGCGACCCATCTTGCCCATGTTCACCAGATCGCTAAGACCAGGTTTCAGAACGTTCGGCGGAATTTGCGTCAGCGTCGGTTCGATTACGCTCGCGACGCGTTCGAGCATCTCTTCGTACTTTGGATATGCTTCCGCGTCACGCTTGCTGAACTTGGCAATCTCGGCGACATCGCTCGCGCGATCGCGTCCGAGCATGAGATAGCGACCGTCTAAAAACGGTGAGAACGATGCCGGATTGCGTTCGATCGCTTCGAAGCCGTAGCTCTTCAGGTTGAGGTCGCGAATGATCTCCGGACGAAATAGGCTGTTTACATAAGCAGCCGTGGAAACTTTGAATCCGGGGAAGGTCTCTTCGGTGACGCACGCACCGCCGACGATGTAGCGGCGTTCCAAAACCAAAACTTTCCATTTGGCTTTAGCTAAGTAACACGCGGTTACCAGGCCGTTATGGCCGCCTCCGATGATGATTGCGTCGTATTTGCTTGCCATTAAGTTGCGAGACCTTTCTTAGTCCGGAAGAAGAACGGGATGAAGAACCTACACCATGTAGGATTTCGGCGGTTCGGCCATTTGCAAAATCGGCCGTTGTAAAGAAAAACCGGAGAGATCCGATCGTGTGGATCGGTCGAGCGCGACTTCGCTTAGAATGCGTCCGATCACGGACGCGAACTTGAACGCGTGCCCGGCACCGATTGCCAGATGAACGTTTCGATGCCCGGGTAACGTATCGATAACGAAATCGCGGTCCGGCGTCAGCGTATAGAGACACGTTTTCACGAGATGTTCGGGGCCGTCGAGCAACGGAATATGATTTTCAAGAAACGTTCTCACGCGAGCCGTGATTTCCGGATCGGGTTGAAAAGTGCGCGTATTTGGATCGACCGCTTTTCCGCCGGCGTCCTGCGTTACTTTCACCGCGCCGCTCTCGCCGAAGACCGGAAAGCCGTAGAACGACGGATCGTCCATCCAAATCCATACCGGAAATCGACCGAACGCGAACGGGTCGATATCAAACGGCCGGAAGTACATGGCCTGCTCTTTGGTCACTTCGAGCGGAAGATGAAGCCCGAAGTGAGCGAGTGCCGCGTTCGTCCACGGGCCAGCAGCGATGACGAGCGATTTCGCCCGATAAGTTTCGTCGCCGGCTTCAACGGTGATCTCGCCGCCCGTTGCGTTGATATTCGTAACGGGAGTTCCATCGAGGAGCGTTGCGCCGAAATCACGTGCGGCACGTTGATGCGCCGCAGTCGCTTTTTCTGCGGCCACGATTCCGCTGTCGGCTTGGAACAGACCCCAGACATCGTCATCAATGACGAAGGCGGGAAAGCGGCGCCGGATCTCCGCTGCGTCCATTACATCGAAGGGCACGTCGCAGGCGCGCATCGCGTCGGCGTATCCTTGAAGCGGAATGGCGCCGTTTCGCGGGCCGAGATCCAGTCCGCCGGTTTTAAAGACCACCGGTTCTTTTGCGTCGGCTTCCACCGAGCTCCAAGCGGCGTACGCTTCTTTTGCGAGTTCTACATAGTTCGTCGCGTGGTAGGAAAGGCGAATGATTCGCGAGTGATCGTGCGACTCGCCGCGAGCGTGTCCTAAAGCGAACTGCTCGATGCCCAGAACCTGCGCGCCTCGCTTTGCGAGCCAATATGTTGCTCCGCTGCCGATGCCGCCGAGGCCGAGAACGATGACGTCGAACTCGCGCTTCATCTAATCTTCCGTCTCCGCCGCATCTGGGCCGAGGCGCTCGCAGATGTAGCGCCGCATGTCGAGGCTCCAGTCTTCCATCGGTGCGTAATAACCGTAACGGAATTTCTGCGAACGCATCCCGCGCTGCACGCTTTCGCAAATCTTCCAATCTTGCCGGTTAACGAGATCCCAAAACTCGACCGCGTCCGACGGATCGAAATCTGCTTTCTGCATCTCATCGGGATGAAACAGAAAATCGCAGATTACAATGGTGCGATCGGAGGCTTGCGGCCAAAGCGAAAACACCGCCACGTGCTCCGCCGACAAGCTCAGGAGCATGTTCGGATAAATTAACTCGCCCTTGTGGCGCGTTCGTTCTTCCTCGTTCAATCCATCGAAGAGAGCACGCGCCGACGTCCCGCTCGTTGTAAATGTGAACGCGCCGTCTTTGTGCGGAATGCCGCGATCCCAATCCAAGCCCGCGCCGCCGTGTTGTTTGAAGGCGGGAACGATTTTGCAGAGTTCCGGATGCACGCCCGCGCAATGATAACACTCGTTGTAGTTCTCGAGCAGAACTTTCCAATTAGCGTTGACGTCGTAGCGGATGGTCCGTGCGACGCGCAGTTCCCTCAACGGATACCGGCGCAAACGTTCGGGCACGCCGTTAAGCTGCGCGTGAAGGCTCGCAACGGAATCCTCGTCCGGCGCAGCATTGACGCGGACAAACAGGAAGCCGGCCCATTCCGCCACAGCCGCGGCGTAGAGATGCTTTGCATCTTCAGGAATCGACGACGATTCAATGAAAGGCGAGGCGATTAGCCGGCCGTCATGCGCGTACGCCCAGGCATGATAAGGGCAGCGAATCGCGCCGCGGAGCGTGCCCTCGCCGCACAGCAATTGGCTGCCCCGGTGGCGGCACAGATTGATGTGGCCGTAGATCCTGCCGTCGTCGCCGCGGACGAGAATGATGCTCTCGCCGGCGATCTCAAGGACGCGGTACGACCCGGGGCCGTCGAGCAGCTCCGCGCGGCCGGCGTAGAACCATTGATCCCAGAAGACCGCGCGCTTTTCGCGTTCAAAAAACCGAGCGTCCCAGTAGGCCGCACGGGGCAGTGACCGTTCAAGATTGACGGGGCTTGATCTCGCCATGGCCCCTCCTAAATTTATACGACGCAAAGCGCGTGTCTTCCGAATGACATTCGGTGAAATGCTGTTACGACCCGAAGGATAGCGCCCCCTCCGCTCGAAATTCCGAACAATATTCGGCTGAGGGAGTGAGTTATGGCCACGTTCGTCAAGCCTACCGTCGGAACCGGCGCCCACGCGTTGGAAGCGCAATGGTACGTCTCACCCGAGATCTTTGCTCGCGAGCGTGAGCGCATCTTTACTCGCGAGTGGATTTGCGTTGGCCGGTTGGAGCAACTCGCAAACTCGGGCGATTACTTTTTAGCCGATGTCGCGGGCGAGAGCCTTATCGTTACACGCGACGCTTCCGGCGCGGTGCATGCATTTTACAACGTTTGCCGCCACCGCGGCACGAAGATGTGCGAAGTGCGCACCGGCCACTTCACCGGGTCCATTCAATGTCCGTACCACGCGTGGACCTACGGTTTGGACGGGGCGCTGAAAGTCGCGCGGAACATGAAAGACGTCCCCGGCTTTGCCGCCGAGGATTACCCGCTTCATGAAGCGGCCGTAGCATTGTGGGAAGGCTTCATTTTCGTAAATCTGGCCTCGAATCCGGAACCGTTCGAAAAAGTTTTCGCCCCGCTGCTAACCCGTTTCGCGCGATGGCACATCGGCGAACTGCGAACTGCGCGAACGATCCACTACGACCTTGGCGTGAATTGGAAGCTCGTCTTCCAAAACTACTCGGAGTGCTATCACTGTCCGCTCGTTCATCCGCAGCTCGATAAGCTTTCACCGTCGGATAGCGGCCGCAACGATCTTGACGATGGTCCATTTCTCGGTGGGTTTTCCGAGCTGCGCCAACACGGAACGAGTTTGACGATCTCGGGCGGGACAACGCGTCCGCCGCTCGGCGACGTAAGCGGTGAAGAGCTCGACCGCATCTACTACTATACGATCTTCCCGTCGATGCTTTTGAGTCTGCATCCCGACTACGTAATGGTGCATTACATCAATGCTCGCAGTGTAAACCGCACCGAAATCGATTGTTTGTGGCTTTTTGATCCGAACGCGATGGCGCAACCGGGTTTCGATCCAAGCGATGCCGTCGATTTCTGGGATTTGACGAATCGACAAGACTGGCACGTTAGCGAACTCACCCAGGCGGGCGTTTCTTCGAAGGCCTACGTACCGGGTCCGTATGCAAATGCAGAAGGATTACTCGCTGCATTCGACAGACACTATCTCTCAACGATGACGGGAGCAATGAGCCCATAGCTCTACGGCCATGGATCGCGTTGGCGGCGTTTATAATCGTCGCATGCAACGCACACGCATCAGCGGCGACACCCCCGTGGCGCGCGTTAGGCCCCGCGGGTGCCGGAGGTCGTGTCAGTGCAGTCGGCGGCAGTGATTACGATCCTCTCCTATACTATTTCGGCGCCGCGGGCGGCGGCGTTTTTAAGACGACAAATGGCGGCCTCACGTGGAAAGACGTGTGGCCGCAGTCGTCTGTAAGCGCCATCGGCGCGCTGACCATTGCGCGATCGAATAACAATGTCGTTTGGGTCGGAACGGGGGAGTCCAATCCACGCAACGATGCATCGTACGGCGACGGTGTTTGGCTGACGCGCGATGGCGGCGCGCACTGGCTGCATCGCGGACTGGATGATACGTACGCCATCTCACGCATCGCCGTGGATCCGCGGGATCCGAATATCGCGATCGTCGGAGCGCTGGGCAATCCGTTCCGCGACACGAGCGCTCGCGGCATTTATCGAACGACGGATGGCGGGCTGCATTGGCAGCATACGTTATATGCGGGGCCCCAAAGCGGCGTTTCCGATATCGCGGTCGACGCGCGCAATCCACGTGTGCTTTACGCCGGCGTCTGGCAGTTCCGGCGTCTGCCGTGGACGTTTACGAGCGGCGGTCCTCAAGACGGCATTTATAAATCCGTCGACGGCGGAAAAACGTGGAAGCTTCTTCACGGCAACGGGTTACCGAGCGGAATGATGGGCCGCATCGGATTGGCTGTAGCCCCGACCGATTCATCACGCGTTTACGCGTTGATCCAGTCGAAAGCCGGGTTGTTGTGGCGTTCCGATGACGGCGGCGTGCATTGGCGCATGATGTCCGGCGACACGCTGATCGACCAGCGGCCTTTCTATATGAGCCGGCTGGATGTAGATCCGGCAAATCGCGATCACGTTTATTTTTCCTCGGAGAACCTCATTGAGACGCGTGACGGCGGCAAGACGTTCCACGACATGGCTAACGCCGTGCACCAAGATCATCACGGTCTTTGGATTTCGCGTGACGGAAAGCGCCTGATCGAGGCAGATGACGGCGGCGCTCCGGTCTCGGTGGACTTCGGTCGCACATGGGATTGGCGTTTCAACGTAACGCTTGCTCAGATTTACCATGTTAGCTTTGACGACCAAAATCCGTATCACGTCTGCGCCGCGATGCAGGACGATGATTCATTCTGCGCTCCGAATTTGAGTTTGAGTCCGCTGGGATTGCTCAACGCCGATTGGCGCGACGTTGCAAACAATTCGGACGGTGTCTGGGCTGTCCCCGAACCGGGTCGCCCGCAGTTCATTTGGAACGCCGGCGTTAACGAACTCAACGGTCAACTGGGAATTTATGATTACGCGTCGCGGCAAAATCTTGACATCACTCCGGACGTCACCGATACCAATGGACGCGCGCTCGCCGGATTACCGTATCGATTCAATTGGGAATCTCCAGTTGCGTTCTCTCCGAAGGAACCGGGCATTGCGTATTTCGGCGCTAACGTCGTCTTCCAAACGACGGACCGCGGACGCACGTGGAAGGTTATCAGCCCGGACCTTACTCGGAACGATCCCGATAAACAGCAATTGGCCGGCGGCCCGATCAATACGGATATATCGGGTGCCGAGTTTTACGACACACTGCTCGATATCGAGCCTTCACCGCTCGATGCGAACGTCATCTGGATCGGCACCGATGACGGGCTCGTTCAAAGAACGGTAAATCACGGCGCACAATGGTCGAACGTTACGCCTTCATGGATCGCGCCGTGGGGACGGGTTGAGTGCGTGGAGCCATCGCGCGTTTCCGTCGATCGCGCATATGCGGTCGTGGACCGGCATTTGATGGCCGACCGCCGGCCGTACGTCATCGTGACTAACGACGGCGGAAAGAGTTGGAGTGGAATCGTGAACGGTCTGCCGGCAGACGATATAGCCCGCGTCGTACGAGAAGATCCGGTTAATCCGAACGTCTTGTATGCCGGGCTCGAACGCGGCGTCTGGTACAGTCTCGACCGCGGCGCCCGCTGGCGCAGCATGCAATTCAACATGCCGCCCGTTTCGGTTCACGATTTGCGCGTTCAGCCGCAGATGCACGATTTGATCGCTGCCACACACGGCCGTGGAATCTATATTTACGACGACCTCACACCGTTCGAAAATCTCGCGTCAGCGGAGGCCGGCACAACACCAGTGCTCTTTGCGCCGCACAACGCTTATACATGGTATTACTGGTGGACGTCGCTGTATGGCACGTGGGACACGGAGTGTTGCGCCGGAGCGGGAACCTTCGCTGCGCTCGATCCGCCCTACGGCGCGCCCATTTCGTATTACCTGCCTGCAAAATTGCGCAGCGCTCCGAGGATCGAGATCGTTGATGCACGCGGGAAGCTCGTTCGGCGTCTGAGCGGAACGAACGACGCAGGGATCAATCGCGTAGTTTGGAGCCTTTCCAACGAACCTCCGGAGCCATGGCACAACACCGGTGATTGGAATAAGGGGCCGAGTGACGGCGTGCCTGTCATTCCCGGACGTTACACGATTCGTCTCTACGCAGATGCTTCGACGCTGCAGAGTGCGCTAGACGTTCTTCCCGACCCGCGAGCACATTGGACGCAAGAAGAATACGTTGCTCGTTTCAACTTTCTACAAGAGTTGCAGAACGAACTCAACGACATCGACGTCGCACTGAATCATCTGGACTCTTTGCATAGCCGCGCCGGCGACGCGATACGGCACAACATCGAACGCGTTCGTCTTGCGTTTACCTCAGGAGTTCGAAACTCCGAAGACGACCAATGGATGCCCGACGAGCTGCGCGAGCGGCTAACGATCCTCGCGGGGACTGTCGCGCTTTCCCAGGGACCCCCACTTCCACCGCACTACCGAGAAGCCGCCGCCGTTCGGACGCAGTTTGAACGCGCGATGGCCGCTTACCACGCATTTATGGAGGAGCACAAAAAATGACATCCTCGCGAGGTTTTCTACGGTTCGTCAGTGCAGCGGTCGCGGCTGCGTTTCTCCTCACCGTCGCGCCTATTGACGTGTTGGCCGGAACGACGGGAACGCTAAGCGGCAACATTAGGGATGAAAATAATGCGCCTATTGCGGGCGCTTCGATCACCGCAACCAGTCCGTCGCAAACGGTAAGCAGTAGAACGGATGCGAGCGGACACTTCGCTTTCGTTTCGCTTGCGCCCGACGAATACACGATCGCTGTAGAAAAAGAAGGGTTCAACAACGTCTCGGTTGCGGGCATTGCGGTCTTCGCCGATGCTTCACAGATCGTGTCGGTGACCATGCACAAAGCGTTGAGGACCATCGCAACCGTTACATCGCGCAGCTCGGGAGAGCTCGTTCGGTCCGGTACGACCGCCGACGTCTATTCGATCAATGCCGCGCAACAAGAACGAACGAGCGTCCTTGGCGGCGGCGGCAATTTGAATAGCGCGTACTCGGCGATTGCATCCGTGCCCGGCGCCTATGTGCCGACGAATCAAAACGGTTATCTTCAGGCCGTTCACGTCCGCGGCGGCGACGCAACAGAGATTGGGTACGAGTTCGACGGCATTCCCGTCAATCGCGCATTCGACAACTATCCCTCGAGCGGCGCCTCGTCGCTCGGCCAGCTAGAGTTGCAAGTCTACACCGGAGCCACCCCGGCCGGTGCTGAAGCGCAAGGTCTTGCGGGATTCATCAATCAGGTAATCAAGAGCGGTACGTCGCCGGGCTACGCATCGTTCGACGCCGCAGCGGGAACGCCGGCGTATTATCACAGTTTCCAGTTTGAAGGAGGCGGCGCATCGCCGGACCGGCGTTTCAGTTATTACGCCGGCATCGGCGGATACAATCAACAATTCCGTTACATCGATCAGCAGAACGGCGCTTCGTATCAGAATGAATTCGGCGCGCCGTTGGATAGCTGCCAGCCGCCGCCGCTTACCGCGACTGCGCCGCCGTCGTGCTTCACGAACGGCTCGCCGAACATCGGGGGCTACGTAGGCGATGGATCCGGCCCGTTCCCGGGTTACATTCTTGGGCCGATCAACTTCGGTACGGTATCGCCGGCCGGCGTCCAGGATCGCACCTCGGTGTTCAATTTTCACTTCGCCGTCCCGCACAAGCACGACGGATTGCATGACGATATCCAGCTGCTCTACGACAACGATTCCATTCAGACGCAGCTTTATATCTCACCGCTGGATGAAGGACTGAACAACTTCCAGGGCACAACGTACGGGCCCGGCGTTTTGCCGTTCTACACCGATTCTTACCAGTTCGGGGGTGCGCCGGGAACCTTCTTGACCGATGCAAGCGCATCGCTCGTAACGCCGTATCTATTCCCTTCATCGCCGTCGAACCGTGCGCTCTTTGCACCGCTCCCTCTGACGACGCGCGACATTCAGTACAACAATCAAGGGATCGTTAAACTCCAATATCAGCACGCCTTCACGAACGATTCGTTCGTGCGCGTGTACGGATATACATATTACTCGGACTACATCTCCGCAGGCGCGGTGTCTTCATGGCAGCCGATTTCGGGCTTCTATTCGGGCGACTACGAAGTTAGCAACCACACCCGCGGCTTGAGCGGAAACTTCACTAAGCAATTCGGTGCCAAGCATCTCCTTCAAGCCGAAGCATCGTATGTGACAGCTACTTCGCTGCGCATGAACAACAATCAAATGTTCGGCGATGCGGACGCGTTCGGCGTGTTGGTGAATCCGAATAGTCTGCTGAGCGGAGCATGTTATTCGATCTATGACTCAACGGGAACGCTGCTGCCTGCAGGCGCTGCGATCCCGACTTCGTGCGGAACGGGAAGCGCGGTTGCAACCGCGATGACGCCGACCTTTGCTTCGCTCGCTGCAACGTTTAGCAACGGTGCTTTGACTAGCAATACGAGCGGCGCAGCAGCCGGCGACCTTACACAATCGAACCTTTTGAATTACACCTGCGGAACGGGACCCTGCTCTTTATACACGGTCGAAAACGGGCAGTCAGGAAAATACAATAGCGTAAAACCGATTTTCACAGGATATGCGCTCACTGACGAGTGGCGTCCGAGCGAGAAATTGCTCTTGAATCTCGGGCTGCGTTTGGACAACTATAAGTACATCGGCGCCGATACGACCGGATCGCCCGCGCGCGCGTTTTGGTTCAACGCGTTCAATCAAGACACGTGCTTCAACACCCAGAATCTGACGCTCGTTGATAAATCAACAATCGAAACCTCTCCGGCTTTCGATCCTACGACTCAGTGTTCGACTCTCGGATCGCAATACCAAAATACGACGCTAACCAACGTCCCCAGTCAGACCTTTACGTACAACATTTTCCAGCCACGTGTCGGCGCTACGTATACTGTTACTCCCGACACGGTGTTGCGTGCCAGTTATGGAAAGTATATCGAACAGCCGTCGGGGGCGTACGAGCAATATAATGCACTGAACCAAAACCTGCCGGATCAGATCGCGCTATTCTATCCGCTGGGCTTTACCACGCCGGGACACGAAGTGCGTCCGCCCGTTTCGTACAACTACGATTTCTCGTGGGAGCAGCATTTCAAAGGCACCGACATGTCTTTAAAGCTGACGCCTTTCTTGCGGCAGACTCACGATCAAATCGAAAACTTCTATCTTAACATCAAGCAGGGCTTTATCTCGGGGCTTAATGCGGGCGAACAAACGTCGCGCGGCTTTGAATTCGCCTTTACCAAAGGAAGCTTCGATCGCGACGGGTTTGCAGCTCAGTTAGGGTTCGCTTACACGTACGCGGATTTGAAGTTCAATACGCTATCGAACGGCACGACGATTCTTTCTCCAATCAACGCCGACATCTCGAACTACAACGCGTACACGAAAGACTGTGCGCCCGGTGGGCGGTTTTTCGGGAAAACGCAGTTCGGAGCGCCGTTGTGCGGTACCACGACCTCTGGTGTTGCGGCAGCGCCGTGCTACGCCGCGGGCAGCCCCGATACAGCGTGCGCGCCAACTTCAGTTGCAAATCCGTATTGGAATGCGCCGGCGCAAGCATTGCTCGATCCGAACGCTCGCTATCTGCCGTATTCAACGATTCCCGGTGGTGTCGGAACGGGCGTCAATGCGTATACCTATCCGTATGTCGCAACGGTGATTCTCCAATACAAACATAAGAAGCTCGCCATTTCCCCTTCGTTCCAATACGTTGCGGGCAACCGGTACGGCGCACCGGAGACGACGCCGGGTGTCGACCCCGCCTCTTCCGGATGTGCGGGACTCGCGAGCTCCGTTTCAGGCGATCCGCGGTATCCGTATGGCGGAGCGGGCGGTTCACCATACGACGCCAATCTGTGTCCTACCAGCATCGTAATCCCGGACCCCTACACAGGAAACTTCGATGGAATCGGAGCGTTCCGTCAACCTGCGCAACTGCTTGGACATTTGCGCATTAGCTACGACTTCAGCCCACGCGTGACGGGTACGATCACCTTGGCGAACGTTATCAATACCTGTTTCGGCGGTCAGCAAACCGCGTTCACTTACTTCTCGAACCGCTATGCTTGCAGCTATTCAAACGTGGGAGGTCAGCTTATCACTCCGGTTGGAAACGGTTACAATCCGGGCGACAACGTGCAGACGATCCTGCGCTATCCGTACCAACCGGTCTTTGGTACTTACAATGACACGACGACATCGACGGTTAACCCGTTTAACATGTATTTCGACGTCAAGATTCGTTTGTGAAGTTCCGCCTTCTGGCGGTTGTGGCGCTTGCCGCGGCAGCACTATCGTGCTGTCCGGCAGGCGCGCGGCCTCTTCAGATCTCCGATAGCCGTAGAATCGTAAATGTAGAAGAACCGGCGATCGCCCGTGACGGTCGCCGGGTCGCATTTATAAGCATTACGCCGGACTACGCGCATGCGACGTACGTTCACGATTTATGGATCGCCGACGTCGCGACCGGAAAGGTTTCGCTCGTCTTTCATGGGCACGACGTTTGCGTTCCACGATGGTCGCCCGATGGTAATGTCCTTGCATTTCTCATTCGCCCCAGTACCGGTGAGCACTATCAATTGGTGGTGCGGAAAGACGATACAACAGCGCACGTGGTAACGCACGCGGTGAACGACGTTGAGGACTTTGCGTGGCGGCCGGACGGCGCCGAGATCGCGTTCGCAGCGTACGATGCGCCTAGCACGCGCGATTATTTCGAAGTTTCGGACAACGACTACGCGCAAACGGTTCCTACGCCGCCGGTGCATCTGTGGCTGTGGTCTAACCACGGCAACTCCGCGAAACGCCTGACGCACGGATCTTGGTCGATCGCGCCGACCGATCCGGGCGGCATTTTTACTTCGCAATTCGCTTGGAGCAGCGATGAGCGCCGTTTGCTCTACACTCGCGTCGAGGATACGAACGTGGGCGACGACGAGTATTCGACGATTCATTCGATCGACGTTACGACGGGTGCGGCGCAGAAGATTACGGCCAATCCCCACTACGAATTGACGCCGATGCCGTCTTTAGGCGGCGCAATGGCGTATTGGTATCCGCAAGACGGCGCGTACTTAGCGCAAAACACACTGCACCTTTTGCGTGATGGGCGCGATACGATCGTGTCGCGAAATCTCGACCGCAATATCGGCGGAGCGCTATGGATGCCCGGGGCACGCGCCTTTCTGACCTGCGGCGACGACGGTCCTCATGCAACTGCTTGGAAGATCGGCATCGACGGCACCGTCGCAATCGTGCCGCTTGGCAAACTCAATATCACGTGTGATTCCTACAGCAGCAGCACGTTCGATTCCGGAATAGCGGCCTCGGTTGCGCCCAATGGTGGCGTCGCATTTGTTGCGACGGACCCCACGCACGCACGCGAGCTTTACTACATTCACGCGATCGGCGATCGTCCGAAGCAAATCACCCATTTCAATGACTGGCTGCGGCACATTCAAATCGGGCGGATGACGCAGTACCACTGGACCGGCCCGAATGGCGAACCGGAGAACGGCGTGTTGACGTTTCCGCCCGTGATGACCGGCGACAAGCGTTATCCTCTCGTCGTATTTCCGCACGGCGGTCCGGGACTCGCGAGTATCGACGAATTCGTGTGGGAATCGTGGCCCGAAGCGCAGCTCCTCGCGTCGCGCGGCTTCATCGTGTTTCAGCCGAACTACCGCGGCGGCGACGATCACGGCAACCGTTACATGACGGCGATCTATCGCGATACGGTTCGCGGTCCATCGGCGGATATCATGAGCGGCGTTGCGGCGGTGAAAAACCTTCCGCGCGTCGATCCGGAACGTGTCGCGCTTTGCGGATGGTCGTACGGAGGATTGCTAACGTCCTGGCTCGCGACGCAGAACCACGACTGGAAAGCCGCGATCTCCGGCGCTGCCGTAAACGATGAGATTGAAGAGTACAATCTCTCCGTCACGAACGTTCAGAATCGCTACTACTTAGGCGCGCGTCCGTACGTGGGCAACGGGATGAAGATCTATATCGACCAATCTCCGATTACGTATGCGACGCAGATAACAACGCCGATGCTTATCTGGAGCACCACGGGCGATACTGTCGTGCCGACAACCATGTCTTATTCGATGTACCGGGCGCTGCTCGACAACCACCGGACGGTGAAGTTCGTGCAGTTCAACGCGTCCTCGCATGGACCGAGCACGCCGGTGAATACCGAAGAACTCACAGGTTTATGGCTGGACTGGCTGGAGAAATATTTGCGCTAAAATGGAAATTCGCAGAGCTGGAATCAATGATCTCGAAAACTTATTGCCCCTCGTTTGGGGTTATCGCCGCTTTTACAAACAAGAATCCGATCCGGCGCGCGAGCGCGCGTTCATGGAGGAGCACCTTCGAGACGGCAGCGGCGTCGTTTTTGTGGCTGAAGAGAACGGCGAGCCGATCGCCTTCATGCAGCTCTTTTCTACGTTCAGCACAGTGCATTTGGGAAGGGCACTCATTCTCGAGGATCTCTTTGTCGCGCCGCAGGCTCGCCGAAGCGGCGCCGCGACGCAGTTGCTTAACGCCGCGATCGCTTACGCGCGAGAGTCCAAAGCGACCGGGATGTTTCTAGAAACGGCGATCGACAATCACACTGCGCAGTCGGTCTACGAGAGAGCCGGCTGGACGCGCGAGGGGCATTTCTATAAGTACAATGCTCCGCTCTAAGGCCTTGCGAGGACTCGGGACGCATGGTATCGTACCGTGGTGCCGTGACGCGTGGGTAGGTGGCCGAGTGGTTAATGGCACCAGACTGTAAATCTGGCGCGCTAACGCGCTACGCTGGTTCGAATCCAGCCCTGCCCACCAGTTTCAATTTGCGGGCGTTGCATAGTGGTAGTGCTTCTGCCTTCCAAGCAGACAGCGCGGGTTCGATTCCCGCCGCCCGCTCCATTGTGCCACCCAGTTGGCAATCTCGTTTCGTACGCTTGGTTAATGCAGATGAAACGAGATACGAAAAGGACCGGAGACATTTCCGAGGCCGTGGTACTCGCGGCGTTCGTTCAGACCGGTCATCGGGTGGCCCTTTCCCTTCGGAGAAAATCAGCGCTACCGATCTCATCGTTGAAATAGCCGGGGTGCTTTGCCGCGTTCAAGTGAAAACAGGACGGCTTAGAAAAGGCGTCATCATTTTCAATTGCTGCAGTACTCACACGCATAGAAACGGCGTCGCGAGCCGCAAGTATGTCGGCGAAATCGAATACTTCGCCGTCTATTGCGCGGACAATAACGATGTGTTCCTTGTGCCGATAGAAGATGTAGACGTTATCAAGGGCTCGCTGCGCGTAGATAAGACCCGGAATAATCAATCCAAGCTCATCCGGTACGCGGACCAGTATCGACTCGGTAGGGCCCCGTTTAACGGTAGGGGGAAGCCGTCGCTCTGGAGTACGTAGAGCGGCCGGAATGCCGTCG
>CAZJLJ010000001.1:56949-135624 GCA_964546935.1 uncultured bacterium | reverse complement strand
AAATAGGTATGATCGATACACACGCGCACGTTCACGATAAACAATTCAACGAAGACCGGGCTGAAGTATTTGAGCGTGCTCGGGAACGAGGGATTTCTCAAATCGTAAATGTCGGCTGCGATATAGCCGATACGCAGCGCGCATTGGATGTTGCACGTGAATACGATTGCCTCGCGTCGGTGGGAATTCACCCGCATGAAGCAATTGATGCACCCGAAGACGTGGCCTCCGCATTTGCGCCATTCCTGGATGACAAACGCATTGTAGCGATCGGCGAGACCGGGCTTGACTACTATTACGACCACAGTCCGCGCGACGTGCAACGCGAAGTCTTACGGAAACAGCTGCGCCTCGCTCGCGAACGCGATTTTCCGGTAATCTTCCATCATCGCGACGCCTTCGAGGACTTTGTCGCTATTTTACGCGAGGAATTCAAACCGGGAATGCGTGGCGTCATCCACTGTTTCACCGGCGATGCGGAGCAAGCGCAGACCTATGTCAACGAGTTCGGATTGCTGTTGGGGATCGGCGGGGTCGTCACGTTCAAAACCGCCGAACAAGTTCGCGACGCCGTAAAAGCGGTCGGGCTCTCGGCCCTCGTCATGGAGACGGACTGTCCATATTTAGCGCCCGTTCCGCATCGCGGCAAACGCAACGAACCCATGTACGTTTTATCGGCCGCAGAAAAGGTCGCCGAAGTGCTAGAAGTCTCTCTAGACGAAGTCGCCTCAGTTACCGACGCCAACGCGCACAGATTGTTCCGATTCTAAAGACGTATCCAACGGAACGGACGCATTCCACCGCGTTTCGAAGACATCGTGCAGATGCGTCACGATCTCGGTTTGATCCGTACGCATGCCCCAGTCGAGTTGATCGGGTTTATCGAAGGCGGGCGAAGCATTCGTAGAACCAACCCAGCCGCGTTTGCCGACGAGCGCGAACTTCTCGTCGGCGTCGATGACGCGAACTTGAACGCCGTCACGTTCCAACGCTTGAAGGGCGTCGCGCTCGTGGGGGTTGTTCGTTAAATCCTGCGCAGCGACGAGAAGCCGCGGCTTCATGCCCTCTTTCGCGAGATCGTCGAGTGCGTAATAGACGCGATTTTGCGCGCCGAAAGATTCGCTTTCCACGATTACGTCGTCGTCCTCGTGTGCCGAATGTACAAGCCGCGCTTCCGAAGCTAACGCGTCACGTTTGCGAATTGAAAAGAACGGCGTTGGTTTGTCGCCCGTCCCGTTAACGGCATCCGCGACGGCAGTTTGGTCTGCGGCGAAATCGTCGCGCAGAATCGTTTCCGCGTCGTCATCCGCCCAGTTCCGATCGTCGAGAAAGAGCTGGTCGTCGGCTAAGATCGCTTTTGCATGCAACGGCGCAGCATTGCTGCCCGCTTCGTGGACGAGTTGCGCATCGGCTCCGGCGGCGCGCAGGGCATCGATCGCATGCGTGTTGTTAGCGACTAGCTCGCCGGCCGGATCGTGATAGGGTTGACCCTCGAGCCGCAGATGAACGTGCGCTCCACGGCGTGCCGCCGCGATTAGGGCATTCTCGATCCGCCCGGGGCGAAGCGTGTAAGCGAGAACCGAGACATTCTGAGCCGTACGCACCGCAGCGAGAACGTTGTCGGTTGAAGAAAGCGAAAGCATCTCGCTCCTATCCCGACAAAGGTCGCCGCGATCTAGGGATCTACCGCACAAGAGCGGGGGAAGCCCTCAGTGATTTGGAAAGATCGAGCAATCCATGGCTTCCACCCCAATGTCACAGCCACCGGCCGGCGATAAAGGCACGTTCGTTCGCGACATGTTCGCGAAGATCGCGCCGCGTTATGACGCTGCCAATCGCGTTTTGACCGCGGGGATGGATGAACGCTGGCGCAAACGCGCAATCGGAATTCTTCAAGCGCCTCACAACGGTGCGATTTTGGACCTCTGCTGCGGAACGGGCGACGTGGTCTTTCACTTGCTTCGTACGGATCCGAGCCTGCACGTTACCGGTGCCGACTTCTGCGCACCGATGCTAGACGGCGCCCGCGCACGAGCGCCGAAAGAAGCGCGCGGCGATGCGAACTTCGTGGAAGCCGATGTAATGCGGCTTCCCTTTGAAGACGCGACGTTCGACGGTGCGACGATGGGTTTCAGTTTACGCAACGTCGTCGATATCGATCAGGTTTTGCGTGAAGTGCACCGCGTGTTACGCCCCGGAGCGCGCTTTGTAAACCTGGACGTCAGCAAGGCGCCGAACCGCTTGTGGAAGCGCATGTTCGATCTGTATTTCTACAAATTGGTGCCCATCGTCGGCGGACTCGTCGGCGGATCGAAACAGGCGTACACGTATCTGCCGAATTCGCTTACGAATCACCCCAACGCCGATGAGCTGCGCCAACGTTTCACACGTGCGGGATTCCATGAAGCGGGCTACACGCGTTTGATGGGCGGCGCGATCGCCATTCATTACGGGACGCGATGATCGACGCAATTCAAAACGACGAATCGAATCTCTACGCGTTGGTGGAAGCGTTCTTCCGCGAAACGTTCTCGACGGACAACGCAATCATTACCGAGGCGGTCCGGCGTATGCTTGCAGCCGGCGGAAAACGGCTCCGTCCGCGGCTGACGCTTCTAGCGGCATCGGCATGCGGCGGAAAAGCGGTGGATCACCTGCATCTCGCGGCCTACATGGAACTAATCCATGTTGCGACGCTCATTCACGACGACGTAGTGGACAACGCGCAGACGCGCCGCGGAGTAAACGCGACGGCCGTTGATTACGGCAATCGCGTGAGCGTTCTCGCCGGCGATTATCTTTTCGCGTGGATCTTCAAAAACGTTACAGCCGGCTATCCGCACCCGGTGCCGAACATTCTTTCGGCGACACTTGCCGATATTTGCGACGGCGAGGTGCTCCAATTACGCGCCATGGGCGATCTAAATCTGCCGCTCGACGCGTATATAGAGGTAGCTCGCAAGAAGACCGCCTCGCTCTTCGCCTCGTCTGCGCAGTGCGGCGCGATCATGGGCGGCGGGTCCAAACGCGAAATCGAGGCGCTTCACGAATTCGGCGATCTTTACGGCGTTGCGTTCCAAATGAAGGACGACGTGCTCGATGTAACGGCCGACGAACGCTCGGTCGGCAAGCCGGTCGGCAACGACCTCACAGAGCGAAAGATGACGATTCCGTTAATCTGCGCCCTAGCCAACGGGAACGCCGAATTTCGTGCCGAGGTCGAGCATTTTTATCGTGGAGCCTCAACCGACGGCATCGCCGGGATAGTTCAAGGGATTGCAGACGAGGGTGGAATCGACGCGACGAATCGCGAGATCGCTCGCTTCGTCGAACGCGCAATCGCCGCATTGAAGCCCATTGCATCCTCTCCGGCGAAGGATGAATTGGCGAAACTCGCGAGCTCACTGCTCGCCGAGTAAGTAAGGAGAACCGTAACAACCATGATTCACCCGATCCTCGCGATCATCGACGCACCGATTATCATCGGCATTCTCGTCGTTGGCGCGCTGCTGTTCGGCGCGGACAAGCTCCCGAAGCTTGCGCGCAGCGCCGGCCAAGCGAAAAAAGAATTCGTCATGGGGCAAATCGAGGCCGACGAAGCGGCTGTAAAAGCGCGCGAAGAAGCCCGCCAACGCGCCGGCACCGCGCAAACCGACGTGATGTCGAACGTTGAAACGGGGAATGCTGCAGGGCAGCCTGTTCCGCCGCCGACACCCGGCCAAGGCACGCCTAGCGCGTAAGGCTTTTCCCTATGACGCAGTCGATCCCGGAGAGCTTGGAAACCGAGCCGGCCTGGGATCAAAAAGAGATGCCGTTTACGGAGCACCTTCGGGAGCTCCGTACGCGTCTTTTGATTTCAATTGCGACCGTCGGCGTGATCGCCTTGCTGGTCTTTTGGCCATCGCAGTTCGCGATTCGCTGGATGGTTCAGGCGTATTTTCACGGGATTCAATTACACGCATTCGGTCCCGCCGACGTGATCTTCACCGAGATCAAGTTCTCGGTAATCGCCGGAATCGTCGCCGGCTTGCCGATGCTGATTTACCAAGCGTGGATGTTCGTGGTGCCGGCAATCCATCCGCGCACCCGGAATATGGTCTACGCGTTCATCGCCCCGTCGATCGTGCTAGCCGCTCTAGGTCTCGCGTTCGCGCATTTCATTGTGATCCCGCGCGTCGTTGGCGCGTTGATCAGCATCACCAACGAGATCGCAACGCCGACGTTCGGTGTGGGCGAGACGCTAAATTTTGTGTTGATATTGCTCGCTCTTTTCGCCTTGATCTTCCAACTGCCGATTTTACTGGTCGGGCTTGCACGTCTCGGCATTGTAAACGGGGCTTGGCTTGCGAAGTACCGCCGCCACGCGCTCTTTGGGTTCGTCGTAGCAGGCGGCATCGCGGCGCCCGACGGCAATCCGCTGACAATGGCGCTGCTTGCTTTGCCGATGTACGTGCTGTACGAAGCGTCGCTATGGGTCATCTTCTTGCTTGAGAAGTCGTGGCGACGCGCAGAGCGGCCGGCCTAGGGTAGTGGGGGCGATGGTTCACGCGCGCAGCACCTACGAAGATTTCATCCGCACCTTCGGCAACGTTCTCTTTGCCGTATCGCTTTTCGTCGTGTGGGGAATTCTCACGCTTATCGGCGTTATTGTCGATCAGGGCAAAGACCTCACGACGTATCTGAGCACCTATCCCGCTCCGATAGGTCGCGCGATCGTTCGACTAGGTTTCGACAACATCTATCACTCGCCGTGGTACATCGGCATTATCGGGTTGATTTTGGTGTCGCTCACCGTCTGCACGTTCAAACGCGTGATTCCGGCGCGATTGCCGCCGTTGCACCCGGTGAAGATCGACAAGATTCCGTTGAACGCATCGATCGGCGTTCGCGGAAGCGAAAACGATGTTGCAACGCGGGTCGAGAGTTTCTTTCGGTCTCGCGGCTGGAGCGTGCGTAAACGTGAATTCGGCGGTACGGAATGGACGTTCGCCGACAAGCACAACTGGGCGCGCCGCGGAGTGCTGATCGCACACCTGGGCTTCGTGATTATTGCGGCCGGTACGACACTCTATTGGGCTCGCGGGTTCTCCGGTGAAACGGCGATCGTTACGGGCCAGTCGATGGAGATTCCCGAGACCCACGCGATCGTCAAACTGAACGACTTCAACTATCGCATAACGCCGATTCTCACGAAGAGCGGCATGGTTTATCAACCGGTCGACTATGTATCGCACGTCACCGTGACGGGTAAAGACGGCGTTCCCAAGCAAATGACGGTACGCGTAAACCACCCGATCGACGTCGATGGAACGCTCTACTACCAGGCGAGTTACGGTTTCGCCATGCGCTTCAACGTAACACACGACGGAAAGCGCGTGGGCGAGCTTTCCGATCGCATTCTCGAAGAAGGCCAAACGTTCGATATTCCGGGCACGCGCACGACGGTAAGTTACGACCGGTTCGTTCCGACGGTGGATCGCCAGAACGGAATGCCGTCAGCGGACCCGCGCGTGAATAATGCCGCCGTTATTTTGAGTGTCTCGCAGGCCGGAAACGAGGCCGGCAGTGCGCTCGTTCCGCTACGCACCTGGATCGATCTGGGCGGCGGATGGCGCGTCGTTCCGCAGCAATACCTGCTCTACAGCGGTTTTCAGTACCGATACGATCCCGGGATTCCGCTTGTCGGAATAGGCGCGCTTGTTTTGCTTGCCGGCCTTATCATTTCGTTTTATTTCTTACCGGCGCGCCTGTACGTGCGCGTCGACCGGACGGCTACCGGGTGCAGCGTCGGCGTCGCCGCGACGACGGTCAAAGGGTACGATATTTTTGCGGTGCAGTTTCAGGAACTCGTCGAAGAGCTGAAGCGGGCGATGGAACCACCCGGACCGCGAACGGATTTCAAGCCAGCGGAGGCATTTTAGTATGAGCGGACATCTTCAAGCCGACGAACTCCTTATGATCGTAGCCATTGCGTGCTACGTTTTCGGGGCGCTCGCACTCGGTGTTTACTTCTTCTCGCGCGAGGAGTGGTTGAAGAATCTCGGTGCTCCGCTGGCGATCGTCGGATGCATCGCGCAATTCGCGCAGCTTATCGTGCGCTACGAAGTTACGCACGTTTGGCCGCTGCTAAATCTCTACGGTTCGCTCTCACTCTTCGCCGCGATGTCGGTTGCGATTTTCATCGGGTTCGCGGTTCGGTACAAAATGTGGTTCGCAGGCGGATTCGTGCTTGCGATTGCGGCAATTTTTCTCGCGTACGGAGTAACGTGGAATGAAGGGACGATGCCTCCCGTTCCGTCGCTGCAATCCTATTGGGCGAAGATTCACGTACCGATCGTCGTCTCTTCATACGCTGCGTTTCTTGTCGCGTTCGTCTTCTCGGCGATCTATCTGATCAAATATTACGCCGAAGCGCGGCTTGCAACGGCCGGTAACGTTGAGTTTGCCGGAACCGGCATGACGATGCGCGTGAGCGGCGATACGCCGTCGCTCGAAGCGGCGGCCGCAGCGGGAAATCCGGTAGCGCAATGGCTATCGACGTTACCATCGCTCGCGCAATTAGACGTCATCGTCTATCGGGCGGTCGCCATCGGCCTGCCGCTCATCTCGATCGGAATCATCACCGGCGCGGCCTGGGCAAAAGAAGCCTGGGGCGCGTACTGGCAATGGGATCCCAAAGAAACGGCCGCCCTGTGCACGTGGATTCTGTACCTCGCGTACATGCATCTACACACGCGCAACGCGTGGCGCGGACTGCGCACGAACTGGGTCAGCGTCGGCGGTTTCGCCCTCGTCATCTTCACGTACCTCGGCGTGAACATCTGGATCAGCGGCCTCCACAGCTACAAAATGTAGCTTCGCGTCACGTTTGAGACCCGGGCGTCGTCCAGGTGGCGAAGGAGAACTGCCGATGCTGGATATGTTTGCTCGACGTAAGCTCGACCGCTTCGAGAAAGAGTGGTCGTACGACGTCGGCTACCTGCGCGAAGTCCTTGAATGCGGCGGCATCGACGCGCTGATGCCGATGGCCGGAATGGAAAAAATCTCGTCGTATCGCCGTGACATCCCGCCGGCGCCGTACTTCGCTGCGAAGATCGTCGCGACGCGCCACGGGGACTGCGGCCCATGTCTTCAACTGGGCGTCAAGATGGCATTGCGCGCCGGCGTTCCGGCAGATGTTATCCGCAACGTCCTTGCGAACGATACTGCGGCGCTTCCGGAAGATGTTGCATTAACGGTTGAATTTACGCAAGCAACGCTTCGCCACGATCCCGGCGCGGAACCGCTGCGGGCACGTATCGAAGAACGTTGGGGCAAGCGCGCCGTCATTTCACTCTCATATGGAATCGCGGGATCGCTCTTCTATCCAGCGTTTAAATACGCGCTCGGATTCGGACACGCGTGCAGTCTCGTGCACGTAGGCGATTTAAGCGTCAAACCTGCCGAGGCGCCGGGACGCGCGCGGCCCAGCCTCGTATGACGGACGCTGCACTCTACGAGACGCTCCGTCCCTCGTTGCTGCGCCACGCGTATCACATGCTTGGCACGCAGACCGACGCGGAAGATGTGGTGCAAGATGCGTTTATTCGGTGGGAGTCCGTTGAACGCGCAAAGGTCCGCGAACCGCAGGCGTACTTGCGTGCAACGGTAACGCGTCTTGCCATCGACCGGCTTCGCGCTGCTAAGCGTGCGCGCGAAACCTACGTTGGGCCGTGGCTGCCGGAACCGATTGTGAGCGACGAGACGTCGGTTCCGGAGCATGTCGTGTCGATCGCAGAAGACGTGTCGTATGCATTCCTATTAGCGCTCGAACGATTATCGCCGCTAGAACGTGCGGCGTTTCTGCTGCACGATGCTCTCGACGTTCCGTTTGCGGAGATCGCTTCGATTCTCGAACGTTCCGAGGAAAGCGTGCGGCGATTGGCTTCACGCGCACGCGAACATATTCGCTCGGACGAACAGCGCCGCATCGCGAAGCCAAAAGAGGCGCGGGCGCTGCGAGAGCGGTTCGTTAAAGCGTTAAACCGTGCCGACGTGACCGACATCATGGAAATGCTTACGGAAGACGCCGTCTTGACGAGCGACGGCGGCGGAAAGCGGCTGGCGGCAATCAACCCAATCTTCGGTCGCGACAAGATTGCGCGCTTCTTCGCGGGTGTTGTGAAAAAGAGCGCCGGCATCATCGTTAAGGCTGTGCCCGCAACGGTAAACGATTTACCCGGATACGTTTTGTTTTCAGCCGAAGGCGTGGATCAAACAATGGCACTCGAATACGACGGTGATCGAATCTGTGCTCTATATGTCGTGCGCAATCCGGATAAACTGACCCATGTTGCGGTATAACACCGTATCGAATGCTCGCTATTGCCGTTGCACTCATGCTTCTCGCCTCGCCGGCGCCTAATGTGTCGGGCTCACCGGCTATCAGCGCATCGCTGGACAACGTAACGCTCGGAGATCCGCTGGCGACGATTCATCAGCGGCACGGCGATCCGGTTTCGCTGCAAGAGATTCCTAAGCAGTCGCAACGCATCTGGCGCTTTTTGGAAAACGGCAATCGCTTTTTGGATATCTTGGAACGCAACGGCGTCGCCGTTTCCATCACGGTCGCGAAATACACGAAAGAGGCTGCATTTACCGATCAACGCGGCATATCGTTCGGCACGTCGAGCGACACTGTAACCCAAAAGCTCGGTCCGCCTCAAAAGGTGGAGAGAAATGCTGACGACGGTTCGCTGGACCTGTGGTATCGCGCTCCGGAAGCGGCTACGATCTACGAATTCGCTGCCGGGCGCCTGGCCTTCGAACAGTTGCTCGCTCCGCGCGAAAAGCAGGACGCTTATCCGCCTGGGCCGGCGGTGCAGCCGCGCGGCGGAACCTCGCTAGCGGATGCCATAGTGGCGTCGAGTCCGGGTGATAGGTGGATCCGAGCCTATTTCGCGCTTAACGCTTGCGACAGCAACGGAGAGTGGGAGACCGTGTCGGCACATTCGGTCGAAAAAGGTTACACCTACGAGGTAATACATGCAACGTGCAGCAGCGGCAACCTCATGCGCGACTTCTATTTTCAGCTTCCGGAAGACCGAACAGCGTTCCAATTCCGAACTTGGTCATCGACTATATGAAGAGGGCCGCTCTACAATTCATGGGAATTGGGCTAGTTTGTCTAGTCCAAAATCACACTTCCGGAGAGTGAATTTTGTCCAAACAAGCTGCGGACGCTTTTGAAGGCGGCTCGCGTAAGGTTCTGAGTGCCTACGACGATCCGGGCACGGCTGAGGAAATCAGCCGGCGGTCGTTCATGGCCAAGGCAACGCTGACGCTTAGCGGCATCATCGGCATCGGCCTAGTCGTCCCAATCGTCGGATCGTTGATACCAACCGGCGGCAGCGGCAGCGGAAATTGGGCACCGTTGACGCCCGACGAGTGGAAAGAACTCCAAACTGCCACGAGCAAGCCCGTGAAGCTCACGTTCACGCTGAAATCGAAAGACTCGTATCTTCCCGAGCAAAGCTCCCAAGAGTACGTTTGGGGCATAAAAACGGATCCTTCGAAGTTCCAGAAACTGCGTCCGGATCTCTACGTCAACGGAAAACCGGACGTCCCGTACGATCCGATCAACATGGGATTTGTAATCTTTAGCCCGATCTGTCCGCATCTTGGCTGCCGCCCGGCATGGAACGACGGCGCAAGCCGCTTTCAGTGCCCGTGCCACGGTTCGCAGTTCGGCGCCGAAGGCGAACATCTCGCAGGCCCTGCGCCGCGTGGCCTCGACCCGTTGCCGCTCCGCGAGCAAAGCGGCACCGCCGAAATCATGTGGATCCGCTATGCGTCCGGCGTTCCTGATCGCATGGTCATCTCGTATCAATCGTAAGGAAGGATCCACATACGATGCTTAATTGGATAGAAGCCCGCACCGGCTTCATCTCGATGGCGAAAGATTTTCTCACCGAGGATGTTCCGGGCGGCGCAAGTTACTGGTACGTGTTCGGCAGCGCCACGCTCTTCGCGATGATTCTGCAGATCACTACCGGCATTTTCCTAACGTTTTTCTACGCACCGTCGGCCTCCACCGCATGGGAATCGACGCGCGCAATTTATCTGAACCCGTACACGCATTTCTTGCTTTCCGTGCACTATTGGGGCGCGTCGGCTATGATCGCGCTCGTCTTTCTGCACATGCTGCAAGTACTGATTTGGGGCGCGTACAAATCGCCGCGCGAACTGCAGTGGATCGTCGGTATTCTGCTCCTGGTCGTCGTGCTGGTGCTCGGTCTTACCGGTTATCTGTTGCCGTGGGATATGGATGCGTACTTCGCGTCGCAAGTCTCACTGAACATCGCCGGTCTTCCGCCGGGCGGCGCTATTCTTCAAAACATTGCGCAAGGCGGCGGAACGATGGGCACCAATACCATCAACCGTTTCTTCGGCTTGCACGTGTGGTTGATGCCCGCGGTACTCGTTGCGCTGGTTGGTGCGCACCTTGCTATTTTCCGCCACAACGGCCCTGCCGGTCCCGTGGTTGAAGATCCGCGCGCACTGCGTCCCGGACGCTTCTGGCCCGATCAAATGTTCATGGACACGTTCGTTTCTTTCGTCGTGTTCATTCTCATCATCGCGCTGGCATTGATCGTGCCGCCGTTCCTTGACCAGAAAGCCGATCCGACGAACTCGACATTCCAACCGTACCCGGCATGGTATTTCTTGTTCCTGTTCGGCCTCTTGAATATCGTTCCGATCTTCCTCGGGAATGGGCCCTTCCCTGAATTGCTCGCGGCAATCATCGTCCCGACGGTCGGCTTGATTATTGTGCTGATTCTGCCATGGCTCGATCGCAGCACCACGCGTTCGTTCTCGTCACGCGCAGGCATCTTGTGGACGACGACGATCGTCGTCCTCGCGATTATCGGCCTCTCGTTCTACGCGCAAGCCGGCATTCAAGCAAAGATCGCCGCGGGACCGCCTTCGCAGCCGGAATCGCAGATTCTCGCTGCGCAGCCGGCGACGACAGGAGAAAGCAACGGCACCGGCCCGGTCGCGGGCGGTGGCGCAGGCGCCGCATCTGAAAACGCGAACGGCGCGCACGTCTTCGCAACGAATTGCTCGACGTGCCACGGCGCGCAGGGCCAAGGACAACCCGGCGTTGCTCCGCCGCTTGCGAACAATCCGTTCGTAACGGGCGATCCCAAGAAGGTCATCGATGTCGTTGAAAACGGCATGAAAGGCCAACCGGTGTTGGGCCAAACCTACGGCGCGCAAATGCCGGCTTGGAAAGGTACGCTTTCCAAGAAAGACATCGCCGATGTCATCAGCTACATCCGCGGTTCGATCGGAAACAACAAGGCGCCGGCGGTTAAGGAATCCGACGTCAAGTAATCTCGAGACTCTCCGGAATGAACGGGCGCTGCATCTGCAGTGCCCGTTTCTTTTTAGGGCCGCCACGGCTCATTACATAGACCAACGGCACGACAAAGAACGTCAAGATCAGCGAACTGGTTAACCCGCCGATGACGACCGAGCCCAAAGCTTTCCTGAATTCGGCGCCGGCGGCGTCTCCGAGCGCAAGCGGAAGCATTCCGCCGATCATGGCGCACGTCGTCATCACAACCGGCCGGAAGCGGCGGTGCGCCGCGTGCTGCATCGCTTGCAACGCATCGATTCCGTCGCGAACTTCACGTTCAGCGAATTCGACCAGCAAGATCCCGTTTTTGGCTACCAGCCCAACGAGCAAGACGATGCCCAGCATCGAATACAAGTTCAGCGTTTGCGACGCAAAGACGCCGGCGCCGGGAAATACGTCATGCAATGCATTGAGCGCAGTAAGGGTACCAAAGGCACCCACCGCGGCTAGCGGCACCGTCGCCATCACGACAAGCGGCAGACGATAGCTGCGGTACAGCACCGCAAGAATCGAATAGACGAGCAATATCGAAAGCGCGAGCGTCGCAACGATCTTGCTCACCGTTTCTTCGAACTGCTCCAAATCGCCGCGCTTTTCGATGTGCGTTCCAAAGGGCAACACCGAGTCGATTCGGCGGGCAACCGGCGCGAGCGCCGTCTCAACGGGCATACCGTCCAGCGGATTCGCGGTGATAGAAACGATGCGTTGACGATTTTCGCGTTCGAGAACGAGCGGTTCGAGGGTACGCCGTTGCGTTATGAGATCCGAAAGTGGGATCAATGCGCCGGTTGCGGACCGAACCGTGAGCCGCGTGTTCCAGTCGCTATCGCCATTGCGCGCTGATTCGTCGCGAACGACGACGTCGATCAACCAATCGTCGGTGCGCGTGCGTGTCGCCAAGATGCCGCCGCTAGCTAAACGAGCGGTGAGCGATGCATCGCCGGCATCAACGGCTAGCAGTTTCGCCCGCTCGCTATCCACGCGCATTTCCAGCTGAGGCGCGACTCCCACGTCACTGCGACGCACATCGGTCACAAACGGATCTGCGCGAAGCTGCGCCTCAACGTTGCGCGCCGCGACCGGTAAGGCGGCCGCATCACCGCTCACAGTGAACGATATGGGTGCGGTACCGCCCATCCCACGTCCCGTTTGACTAAATGATGCTTCCGGAACGAGCGCTCCAAGCGACTTTGCGTAGCTTGCAATGGCGGATCCCGTAGACGTTTCATCGCGCAGCTCGATCGAGATCTCCCCGAGATTCTCTGCGAGAACATCGGAAACTCCGTCGAAACCGCGCCCCGCAGTGGTAACGACGCCGGCAACGCGATTGTCGTCGAGCAGCCGCGCTGCTACGCGTCTCAAATTCACATTGGTACGCTGGATCGGCGTTCCGGGCGGCTCGGAGAGGTCGACAGTGACCTCACCGCGATCGACCGGCGGAGAAAACTCCATCGGAATACCACCGTTTGCCAACGGGATAAACGAGAGCAATGCGACGAGCCCGACACCAGCGAGCAACAGTTTCCGGTACTTCCATGCGACCGGGAGCAAACGAATTGCATAAAAGTTCGCAACCTGCGCTTCCAAAGCATTGAAACTGCGTGCAAAAGCGCTGCCGCAAAAGAGGATCGCTTGAAACCATTCTCCCCGAAGCGTCCACGGCAACCGCGTAGCGATTCGTTCTTTCATGGTCCAGCGTGCACTAAGCAATGGAGTTAACGTGAACGAGACAAGCAGTGAAAAAGCTGTGGCAATGACGATGACGGCCGCAAACTCCCGCATGAATTGACCGACGACTCCGCTCATTACAGCGATCGGCCCGAAGACCACAATGTCTACAAACGTGATCGCAATCGCTGCCCCACCGAGTTCTTTCCTCCCCGCCAGCGCAGCCGCCACGGCCGCAGTTCCTCTTGCGCGTGCATGAGCGATGGCATCTATGATCACGATCGAATCGTCAACAAGGATACCGATCGTCATCGAAAGGCCCATGAGCGAAAGCACGTTGATGGTGAATCCCAACAGCCACATCGCCACGAACGTCGCAAAAAGGGAACACGGAATCGCAAGCGCGGCGATTGCCGCGTTTCGCCACGAGTGCAGAAACAAGAGCATGGTTAAGACGGTAAGCAAAATGCCCTCGAATAAGGTCTGCACGACGCCGGAGACGGCGGCATTGGTGAACGGGAGATCGCTGCGGAACTCGGCGATTCGCACGAGCGGGTACGCTTGCCGTAAGCGGACGACGGTGTTCCGAACGCTCCGGACGGTGCGCAACGTGTCCGACCCCGGCGTACGGCTCACGTACAACAGAATCGCATCGTCGCCGTTGTAGCTTGAAACGGTGGACGGATCGTCGAAAGCGTCGCGGATATCCGCGACCTCACCGGCCGTGACGGCGTTCGTACTCATTACGGGAATTCGCGCCAGTTGAAGTGGTGACTGCGAATCGGCGCGCACGCTCACGCTAGTCCGCACCGGTCCATCTTCCTCGTATCCGCCGGGATAAACCGCGCCTGCGCTTTGCATGGCACGCAACAGATCCAACCCGGTAATGCCGACCGCATCTAACGCTTTACGTTTCGGTGAGACGAGAAAGATACGCCGAAACGTTCCTACAGCTCGCACCGACCCGGCACCGGCGGTACCTCGCAACGCGGGAACGATTTGTTTATCGACAATCCTTTCAAGGTCGCGCCGGCCTAAAACCGCCGATGAAACGGCGAGGTCGACAACGGGCGCGATCGACGGATCGTTTCTTTCCACAACCGGCGGCTGCAGATCGCTAGGGAAGTTGACCCGCGCAGCTTCGACGGCGTGCTGCACGTCGTTCTGCGCTTTTTCGATCGATACACCGTATTTGAAGCGGACCGCAATTTGCGCTACGCCGTGCTGCGCCGACGCCGAGACGCGGTCGACGCCGGCAACGTTGTCGAGCGAATCTTCGATCGGCTCGATCACTAGACGTTCCATCTCGGCCGCGCCCGCACTCGGATACGTAGCTAAGACGGAAACCGCCGGCAGCGAAATCGGCGGTAAAACGCTGCGTCCTATCGAGAACACCGCGACTAAGCCCGCTACCGCAATCGCGATGTAAAATAACGTTACGGCGATTGGGTGCGCCAGAGCCGCGCGCGTAAGCCACATGGAATCACGATGCGCCGGTTCTGCCAACTGCCACTGCGGGATTCACCGCGAATTTACTTCAAGGTGGAGTAAATTCGCCCATCGCTGCGGTTCTGCACCCGAACGGAAACCGTTACCGTAGTCGTATGAAATGTCTAATGCTAGTGGTACTTATCGCCCTTTTCTCGTCCGTGCCGGCCGTAGCGCAAATGCACGAAATGTCGCCAATGCCCGCGCATGCCGTAGAGAGTGCAGCTCCCGGAGCGAGCTTAACGTTCGTGGCTCGGGTCGATGCCATAAAGCGCTCCACGATAACGGCAAAGATTCTCGAGCGCGTCACCGGCAATACGTATCGCGCAACCGGCGATACAATTGCGATCTATGCCCCGGAGAGCGTTTCCGTGGCGATGGGCTCGCGCGACGATCTAAAGCCCGGCGCAGTAGTGTACGTCTACGCGACGGCCACAAAGCCTCACGCTGCCGACGCTTCTAAACTCGTCGTAATGACGCCCTACGTGTCGATTCGTTAAATGGCGTGGGTCTTTGGAAGCGCCGTTAGCGGCTGGCTTGCTACGATTCTAGTTTTATGCGCGGCATTTGCGGGCGTCTTTTTTAGGCGGTTGTGGCGATCGCCGCCGCTCGTTCGCCGAATGCGTCCGCACTACGTGCTGGGTTATGCAGCGCTGGCGCTCGCCGCAATACACGGATTTTTCGCAATGGGCGCAATGCGCGGCGCCGACGGCGCCGGGTTACGTGCGGCCACGGTTGCAATTTTAGCTCTAGGCGCTCAAACGTTCGTCGGCGCGAGTTTACAGGATCCCGGTTCTTATCGGCGCGTGTTACGCAAATGGCACTTGGCTATTTTCGTGGCGCTGATCTTCTCGATCGGCTTCCACGTTACGGTAAACGCCGCGTTTGCGCCGTAGCCTCGTCGTCGGAAACCCAGCCGGGCTGCCACTTCGCGTTCTTCAAGAGCGCGATCGATTCACGCAGCCAAGAACCTTCGCCGCGTAGACGTTCATGCGCGTGCATCATCATCAGTTGCGCCGCTCCGCTGCGCTCCTCGGGTTTTCCGAGCAGCCGCGCCAACCGTTTCTCTTGCGCAGCGACGAGCGCGAGACGGCGTGCCAATAATTCTCTCGCTCGATCGCGCGGGAGCTGCCCGAGCAAAACGCAGGCGATTTCAAGCGTTGCATCGGATGCCTGCACGTCTTCGAAAACGGATTCCAGAGCCGCATTGAAACGCGCACGCCCAGCCGCCGAGAGCCGGTAAACCGTCTTCATTTCATGCGGCCCACGCGTAGCTTTCGTATTGCGCGAAACGATCAAGCCGGAATCCTCCAGCCTCGCAAGCTGCGCGTACGGATTTCCGCGAGCCATGGTTCGATATAGCGACGAGTGCGACTTTACAGCCCGTGCTAGATCGTAGGCAGACATCGGCGTTCGACGCAGCATGCCGAGCAACAGCAGCTCGCGCCCCGCGTCAACCGCCATGGCAAGGCGGCCCCTGAATCAAATAAAGCGCGGCCGTTCCCCATTCGCTGATTTTCTTACGCTGCCGGCCATACGTCGGATCGGGCGAGCTGCGCTTCTTCGGTTCGACCACCCATACACGATCGTTCGAACACGCAACGTCCTGCGAAAGCGGAAAGACGGGCGGACTTGTGTAGAAGATCAACGCGTTGCCGCCATGGTAATCGTCGATCGCGATTGCGTCGCCCGGCTGCCGTTGCGCGTCGATGATTTTCGCGAGGTGCGGAATGGGCTTAAACGCCTCCGCGTGCGGCAACGCGAACATTGCCAAAATGTCCGTCGAAATAAGAGCCGCGGCCGCCAAAGCGTACGGAGCAATACCAACGGTACGACGGATGCTTAGGAGAATCGCGGTAAGCAGCGATCCTGCGAAAATAATACTGCCCATGACGATCAGGTCGGGAACGACGTTTCTTGCATCGCTGGTCAAACGGTTGTCGCGCACGAACACGGCGATGGCAAAAGCAACCATCCCGATAAAGACCGGAACGCAAGCCGCCGAAACGATCGCCGAACGGCTCAGCCCCTTGCGAACGATGCTGTCGAAGTAAAGTGCCGTGACCAGCGCGAGCGCCGGAAATTCAAGCGCAATGTAATTGGGGAGCTTCGTTTTCGCGAGGCTGAAAAACACGAACGGCACTACGATCCACACGAACCCCAAGCGCCACAGACGTGCAATCTCGGGATCAGTCGCGGTCGAGCGCAATTGGCGCACGCCGTACACGATCGCCATCGGGAGAAATGCAATCCACGGAAAAAAGCCGAGGATCAAAACGGGAACGTAGTACCAGAGCGGCCCGGATTGATTTTCGATAACACCGGTGTAGCGTCCGACGGTGTAATGACCGATCAACTCCACGATCGCTTGCGGACCCGAATGAATCCCGACTGCAATTATCCACGGCGCAACGATTGCGAGCGCGAAACCGCATCCTAAGAGCCATGCGCGCGGAGAAGGTAGCCGTGTAGGTTCGATGCGCGAGTTCCACCAAGCGAACGGAACGATTACCATCAACGCAATAACCGGCGCAACCGGTCCCTTCGCGAGAAAACCCAACGCCGCAGCGATCCATCCGTAGATGAAGTAACGTTCGCGTCCGGACTCCAAAGAGCGGAACCACCAAAACACCGCAAAGGCGACGGCCAAATCCAGCAAGGCATCCATAATTGCCAAGCGTCCGATAATGGCTTGCATGAAGCAGCTGGAAAGAATCGCGCTTGCATAAATGCCGATCCGGGTGCCGGCTTGACGTGCGACAGCCCAGCCGGTCATCGCTCCCATGATAATAGTCGCAAGCGCCGCCGGTAACCGAAACGCGAACGACGTCGCTCCGAAGAGCTTCGCCGAAAGCGCCGTTATCCAGAAGTAGAGCGGCGGCTGAACGAACCACGGCGCTCCATTGAGATGCATGACCACCCAATCGTGGGTGAGCAGAATCTCGCGAGCGACTTCGCCGTACGCGGTCTCGCTATTATCCCAAAGCGTGCCCGCACCAAGGCCGGGTAGCGTTATAAGCGCGGCGATTAGGGCGCCGACAAAAGCCGCACGTGCGGGTCTTTCCATATGGAGTGACGGTGTTTGGCGCGCAGACGATGAATCCATCCGGGACCCATGCTTCCGATTGCCCTACGAACGAACGGCCGCATTGCGCTGCTTGCCGGCGGCGGTGAAGTGGCATTGCGAAAAGCCGAAGCCCTTCTTGCCGCAGGCCTGAAGGTTCGAGTCGTAGCGCCGCAGATCGATCCACGGTTCGAAGCGTTCGCAGCCGATGATTGCTCGCTTTTGCGCCGGGCATATCAGCCCGAAGACATGCATGGGGTAATTTTGGCGATCGCGGCAACGGACGATCCTGCAATCAACGAACGAATCGTCTCGGATGCGCGATCGATGAACGTGCTCGTTTCCGATGCGATGACGTCCGGCGCGGGCGACTTCACGATGCAGGCGACGGTTCGCTCCGGCGATCTGACATTTACGATTGATTCCGGCGGAAGCACGCCCGCATTTTCAAAGCGCATTGCTCGCGAACTGAACGAGCAGTTCGGTGAACCGTACGCCGCGGCTGCTCGAACGCTGGCAAGAATGCGGACCTACGTTCAGACCGTGCTGCCGTTGGAACACCGCGCTGCCGTTTTACGTGAACTCGCGGAGATGCCCGTACAAGAACTCGCCGCAATGGATCCGGTAGAAGCCGAGCACGTCGTTGAGGCAACGATCGCACGCGTGCTGCAAGGCGGTATCGAAAAACGCACGGGAATTGTAGTCTGCGCGTCGCGCGCGAGTGCGCTAGCAATGACGCAAACGCGCATGGTCGCAGCACGGCTTGCAGAGGCCGGGATTGCGACGAAAATTTTGAATGTCACGACCACGGGTGACCGCGTGCAAGACCGCCCCGTCGCGGCCATCGGAAGCGTGAACGTCTTCGTAAAAGAACTTGAAATCGCGCTACGCGAGCATCGTGCCGACTACGCCGTTCATTCGTGCAAAGATCTGCCCGGGGTCCTTGAATCCGATATGCAGATCGCAGCGATATCGTCACGCGAAGATCCACGCGACGTCTTTTGCAGCGAGCGCTACGAATGTTTTGAAAGTCTGCCGGCCGGCGCCGTCGTTGGGACTTCCAGCCTGAGAAGGCGCTCGCAGTTGCAAGCGTTACGCCCGGATTTACGCTACGAAGATATTCGTGGCAACGTAGATACGCGGCTGCGAAAGTTACGTGAAGGGTCTTACGACGCGATCGTGCTTGCAATGGCGGGATTGAATCGTTTACGCATTCGTGCAACGTACACCGTTCCGTTTTCGGTTGACGAGATCGTTCCGGCTGTTGCTCAAGGTGCGCTCGCGATAGAGACGCGCGCAGATGATAGCGCTCTAGCGGAAACGCTTCGATCGGTAATCAACGATCGCCGCTCCGAATTGAGCGTCAGTTGCGAACGCGCTGCACTGCGGTCGTTGCGTGCGGGTTGTAATGCGCCGCTTGGTGTTCACGCGTTTTTCGACGGCGACGTGCTTACCGTTCACGCCGCCTTCGCACTGGTAGGGCGCAATCAAGTGGTGCGCGAGATCGTTCAGTCCAAAGCCGAAAGCGTCGCCGAAGCGGAAGCGCTGGGAGAGCGAATCGCTGCGTTGATAGCACCGCACATTCCGTCGAACGGTAATCGCCTGGTTGTGCTTCCTCGCACTCAGAAACGTCCGAGCCGAATCGCCGAGGAGTTGCGCCGCCGTGGCATCGAGGTTCTCGAGTTGCTGGAACACGAGGTTCCGGACGTGCAAAATCGCAAACCCGATATGGTTGTTTTTCCTTCGAGCGGTTCGGTTGCTGCCGCGCGTGGATACCTGGAGCAGCTTCGCCAGGTGGAAGGCCGTCCGCTCGTTGCGGCCATGGGGCCGCAATCAAGTGAGGCCGCGAAAAATGCCGGTTTTGCCCCGGACATCGTTGCCGCCGAACCATCGATTGATGCGTTTGTAGCTCTTATCGCCGAACATTTAGGACACTGATGAACATTCGCCCGCGGCGCCTTCGCCGCACCCCGGTTTTGCGCGCTCTTGTTCGCGAACATCACGTACGCGTGGATCAGCTCGTGCAACCGCTCTTCGTCGTAGCCCGGGAGAGCGACGCCGGCCCCATTTCGTCGATGCCCGGCGTCGACCGCTTCACGGTAGAAACGGTCGTCGAAGAAGCGCGCACCCTTTTCAACCTTGGCGTAAAAAGCGTGCTGCTTTTCGGCATTCCCGAGTTCAAAGACGCAGTCGCCTCGAGTAATTACGATCCGAACGGCGTGGTGCAACGAGCGATTCGCGCAATCAAAGAAGCGCTTCCGGAGATGCTCGTGATCGCCGATTTGTGCAACTGCGAATACACCGATCACGGTCACTGCGGAATCCTAAACGAACGCGGAGATGTTGACAACGATGCGACGGTGGAGCTCTTGGTGCGCACCGCCGTTACGTATGCAGAGGCGGGCGTAGACGTAATTGCACCGTCCGACATGATGGACGGCCGCGTAGAAGCGCTGCGCAGCGCACTTGATGCACGCGACTACATCGACGTTGCGATCATGGCTTACAGCGCGAAATACGCATCCGCTTTTTACGGCCCGTTCCGTGAAGCCGCCGATTCGACGCCGCAATTCGGCGATCGCCGGACGTATCAGATGGATCCGCCCAACGCGCGCGAGGCGTTGCGAGAGATGGCTCTCGATCTGGAAGAAGGCGCCGACATCATTATGGTCAAGCCCGGCCTTCCGTATTTGGATATCGTCCGCGCCGCACGCGATACGTTCGATGCGCCGATTGCGGTTTACAACGTAAGCGGAGAGTACTCCATGCTGCAAGCCGCTATCGCAAACGGTTGGATCGAAGGCGATCGTGCCGTCGATGAACTGCTCGTGTCCTTCGTGCGCGCCGGCGCTGACATCATCATCACGTACTTCGCGAAGGAATACGCCCGCCGGCAGGCATGAACCGCGACAACGTTGCGATCGTTATCCTTGCGGGTGGCGAAGCGCGCCGCTTCCCCGGCAAATTACAACGGCGTATCCGCGGTGTGCCGCTGCTCGCGACCGTCTACCGGAACCTGCGTGGGCCGTTTCCCGTCTACATCTCCACCAGAGGCGTGATGGCAGCCGAGGTGCGCGATCTCGTGCACGCCCCGGTTATCGTAGATCGCTGGGCGGAGCGCGGTCCGCTGGGAGGCCTTGCCACCGCTGCAGAGTCACTCGAGCACGAGCGCCTCTTTGTGGTGGCGGGTGATGCCCCGGCCGTAACCCCGAGAGTTCTCGAAGCGTTACTATCGGCGTGGCAGGCGAGGGACGAAGCGGCGGTACCGGAGCACGGCGGAAAATTGGAACCGCTGGCCGCGCTTTACGAGCGGACGGCGCTCTTGCGAGAAGCTATGCCGGCAATGGCGTCGGAGAACTACGCCTTGCACGCGTTGCTGGAAAGAATGCGCGTACGCCGCGTACAGCTTTCGGATGAATATTTCGTGAATGTAAATACTGAAGCCGATTTAGCACGAATCGGCGAGGATTAAGTAGAAGGAACTCGCGTGAACTTCGAACGCTCGATCTCGGCTTTTGCTCGCGCGAAAAACGTCATTCCAGGCGGCGTAAATTCGTCGGTACGCGCTTTCAAGGCGGTCGGCGGCAATCCGGTTTTCATGAAAAGCGGATCCGGCGCAATGATCTGCGACATCGACGGCCACGAGTACATCGATTACGTGCTCTCGTGGGGACCTCTGATTCTTGGTCACGCGCATCCCGCAGTCGTTAAAGCGATTCAGGCTGCTGCGGCACGCGGGAGTTCTTTCGGAACGCCTACGGAAGCGGAGAGCGATCTGGCGGAACTAATCGTCTCGATGGTTCCCAGCATCGAAAAAGTACGCTTTACTTCCAGCGGAACTGAAGCGACGATGAACGCAGTGCGGTTGGCACGCGGCTACACGAGAAGAGAGAAGATCGTAAAATTCGCGGGCTGCTATCACGGTGCCGCCGATCCGTTTCTGATTGCGGCCGGTTCGAGCGCGCTTACGCTCGGCGTCCCGAATTCGCCCGGCATTCCGAAAAACGTTGCCGCCGATACGATCGTCGTGCAATACAACGACATCGATGCGCTGGCTCAAGCTTTCATGCAATTCGGTGAAGAAATCGCCGCCGTTATCATCGAGCCGTACGTTGGAAACATGGGCCTAGTGCTTCCGCGTGACGGTTTTCTAGAAGGCGTGCGCGAGCTGTGCACGCGCACGAAGACGTTGCTCATTTTCGATGAAGTGATGACGGGATTTCGCGTCGCACGCGGCGGCGTGCAAGAGCGCACCGGAATCATGCCGGATCTCACGACGCTCGGAAAAGTAATCGGCGGCGGCTTGCCGGTCGGCGCCTTCGGCGGACGCACCGAAATCATGAACTATCTTACGCCTGAGGGGCCGGTGTTTCACGCGGGAACGCTTTCAGGAAATCCTCTTGCGATGGCGGCGGGTGTTGCAACGCTGAAGCAAATTCGCGAAGATGCAACGCTCTACGAACGCCTTGGCGTTCTCACGAATTTACTGAGCGAAGGACTGCGTGAAGTCTTCACCAAGCACGACGTTCCGCATTCCGTCGCAGCTGCCGGTTCAATGTTCGGTTTGTTCTTTACCGAAGAACCCGTCGTAGATTTGCAAAGTGCGATGTCGGCCGACACTGCACTCTACGCAAGATACTTTCATGCGATGCTCGACCGCGGCGTTTATCTTGCACCGTCGCAGTTCGAAGCCGGCTTCGTTTCAGCGGCGCATAGCGTTCGCGATATTGAAACGACGCTTGCCGCCGCCGACGACGCCTTGAGCGAGATCCGCGCGACCGTTCAATGATCGACCCGAAACTCCGTGGCGCGGCGCCGGTCGCGGAGCCACTCGTTGCGGTTGCTATCCCGCGCCTTTACGCGTATCACCGCGCGCTGCGCGAAGCGCAAGCTGCCGGAAAAACCACAATTACGTCGCATGGCCTCGCGGCGCTGCTCGGCCATACCATCAGCAGCACGCAAATTCGGAAGGACCTTTCCACACTCGGGCAACTTGGACGCCGCGGCCAGGGTTATACGATTAATCCACTTGTCGACCAGCTTGCCTGGGTCTTAGGATTGGAGCATGATTGGCGAATCGCGGTCGTCGGCTTCGGGTACCTCGGCCACGCATTTGCGACTTTTATCACCGCGCGTGAAGCGCGATTTAAAATCGCAGCGATTTTCGACCGGTCTGCGTCCGTGATCGGACAGTCTTGGCAGGGAATCACCGTACACAACATTACTGAAATGGAACGCGTAGTGCACGACGCCGGGTGCAACATCGGCGTATTGGCAGTCCCAGCGAGTTCGGCGCAAAAAAGCGCTGAACGCTTGGCTGCTTGCGGCGTTCGCGCAATCATGAATTTCGCACCGGCGCCCCTTCATTTGCGGCCGCCGCTTATCGTACGGAACATCGACCTTGCCGGCGAAATGTCGATTCTAACTCACCATCTGAGCCTCGACGCAGCGACTCCGGAGGCGCGCGCCTAAATGCCGCTGGTTTGTCTCGGCCTCTCGCACAATACCGCTCCCGTTGAAGTTCGAGAGCACCATGCGTTCCCCGCGACGCGCGTCGTGGAAGCCCTCACCGCTTTGCACGACTATAGCGCCGTCAAAGAAGCGGTTATGCTCCAAACGTGCGGCCGTTTGGAGATTTACGCTGAACTAGACGATTACGAAGCGGGCGTAGCGCAACTCAAATCTTTTCTTTCGAATTTCGGCCACAGCATGGTGCGCAACCGGTACGACCTCGATTCGTACCTATACACGCTACTGGGACGCCAAGCCATCGAACATCTCTTCCGGGTCTCGACCGGATTGGATTCGATGGTCATCGGCGAAGCCGAAGTCCTCGGCCAAGTGAAAGATGCGTACATTCAGGCGCAGCACGCAAAATCGCTCGGCAAAACGCTGCACCGCCTTTTCCGCGAAGCATTGAATGCCGGCAAACACGCGCGTTCGCAAACGCGCATCGGCGATGAATCGTCATCGATTGCGACCGCCGCAATCGACGCCGTGAAAGCGCGGCTTGGCACGTTAGACAAAAAATCCGTCGTAGTAATCGGCGCCGGCAAGATGGGACGCACCGCCGTGCGCCGGCTGCGCGATGAAGGCGCGGAGAATCTCATCGTTACCAATCGCACGATTTCTCGCGCGCAAGAACTGATCGCCGAAGTCGGTTTTGGCGAAGCGATCGAGATGCCCGGCCTTGTCGACGCGCTTGCAGCTGCAGATATCGTCGTAACGTCGACCGGTGCGTCACATTTCGTCGTTACGGCGCAGCACGTTATCGAAGCGATGTCTCGCCGTCCGCAGCGGCCACTCTTTTTCATCGACATTGCGGTTCCGCGTGACGTCGATCCGGCCGTCATTGCAACGCCGAATGTTTCCCTCGTGGACATCGACGGCTTGAAAAATGTCGTAGACGAAAAACTCGACGTGCGGCGTGAAGCCGTCCCTGAAGTCGAAGAGATTATCGAAGAGTTCATCGCGCGTTTCAGTGCCTGGTACCAGTCGCGGCTCGCTGTCCCGGTCATTGCATCGCTCACGCAGAAAGCCGAAGCGATTCGCGTCGCGGAACTGGAACGGCTCTTCTCGCGCTGCACCGAGTTCACCGAACGTGAAAAAATGCTCATCACCGGCATGTCGATGACCGTAGTTTCGAAGCTGCTTCACTCCGTCGTAGTAAAAATTCGCGAAAAAGCAACGACCAACCACGCCGAAGCACTTTCGCACGTTCGCATGCTGGACGAACTCTTCGATTTGAATTTGGCAGATAGCGTCGCGGAACTCTTACCGCATCCGGTTGCGCCCGATATCGATGAGTGAAGCCGGCCGCGTTTCGCTGGTCGGCGCGGGACCTGGAGATCCCGGCCTATTGACCCTCCGTGCGGCTGAAGCGCTTCGCACGGCCGACGTTCTGCTTTACGACGCGCTCGCGAGCGATCCAATCGTCAATTTGGTGTCACCGTCGTGCGAACGAATTTACGTTGGAAAACGCGGCGGCAATCATGCGATGCCGCAGTCTCAAATCGAAGCATTGATGGTCGAGAAGGCTCGGGAAGGCCGTCATGTCGTGCGCTTGAAAGGCGGCGACGTTTTTGTTTTCGGCAGAGGCGGCGAAGAGGCGCAAACACTGCGAAAAGCCGGCATTGCCTTCGAAGTGATCCCCGGGATCACGAGCGCGATCGCCGCGCCCGCGTACGCCGGCATTCCCGTCACGCACCGGGACTACAATCCCGTGTTTACCGTAGCAACGGGACACGAAGATCCGGCGAAACCCGAGTCGACGATCGATTGGCGCAAACTCGCCGATCCGCACCGCACTTTGGTTTTGCTTATGGCGATGGGCAATCTGCACGGCATCGCCCAACGCCTTATCGAGAACGGCCTGGACGCGCAAACACCGGTTGCCGTGATTACCGAAGGGACGCGCCCCTCGCAAAAAACCGTTACCGGGACGCTCGAAACGATTGCGGAGATAGCCGAACGCGAGGGCGCCGGCGCACCCGCGATCGTCGTCGTCGGCGAAGTGGTTCGTTTGCGAGACGAACTTCGCTGGTTCGACGATACGCCGCTTTTCGGCAAACGCGTGTTGATAACGCGGCCTGCGCATCAAGCCGAATCCTTTGCGCAATCGTTGTATTCGCGCGGCGTCGAGCCGATTCTCGCATCGACGATTTCCATCGGCCCACCGGACGACATTTACTCCGCGCACCACGCCATCGACGAACTATCACGCTACGGTTGGGTCGTCTTCACCTCGCAAAACGGTGTCGATGCATTCTTCGAACGGCTAGCATCGCTTGATACGGATGCACGTTACTTAGGAAAGATCCGTGTTGCGGCGATCGGTTCGAAGACGGCGGAGCGGCTCCAGAAGTATGGAATCCGTCCGGACCTCGTTCCCAACGCATTTATCAGCGAAGAGGTCGGACGCGCGCTGATCGAAACGACGGTCGACGGCGAGCGCATTCTGATCTACCGGGCGCAAGAAGCACGGGACGTGCTTCCGCAGATGCTGCAGGATGCCGGTCGAGAACCGACCGTCGTTGCAGCTTATAAAACGTCGTTCGAAACCGATCCGGAATTCGGGGAAAAAGTTGCTCGCGCCGATGTGCTTACGTTCACAAGCGCAAGCACCGTCGCAGGATTCGTTGGAATGCTGGGCTCCGACGCAAACGCGGTCGACGCTGCGCGTGGAAAAATCATCGCGTGCATCGGCCCTATTACCGCTGAAGCTGCCGAAGAAATCGGCCTTCGCGTGGACGTTATCGCCGACGTTTACACGACCGACGGACTTCTAGATGCGCTGCAAGCGCATCTCGCGCTTCACGCCTAACCCGATTCCGTGCAATTCGTCTACGGGTTCATCCTTGCGGGCGTTATCGCCGGTGGTGCGCTTCGAGCGCACGCCCTGAACCGAAGCGGCGCACTTGCTGCAGCCCTGGTGGGGACCATCACGTTCGGAATCGGCGGCTGGCCCGCTACCGCCGTACTCTTCGCTTTTTTTCTTCCATCGTCGCTGCTCTCGCGCATCGGCAAGCGGCGCAAACGCGAGCTTGTCGACATCGGCAAACAAGGTTCGCGCGACGCATGGCAAGTGTTGGCCAATGGCGGAGTAGCAACGCTCGCCCTCCTACTTTCCGCGCGGTTCGGAACGCCTGCGTTCGTCGCGTTTGCCGGTGCGTTCGCTGCAGCTTCGGCCGATACGTGGGGCACGGAGATCGGAACGCTGGCACGCGGTGTACCGCATTCGATTCTGACGTTTCGGCCGCTCGCGCCGGGCCTTTCCGGTGGCGTTACGCTACAAGGCACGATCGCCGAGATTGCGGGCGCGGCGTTCGTTGCGATCGTCGCGGCGGAGGTCGGCATCGCGCCGTTTCTTCCGGTGTTTTTGGGCGGAATTGCGGGCGCGTTCATCGACTCGATTTTGGGCGCAAGCCTACAGGCACTTCGTTGGTGCCCCGTTTGCAATCGCGCATGCGAAACGAACCCGCATAAATGCGGAACGCCCACGGTTCTTCGCCGGGGCGTTGCATGGTTCGATAACGATGCCGTAAATTTCGCCGCAACGCTCAGCGGCGCACTCTTAGCGGCGGCCGTATTTCTCTTCTAAGTAAGCGATGATCTTGTCGTCGTCGTCGGCGATTTTCACGTCTCCGTCGGTCATGGACGGAATCCCGGTCACGCCGAAGACATCTTTTACGGCCTTGCGCTGCCCATGGTCTGAAGGCACGTTCACAATTTTGTAGTTCAACAGCATATCGGTCATTTTGGACCGGACCCTTGCGCAATAGGGGCACCACTCGGCTTGATAGAGTACGATATCGGTATCCATGGGGCGTGCCTTCTCGCCCAGGCTCGGGACCTCCGGGTGTCACGGCCGTGACGAGGCAGGCGTTAGGAAACAGCGGAGGGAGTATGGGCATCTCGCTGGTCCGCGGCGACCGGTTTCTTCTTCAAGCTTTGCTGGTTTCTATCGCACTGCACTTAGCAGTCGCGTATTTCATTCCGACGATCGCGTGGTTACGGGGCGAAGCGCCTTCGATTGAAACGCTCGCGTTCGTGCGCGTAACGCACATAGCCGTAGAAACGCCGCGTCCGGTAAACCATCCGATGGCCGCTGCAGCGTTACAACACGCGCCGGTCATTCATCTTACGAAATCAGTTCCACATCCGGCGCAAGCGCGCAGCCACAAATTGAAGGTTCGAAGTGCGCCCGACAAAGCAAGTCGCGCCCCAGCGGTCGCAGCCGCGGAAGCACCGGGAAGCGCGGCCACCCGTACTTCGGCGACCGGCGCACCGGCTGCACCGTCAACGCCTCAAACCGAACAAGTTGCTTCGACCCAAACGCGCCATGACGTCGGCGGCTACATGCCGTTAGGCGCGACGCAACCCGATCCGGTGCTGGATCCGGGAGTCTTGAAATCGTTGAACGCCTTAAAAGTGCACACCACGCTTACCGTAACGGTCGACGAAGAGGGACACACGAAAAGCGTAGCGTTCGATCCGCCGGTAGATTCAAAAATCGAAGCTCAGATCCGCACGATGCTCGCGGATGCTTCCTGGGATCCCGCCGTGTGCGGCGCCGGTGTTGCCTGCGAAGGACGCACGACGATTAAGTTGTGATCGCTTCTCGATAGCGTCGAAAAATTCAAATCGGCAAAATCGGTCGCGAGCGAAAGCTCGTTTCCGATGAAGGCAATCGTTGCGCCGGGAACTCTTCGCAAAATGCTTCGCAGAAATCGCGTATCACGCACGCGTGCATTTCGCTCGTCACCTATGGTCGTCGCGACGATCGAAAACGATTCATCTTCGTAGATGCCATTGACATGCAGCACGCCGCGGCGATCGAACGGCCGGAACGGCAATGCCGGCGGATAGTGATCGTGGACTCCCTGCGCGCGAATCGCACGCGTCCAAAAAAGGGCGACACCGGAGCAGTAACCCCAATCGCGATCGAACCGCGTAGCCAGCGCCAAGGCGTCACCGGAATCGATGCGATGCGCACATGCAATCGCCGGATCTTCGAGCGCAAACAACTCGGCGAGCCTGCGCATCGCGCCTGCTCGCCGCAAGTTTCCCTCGACGTCGAGAAGACGCAGCTTTAAAGGATCGATTTTCCTAAGCCCGAGCAAATCAACCCGACGGCGAGCGCTGCGGTTTGATTGCGCGTGTCGAGAATGGGATTGATCTCCACCATTTCGATGGAGCCGAGTTGGCCGGACTCGTGAAGCATCTCCATCGCCAGATGCGCTTCGCGATAGCTGAGGCCGCCCTTCACCGGCGTGCCGGTTCCCGGCGCTTCGCTCGGGTCGATACCGTCCATATCGAACGAAACGTGAATCGATCCGTCATCGGCGCCGGCAATCGCAAGCGCTTCTTCCATTACGCGCGTCATGCCCAAACGGTCGACGTCGGTCATCGAAAAAGCCCGCACGCCGGATTCACGCAGCAAACGCTTCTCGATTTCGTCGACGTCACGCAGGCCGATCTGCACCGTCCGATCGCGCTTTGCATATCCGTTCTGCAACGCAAACCACAGCGGCATGCCATGCACGTTTCCACTAGGCGAGCTTTCCGGGCTGTTGATGTCGGAATGTGCGTCGATCCAAACGAGTCCGGGAGCGATTCCGCGGGCGCGCGTCAAACCCGCAAGCGTTCCCATTGCAATTGAGTGATCGCCGCCAAGAACCACGGGCATTCCGCCCGCGCGAACGCTTTGCTCGACCAAAACAGCGAGTTCATCGCAAACGCGTTGGATGACCGCGAGATACTTTGCCTGAGGATCGACCGCTTCGATCGATTCGCGAATGGGAACTTGCAGATTCCCATGATCGATCAGCTCGGTAATGCCGAGCGCCTGCAATCGCGCGTTCAGATTCGCATAGCGAACCGCGGACGGGCCCATATCGACGCCGCGCCGGCTGGCGCCAAGATCCATCGGAACGCCAATGACATCGACACGCGTCGTTTTCGTAGAAGAAACCGTGGTGCTCACGGTGCCTTTTCGTTCGCGCCGAGGGGCGGGGGCGCCTTGGACGGCCGGTTTACTGCACGCACCACGATGACACGCAGAACCCCGGCGACCGGCACCGCAACCAGCATGCCGATGATTCCACCCAGTTCGGCGCCGATGAGCACTGCCAGCAACACGGCGAGTGGCGTCAGCTCAACTTGCTTACTTACTATAGCAGGCGCGACTAGGTGTCCCTCGATCTCGTAGATTCCAATGAATGCGAGCGCGACAAGCAGCGCGTTCACCCCGCCGTTGTTCAACAACGCCGTCATCACCGCCGGAATGAAAGTGACAACGGCGCCGACGTACGGAACCAAGTCGCCGAGCGCAGCTGCGAGTCCCAGCAGAAACGCGTAGGGCACGTGCAAAATCAGCAAAGCGATAGTCAGCATAATGCCGACGCACGCCGCAACGATCAGCTGTCCGCGAATGAAGCCGCCGATGACCCGGTCGACGTCTTGAATGAACGACAACGCGGTCGCCCAACGCGACGCCGGCACAACTAGAAGGATGGAATTGCGCAATCGATCCACATCGAGCAATAGATAAGCCGCGAGCAACGGAATGATAATGAACGTGGCAAAGACGGCCGCTGTGCTGAGCAAAATGGAAAGCACGTGACCTGCTGCTTCCGCTCCATGCACCCGAACCCACGTGATCATCTCGTCCGGAAGCTTCACGACTTCAGATCGAATTGACTGCGGCAAGCGCGAGAGCACCGGGTTGTTCGGATCGTTCACGTAGCGATTGATTTGCGTGACGATTTGCGGATAATTGTGCGCCAGCGTCGTAACGTCGGTGCTTATGCGCGGCACGATAAGCCATGCAGCGAGAACCAACAACGCAACGATGGCCAAATACACAGTTAGCAGCGCCGCTACACGCGGCATGCGCCGGCTCAGCCGCTCAACGACTGGATAAATCAAATACGCGAAAAAGATCGCGCCTATAAGAACGTAAACGACGCTCGCGATGCGACTGAGGAAGCCGACGATCATCCCGCCGAGATACAGCGCGACGACAATCAAAAGCAATACTTTCAGGGCGTACGTAACGCGGCGTTCGTTTACGCCGCCCCAGGGGTCGGTTGCGGGGACTACGGGGCCTTGGACCGCTCGATTGCGTTCGACGGCCACAGCCGTTTCATGGTCCAGGTTAGTCCGTTCGCTGCTGAGTTCACGGCCGGTTTTATCGGCTTCCATATGCCGCCAGCATACCCGTCATCTACATCCAGTATAAACATGAACCACCGATGGTAGCGCTTCAAATGGCCGCTCCAGACGCGAGCGCGCTCCAACGCTTGCGGATCGTGCGCGTGTAACGCGCGAACCACCGCGTCGTCATCGGGTGAGACCCTGACAATTCTCGCAAAAGCGGTGTGACTAAGGCCTAACGCGCGCAGCAGCGATGCATCGACCGGCGATTGACCGTACAAGTACGACCCCAGTGTGCCCGCGTGCGCGGCGCGCGCTTTGTCGGTCAGACGCGGCAGCCAAAAAATGCCGTCGATCGTTTCCGACCAACGCCGCGGCGGCCCGGTACGAAGATCCCGTGGTTGCATGCCGGGCCGATTCGTCCAAAGAGTTCGGCTCCCTCGGGTCGTAGTTTCGCGAACGTGAAGAAAGCGCTAGTCGCTCTGACGGCTGCTGTGTTCGCGCTTACAGCAAGCGCGTGTTCAGCGCACCATCGTGGACCCGTTCCGGGTCAATTGACGCTCGGCATGGTAACGGATGTCGGCGGGCTCGGCGACCGCTCTTTCAACGATTCCGCGTACCGCGGGTTGCTACGCGCACGTTCCGGCCTTGGCGCCTACATCCAGGTGCTGCAATCGCGTTCCGCCGCCGACTATCAGCCCAATCTCGACGCGCTGACGAATCTGCACGTAAACATGATCTACGCGATCGGATTTTTGATGAGCTTGGATCTCGATCAGATCGCGAAGCAAAATCCTTCGCAGCGCTACGCCATCATCGATGCGGTCGTGGATGACCCGAACGTCGTCTCGGTCACGTTTCGCGAACAAGACGGCTCTTTTTTAGCGGGGGCTCTCGCCGCGATGATGAGCAAAGCGCATCACATTGCGTTTTTGGGCGGGCAGGATATTCCACTTCTACAAAAATTCGAAGCAGGCTACATCGCCGGCGCGCACGAGGTCGATCCGAAGACCACGGTCGACGTGAAATATATCGGCAGCTTCGATGACGTAGCATCGGGCCAAGAGTTGAGCAATCTGCTTTTCAATTCCGGCGCCGACGTCGTTTATCAGGCAGCCGGAAAGGCGGGACTCGGCGCAATCGAAGCGGTGAAGCACCGCCCGAACGCCTACGTGATCGGAGTCGATAGCGATCAAGACGCGCTCGCGCCCGGTAAAGTTCTCACTTCGATGGTAAAGAAGGTCGACGTCGCGGTTTTCGACGTCGGTGAAGCGATCCGGAAACATCGCCCGCTCGCCGGCCATCTCGTATTGGGGTTGAAACAGCACGCGGTCGGCTTAACGGATTTTCGTTACACAAAGGATCAAATCGGCAGCGCCCGCCTTGCACGCTTAGCGCAAATTCAAAAAGCAATTCAGGACGGCCGCATAACGCCGCCGGCGTCGCGTGAGGAGCTTGCAAAATGGTCGCCGGCCGGGTTGTGAGGAGCAACACGCAACCCGCGCTCGTAATGCGTGGCATTCGAAAAGCGTATCCCGGCGTCGTCGCGGTGGACGGCGTCGATTTGGATTTGTATCCCGGCGAAATTCATGCGCTAGTCGGCGAGAACGGCGCGGGAAAATCGACACTTTCCGAAATCGCCTTCGGGGAGATTCCGGCCGATGAAGGCTCGCTTTCCTCGACCGGAACGGTGGGGCTCGTCCACCAGCATTTTGAATTGGTCGGCCGTCTTCGCGTTTGGCAAAACGTCCTGTTAGGACGAGAACCGCGCAGCGGTTGGCGAATCGATGCTGCCGCCGCTCGTAAACGCGTTGAAGCGCTCGCCAAAGAACACGGCATGCAGATCGACACGAACGCATTCGTCGACCAACTTCCTGTGGGCATCCAGCAACGCGTTGAGCTGCTCCGCGAACTCGACCGCAATCCGTCGGTGCTGCTTCTTGACGAGCCGACCGCCGCGCTCGCTCCCGCTGAGATCGATGCTTTCTTTGCAGGTATCAAGCAACTCGCTGCAGGCGGCACGGCGATTCTGATCGTCACGCACAAATTGCAGGAAGTAATTTCCTATTCGACTCGCATCACGGTGATGCGTCAAGGCCGGATCGTCGCACGCATGAATACGGCCGAAACAACGGTGGACGAAATAGCGCGCGCGATGGTAGGTGGGGACGTCCCTTCAGTCGCTCAGCGCGCCACCGTCCCTCTTGCACCGTGCGTCTCCATTAGTAATGTAAGTGCCGGAAGCGGTTCTACGCGGATAAGCAACATTAGTTTCTATGTCCAGCGCGGAGAGATCGTCGGCATCGCCGGCGTTGAAGGAAACGGACAGACGACGCTCGCCGACGCGCTAACTGGAATGATTAAGTACAGCGGCAAAATCGAACGACCGCAGAGACTATCGACAATTCCGCAAGACCGGCATCGTGAAGCATTAGTATTGCCCTGGCCCATCGTTGACAACGCGATTCTTGGACGACAACACCGCCCTGGTGTACGGCGCGTAATCACGTTGAATCGCTCGCGCGCGCGAGCCGATGCGCAGTGGATCGTCGAACGCTTCGACGTTCGCGCCGCCTCGCCGGAGGTCGCGATGAAGACGCTTTCCGGCGGCAACCAACAAAAGTTCGTCGTCGGACGCGCGCTCATCGACAAACCGGAATTCGTTTTGGCGTACAACCCTACACGGGGAATCGATGTTGGAGCGGCCGCGCTTGTACAGTCGCGCCTGATTCAAGCTCGCAACGATGGAGCAGCGATTCTTTTGATCTCATTTGAACTCGACGAAATTCTGGCGGTCGCGGATCGCATCTTAGTCATGTATCGTGGTGCAATCGTGGGAAGCTTCACGCGCGATACGATCGACCGCGCCGCAATCGGTCGCATGATGGCGGGCGGCGCATGACGCGATCGAATTGGAATTTTGCGCAACCGCTCGGCGCCATTCTCCTGATCGTTGCGCTGATGTCCGTCGCGATGCTTGCCGCCGGGACGTCGCCCATCGATGGATTCGCCGCGCTCATCTCCGGTTCACTTGGCGGAAGAAACGAACTCGGCGAGACGCTTGTCGCGACTACGGCGTTATTGTTTCCCGCGCTCGGTATCGCGCTGGCATTTCGTGCCGGCCTATTCAATATCGGTGCGGAAGGACAGCTGGTCGTCGGCGCGTTCTTTGCCGGTGTGTTAGGACCGATGATGCCCTTGCCGGGATCGATCGGAATTCCGTTGCTTTTTCTCGCAGGCGCAATGGGCGGCGGCATTTGGGGCGCAATCGCCGGTTGGATGAAAGCGCGATTTAACGCAAACGAAATCATCGCAACGCTAATGCTGAACTTTGTCGCCGCGTACTTCACACTGGATCTTGTTAGCGGACCTCTGCGCGGCCCCGAAGCGAGCGGCGCGGAGACAGCGTGGCTGCCTCAATCGTTTTGGCTCCCGATTCTGATTCCGCACACACGTCTCTCGAGCGGCATTCTGGTTGCGCTTGCCGTCGCCGTCGCGCTGCGATTTCTGTTGAACCGCACCGTCTTCGGCTATGAGCTGCGTGCCGCGGGTGAAGCGCCTGAAGCGGCGCGACGCAACCGCGTTAACATCGTTCGCGTTACGTGGATTTCGCTTGCGCTCTCCGGCGCAATCGCCGGCATGGGCGGCGCCGCGATCGTTTGCGGCGAGTTGCACCGCTTCAATACGCAGCTCTCGCCGGGGTACGGTTTCACGGCCATCGCGGTGGCCTTGGTCGGCGATCTTCAGCCTTTGTGGATTTGCCTCGCTGCATTCGGATTTGGAATGCTCGAAGCGGGTGGGCTATCGATGCAAGCTAGCGCCGGCGTTCCAAAGGACACGATCCGGATCATCGAAGGGCTCATCATTTTGATACTGGCCGCCCGCCGGTACATCGCAACGCGTAGCGAGGAAGTGCCGGCGTGACGGGACTGCTGTTGACCCTCGCATGGCTCACGTTGGTAAAGGCAACGCCGATTCTCTATGCGGCGCTAGGCGGCGTGATTTCGGAACGCTCCGGCGTCATCAACATCGGACTCGAAGGCATGATGATAGCGGGTGCGTTCACCGCGGTCGTTAGCTCGTACTATCTTCACTCACCGTTTGTAGCGATCGTCTGCGGTATCGCTGCCGGAGCACTTTTCGGCTACGTTCTAGCGGTTGCCGCAACCCGATTCAAAGTGGATCAAATCGTCGCGGGCACAGGCATCAATCTTATTTGCGCCGGCGCAGCCGGCTATGGTCTGGTGCTCATCTTCAACCAGCCCGGCGCCAGCAGCCAAGTCGCCGCGCTCGGTCAAAACTATTACTGGCTGGTGGTTCTCGCGTTCGCGTGTACGGCGCTTCTTCATTGGGTGCTCTATCAAACGCCGTGGGGACTCCGCCTGCGAGCATGCGGAGAGAATCCGGCCGCCGTAAAATCCGCCGGTCTCGATCCGCTTGCCCTGCGAACACGAGCGGTCATAATCAGCGGCGCACTCGCGGGCCTCGGCGGCGCATTTCTTTCGGTTGGTGAGCTGAACTTGTACTCCGACGGAATGACTGCCGGACGCGGGTTCATCGCGCTTGCCGCAGTGATCTTCGGACGATGGACGCCGGCCGGCGCAACCGCCGCTGCGCTCGCGTTTGGATTCTTCGAAGCGTTGCAATTCGTTTTGCAAGGCCGCGTTGCGTGGTTTCCACCCGACGCAATGCAAGCTTTGCCATATATAGCCGCACTTATTGCGCTTGCCGGGTGGACGGGCAAGGTGCGTGCGCCCGCGTCCGACGGCGTCCCTTACTAGCTCGAAAACCCGCACGTCTGCTACAATTCCAAGCAACGTGGCCGATACAATTCGTATGCGTCGCATGTGGGCGATCATCGCTGTAGCGGTTGCACTCGTCTGTTCGAACAGTGCACCTGCTCGTGCAATAACTACACCTCCGCCGTTCGCTAAATTGCGTAGCGAGCTGCACCGGCTTGTGTCGTCTTTTCGAGGCTCGAGCGCCGTTCAAATTCTCGATCTCTCGACAAATCTTTCGGTAGGGTACAACGCCGGTGAAAGCATGCCGGCCGCTTCGACGATCAAAGTCCCCGTAATGGTGGAAGTCTTCCGCCAGCTCGAGGCCGGCAAATTCGATCTGCAGCGTCGCGTCGAGCTTTTGCCACGCGATAAAGATTACGGCTCGGGCGAGCTTTGCGACGAACCGGCCGGTTCAACGTACCCGGTCTCCGAGTTGCTTGCGAAGATGATCGACATCAGCGACAACACGGCGACGAACATGTTGATCCGTCTCGTCGGGTTGCGGAGCATCAACCGGACGATGTATAACCTCGGCCTCGAACGCACGCACTTGACGCAAGACGTACGCACGTCGAACTACTCGGTACGCCAATCGCTTCGTACCTCTCCGGCCGACATGGTACGCTTGCTTTCATTGATGGCCCGTCGCAAACTTGTCGACGAATGGTCGTCAAACCAAATGATTTCAATCCTCGAAGACGACCAGATCAACACCTTGCTTCCCGCAGCGCTGCCCGACGACGTGCCGATCGCACACAAGACGGGCAGCTTTTTCGATACTTTGAACGATGTCGGCATCGTTTATGCCGACGAGGCACCGTACGTGATCGCGGTGATGACGACCCACCTTCCGTCGCTCGACATCGGACGTACGTTCATCCGTTCGCTTTCAAAGCTAACCTTCGCACACGAAGGCCAACTGGCCGCGTGGCGCAACGGCGCCGGACTCAACACCTTCGCTGCGACGCAAACCATCGTCGCGCCCGACGTCCGCTACTGGCAGCACTCCGCCGACGATTACACCTCTACCGGCGGACTCTAATCACGCACGCTTTCTCGCCGGCTAACTGATTCACGCCGGCAACGACGTAAATTGTCGGGTTCCGATCCTTAGCGTAGAATCAGCAGTATGCGTCTCGCGCTTTTGGTCTTGACGTTCATCCTCTCGGCACTCGTCCAGGCACGAGCGGCCACGCCGGATCCGCGTCATGATTTCGATTTCGAATCCGGCAAATGGAACATTGATGTACGCCGCCTAGCACATCCGCTGGCCGGCTCTAGGACCTGGATGCATCCCTGTTGCTACGTACACATCGTTCGGAGATTGTGGCCCGGGGCGAGTCTTGCACAACTCGAGGCGCAACGTCCGTCGCCCCACTTCATCGGTTTGATGATGCGTCTCTACAACCCGAAGACCGACCGGTGGAGCGTGTATTGGAGCCAAGCCGATGAAGGCGCCTTCGATCCGCCACTCATCGGCCAATTCGCGGGTGGGCGAGGCGAGTTTCAAGGGCGCGACACGTTTAACGGTCGACCTGTTCTCGTTCGCGTTGTGTACAGCAACATCACGGCGACAAGCTTCCGCACCGAACAAGCCTTTTCAATCGATGGCGGCAGGACGTGGGAGACCAATCTCGTTCAACTGTTCAAACGAATGAAAGAATGATACTCGACCGTCATCATAGCGTTCGCAACCTTTCACGGAATTCGTCCGGTCAGGTGTTGGCATGCAAATCGAATTCACAGAACTTTGCTTATGAAACAGCTAATCGTATTCGACTTAGACGGCACCCTTGCTCCAAGCAAATCTGCTCTCGACGACGAGATGGCGGCTCACCTTCACAGTCTGATCGCAATCGTCAAGGTTGCAATTATCTCCGGCGGAGACTTTCCGCAATTTCAAAAACAAGTGCTCGCGCATCTTCCGGCGGCAAGCAATCTCGACAACCTTTCAATTCTTCCGACGGACGGCACGAAGTTCTTTGAATACAACGGGACGTGGCAGAAACTCTACTCTGAGGATTTGAGCGATGCGCAAAAGAGCAGAATCGAAGATTCTCTTGAAAAAGCCGTCGCCGAAACAGGTTTTCAGCCGAAGGAGAGTTGGGGTGAGCGAATCGAGGATCGGGGAACGCAGATCACGTACTCGGCGCTCGGCCAGCAAGCTCCCCTTGAAGCAAAAGCGAGCTGGGATCCCGATTTCGCGAAGCGCAAACAGATAAAAGCCGTACTCGACCCGATGTTGCCCGATTTTTCAATCAGTCTCGGCGGAACGACCTCGATCGATGTGACGCCGCCGGGAATCGACAAAGCCTACGGTATCCGCAAGCTGCGGGACAGCCTCAAAATCCCGATCTCAAATATGCTCTTTATCGGTGATGCAATCTTTCCGGGTGGAAACGACTACCCCGCGGTACAGGCCGGCACGGATTCAATTCGCGTTCGAGACCCTGAGGAGACGAAACGCGTGATTGAAGCCATTGTGGCTTGCTTGAAATAGCGCAAGCGTAATCACCGAACGTTTGCTATTCTGTTGCGCTTAAACAGCGGCAGCGGTTTTAGTGCTTTTCTTGTGAGCGTAAGTAGCAGTCAGCCAGTGCGCGTGAATCGGTTCGAGGTTGCGAACGGCGCGCTGGTAGTAGTCGCCGAGTTGTTTTGCAACCGGCCCCATCGTGCCGTCGCCGACGATGCGACGGTCAACGCTCGCGACGTACGCGATACCGGCTGCGGTGCCGGTGAAAAACACTTCATCGGCGGAGTAAAGCTCGCCGCGATCGATGGAACGCTCGATGATTTGGATTCCGAAATGCGTGGCGACATCCATGATCGCGCGGCGCGTGCAACCTTCGAGCACGTTTTGCGACGGATCCGGTGTGTAGAGTTTTCCGTGACGGACCAGGAAGATGTTCTCCGCTGAGCCTTCGGAGACGTGGCCGTCATGCGAAAGCAGAATCGCTTCGTCGTAGCCGTTTGTAATAGCCTCCGTTTTCGCTAGTGCGGAGTTAACGTACAAGCCGGTAATCTTTGCACGCGGCGGAGCCATCGTATCGTCGGCGCGGCGCCACGAGCTGACGCAAACGTTTAAGCCTTTGGATGCATCGAGATAACTCTTAAACGGAACCGGAATCATCGCGAATGCGTCCGGAACATTATGAAGGCGCACGCCGATATCTTCCGCGGCCTTGAAAACGCACGGGCGAATGTAGATGTCTTTCTCGAACCGGTTACGCGTAACCAGCTCTACCGTCATGTCGACAAGCTCGTCGACCGTATATGGAATCTCCATCAAAAGTATTTTCGCCGAGGTTTTCAAACGCTCGTAATGCGCGCGCAGGAGAACGAGGTAGAGTTCCTTATCCCCGGGTTCCCAATAGCCGCGAATGCCTTCGAAACAGCCGGTTCCGTATTGCAAGCCGTGCGTAAGGAGACCGACTTTTGCTTCGTCGTACCGGCGGAAGTCGCCACCGGCAAATACCGTTATCGATGAGAGATCCATGGTTCGAAGGTTGCGGATTTCCCAACGGCGCACCTGTCCGGCCAATGGCGCGCCCGCTTGAGGTTTTGGCTGCTTTCTTGCGTCTTGGGTGTACGTCGTTCGGCGGCCCGGTTGCGCATTTGGCTTACTTTCGGACAGAGTTCGTAGAGCGCCGGCGTTGGCTCGAAGATGCGACTTTCGGCGAATGCGTGGCGCTTACGCAGCTACTGCCCGGGCCGGGAAGTTCGCAGACCGGCATGCTAATCGGGTGGCTCGCCGCCGGTCCGCTCGGCGCGCTCTGTGCGTGGATCGGGTTCACGCTTCCGTCGGCCGTTGCGATGACCGCGATTGCTCTTGCGGCCGGCACACAGCTCGTAACCGCGGGTTGGCTTCACGCTTTGCTGCTGGTGGCAACCGGCGTTGTCGCGAGCGCAATCGTTACCATGCGCCACTCCCTCGCTCCCGATGCGCAGCGGTTAGCAATTGCCCTAGCCGTCCTCGCCCTGGTCTTGCTTTGGCCTTCGCCGGCCGCGGCGCCGATCGGTATCCTCGCTTCGGCGCTTGCCGGAGCGTTTTTACTTCGCGGGCAAATCCCGGCGGCCGCACCAAAGCTTGATCTCGGAATCTCGCGACGCGCCGGCGCGGCTATCCTAGCTCTTTTCATTCTGACGCTCGTCACGCTCGAAGTGGCGGCGCGGGTCACGCAAGCGCATCCGATCGTTCTCTTCGATCTGCTTTTCCGCGTCGGCAGTCTGGTTTTCGGAGGCGGGCACGTTGTGCTTCCTCTGCTCCAAACGCAGGCGGCGGCAGCGGGCGTCGTCTCGTCACGTGCAATTCTCGAAGGCTATGCGGCGGCGCAAGCAATGCCGGGACCGCTATTTACGATCGCGTCGTTCGTCGGCGCCGCAGCCTACAACGGGTCGTTGGGCGTATGTGGCGCAATCCTCGGAACCATTGCTATTTTTGCGCCGTCGTTTGCTTTGCTCGCGGGCGTGGCGCCTTTCTACCGCGCTTTGGCAACGAACGAGCGTTTTCGCGCGGCGCTTGCCGGCGCAAATGCCGGCGTCATCGGTTTGCTCGCCGGCGCATTCGTGAATCCGATTTGGACATCAGCTGTTCATAATGTTCTTGATGTATGCTTTGCCGGTGCTGCGTTTCTGGCAGTGCACGTGTTGAAAGTTCCCGCGTGGGCCGTCGTCCTAGCCGCGGCGTTCATCGGAGAACTTCTGTTTCGTTAGACAAAGGAATTAGTGTTGCGTAGATTCGCTCTGCTTGTTGGCGTGATCGTTATGCTGGGTGCTGCATCGGCGACGATAACTGTACTACCATCGGGTTGGCGCATATCCGCGCCGGAAGGTACGGTTGCAACGATCGGCACGATGCCGCAAGGGATTGCCACTTCCCTGGATGGGACGAGGATCGCCGTTGTAGAGTCGGGCTATATGCCCGCTACGCTGCGCATCATGCGCATTCCATCACTCGAAACGACGACCGTGATTCCGCTCCACGACGCCTTCGGCGCGCCCGTTTGGCATAGCGCTACCGGCGTCTACGTGGCGGGTGCTGCCTCCAATAGCATCCTGGACGTCGATACGGCGACGCAAAAGATCACGTCCATTCCCGCCGGTCATTGGCCCGACGCCGTTGCGTTCAATGGCGCGACGATCGCGACTGCAAACGATGAAGACGATACCGCGTCGATCGCATCAATGGGAACGAGCAACGCGAAGTCCGTAAAGGCGGGACTCCATCCAGGTGCGGTCTTATTTTCGAGCGATCGAAGCAAACTTTTCATCGCGAATCGTGGCGCTGCAACGCTCTCGGTGATCGCATCGCCGTCGGAAGAGTCACATGAAGTTGCCGTCGATCTTCATCCGTCGGCGCTTGCGCTTTCGGGCGACGGCAGCAAACTATACGTTGCGTGTGCCGACGCAGATACAATCGACGTGGTTGACACAGCGACCGAACGCGTAACGGATCGTATCGACGTAGGACTTCCACAGGGTCCGGGTGCTTCGCCAAACGGCCTAGCCGTCGCGCAAGACGGAACGATTTTTGTCTCTCTAGGCGCGGAAAACGCAGTTGCGGAAATTCGTAACAATCGGGTCGTGGCGCGCGTTCCGGCGGGCTGGTATCCGAGCGGCGTCGCCGTCGACGCGAGTAACGTCTACATTATCAACGGCAAAGGCGAAAGCTCGCATCCCAATCCTGATTTTGCAAACGCTAAGAGAGATCCGTCCTACGTTGCGCGGCTGCTAGTCGGATCGGTGCGGGCGATTCCGCGCGCTGAATTCAATGCGCATAGCACAGAACAAGTGCTGGCAAACGTTCCTTCTCCGGAGCCGACGCCGCCGCAAACGGTAGTGCGCGCCGGCGGCCCCATCAAACACGTCATTTACATCATCAAAGAGAATCGTACGTACGACCAAGTGTTGGGCGACGTTCCGGGAGCCAACGGCGATCCGAAATTGGCATGGTTCGGAGAAAATGTTACGCCGAATCAGCATGCGCTCGTGCACCGCTTCGGCATTTTCGACAACACGTACACCGATGCGCAAGTTAGCGCAAGCGGCCATACCTGGTCGACCGCTGCACTCGCGAACGATTATCTCGAGCGTTTTTGGCCGCCCAATTACGGCGGACGGCGCAAACTCTACGATTTCGAAGACGGCGCCATTGCGAGCGTTCCGCGAAACGGGTACCTTTGGGACAACGCAAAGCGGCACGGCATTACCTATCGCAACTACGGTGAGTTCGTCGCGATTCCGCCCGCCACGGGATTCGAGACTTCGACGCTGCCGGGTCTGAAAGATCACACCGATGCGCTATATCGCGGTTTTGACACCACGGTCAGCGACGAAGCCCGCGTCGACGAGTGGCAACGCGAGTTTAACGACTTCGTTCGCAGCAAGTCACTGCCGCAGCTCGAATTCGTCCGGCTGCCGAACGACCACACGAATTACACAAAAACCGGCGCGTTGACGCCGCGCGCGTTCGTAGCACAAAACGATCATGCCTTCGGGCGCATCGTCGATATCGTTTCGCACTCGCCCTACTGGAAGAACACGGCGATCTTCGCCATTGAAGACGACGCGCAGAACGGGCCGGATCACGTTGATGACCAGCGCACCACGTTCTATCTCGTTTCACCCTACGCGGCGCCCGGTGTACATCACGCACATTACTCTACGACTTCGGTCGTTCGCACCATCGAATTGCTGCTCGGGCTTCCCGCGATGAGCATTTACGACGCCGTTGCGCCACCGATGTACGATGCGTTCAAACCTGGGGCGCAGCTAAGGCCCTTCCAAGTGATGCCGCCTACGATCGACGTCAATGAACGAAATGTACAAACGGCTTATGGTGCTTCTTTGAGCAACCATATGGACACTCGTGATGCCGATGCCGTCGATCCGCGCATCGGCAACGATATTCTCGAACACGCCGCGGGTATGCATAACCAATGACGCCCTGGATCCTAGCGGGGACGACCTTTCTCGCGTCCGCCGTGGAGTTCGTGGAGGCCGCGACCATCGTTCTGGCAGTCGGCATAACGCAGGGTTGGCGCTCGGCGGTAAACGGAACGCTCGCCGCTACCGCTGCGCTCGTTCTGTTAGTAGCTGCCTTGGGTCCGCTGCTATCGCGCGCCGCGACGGTGGAGCGCATCGAGATCGTTGTCGGTCCGTTCCTGGTGCTTTTCGGCATTAACTGGTTGCGAAAAGCCGTGTGGCGTTTCGCCGGCCGCAAAGCGTTGCACGACGAAGACGAAATCTTCCGCCGGCAAGTCGAAACACTTCAACATCGTGGCGCGCGCGAGGGATTCTTCGTCGCGTTTCAGGGCGTCTTCGTTGAAGGATTGGAAGTTGCGGTTATAGTCGTTACGTTCGCCGCATCAACGCCCGGACTCGTCGCCTGGTCAACCGGCGGTGCAATAGCAGCGCTCGTTATAGTTTCCATCGCAGCGTTTCTGCTGCGCGCGCCGTTCGCTCGCGTTCCGGAAAACCTAATGAAAGGCATCGTCGGATTGATGCTGCTTTCGCTCGGAAGTTATTGGACCGGCGAAGGACTCGGTATCGCATGGTGGTTCGGCGACGCAACGCTCTTTTTGTTCATTGCGGTGTATCTCGCGGTCAGCGCCATGCTGGTTGCGACGATGAAGGTTCGTGATGCGCGTCCTGCGTGAAATCTACGACTTCATAACCGGCGGATCGATAGCTTCACCGATCGGCGTGGCATGTGCGATCGTCGCGGGCAGCGTGTTGCATGCGTTTCGCGGTGAAGCCGTCTCCGCAATACTAGTAATCACGTTCATTGCGAGTGCATACGAAAAACCAACCTAAAGCTTTGTAAATCAAGCGCATACCTGCTTCATTGGTTTTAGTCTAGAATGATGGCCAAGGACACTTTTGCTGCGCTAAGGATTTAAGGAGAAACGACACATGGTTTCAACTCCAGCGACAACCGGCAACAGGTGGGGAATTGCTCTCGCCGGTGTGGTGGTTATGCTGTGTCTTGGCACGGTCTATTCGTGGAGTCTTTTCACGAACACGCTCGTTGCCGGATTCAAGTGGTCCACCCAAGACGCTACGCTCGCCTTTGAGCTAGCGATCTTCTTTTTAGGCATCGGCGCCGTGTTCGGCGGACGCTGGCAAGATCGCGTTGGGCCACGCACCGTTACTATCGTGGGCGTGCTGCTGTGGGGCGTAGGCGTAATGCTCGCCGGACTGGGCACGGAAGCGCTTGGAAAATGGTGGCTTTACCTAACGTACGGGCTCATCGGCGGTTTCGGAAACGGAATGGCTTATGTTACGCCCGTAGCAATGGTGACCAAATGGTTCCCGGATCGCCGCGGTTTGGGGAGCGGTATGGTCGTCATGGGGTTCGGCCTCGGCGCTTTCGTCTACAACCAAGTCGTGACGCGCCTCGACGCCTACCATGTGGCTGCAAAGGCTGCCGGAGCATACGTTGCTGCAAGAGCGGCAGCGATCAAGGCGGGAACGGTGTTCGACCCAACACAGTACGCACTGCCTCCGGGTGCGCTGCATGGCGCGCTCATGATCTTTACGATCTCCGGAATCGTCTTCATCATTATCGGCGGCCTATGTGCCTTTCTGTTGAAGAATCCGCCGCCCAACTACACCGTCGCGGGCGTGCCGGCTAGCGTCGCAACGCAAACCACCGGCTTCACGCCGTCCGAAGCCGCGTCTATGCCGCAGCTTTATGGATTGTGGCTTCTGCTTTTCCTGAACGTCACGGCCGGGATCCTCATCATTTCGAATGCGGCACCGATTTACACCGAACTCACGGGCGCGACACCTGCTCAGGCGGGCCAGGTATACGGTTTCCTCGCCGTCTTCAACGGTTTGGGACGCTTCTTCTGGGGGACCGTTTCCGACCGCATCGGCCGTCCATTGACCTATACCACGATGTACTTGATCCAAGCGGTCGTGTTCTTCCTGATGGCACATACCGGCGGCTTCGTCGCAGTCGGAATTTACTTCGCCATCGTATTGCTCTGCTACGGCGGAGGCTTCGGTGTCATGCCGTCATTTACGGCCGACTTCTTCGGAACGAAGTACCTGGGACAAATTTACGGTTATATTCTTACTGCATGGGGTGTCGGCGGACTCGTGGGACCGTTCATCGCGGCGAAAGTCCACGACGTAACGGGATCGTACTCCGGCGCGCTCGTTCCGGTTGCGGTGATGTTGCTGATCGCTGCAGTTATCCCGTTCTTCGTTAAGAAGCCGGCGGCACTACCGCAACAAGCTACCGCGTAAGGAGAAGTCGTGGAGAGCATCGATCTTACCGAACGCATCGGCATGCTGCCGAACGTTGCCTCGGAACGCACAAAGCATCTGAAGGGGCGCATAGCGGGTGCGAAAGCGGTCCACAGCCTGTGCGTTTACTGCGCCGTCGGCTGTGCGACGCTTGCGTACGTAAGTGAAGATGGAAAGCTGTTGGACATCGAGGGAAACCCCGATAGCCCCATCAGCGGCGGCCATCTTTGCCCGAAAGGATCGGCGCTCTTCGGCTTCACCGAAAACGATCAACGCTGGACTACCGTAAAGTATCGAGCGCCCTATTCGGACCGGTACGAAGACCGGCCGTTGGAATGGGCGCTCGAACGGATCGCACAGCGTTTCAAAGAAACGCGCGACGCAACATTCGTCCGCGAACGTGCTTCGACAGGCTCAGGACAAGCTCAACGGGTAAACCACACGCTCGGAATTGCGTCGCTTGGCGGCGCCACTTTTGCGGTTGAAGAGAACTATCTGCTAACGAAACTGATGCGCTCCGCCGGCGTCGTTTCGATAGAAAACCAAGCACGAATATGACACTCCTCGACGGTGCCCGGTCTGGGCACCTCGTTCGGGCGCGGCGGCGCAACAGTTTGGGTTCCCGACCTGGCGAACGCCGACTGCATTCTGATCGAAGGTTCTAACTTCGCGGAGAACCATCCGGTCGCGTTTCGTTTCGTAATGAAGGCGAAAGAACGCGGCGCCACGATCATTCACGTCGATCCGCGCTTTACGCGCACGTCCGCTGTGGCGGACATTTACGCGCCGTTGCGGAGTGGAACCGATATCGCGTTTCTCGGCGGCATCATCAATTTCGTGTTGAGCAACGGCGGCTTCTTTAAAGAGTACGTTTACGCGTACACCAATGCCGCCAATATCGTGAACGAATCGTTCCGCGACACCGAAGATCTCGATGGTTTATTTTCCGGGTACGATCCCGATTCGCGAACTTACGACACCGGAACGTGGCAGTACGAACGAGACGAACACGGACACATCAAAAAAGACCCCACGTTCGAACACCCGCGTTGCGTGCTGAATATTCTTCGCAAACATTACGCCCGCTATACGCCGGAGATGGTTGAAGAAGTTTGTGGGACGCCGAAAGAGCAGTTCCTTCGCATCGCGCAGCTTCTCGTAGAGAATAGTGGACGCGAGCGCACTTCAGCCTTTGCCTACGCCCTCGGATGGACGCAGCACACCGCAGGCGTGCAATTCATCCGAACGGCCGCGATTCTTCAACTGCTGCTTGGAAATATCGGCCGCCCCGGCGGCGGCATTATGGCGTTGCGCGGACACGCGAATATCCAAGGGGCTACCGATATTCCAACGCTTTACGATCTGATGCCCGGATATCTGCCGATGCCGTCCGTTCAACGCGACGAACAGACGCTTGAAGCATATTTGAAGACAAACACCAAGGCGACCGGCTGGTGGGTGAATACGCCGAAGTACGTTATTTCGTTGCTAAAAGCGTACTACGGCGAAGCTGCGACGGCAGAGAATGATTACTGCTTCGAATACTTGCCGCAGCTGATCGGCGATCATTCGACTCTGCCTACTGTCTTCGCCATGAAGGACGGTACCGTCAAAGGCTATTTCGTCATCGGTCAAAATCCGGCGGCATCCGGTCAGAATGCTGAGCTCGTCTCCGCGGCAATGGAACGGCTCGATTGGCTCGTAAACATCGATAGCTACGAGAACGAAACCGTTTCGTTCTGGCGCCGCGAAGGTGCGGATCCTTCGAAAATCGCAACGGAGGTTTTCTTTCTTCCCACCGCTACGATGTTCGAAAAAGACGGCACGATGGTGAACACGAGCCGCCTGTTGCAATTTCACGATAAAGCCGTCGAACCAAAGGGCGATTCAAAGAGCGACGCGTGGTATCTCACCTGGTTTGCAAAACGGCTCAAGGAACTCTACAAGGGTTCGACCGATCCGAAAGACCGTCCGATTCTCGATCTGACGTGGGATTACGAACACGACGATCCGCACGAGCGCGCGCTCGGCGAGCCCTCGGCGGTGAAAGTTCTGCAAGAAATCAACGGCTACTACACCGCAAACGGCGAGCAAGTCTCCGGGTTCGGCGATCTAAAAGATGACGGATCGACGGCGTGTGGCGGTTGGATATACTCCGGCGTCTGTCCCGACAAGCACACCAATCGCGCCGCAAGTCGCGATCCGGGCGGTCCATACACCGCGCCGAACTGGGGGTTCTCGTGGCCCGCGAACCGGCGCACATTATATAATCGCGCATCGGCGGATCCCGACGGAAAACCGTGGAGCGAGCGCAAGAAGTACGTTTGGTGGGACGAGGAAAAGCGCGAGTGGACCGGAGTTGACGTTCCGGATTTCATAAAGACAAAAGCGCCGGATACGCCCGCCGATCCAAACGGAAAGGGGATGGACGCGCATTCGGGAGCCGACCCGTTTATCATGATGGTCGATGGAAAGGGCGCGCTTTTTGTAGCGAGCGGTTTGAAAGATGGTCCGTTACCGGCTCACTATGAACCGTTGCAGTCCGTTGTCAAAAACGAATTTTACTCGCAACAAAGTAACCCCGCACTGGGCCTCTACCACCGTAGCGACAACCCGTATAACAAACCCATCGACGATAAGTATCCGTACGTGCTAACTACGTATCGCGTCACCGAGATGTCGGGAATTATGACGCGATACGTTCCTTGGCTTGCGGAGTTACAGCCTGTGGCGTTCGCGGAAATCAATCCGGAACTCGCCGTCGAGAAAGGGATAAAGAACGGCGACTGGGTTACGATTTCAACCGCCGTCGGCGAGATGGAAGCGCGGGCACTCGTGAGCGGACGGCTGCGCCCGCTGCGAATCGGCAAAGGGAAACGCGTGCATCAAATCGGCGTTCCATATAACTACGGCAACATGGTGGCACTTGCTCGCGGCGACAGCGTCGGAACCGTCATTCCCATCACGCTCGATCCGAACGTCTCGATTCACGAATCCAAGACGCTGACGTGTAACATTCGCCAGGGACGCCGCCCGGCGCATCGCCGCGACCGGATCGATTTACCCGTCCCGCCGACCGAGCGCGATCCGCTAGGCCAGCCGGAGGGAGCGTGGATGGAAGCGCAGCATGGGCGTGGCTATCAACACATGCAAGGCGAAGATATGGGAGCATCGGAACCGTAAATGACGGGATTTTTTACCGACACTACCCTTTGCATCGGGTGCAAAGCGTGCGAGGTCGCGTGCAAACAATGGAACGAACTTCCCTCGGACGGGTTTTCGTTTAGCGGCAATTCGTACGATAACACCTTGGAACTTTCCGGAACGACGTGGCGTCACGTGGCCTTCATCGAGCAGATGCATGCCGATGAAAGCGGACTCCACGATCGTTGGTTGATGAGCAGCGACGTTTGCAAACACTGCAAGAACGCGGGCTGCTTGGAAGCATGCCCGACGGGCGCGATCATACGCAACGAGCACGACTCGGTTTATATTCAACCGGATGTTTGCAACGGCTGCGGTTACTGCGTCGTTTCGTGTCCGTTCGGCGTTGTCGACTTGATCGAGAAGTTCGATCCATCGGGAACGCGGTACAACCTTGCGTCGCTCCGCGAAGAACGCCGCGAAGAGAAAGAAACGGCCTTGCAAAACGGCGGCGGTGTCGCGGGCAAATGCACCCTTTGCTACGATCGCCAAAACCTCGGCTTCGTTCCCGCTTGCGCCAAAGCATGTCCCACGGAGTCGATTCAGTTCGGAAACGTAGAAGAACTACGCGAACGTGCGAAACAACGCGTCGAGACGCTGCAAGCGCGTGGCGTGCAAGCCTCGCTCTACGGCGCAGATGACGTCGGCGGCGGCATCGGTCCGCTCAATGCATTTTTTCTTTTGACGGATAAGCCTGAAGTTTACAACTTGCCGTCCGAGCCGGTGTTGCCGTCCACGCGGCAACCTGCCGGATATACCGCGGCGGCGCTTGCTGCCGCGGGGCTAGCGTTTGCGGGCTGGATAATGTTCAAGAATGCGTAGCGTTCCGAGTCCAGACGAAGCCTTCGAAGGCGCGGGCGGACGGCGTGACAACTTCGCGCCGGGGCCAACATATTACGACCGGCCGATGTTGAAAGCGCCGCACTGGGAGTGGAACGTCGTTACGTATCTTTTCCTCGGCGGCATCATGGGTGGGCTCGGAATTCTTTCCGCGCTCGCGGACCCGCAAAAAGAAGATGAACGCCGTATGCGCAGATCGCTGCGGTACGCGTCGCTCGTCTTGGCAGCGGCTAATCCCGGGTTGTTGATCTCGCACCTGGGTCGTCCGGAGCGGTTTTTGAACATGATGCGCATCGTAAAGTTCAAATCGCCGATGTCGCTGGGTGTTTGGGGCCTTATTCTTTATTCCGGAGTTGCCGGCGCCAACGTCACCAAAGAACTGGCGGAAAGCAATGTGATTCCGCGCTGGCTGCGGCATCTTGTGCCCGCGCCTTTTACTACATTGCACGCCCTAACGGGAGCTTTCGTAGGGGGATACACCGGCGTGTTGCTTTCGGCGACGGCCAATCCGCTGTGGTCTTCCGGGAAACGGCATATTCCCGCAGCTTCCGTTTCGTCCGGAATTGCAAGCGCATGCGCGCTAGCGAGCCTGCTCGCCGTTGTTGAGGGGAACCACGGTGTTGCGCGCAAGCTGGAACGTTTCGAAATGCTTGCCGGTGCAACCGAAGCTCTTCTGTTAAACGACTTCGAAAAACGTTCGGGTGAATACGGTAAACCAATGTTCACCGGCAAATACGGCGAGCGATTACGCACGTACACCTTGATCGGCGGCATTCTCGCACCGATGGCGCTCAATTTAGCCGGCAACATCCTCAAGCTTCCGAAGCCCCTCGATGCAATAAGAACGGTGGCAGCTTCAATGCTCACGCTTGCAGGCGGCTACGTCTTTCGCGAGGTCTTGATTGAAGCGGGGAAGGCTTCGGCGCGAGATCCTCACGCTGCGTTCATCCAGCCAAGGTGACGTACGTTTCACGCGGGCGAACCACGGAAGTCGCTGTCGACGCGTACGAAGGCCATCAACCCGCAAAGAAATTCGATCGCGTCGTTACGGAAGAGCCGCTTGAGTTGCGTCTTGTTGCCGGTGACGAGATGCACTCGCTCGCCGTCACCATGCGCACGCCGGGAAACGACTTCGAGTTAGCAGCGGGATTCGTTCGGAGCGAACAGATCGTTAGATCGGCAGAAGAGCTTGCCGGATTGACTTACTGCGTCGATCCCCAAATCGATGAAGAGCAGCGCTACAACATCGTCAACGTTCAGTTGCGAGCCGCAAAGCTTCCGCCTACCGAGCGGTTCGAACGCCATTTCACGATGAATAGCTCGTGCGGTGTCTGCGGACGCGCAAATTTGGAGCAGCTCGAAGAACTGGGGCTCGAGCCGGTCGTTGACGACGCACGTGTTTCGATTCGCACGGTGTATCAACTGCCCGAACGGATGCGGGAGGCACAACGCATTTTCTCGTTGACAGGCGGGCTGCATGCCGCGGCACTATTCGATAGCGCCGGCCACGCGATCGCAGTGCGAGAAGACGTGGGGCGCCACAACGCTGTCGATAAGCTCAGTGGCTGGGCATTGATCGAGCGCCGGTCGCTGCAGGGCACGATCATGTTCGTCAGCGGACGCGCCAGCTACGAGATTCTTCAAAAGGCCGCGGTTGCGCGCATTCCCATCGTATGCGCCGTCTCGGCGCCAAGCAGTCTCGCGGTCGATCTTGCGCAACGCTTCAACATCACGCTGCTGGGTTTCGTGCGCGGCGAACGCGCAAACGTTTACAGCGTCGCCGAACGTATCAGCGAGTAGGATCCACGCGAAGCGATTCCAACGCCGAAACGACATCGCCTATCAGCACGGGTCGCGGGAGCGTGACGGCAGGGCGGAAGATCAGCGAAGGCTCGTTGGAAATTGCAACAATTGGAATTCCACGTTCCTGTGCGAATGCGCGGTACAAGGCGGCATCGGCACTTGCGAGCGTCTCGGGCGCCGAAACAATCAACGCATCGATGTTCTGCGCATCGGTGGCGCAAAGGACTTCGTCCAGCGTTCCCGCTGCAATAACGCGATATCCGGCTTCGCGAACGCCGTAGGTTAAGAACGAACGATCGCGTTCCTGATCGATAACCACCACCGTGCGCGGACCGGCGCCGCGTTCCACGCGTCGCGGAAGCCTAATGGTAAACGTGCTGCCTTCGCCTTCGCGGCTCTCGACCGAGATTTCCCCGGCATGCAATTGTACCAGCTGTTTTGTGAGAAATAGGCCGAAGCCGGTCCCGGAGATGCGCATCTTTCGAGCATTGGAAGCGCGCGCAAACCGATCGAAGACGCGGTTCAATTCACCGGCGGGAATGCCGATGCCGAAATCGCGTACGCAAACCGTCACCGTATTCGCATCCCCTGTGACGCTGACTTCGGGGCTCACACCGCCGGGCGAGTATTTTACCGCGTTGTCGATAACATTAGCGAAGACTTGGCGGAGCCGTTCTTCATCGCCCGTCAAAGCCGCATCGCCATCGACGTGCAGCGCGATCTCACGGCCATCCGCGTGTTGCGCAATGACTTCGCGTAAGAGTCCCGCAAGGTCAACTTCGTTCACGCGAAGCGTAACTTCGTTGCGCTCCAACCGCGAGAGCGTCAACGTATCGGTGGCAAGGTTCGAGAGCTGCATCGCCGATTGCTTGATGGTCTTGAGAAACTCGAGCTGCTCTTCGTTAACGTCGCCAACCTCGCTCGTCAGGTCGGCGAAGCCCACGATGGAGGTGAGCGGTCCGCGGAAATCGTGCGCCAGCATCGCGATCAGATCGCTCTTATTCTGACTCAATTCGAGCACGGCGCTGCGTCGGTCTTCCAATTCTTTGTACAGCGTTACGTTACGCGCAGCCACCGCGAAGTATTCCGTGATCAAATCGAAAACGAACAATTCAGTATTGCGCAGGGTCAGCGAAGAGCGTGGGCGCAATTCGAGAAGGCAATGGGCGTCGCCGAAGTGGCCCACGTATGCAACGGCGCGCTGCTGTTCCTCGTCCACGACGCGCATCTTGTAACGAACGGCTTGTTCTACCAGATCGTCGCTGAATGCATCGCTCCAGTCGTTACAGCTCAATTCCTGAACTTCGATAGCGCGACCGTCCTGCGCAGCCAGAACGCGCGCGTGCGCCGGAATCAAGCCTCTTACAACGTCTCGAATCGTAGCATTTAGCGAGCGCGTATCGAGCACCGTGAACAATCGGCGCGCAGCTCGTGTCAATGCGAGAAGCCGGTCGTGCTCTTCGGCAAACGTGGCTTTGCGCTGTACTTCTTCGGTAATGTCGCGTTCGATTGCGATCCAATGCGTTACAGATCCGGACGCACCGATTACCGGATGAAGCGTAACCTGGTTCCAGTAGGTCGATCCGTCTTTACGATAGCTAACGATCTCTTCTTGGGCCGGCACTCCGTCTTGCATCGCCACGCGAATGCGAGCCATTCCTTCGTCATCGGGCATGTCGTGCCGGAAGTCTTCGAGCGTCTTCCCGATCGCTTCGGCCGGCGTATAGCCGGTTTGCACCTTATACGCGTCATTCATGTACGCAAGCTGCAGCGAACGATCTTCCGATACGCGGTAAACAAGAATCACGTCTCCCGCGACATTGATGGCGCCGAGCAGCAGCATGATCTCACGCTCCTGCTCCTTGCGTCGAGTCAGGTCGCTCGCAATCATCAACATCCGTTCTTCGCCGTGTTCGGATGTCCGATCGATCCGCACCTCGACCGGATACCACGACCCGTCGCTGCGCTGGAAGCGGCTTTCGAACGTAACAACTTCGCCCGCGCGTGCACGATCGTCGATTTTACGCGCTTGTTCCGGCGTTACCGGCGCGATCTCGAAAAGCGATTTTCCGATCAACTCTTTCGGATCGTACTGCAATCGCTCGCACGCACCGCGCGAGGCAAACACAATCGTGTGATCCTTCGGGTCCACCGTCAGCACGTCGATACCCGCAGACGCAAAGAGATGCAGAAAACGGCGGCGTCCCTCCATTACGCCGATCAGCACGCGGCTCAACTCTTCTAGCGCCGCCACTTGCTGAGACGTAATCTCGTGAGGCTCCTCGTCGAAAACGCAAAGAGAGCCAAGCGTAAATCCGTCGTGATTCCGCAACGGCAGGCCGGCATAGAAACGAACTTGGAAGCCATCCGTAACGGCAGGATGATTCACGAAACGCGCGTCTAGATGCGCATCGCGGATGACGACCGGGCCGCCCTCCGCAACGACGTGGGCGCAAAGCGAAACTTCGCGCGGTGTTTCCGTGGCTTCGAATCCCGCAGTCGATTTAAACCACTGACGATCTCTATCGACGAGGCTGATCGCGGACATTTTCGTGCCGGCGATCTCCCGCGCGAGGCGCGTAAAAGCATCGTACACCGCTTCTTCCGGTGTATCCAGAATTTCATACGAGTCGAGCGCCTCAAGACGAAACTTCTCGTTAAGAGGAACCGGAGGCGTTTGCACTACGCTCGAACGGGTGAATCCAGAAAGCTTGCTAACATTGTATTAAAGGCCGGCGCATTATCGGCATTCGCAACGTGGCCTGCATTCGGAACGAGCGAAAACTGTACGCCGGGAATTCCGTTTGCAATCGTTTGCGAAAGCTCCGGAGGCGCGATAACGTCGCGCTCCCCGCAGGTGACTAGCACCGGTACATCTATCATCGGCAAAGTTTCGGAATAATCGCCCGTCCAGGTCGCGTCGGTCGCGGCTAAGTACGAGGGTACTTGCTTGCACGCCATCTGTTCCAGCGTTTCCGAAAGCCGCTCCGGCGGCAGTCCCATCTTCGCAGCACGCTGCTGAGCAAACGCCTCCATAGAGCCGGCTTGCTTGACCGCTTCTTTTATGGAGTCCGCGTAGGCGCGTCCGTTGGGATACTTTGCAAAGCTTCCGACAATTACCATCGCCTCGATGCGTTCGCGATTGCGCGGCCACAATTCGAACGCAACCACGCCGCCCAAACTGCAGCCGACGATGGTAAACCGCTCGACCCCAAGGGCGTCGCAAACCGCGAGAACGTCGGACGCAAATCCGGGACGTGTAATCTGCGCCGGATCGGGTTCGGGCTTGGGAACGCCGTTTCCACGAAGCTCGATTGCGATGCACCGATTGCGACCACGAAAGGCTTCGAGCTGATAATCCCAAATGGCGGCGGTCGAGCCGACGCCGTGAACGAAAACGAGCGCCGGTCCGCGCTCGCCTGCGATTCGCGCTGCTGTCGCAACGCCGTCCGGGCTTCTTACTGCGACGGTCTGAATCATACGGCAGCTCCTCTCTTGCGCGCGACGAACGCCAAGACTTCTTCCAAAGGTTTCGCGTTCAATACATCGTCTTTCGTCAATCCGGCGCGGCGCGCTTGCCCAACGGCAAGCTCCAAATTCGGAAGATCGTCGACTTTGTGCGCATCGCTGTCCGTCGTAAACGTAACGCCGAAGGTTTTCGCGCGGCGAGCCAGCGCCGCAGGAAGATCTAACCGCAACGCCTGGCCATCGATTTCGAGCGCCGTGCCTGTGCGGGCCGCCGCGGCAAAAACTGCGTCGTAGTCGAATTCATATCCGGGAAAGCTTTCGAGCATTCGTCCTGTCGGATGACCGATGATGGACACGTAAGGATTTTCGCACGCGCGGATAATCCGGCGCGTCATCTCGTCGCGTGTCTGATTGAACGCCGAGTGAACGCTTCCAATGACGATATCGAGTTCGGCTAGGACCGCATCATCGTAATCCATGCTGCCGTCGGGCAGAATATCGACTTCACTTGCGCACAACGTATGAATTCCGTGGCGCTTGCCGAGTTCTTCGACGCGCTTGCGCTGCTCGCGCAGGTCCTGCGGATCGAGTCCGTACCGTTTTCCGCGCCCCCACGAATGTTCGCTGATGGCATGGTACTCGTATCCTCGCGCGGCAGCAGCCGCTACCATATCTTCCAACGTATCGCGACCGTCGCTCCACGTGGAGTGCATGTGAAAATCGCCACGGATATCAGCGAGTTCCAACAGTGTAGGCAAAGCGAATTCGCGCGCAAGATCGACTTCATCGAGTCCGCTGCGCAACTCCGGCGGAACGTACTGCATTCCAAGCGCCGCGTAGACTTCCGGCTCCTCGGAACACACGATTACGTCGCCTGTTTCAAGATTGAGAATGCCGTTTTCGCTTACGCGCAACTGTTTGCGCACCGCATACTCGCGAATCTTGATGTTGTGTTCCCGCGACCCGGTGAAATGCTGCAACAAGTTACCGTACAAATGATCGGGAAGAACGCGCAAATCGACTTGCAGCCCATTTTCCAGCCAGATACTGGTTTTCGTGGGGCCTTCGGCCAGCACGGCTTCGGCGCGATCCCAGGTAGCAAAATACGCCGTAATCGCCGCCGCATCGGCGGCAGTGCAAACGAGGTCGACGTCGCCGACGGTCACTTCTTGCCGGCGCAAACTTCCCGCATAATTCAAGCGATGATGGTCGGGACCGCTGCGCAAAAATTCAATCGCCTCGTGCGCGATCTTCAGCGCTCGCGCGAGCGGCGTACGTTTCTGCCGTCCTTTATAGGCGAGAATGCCGCGGCGCCAATTATCGATCGTTTTTGGGCCAAGCCGCGGCACGCTCTCGAGCGCGCCGTTTGCGATTGCCGTTTCAAGATCGGCGAGCGACGCGATTTGGTAGTCGGTCCACAGCATTGCGGCGGTTTTTGTCCCGATCCCGCTGACACCGAGCACCTCCATGATCGATGGCGGGAAACGCTCGTAGAGCGCTTCAAGCTGTTCGGCGGTGCCGCGTTCGGCCAGCTGCTCTACCACGACTGCAATCGATTTGCCGACTCCCGGAAGCTTGATCAGCTCGCCGGCCACGATGAGATCGCGCACCGGCGGTGCGTTTTCTATCGACGCGGCGGCCTTTTCGAAAGCCATGAATTTATAGAAGCTCTCGCCCGCCATTTCCATCAGCGTTCGGATCTCGAGCAATTTGCGAGCGATGGCGGCATTATCGATCATCGCGGATTTCTTCGCGCCTCGCCCGAAGTGACCTTACGATGGCGAGGAAACGGCTTGATCCCTCGATTTTTAACCTGCCCGTCGAAAAGATGCGCGCCGGCTATTACTCGGACACTTACTTCAACCGGGCACGGACGATTCTTGAGTTGGACGAGTGCCACCCCATCGTACGGATGCAGGTGTTTCAACGCAACGAAGCGGTCCTGTGCGGCATCGACGAAGCAATCGCCATCCTGAAACTCTGCAGCGGCCGCGAAGGCGCCAGTGGCTGGGAAGACGGATGGCCGCAACTGCGGGTTCGCGCGCTCTACGACGGCGATCGCGTCGCTCCGTACGAGACCGTCATGACGATCGAAGGCGACTACAGCTTCTTTGCGCATTTGGAGACGCCGTATCTCGGTTCGCTTTCGCGCCGGACCCGCATAGCAACAAATGCGCGCGAAATCGTCGATGCGGCAAACGGAAAAACCGTACTCTTTTTTCCGGCCCGTTTCGATCATCACTTGGTGCAAACCGGCGACGGATACGCAGCGTACATCTCGGGAGCGCTCGGCGTATCGACCGACGCAAACGCCGAATGGTGGGGCGCTCGAGGAATGGGAACCGTCCCGCACGCACTCATCGCGGCGTATGGCGGCGATACCGTGCTCGCAACGAAAAAATTCGCGGAACTAAGCGAGCCGGACGTCGCGGTCATTTCACTCGTCGATTTCGAGAACGACTGCGTTCGCACGAGTTTGGAAGTCGCGCGGGCGCTCGGCGACCGCCTTTGGGGCGTACGATTGGACACGTCGGGAACGGTAGTTGACCGCTCGATTTGGAACCAAATGGGAACCTTTCCGCCCACCGGTGTGAACCCGCGCCTTGTTTGGAACGTTCGTACGGCGTTGGATACCGAAGGCTTTTCGAACGTGAAGATCGTTGTGAGCGGCGGCTTCACACCACAACGAATCGATGAATTCGAAAGAAAGGGCGTGCCGGTCGATGCCTACGCCGTCGGTAGCGCGTTCTTTGCAGGTTCCGGCCGGTTCGATTACACCGCCGACATTGCGGCGGTGAAACAAGGCAACGGCTGGACGGAATGCCACAAGGTCGGCCGCCCGGAACGGCCCAACGTTCGTTTGGAGCCGGTGCAATGATCGCGCCGATTCTGCGTTTGCGCGATGCCACGTTCATTCGTAACGGCAGAATCGTCGTGCCCGCGACATCGTTCGACGTCTATCCCGGGACGCAATACGCACACTTCTGCGCAGGCGTCGAAGAAGCGCGCGCGATCGCGATGCTGGCAGCCGGCCTGGCGCGCTGCAGCCATGGTTCGGTTTTAATCGGCGAGTACGATCCGAGCGTTCAGCCCGTTCACTGCAAGAAAATAACGGCATTCGTCCCGCACGATCCGCTTGTCATGGCACCGGCGCAATTCTTGCGCTACATCGGCTACCGCGCAGCGTTGTGGAACACTGACGCCGTGCGAGCGCAAGCGCAGGCAAAGCTTCTCTTGGAACGCTTGACGGAGCTGCACGAAGCCTTCGCCTATCCGCTGGTTGCGGCGTTGCTTTCCTCACCGCGGTTGCTCGTGCTCGATCGCCCGCAGTACGCGCATGCGAAAGTCATTCGAGAGGTGGCGCGTGGATGCGCCATCTTTTCGACACACGTGGATAGGGAAACGGCCGCCGAGTTTGCAGCGTTGCGCGAGGAACAACTAGCGTGACCGTACGTGCGCTTCGTGCAATCGTAAGCGGAAGGTTGCGTGCCGAGCGGAGGACGCTAATCATCGCATGCGCAACGGCCGCGCTGGTCGCGTTCATTCAGCCGCATGGAATCATGACGATGACCGATCCGCTTGGAGCCGATCTGGCCACGCGTAGCGTTTGGCTTGCGGGACCGATGTTTTTCTGCAGCGCCATCGGAATCGCCGTCGCGCTGATGCAAGGACCGGGACGGCATGCGATGCTGGATCTCACCGAACAAAGCGCGCCGCTTTTCGGACGCGAACTCGCGCGTGCCAAAGCCGTAGTGCCCGTCGTAGTTTCGTTCCTTGCCGCGTTTGTGTATTGGTTCGCGCAGTTCTTGAGCGGCTTCGCGGCTCCGCCCGCCTTTTTCGTTCTCGTTCTCTTCTGCGTATCGGCGAGCACGCTCGTTGCGCTCAACGCCACGATTCGCACCGGAGCTGCCCGGTCGTTGTATGTTGCCCTTGCCTGCGCTACCGCGTTTATCGGCTACGTGCTTGCCGTCTATTCCGATGCGGCGCTTACGCACTCCGGCGACGCACTGGGCGTTGCAAGCGAGGTGGCGTTTTGCGCGCTCGTGGCTTTCGTGGCGCTCCGGCAGTACGGCGAGGCGCTCGCGCGACACGACGCCATATAAAAACAGCCCCGCGAAAAGCGGAGCTGCTTTTGGATTTGCGTTACGCGGTTAAACGGCCTGAGCTGCTCCCGAAGAAGCCAGCTTGTCTATCATCGCACGATTGAACTGCTGCATATCTTCACCGCCTCGCGTGCTGACCCAATTAGAATCTTGCACGGTAGGCTGATCGCGATAAAGCCCGCCGGCGTTACGAATATCGTCGGCAATCGAATGCGCGCCCGTTATCTGACGGCTGCGCACCAGTTGAGACGAGATCAGCACTTGAGCGCCGTGGCCGATGGAGAACATCGGCTTTTTGGCGGCATCGAACTCGCGAAGAAATCGTTGCACTTCTTTATCGGTACGAATCCGGTCCGGGGAGGTGCCTCCCGGGATGAGAACCGCATCGAAGTCTTCGGCCGTAACATCACCGACAAGCTCTTCGGCTTTGACGGTTTGGCCGTTCTCCAGGCCGCGCTTTCCTTGGATTTTTTGGCGCGAGCGCTCGTCCACGCCGACAATCGTAACGATTGCTCCGGCATCTTCTAGCGCCTTACGCGGTTCCATTAAATCCGCTTCTTCAAATCCATCGCCGATCAGCGCGGCGATCCGCTTGCCATCCAGTCCTTGCATCGTCCCCGCGGATTCGCTCCTGGACCTAGAGTGTCCCACCCGTGTGTTGCACCGCAGTGCGGAGCAAGTAAGCAAGTTCTACTTCGAGCTTTCCAAGCGAATCAAGGAGCTCGTCTTCGGCGAGAGCCTTCAGCGCTGGATTGCGCTTGGTCATGTCGCTCTCCGGAACGCGGTGCCGTGGATTGATCTCTCGCATGTAAATGCGAGCATCGTAGCGCACCGGACCTTCGGGCAGAAAATAGAGCGGGTCTAAGCCGAACGCGTACGCATCGAGCGAAAGGATCGACGTTTTCTGAAGAAACTCGATGGGACGCGCACGCAACGCTTGGGCAAGCCTTGCTAGCGCCGAGATGCCGACACGTTGCGTGCCTGCCAGAATAGCGGCAATCGTTTCCAGCGGCAGACCCGTCGCCTCCGCCAAACGGCCGTGGCTCACTTCGCGCTCGGCGGCGAACGCCGAAAGTGCTGCTCCGAATGCGTTCCCGCCGGCGGTTCCTAAGCGCCCGTCCCAAGCCGGTTGGTCGTTCATAGCTCCTCCGCTGGTTGCGTCGCGACGAAAATGCTTCCGTTCTCCACGCGCACTTCAAAACGCGGCACAACGGCAAAATCACCGAGCGTCATCTTGCCGGTGCGGACATCGAAGCACCATGCGTGCCACGGACACGTGACAAACTCGCCCTCGAGGAATCCGTCCGCCAACGGACCGCCCTGATGCGGACACACGTTCTCCAGCGCGTAGATGGTACCGTCGACGTTGAACAGCGCCACTTCGTAGCGCCCAACGACCACGGGGTAACTTTTTCCCGGCTGCACGGCTGCAGCGTGCGCAACGCGAACGAACTCGGACATGCTTAATGCGTATCGATCATGGTTACAGTCGGAACTCGACCTTCTCGGAAACGCTTCGCATCACGCCTATTCTTTCGGCCAAGCCAATATGGCGAAGCGCGCGATCGAACAACTCGATGCCCAGACAGCCGGAAAAGTCGTACTCGAGATTCCGAACGAGCTTGCCGAGCGTATCGCATCCGCGCTCCAAACCCTCAAGACAAAAGGCGATTTCGACCCGGCGCTGGACGACTTGGCCGCGCGGCTCAAAACAGCGACTTGATCAAGCCGCCGTCGACGGCTATCGTCTGTCCCGTCACGTACCGAGCCTGTTCGCTGCACAAAAACGCCACCATCGGCGCGAACTCTTCCGGCGTGGCAACGCGGCGCAACGAAATATTGCTCTCGGCGCTTCTTTGCATTTCTGCTTCATCGGGATAGAGCTCGCGCAGCCGGTCCGTTAAGATTCGGCCTGTGGCAATTGCGTTGACGGTGACGCCGTCGGCCCCGGCTTCCATCGACAGAGTTTTCAGAGCGGAAACGAGCGCGGTCCTAAACGCGTTGGAGAGCACCAAATTCGGAATGGGTTGTTTGACGGATGAGGACGTCAGCGCGACGATGCGTCCCCACTTTTTATTGCGCATCGACGGAAGGACGGCGCTCACCATTTCCACCATGCAACGCAAAAGCGAACGGTACGCAATATCCCAATCTTCGATGACGACTTGCGTGTAAGAACCGGGTTTCGGTCCACCGGAGTTCGCAACGAGAATATCAATTGCGCCCAATTCATTCTGGACCCGCCGGATCGTTTCACCGATCGACGCGTCGTCGTTTAGATTCAGTTCGTACGCACGTGCATCGCTCGCACCCCGCGTTCGCGCTTCCGATGCAACCGCTTCACACAATTCAAGCCGGCGTGCCGCGACCGCGATCTTTGCGCCCTCCTCTGCAAGGGCAAGCGCAACGGCCTTACCAATCCCGGAGCTGGCGCCCGTAACAAGCGCGACTCTTCCACGAATTCCTAAGTCCACGAAATCACTGCATTCCCGCCGCTCACAATAACTCCGACGCGTTCGCCGGAGCGCGGTTGATACTTGCCCGAAAGAAGCGCTGCATATGCAGCCGCGCCGCCTGGTTCGGCAACTATTCGCGCTTTCTCCCAGAGCGCGGCTCGGGAAGCCTGAATATCATCGTCGGAAACAAGCACGGTCCTTTCGACTCCCTTCTCGAGAATCGGATAGACGAGTTCGCCAATACGGCGCGGTGCAAGCGAATCGTTTGCAACGCTTCCTGTTGGAGCGTCAACCGGACGTCCTGCAGCTCGCGCATAGGTAAATGTAGGCGCGCCCTCCGGTTCAACGGCGACGATACGCGTATTGCCGGTGTACCACGAAGCGACACCCGCGATCAAACCACCGCCGCCGACGGCGACCAGAACGGTGTCGAGCTGCGGTGCTTGTTCGGAAATCTCTTTTGCAATGGTCCCTTGGCCGAGCACGGTTTCGATGCCGTCGAAGGCATGCACGTGAATAGCGCCATCGTGTTGTGCGTCCGAAAGGCTCGCCTCCAGCGCGTCGCTATACGTGCCGGGCACAATGACCAGTTCGGCGCCGTATGCGCGGATGCGCTCGATTTTCGCGGGCGACGAAACGCTTGGAACGTAGATTTTGCACGGCACGTGCAGCGTGGCCGCAGCGTAAGCGACGGCCGCGCCGTGGTTTCCGCCGGATGCGGCAACCACGCCCGCGTCGCCGGCTTTGCGATTGAGTAGATTCGCGAAGGCACCGCGCGCCTTAAACGAGCCGCTCACCTGCATCGACTCGACTTTCACGGCTACGCCCTCGATCTCTACAACCGGCGTTCGCCGGATGTATGGGCGGATCAAGCGTTCGACCTGCTCGATCGCGTGAGGTGTGGCGGTTTCGTACTGGGCCTGCATATTGACATTTAATTCGAAATTTAGCAAATTGGCAATATGCCTAATGAAAGTGCGCTCCGGGCGCTCGCAAACGACAAGCGCCTTCTCATCATGGAGTGGCTGAAAGATCCCGAAGCACACTTTCCGCCGCAGGTCGACGGCGATCTCGTAAAAGATGGCGTCTGCGGGTTGTTTATCGCCGAGAAACTTGGTATCAGCCAGCCCACCGCAAGCGAGCATCTGCGCGTTTTAGCACAAGCCGGTCTTCTAAAAGCGAAGCGAATCAAGCAGTGGACGTTTTACAAGCGAGACGAGGCACAAATCAAAGCCGTCAAAGCGGAGTTACGGAATCTTTAAAAGATGCAAACAGTTGGGAATTTTTTGCCCGTCGCACGCACGGGAAATCTACTTTATGTCTCAGGACACATTTCCGGGCGCGGAACGAATCCCGTAACGGGAAAAATCGGAGCCGAGCAAACGGTGGAACGCGGATACGAAGGTGCGCGTCAGGTTGCCGATGAGATGCTAGCGACCATCGAACGGGAAATCGGCTCGCTGGATCGCTTAGTTCGTATCGTAAAGCTGCTTGGATTCGTTAACGTTTCGCCCGAATTCACCGAAATGCCGGCCGTCATCAACGGCGCGTCGGACCGTTTCATCGAGGTGCTTGGCGAGCGCGGCCGTCACGCGCGTTCGGCCGTCGGCGTAGCATCGTTGCCGGCAAATTCGAGCGTTGAAGTGGAGCTTATCGCAGAGATTTCCGGATAATAACAGAAGTCGCAGGGATGGCTGCGATTCTGATTGCGCTCGCACTCGGCTTCATTGCCGGGCTGCGTACGTTTACGCCGTTTGCGGCAGTACGTTATCCGTACCACAATTGGACTTCCATTGTGGCGATCGTCCTAGCACTCGGCGAACTCATTGCCGACAAATTCCCGGTCCCCGCGCGTACGACGCCGGGACCGTTGGTTATGCGATGTATCTTCGGCGGCTACTGCGCATGGGCGACTTCAAGCAGGCTTGGGACGCCCGGTGCACTTGCAATTGTGTTGGGCATCGTAGGCGCGCTGGCGGGGGCATACGCCGGCTACTTTTGGCGGTTGAAGACGGCGCCTTCGCTGCGACTTCCGCCGATGGCCGCTGCGCTACTGGAAGACGCCGTGGCTGTCGTAGGAGCGTTTTGGATAGTCCTCGCGAATCAGTGACGCCGCTATGACCGAAATCGAACCCATCGTCGAACGACGCACCGAAATCGTCTTTCCGCACGAAACGAATCATTACGGAACGCTCTTCGGCGGAAAAGCGCTCGCGATGATGGACGTGGTTGCGTCGATTGCCGCAATGCGCTCGTGCCGCAAAACCGTCGTTACGGCATCGGTCGATCGAATCGATTTCAAAGAACCAATTCGCGCCGGCGAGTTCGTCGAGACAATCGCACGCGTCGACAAAATCGGCCGCACTTCAATTACAGTCGAAGTCGAGCTATGGGCAGAACATCCGCTAAGCGGCGAACGGCGTCTATCGACGGTTGGACGTTTCGTGTTTGTCGCGATCGGCCCCGACGGGAAGCCGACGCCGGTTCGAGACGAAAGTTAAGCGCGAACCGTTTTCACGTTCGTCCAGACGTTGATCGCGAAAACCAAGATCGCCGCGATGACGATGAGGGAACCAATCGCCGTCGGCGGCACGCCGGCCTGAACGTTCCCCGCATCGATAAGGAACAATCCGATCGTAAAGACCGGCAACCCGATGTTTTGCAGCCAGAAGTGCACAACAGCGAGCCGGTTGTTTCCGGCCGCCGGAAACAAGAAGTAAATCACGCCTGCAAGCGCCAGTGTCGCCCATCCAACTAAGTTCAAGTGTGCGTGGACGTTCGCAAAGGCAAACTTCTCCTGGATTCCGATAACGAATCCGAAAATCACGCCGATGACGACATAGGCTACAGCAACGCGAATAAACCAGACTGCCATAAGCAACCCCTTTCTTAACCTAACGCGGCCTAGGCGTGTAACTTTCTTGCCCCGGCCCTCGTGACGCTACTTTTGTAGCTAATCCTTATGGCCGGGTTGCGTCACGGCAGACACTTTGATAAGATACGCCGGTCGCCGGAGTGGAGCACGGGGCGTGCCCTGCATCCGGCCGAGTCTATCCTGCACAAGGAGTTCTATTCGTGCCTCTTACCAAGGAACAGAAGGCGGAAATCGCCGCCAAGTACGGCCGCGGGTCCAACGACACCGGCTCCGCCGAAGTTCAAATCGCGATTCTTACGGCGTCGATCAATCAACTTACCGAGCACCTGAAGGTTCACAAGAAGGACCATCACAGCCGCCGTGGCCTGCTTCTGCAGGTCGGTCAGCGCCGACGTCTGCTCAGCTACCTGCAGCAGAAAGATCTCGAACGCTATCGCTCGTTGATCTCGGATCTCGGACTGCGCCGCTAAGACGCTCGAGAAAAAATACAAAGAGCCGGTTCAAACGAACCGGCTCTTTCTTTTTCCTTTAGCTTTCGCTACTTCTTACGCTTGTATGCGCGACGCGCGGCTTCTTTGATCGCCTTCGTGCCCATGCCGTAATGCTCGATCAATTCAACCGGGTCGCCCGATTGTCCGAATTGATCGTGAACGCCGATGAACTCCATCGGCACCGGATAGTTCTGCGTAAGGATTTCCGCTACGCGCGAGCCCATGCCGCCCTGGACTTGGTGTTCTTCAACCGTCACTACGGTTTCGCACTCTTTTGCTGCGGCGATAACTGCGGCTTCATCCATCGGCTTTATGGTGTGGTTGTTTACGACGCGGCATTCGATGCCGTCTTCGCGTGCCAGCTCCTCCGCAGCAATCAGCGCGTTGTACACGAGGATCCCGCAAGCGACGATCGCGACGTCTTTGCCTTCGCGGAACGTTTGGGCCTTGCCGATCTCAAACGGCGTATCTTCCGATGTAACGACCGGCGATTTTTCACGCGCAAAGCGAAGGTACGTTGGCCCGAATTTTTCGCTTAGCGCGAGCGTTGCTTTCTTCGTTTGAACGGAATCGCACGGGACCACGACCATCATGTGCGGGATGACCCGCATGATGGCGATGTCTTCGATTGCTTGGTGCGTTGCGCCGTCGGGACCAACGGATACGCCCGCATGAGCTCCGGCGATCTTCACGTTTGTTTCGTTGAGCGCCATGATCGTGCGCACTTGCTCCCACGAACGTCCCGGATTGAACATTGCGTAGGAAGCGATCCACGGAATTTTACCGGTTGAAGCGAGTCCGCCGGCCATTGCGACAAGCATTTGCTCCGCGACGCCGATCTCCAAATACTGCGATGGATGGGCTTTCTTGAAGCCTTCCATGCGCGTCGATTCTGCGAGGTCGGCACAAATCGCGAGCACGTTCGAGTTACGATTGCCTGCCTCGATCAATCCTTCGCCGAAACCGTTACGCGTTGGAACTTGTTTGATAGCGGCATCGCGATAGTCGACGAGGTGCATTGCCTGCGCGGCTTTGTCCAATACGTCCGTGCTAGGCATTGGCTAGGATCCTTTCCCGGTTGGCTTTTAGTTCGCGCAGCGCTTCATCGGCTTGGTCTTTGTTCGGCGGCTTCCCGTGCCACGTGTAGTCGCCTTCCATGTAGCTTACGCCTTTGCCCGGAACGGTGTTCGCAACGATCACTTGCGGACGCCCTTTGACTGTCTTTGCCTTTTCGGCGGTCGCAATGAATTCGGCAAGATCGTTGCCGTTGCACTCGAGCACTTCCCAATTGAACGCGCGATACTTATCCGCAAGCGGTTCGAGCGGCATAACGTCTTCGGTGCTGCCGTCGATTTGAATGAAGTTGCGATCGATGATACAGGTGAGATTGTCGAGATTGAATTTTGCGGCGGTCATCATCGCTTCCCAATGCAATCCGCACTGATGCTCCGCATCGGACGTGACCACGTAAACGCGCCAATCTTTTTTGTCCAGCTTCGCGCCGAGCGCCATGCCGGTGCCTTGCGCGAGCCCTTCGCCGAGCGGACCCGAGGTGGTTTCCAGTGCCGGCATCTTTACGCGTTCCGGATGGCCTTGCAGGCGCGATCCGAATTTGCGCAACGTCAACAGCTCTTCGACGGGAAAGTATCCGAAATTGGCCATCGCCGAGTAGCGAACCGGCGTGATGTGGCCGCACGAAAGGAGCAGCCTGTCGCGATCCGGCCACTCCGGGTTCTGCGGGTCGTGGCGCATGATGGCGCCGTAGAGCGCCGTGAAGATGTCCGCCATGTCAAGCGAACCGGCCGAGTGACCGGAGCCGGCGGAAAGAAGCGAGCGAATAATGCCCTCGCGGACGTCGTTCGCCTTGAGTTCGAGCTCCTTAAGGCGCTCAGGGGAAAGGCTCTGCATACGGCGGTTTATACCAAAACAGGCCGTGCTGCACCTAGCGGCGATGTCGTCAGGACGCTTTTTTCCGTAACTTTGCCTGCGCGCTCGTTTCGGACTTGTGGCAACGTACGCACAGCGTCTCGAGATTGTTCAGATGATGCACGCAGCTCAAGGTTCCGTGCCGTCCTTTTGCCTGGACGATGTGATTCACTTCGACGCGTTCCGTTCTGCGCGCCCGTCGCCACGTTCGCATCGCCGCCTTATACTCTGCTTCAACGGGATAACGGCGCCGCGTCGGACGTTTCGGCGGTTCGTGCGAACACCGCCGGCAACGATACTTATCTCGCCGCTTCGCTGCTGCGCGCGCCAATGACCACCAGTGGTTACTCCAAAACTCGTTCGCACAACGGTCGCTGCACCAAGTGCGCCGCCGTTTGGGAAGCTCCGCGCCGCACCACGCGCAACCGATTCCCGATGTATTCGCGAGATCGCATTGCGCAAGCAGCGAAACGCTTTTCGGTGGCACGCTAATAGCCTAATGCCGCACCGGCGGGATGCCGTCGGTCGGTACCGCCCTGCAAGAAGCCCGTGTTGGGATCGATGAAGATGGCTTGCGCGGACCCCCACCAAGGTACGTTATGGAGCGTATATCCGCTCGCGCGCAGTTTTTGCAGCGTGGAACCGTTGAACGCATTGGGCTCGTACTGAACTTCATCCGGCAGCCACTGCATATGAATGCGCGGCGCGTCTACCGCTTGTTGTACGTTCATTCCGAAGTCCAACGCATTGAGAATCGTCTCGAGCGTTATCGTAATGATGCGCGATCCGCCTGGACTGCCGGTAACCATCACGACTTTTCCGTTGCGCAGAACGATGGTCGGCGCCATCGAGGAGAGCGGCCGCTTTCCGGGTTCGATGTCGTTGCGTACACCTTGCACCAAGCCGAACATATTCGGTACCCCGGGTTTCGACGTGAAGTCGTCCATTTCGTCGTTCAAGAAGAAACCCGTATCGCTTGCGATAACGCCGGAGCCGAACCAGTCGTTGATCGTGTACGTAACCGCGACGGCGTTCCCGTCTTTGTCTACGATCGAGAAGTGCGTTGTATCCTCGTTCTCGTGCACCGACACTGTTACGCCAGGTTTAATCTCTTTCGACGGCGTTGCAAGCACCGGGTCGATCGTCGCGCGCAAATGCGCGGCGTAAGCCGGATCCAACAACTGCCAGACGGGGTTCTTCACGAAGGCCGGATCGCCCAAATCCGCATTACGATCCGCGTATGCGCGGCGTTCGGCTTCGACGAGATAGTGTGCCTCACGCGGCGAGTGCCAACCCCAAGTGGAAAACGGATACGGCGAGATAACGTTGAGGATTTCACAAAGCGTCACGCCGCCCGAACTCGGCGGCGGAGCTGAAACGATCGTATATCCGTGGTAGGTGCAATGCAGCGGCGCGTTTTCGTCGACGCTATACTTCGCGAAATCTTCCATCGTCAAAATGCCGCCGTGTTTGCCGCTCGCCGCGACGATCGCTTGTGCAATCGGTCCGCGATAGAACGCAGCATCGCCGTCGGTGGCAATCAGCGAGAGCGTGCGCCCCAAATCGCGTTGCACGATCCTATCGCCCGTTTGCGGGTAGCGTCCGCGCGGCATCCAAATCGCTCGAACGTTCGGCTGATTCGCGAATGAATACGCACCGCTATAACCTTCGCTCTCATTTCCGCGAAACGGAATAAGGTCGCCGCCTTGCATTACGAAGCCGTTTTGCGCTAGCGCGATCGCGGAAGCCATCACGTCACGCCGGGGCATCGTTCCGTACTCTTCAAGCGCGCGATTCAAGCCCATAACGGTTCCGGGAACGCCGACGGCGAGCCAGCCTTTCCGCGAACGTTCCGTTACGACGTTGCCTTTGGAATCCTGATACATCGTCCGTGTCGCAACCAACGGCGCCTTTTCGCGAAAATCGATGAAGCGCTCGCGCCCATCATGCATGCGAACGAGCATGAACCCGCCTCCGCCGATGTTTCCGCAACACGGATCCACCACGGCGAGCGCATAGCCGACGGCAACTGCCGCATCCACGGCGTTTCCGCCGCGCTTTAGCACATCAACTCCGGCTTGGGTGGCTAAATGCTGTTCGGTAACCACCATCGCGTGTTGCGCAACGGTGAGCGAGCTAGCCGGCGCCGAAGCGCTTTGAGCTGCGGCGCACAGCAAAATACATGCGCTTAAGAAACGGCGTAACATAGCCGCAGCTTCCTCGCGGCGGGCGCGGGGCGCCTGCCGTTCAGCACGCGCACGCTGGTAAACAACGAGCCCCCGGTTGCAATAGACCGGCAATCGGGGGCTCGTTTACGCGAAGAAACCGTAAACGTCGAGCCGGCCGACGAGGGGCACCGGCGCATTTTCCCGAACCCGGCACGGTTCATAAAAAAGAGCAATAACAAAAAATCTAGGAGTAATTGTGCCCGAATCCGTGACCCTTACGGTCGGCGGGCGCACGATGGTCATTGAAACCGGCGAACTCGCGAAGCAAGCAAACGGCTCCGCGCTGATCCGCTATGGCGACCAGAACGTCGTGCTCTGCGCCGTCACTGCCTCCGAGAACCCTCGTGAAGGCATCGACTTTTTCCCACTAACTTGCGATTTCGAAGAAAAGATGTACGCGGCCGGAAAGATTCCGGGCGGCTACATCAAGCGCGAAGGACGTCCGTCCGAGCATGCCGTGCTCAGCTCGCGCCAAATCGATCGTCCGATCCGTCCTCTTTTTCCCGAAGGCTTCCACAACGACGTCCAAATCGTCGCGACGGTGCTTTCGGTCGATCCTGAACTGGATGCCGACGTACTCGGCGTCTGTGCAGCCGGCGCTGCGCTCGCGGTTTCCGACATTCCGTTCGAGAAGACCGTCGCCGCGGTTCGCGTCGGCCGCGACGAGAACGGCAAGTACGTTGCCAATCCCACGCTGCCCCAGTATGAAACCGGTGGCATGGATATCGTCATCGCCGGCACCGCCGATGCGGTAATGATGGTAGAAGGCGGCGGCCACGAAATCTCCGAGGAAGAGTTCCTCGGTGCGGTCGAGTTCGCGCACGCCGAAATCAAGAAGATCGTCAAAGCGATCGATCAGCTCGCGAAGAAAGTCGGCAAAGAGAAGCGCGAGTATCCGCTCAAGAGGGTCAACACCGACCTTGATAAGTGGGTACGCAAGAACTTCGCCAAGGACGTCGCCAAAGCGATGCGTATCGTCGAAAAACAAGAGCGTGAGGCTGCTTTCGACGAACTAACCGTTGAAGAAGCGATCGCGCGCTGCGGTAAAAAAGACGAAGAAATCAAAGCGATCCTTGAAGATAGCGTCCTCAAGAAAGACTTCGGCAAGATCATCAAGTCGATGGAAGAGGACGAACTTCGGACGATGGTCGTAGACGAAAAGATTCGTCCCGACGGCCGCAAGCCCGACGAAATTCGCCCGATCTGGTCAAAAGTTCACTACGTGCCGCGCGTTCACGGCTCAGGTGTCTTCACGCGTGGACAGACGCAAGTCTTCACGGCTGCGACGCTCGGGTCGACCAGTGATGCACAGCGCCTCGACGGGATCATCGACATCACCGAGAAGCGCTACATGCACTACTACAATTTCCCGCCATATTCGGTCGGAGAGACGCGTCCGATGCGCGGTCCCGGCCGTCGTGAAATCGGTCACGGCCATTTGGCGGAACGCGCACTCGAACCGGTGCTGCCGAAGAAGGATGATTTCCCGTACACGCTTCGCGTCATAAGCGAAGTGCTCGAGTCGAACGGATCTTCTTCGATGGCGTCGGTGTGTGGATCATCGCTCGCGTTGATGGATGCCGGCGTTCCGGTCAAAGAACACGTTGCCGGCGTTGCAATGGGATTGATTCTGAAGGGCAAGCAGTACGCGGTATTGACCGATATTCAAGGCCTGGAAGATGCGCTCGGAGAGATGGACTTCAAAGTTGCGGGAACCAAGAAGGGTATCACCGCGATTCAAATGGACATCAAGGTCCAAGGCGTCACGATCGACATCATGCGCGAGGCAATGGCGCAGGCGAAGAAATCGCGTTTCTTCATCATCGATAAACTGGACGAAACGATCTCCGAGCCGCGTAAGGAACTTTCGAAGTACGCGCCGCGCATGATCGTTATCAAGATCAATCCGGATAAGATCAAAGATGTCATCGGTCCAGGTGGAAAGATCATCAACAAGATCATTCTAGAGACCGGCGTCGAGAAGATCGACATCGAGGACGACGGAACGGTCTTCATTACCTCACTTGATGGTGAAAGCGGCGACAAGGCGAAAACAATCGTCGAGAACATCACCAAGGACGTCGTTGTCGGTGAAACCTACAACGGCACCGTCAAACGGATCATCCCGATCGGTGCGTTCGTCGAGATTCTTCCCGGTAAGGAAGGGCTCGTGCACATCAGCCAGCTCGCGCTCGAACGCGTAGGCAAGGTTGAGGACGTCGTGAACGTCGGCGACACACTGCAAGTCAAGGTAATGGAAGTCGACGGTCAAGGCCGCCTGAATTTGTCGCACAAAGCGCTGCTGGGAGGCGGCGACGGAAACGGCGCGCGCAGCGGCAATGGCGAATTCCGTCCGCGTCGCGAACCGCGCGATACTCGCGATAGTGACGAATCCGCGGGGACAGCTCCCTCAGGAGAAGGCGCACCGCCGATGCGTCGCAGGCGCCGCCCGCAAGGCCGTCGCGACGACTAACCATCACAGAGGCAAAAGGCCCGCGAAACGCGCGGGCCTTTTCGTTCTCGTTTGCGCATTCGTAATCGGCGCATACATGTTGCTGGACGGAATCGTCGCAACGCAAACCGGCCGCTACATCGGCACGGCGCCGGGTCCGGGTCCATGGGCAACCATCGTGCAAGCCGCAGGCATCGACCCGCTATCGTACACGATGCATGGCATCTTCATCGTTTACGGCATCGCTTGGCTCGCAGCAATCGGCTATGCCCTAACTGGAAGATCGGTCGCACTTTACGGGATGGCGATTCTGACCCTATGGTACGTGCCGTTCGGCACGTTGCTCTCGCTGCTTGTGCTTGGAGTTTCGCTTTGGACTTCCGGAGAAAAACGGCGCGCTCGTAACCGTCGGGATCGCTAGCTTACCACCGCAGGCCGGCGTTGGCCGACCGAACGCCGTAGCGCTGTTCCGTTGAGAGAAACCAGGTGAAGCCGCGCGATAGCGTTCCGGAAATAGAACCATCGATATGTGCATCGGGCGACGAGTTTAACAAGTCACGGCGAAGGATTGCGTCGATCCGAATCTTTCCCCAATCATACGTTATCCAGGTCGAGCCAAAAGACGCCGGACCTTGCGGTGAATCGGCAACGCGAAGAACCCACGTGCGAAGACTCAAGCGCGGTGCCAGTTGCCATGCCAAAGACGCGCCGGCGGATCCTGAAGTGTCTCCCGCGTCATCGACATATCGAAGTGCTGTCAAACCAACGCGAACGCGTCGCGCGTCACTCAACGTGAGCGTGCTCTCGATCGTGTCGTTTTTTCCGGTATAGAAACGGGACGGCGCTGGGGGACCATACGTCTGCGTAAACGTCGGCAAATAGTAACCGTGCGTCCAACTCGCTTCAATCGACAGCGTGGAACCGGGCGTCCATGTGACCGAAGCGGTTCCGTCGTGAACGGTTTGCTGCGATCCGCCGGCATAGTTCAGACCACCGTAAGAAACCGTGTCGGCGCCCGTTGCGGCAAGCACTTGTACGTGCGGATCGGCAAACTGCACGCCGATTTCTCCGCGCGTCTGTCCGAGCGTGCTTTCTGCGGTGCTGCGCCGGAAATCGACAAGCGCAAATGGCGCAACCACTGCATGCGATCGAACTTCTGCCCGTGCGTCGACATCGCTCCATGTTGCCGACACCGGAGTCTTCAGCTCGTCGTAATAATACGCGCCGCGATCCGCCGTGAAGGACGCTGAGTAATCAAGGCCCGACGTACGCTGGAACGATAGACGCGCTGAAGAAAATGCACTTCCCAAATCATTACCGGCTGCGGGAAGAATATTCGCGCCGCCCGCGCCGATCGTAGCGCCGATCGTCGCACCGGGAATCGGGAAAGAGAGATTTGCATCGGCTCGCGTGCGGTCGTCTCCGCCGATGTCACTCGAGTACGCGGCACTTGTTTGTATGTTGCCCGACGTCGTTGCCAAACGCGCTGCAGCGCCGCCGCCAACCTGGCCCAACGATCCTCCGCCCGGAGTCTGGACGATAAACGTTCCCGCGTTTGCCGTATCGCCGTAGAGATACGCTTCATTCGTCCTGTGCACGTCGACTGATGACGGATCTCGCTCTGGTATTGTAAGAAACGGCGAGATGTTATCTTGAATGTCGTAATCCGGAACGCCGTTTAAGATTACCAATCCACCGGAAGAAGAGACGCGCCTATCGCTTAGGCGCGTGCCTGGAAAGGGGTACAAGGATTCGTGCAACACGACGAACGGCGAGAGAGAAAGCGCCGATTCACCATAGGCATAGGGAAGATGCGCGAGATCGTCCGCCGCCGGCACCTGATTGCGCAATGCATCGTAGCGTCGAACAATCACGACGATAATGCCGTCAGATGGCACGTTGAGGCGCAAAGGCTGGCAAAAATCGCACTCGATCTTGACGGCATCAGCGGAAACGCCCGGCGCCGCAAACGTTCCGTCCGGAGCACTCACTACGGTGGCGATGTCTTTGCCGCCCGCATAAAGCGAAATCCGCGCGTCGTTAACGGTTTGACCGTTCTGGTCTCGAATCGTTCCGGCAACAAGTGCCGACGGCAGCGGGGCGTCACCCAATAGCGCTAGCCCCAGGAGCAAGACGGCGGCTCGGTTCATCGATTCTTCAGAAGTTCCAGTATAATGCAGGTAATGTCAAGGCGTGCCCTATCGCGAATCATCCTCTCCGGCCTGCTCCTCATCAGCGCGCTGAGCCTCCGCACGGCGTTTGCAAACGCCGGCTCCGTAACAACGGTCGATGCCAGCCAGCTCTTACCTTCGGATGCCCCGGGCCTGCTCGGCCCTATCAACGAGAAAGGCCGCGTCGGTTGGGAGTGTAAGCCGGAACGCGCAGCTTCAGCCTCTTCCGCTTCTGCGGCCGATCTGCCGCTCGCCGATTCGCACTAGCCGGCATGCGAGTACGCGCCACAATCGCGCTCTTCGCCTTCGTTATCGTCGCCAACCTCGCAGTGGCGAGAGCCCAATACGAAACGCCAAGACCGGTTCCAGCAACTACGTCCATTCCGGATTTGCGACGCCAAGCAGTCGCACGTGCGGCTGCGGAACGCTTTCATGTTGGACTCGATGCATTAGAAAAGCATGATTGGGCCGCAGCACGTGCGGAGTTCGAAGCTGCGGTCGCAATGAGCCCGCCGGAGCCTGAAGGTTCCAGCGCGTGGTACGATCTTGCACTGGCCCAATCCCATTTGGGAGATAATGCAGCGGCCGCGCAATCGCTGCATCGCGCGATCGCGCTTGATCCCGGCTTTCTTGCCGCAATGGCGAACCTGATTGCGGTCGATCTTGCTTCCGGCGATTTGAAAGACGCTCGTACAACCGCGGACCGTTTTGTGGCTGCCGCGCCGGATTCAGCTCGCGCCCTGTATTCGCGTGGCCTTGTCGCGCTCCAAACAAACGATTTTTCAACCGCGCGAAGCGACTTTTCGAAACTGCTCAGAAGCGATCCGCAATACGCCGTAGCTCACTACGATCTTGGGCTCGCGGAGTCCAAAACCGGCAACTACGCCGACGCACAACGCGAGTTTACGGCTGCAGTGCAAATCGCGCCGTCATACGCGCGCGCCCGTTTTGCTCTAGGCACAATTCTCCTTCGGAGCGGCGATCGCAGCGCCGCCCGCGCCGCTTTTGACCGCGCGGCGCACGATGCGACCGACGACCCGGCCCTGCGGGAGCTAGCGGTCCAATTGCGCGACGCCATCGGCGCGCCGCACTAGCCTTTACACTTTTTTCAGAAGTTCTGCTTACGTTCGACCACACCATATTGGGAGGCTCGAACGATTATGCGATTACTAACCCTAACGAGCGCGGCGCTTTGCATAGCGCTCGCAGCGTGCGGAGGCGGAGGCAGCAGCGGAGGCGGAGGCGGCACTACCAACCCGCCCGTCACGAACCCCGGAGGCGGTACCGGTGGGGGTGGAGGCGGTACCAACGTCCCGCCGTCGACACCACAACAAGCACAAGTTGCTGGAGCAGCTGCGTTCGTAACGTCCAGTGGAATGACGCTGTACCTCTTCGGAGCGGATACCGCGAACCACTCGAACTGCTCGTCTGGCAATGGCTGCACGGGCGTCTGGCCGCCCTATACCGCGCCTGCCGGCACCACTGCCCCTTCGGGGTTCACGCTGACCACCCGTAGCGATGGAACGCTACAATGGACGTTCAACGGCTGGCCGCTTTACATGTATGTTGGCGATACGGCAAAAGGGCAAAACAACGGCAACGGGCTTAACCAATTCGGTGGCCTGTGGCAAACCGCGCGTCCCAACGCAAACGGCGCGGGCGGCGGAAGCGGCGGCGGCGGTAATCCGTACTAGCAGCATGCCGGCACCTCGAGGAGCTGCCTGGACGGCGATCGCGGCAATGGCGTTCGCCGTCCTCACTTCAGCAGCGATCGCATCGACGACTACGCTTGTGGATCAGCACGGCAAACGCTTTGCGCTCGAGAGTTTGCTCGGCACACCGGTCGTAGTAACGTTCGTTGCCGCGCGATGCACCGATGCATGTCCGTTGATAAACGCACAGATTGCCGCGGCAGCTCACGATCCTCGCGCAGCAGCGCTGCACGTACGATTTCTAACCGTAACGTTGGACCCGGAACACGATACACCGCAAACAATGCGCGCAATCGCAGATCGATTCAACGCGCGCACCCCACGATGGATCCTCGCAAGCGGGGAGATTGCAACCGTTCATGCGTTGATGCGAAGCTTTGACGTCATTGCACAACGCGGTCCCGATGGAGTACCTGACATGCACACGACCTTCGTGTATATCATGAACGCACAAGGCAGATTGAAGCGCGCGTTGCTCGCGTCACCGGATCTCGCCCCTTCTATCTACCGTGCGATCGAACAATGAGAGTTGCCTTCGCTGCATCGCTGCTGGTGGTTTTCTGCGCGTGCACGCCCGGCGGCGTAAACGTCGTTTCTTCCGGCGGCGCAAACGTTTCCAACGTCGTCACGATCCAGGTGAGTCTTTCGGCCTTTCCTGCGCAGCAAACACCGGCCGGAATCGGGCTCGGCTTCTCGCCGGATCTGACGACGATACCGGTCGGATCCGGCGTACGGTTCATGAACGTGGACAACACCGTTCACACGGCCACGATGATTACCGGCACGACGTTTCCCGACAAATCGCCGTTCAATTTAAGCGCCACTACTCCAAGCCAGGTAGATACGCTTTCTTCAACCGGCTGGAGTGCCGGCAACATTGAAATCGGCCAAACTTCACAAACGTTCCTCGTCGACAAGCCCGGCATGTATTTGTATGGATGCTTCTATCACTACTCGGGTAACATGCGAGGAGTAATCGTTGCGCAATAGTTTACGTTTCGGCGCGCTTACCGCTCTGGCGTTCGCACTGGCGCAACTTTTCTGCGTGCGGCCGGCGAACGCTATTCCGATTTTCGCTCAACGTTACCGGCTAAGTTGCGACGCGTGTCACACCGTTATTCCCGAGCTCAACGCGTTTGGAAGATCGTTTCGCGCACAAGGCTACCGGCTTCCGATCACCAAGCACGGGACCACGATCCTCGCGATACGTTATCAGAACGAATACGAGAAAGATCCGCCGACCGGACAGCGCCGGTTTCAAGGCGGCGGCATAGTTCTCGGAAATGAAGACTTCGGAAAGATTACTGCATTCATTCACTACAACTTGGGCGCTGCCGGCGGCCCCTCGGCTCTGTTTTTAGGCTATCTTGCCACTTACAACCAGCACACGCAGTCTTTGTACCGCTTCGGTCTTTTCGAACTTCCTTTACCGCAATCACCGGGACAGCGGCTCGATGATTTGCAGCAATATGGATATTATGGTACGCACGTTGGATTGAACGATTTGCCGTTGTCGTCGCCGCGCTGGGGCGTTGAAGCCGTTCGCAAAATCGGTGTTGCGGACGTCCATTTGGTCGCCGACGTGGGAGAGTTCAAAGGCGCAGCGTACGGCGGCGTTCCCATTCCAACCGGGGAGACAACATCCGCAGCGACACCTGAGGTCGGGCTCTTCGCCTATGTGCCGGTCGTGAAAAACGTGACGCTTGGCCTCGAAGGGCTCGCCGGCAAACGCGACATTCTCTTGACGGGTGGAAAGCGCTTCGATGATTTCTACGAGCGCGGAGCCCTTTTCGCACACGGAGAGTTCGGTCGTTTCGATTTGCAAGGCGAACAGTGGCTTGGGCGTGACGCGAACTCCGACGGATTCGGCACCGCGATCGGGAGCAGCGGCGGTTATTTCCGCGTGAAGTATTACCCCACACCGCATTCTTATCTGGGAATCCGCTACGATACAGCGGCAACTCCCGCCATTTTACGCGACGTCGTTTACTACGTGGCGTTCCAAGTAACACCACCCGTTCGGTTCTTGGTCCAACAAGTTCAGACCATCGGCGGAGCCGGTCATTTCGGCGGCGCCATTACAGTAGCTTTTCCACCGCCGTTGAAATTATGAGAAAGGTCAACCCAATGCGAATACTAATCATCGAGGACAGTCTGCCGGTTGCCGGCGCCGTGCGCAGCATGCTGGAGGCGCGAAAGTACGCCGTAGATGTTGCGCACGACGGAGAGACGGGATTGGACTATTTATTGCGTGGCGTCTACGATGCCGCGATCGTTGATATCGGGCTGCCGAAACGTAGCGGCTTCGAAATTGCGAAGGTTGCACGGGAAAATCAGATTCAGACACCGATTCTGATGCTTACCGCTCGGGATGCCGTGGAAGATCGCGTTTCGGGCCTGGACAGCGGCGCCGACGATTACTTGATCAAGCCTTTCGTAGAGCAAGAACTCCTGGCCCGAGTAAAATCGATTCTGCGCCGCGGCACGCGTCCGGTCGAATCCCGCCTGGAGCGCGGCCCGCTCGCGATCGACTTGGCAGCGCGCACGGCTACGTACAACGGAAAACCACTCGAACTTGCGACAACAGAGTTCCGCCTGCTCGAATTTTTGGCCCGTAACATCGACATCGCGTTCACGCGCGCACAGCTTCTCGAGCACGTTTGGGATTACGAGTTCGACGGTTCCAGCAATATCGTCGACGTTTACGTAAGCCAGCTGCGGCGCAAATTGAGAGCAGCCGGCGGTGAGAAAGTAATCGCCACGGTTTGGGGCGTGGGGTACAAGCTCTCGGCGTGATCGCGCGCATGACGGCCGTGTACCTGATCATTTTCGCGATCGTCCTCGTGGCGTTGTCGGCGGCGGCGTATTATTTCGTCGGCGGTCAATACCACAGCTTATTGCTGCCTGCGCTCGGTACTCCCGAAGGGCAGCTGGCATATCATCGCGCGATGCGCAGCGTCGCGACGACAATCGGTCTTTTCGATGTGCCGCTGCTCATTCTGGTTGGCATAACCTCCTGGGTGCTCGCACGCTTATCGCTCGCGCCTCTATTGGAAGCGCGCGCAAGAGAACGAACGTTCCTGGCTGACGCGGCGCACGAGTTACGATCTCCGCTTGCAACGATTTCGTCGGTCGCACAGGCCTACGGAGGACAGGCCGGGGATTCGAAAATCCGTGAAGCGTTTTCGCTGATCTCCACAACCGCAATCGACGCAAGTCAGTTGATCGGCGATCTTCTCACGCTAGCGCGCTCGCCGAACGCAAAATTACTGGCATGCGAGCCGGTCGACTTGGCCGCGATCGTTCACGGATGTTTACGCGAATTCGAGCCGCGCGCACAAGCGGCGGGAATAACGATCGATGCGACGGTCCAATCCGCGATCGTTAACGGCGATGGACGCAGACTGCGGGAGCTGGCTCGGAATCTGCTTGAAAATGCGCTGCGCCATGCCCGCAACCACATCACGGTTGAATGCACCGCAGATGACGGACGTGCCGTTCTGCGCGTGGCCGACGACGGCAGCGGCGTCGCACCGGCGGATCGCGAGCGCATCTTCGAACGGTTCGTTCGCGGAAAAGAAAGCGGTGCAGGCACGGGACTCGGGCTCGCGATTGCGCGGTGGGTTGCAAGCGCGCACGACGGACTTCTGGTCTTGGACGACACCGCCGCAGGCGCGTCTTTCACCGCTCGCATCCCGCTTCTCCATTAGTCTCTATTGACCCCATATGTTCGAATGGTGGCATGGATCGCACGCTGGTATTGCAAACGGAACGGGTTCGCCTAGAACCTCTGGATGAAAAACATCTTCCCGGGCTTATCAAGAACGGGAACGATCCCGCGCTTTGGGAGCTTACGTTCGGAGACAATCCGTTCGGAGCGCAAGGCACCGCAGAACAGTGGTTGCGAGAAGCCCTTGCCTCGGATCACATTCCATTTGCAATCGTAGACATTCCAACCGAAGAAACGATTGGATCGACGCGCTATTTAGATATCCAACCGGAGCATAGAAAGCTCGAAATCGGATGGACGTTTATCGCGCAGCGCTTTTGGCGAACGCACGTGAACACGCATTGCAAATTTCTGTTGATGCAGTATGCATTCGAAGAGTGGAATGCGGTGCGCGTGCAATTGAAAGGTGAAGCCATCAACGTGCGTTCGCGAGCGGCCATGGAAAGAATCGGGGCGGTCTACGAAGGCACGTTGCGCAATTTCCGCATTCATCCGGCGAGCGGCGAGATTCGCTCGACTTCGTTTTACAGCGTCATTGCCGAAGAGTGGCCAAGCGTAAAAGCACGGCTTATGGACAGAATCCTCGATACCCGCGTAGCGGGATGATCTGAGCGTCCAACATGCCGGCTTCGTGAAGCGGAAGCGTCTTCAACTTCGCCTCGCAATCTTCCAGGGTATCGTCTTCCAGCAGAAGACATGCGCCCAAAACGTCGTTCCGGCTCCAAATCGTACGGACGAACCCCTCGGCATAGAGTTCGCTAACTCGCCGCGCTTCGGCATCGAGCAGCTTGGCGAACTCTTCTTCGGGAAACGCTTCCACGCGGCGGCGCATGATGGCTAGGAATTGCATGGCTATGCGATTCTGCGCGTGGCTAGGCGCTCTTGCTGACTAAAGTCGCTGG
>CAZJLJ010000001.1:48197-56849 GCA_964546935.1 uncultured bacterium | reverse complement strand
CATGGCTATGCGATTCTGCGCGTGGCTAGGCGCTCTTGCTGACTAAAGTCGCTGGTTCTGTCATCCTGAGCTTGACGAAGGAGGTGCGTATATCAGCATTGCGTGAGATGCGCCCGTGCTTCGACAAGCTCAGCATGACAAGGGTGTGCGAACCCCTAAGAAGCTAAAATGCCGTTCGATTCATTGCGCGCGTACGTTTCGGCGTTGCGCAAGGCTGGAGAGTTGCACGCGATTAGCGCGCAGGTAGACCCGTACCTAGAGATCGCCGAGATCACGGATCGTGTCGTGAAAGCGGGCGGTCCGGCGTTGCTTTTTACGAAAGTGAAAGGCAGCCGTTTCCCGGTGCTTACGAACCAGTTCGGATCGCAGCGGCGCATGGCGATGGCATTCGATGCAAAGCACCTCGACGAGATCGCGGCACGGTTGCGTAAGATGCTTGATATCACTCCACCGGGATCATCGCTCGGGGCGAAACTGAGCGCACTGAAGCAGTTCGCACCACTTACAAATGCAATCCCCAAAGTTTTGCGTGATGCTCCGTGCCAAGAAGTCGTCATTAAAGAGCCGGATCTCACGAAATTGCCGGTGCTGACGACGTGGCCCATGGACGGCGGTCCGTTTATCACTCTGCCGCTCGTAATAACGAAAGACCCGCGCACGAACCGCCCGAACGTCGGCATGTATCGCATGCAGGTTTATAATGCGAATGAAACCGGCATGCACTGGCAACGGCACAAACAAGGACGCGCTCACGCAGCAGCTTGGGGCGACAAAACTCCCGTGGCAGTCGCCATTGGAAGCGATCCCGCAATTACCTATGCTGCGACGGCGCCGCTTCCGCCCGTGCTCGATGAATTTGCGTTCGCCGGATTGTTGCGCGGCAAACCCGTTGAACTCGTGCAAGCTAAAACCGTCGATTTACGCGTGCCCGCAAGCGCCGAATTCGTTTTAGAGGGTTACGTAGATAACACCGATCTGCGTACGGAAGGACCGTTTGGCGACCATACCGGTGTGTACAGCCTCGCCGACCTGTATCCCACCTTCCACGTTACGTGCATTACGCATCGCCGCGATCCGATTTACGCCGCGACGGTCGTCGGCAAACCGCCGATGGAGGACGCATGGATCGGCAAAGCGACAGAGCGGCTTTTCTTGCCGCTGCTCCAAATGGTGCTTCCGGAAGTTGTGGACATGAATCTACCCGTAGAAGGCGGATTCCACAATCTTGCGATCGTCTCGATCAAGAAACAGTATCCCGGACACGCGAAAAAAGTGATGAACGCATTGTGGGGCCTGGGCCACATGATGATGCTTACGCGAGTGCTCGTAATCGTAGATGAAGATGTGGATGTTCAAGACGTGCGCAGCGTGGCGTGGTTCGTGCTGAACAATCTTGCGCCGGAGCGTGACGTCGTCATGATGCCGGGTCCCGTCGACGATTTGGATCACGGCTCGTACAGCGTAGCCTACGGCACGAAAGTCGGAATCGATGCCACCCGTAAGAGCGCTGCCGAAGGGTACCAGCGCGAATGGCCGCCCGATATCGAAATGGATCAGAAGACCAAAGAGCTCGTCAGCAAACGCTGGCGCGAATATGGTTTGGATAAAATCGCAAAATCGCTCGTTGCCGACGATTGGTCGGGACAAGGACCTCGTGCTTACAACCGGTTATTCCATCGTTAGAGTATTTCTAAAGGAGATTCGCATCGAGCATACGCTCTTTGCGATGCCCTTTGCGTATGTCGGCGCCGTTTTCGCAGCGCGCGGCATTCCGTCACTATGGGCAGTGATTTGGATTACGCTCGCCGTTTTTGGGGCGCGCACTGCTGCAATGGCGGCAAACCGCTACTTCGACCGCGAGATCGATGCGAAGAACCCGCGTACCGCGCGCCGTGCAGTGGCAAGCGGAGAACTTTCGCCGAGCGTAATGGTGTGGGCGATCTTTTTGGGATTCGCGTTGCTTTTGCTCTCGGCGTGGATGCTGAATCCGCTTTGCGTGAAACTCATGCCCATCGCGGCCCTTGGCGTTCTTGTCTATCCGCTCTGCAAAAGATTCACGTGGCTCGTGCACTTCGTGCTGGGCGCTGTGGACGGGCTTGCGCCCCTCGGCGCATATATCGGTATTACGGGAACGGTCAGCACGAGCGCATTCTTGCTCTTCGGCGCCGTCACGGTTTGGGTCGCGGGGTTCGACATCATTTATGCACTGATGGACGTAAGCGTCGATCGCGCGGAGGGCATTCGCTCGCTGCCGGCTCGTTTCGGAGAAAAGTGGGGCCGCTGGCTTCCCATCGTGCTCCATGGCGTCATGGCGTTGCTGCTTGCTGCCGCGGGCGCCGCCGCAAACGCCGGGTGGCCATATTACGCCGGAGTCGCGGCGGCCATTGCACTCACGGTCTACGAAGATCGTCTTTTCGGACTCTCCGAGAACCTTTTCGTGTTGAACGAACGTATCTTTACCAGTAACATGACGTTCTCGATTGTTTTCTTAGCGGCAACCGTCGCAGGCTTCGTTCTTCACTGATGCGCAGGCGTGCGTTTCTGGCGGGATCAGCAGCGGCGTTGGCGCCGGCGATCGCCCAGGCTCAGCTTCTGCCAAATGGGCAGCTGCGGCAAGCCACGATCGGTGTAAGCGTGCCGATGTCGGGCCCTCTCGAAAAATACGGCCGTGAAGTGGCAAAGGGCGTCGCGGCAGCAATCGACGAGACGAATCGCTTCAACGCGCCGCTGACGCTCGCGTTCGGCATACGAACTTTCGACGATCAGAACTCCGGGGCAATCGCGACCGCCAACGTTTCGATCGCGGCGGCCGATCCAAGCATCGTTGCGATGGTCGGAAATCTAACTGCCGACGTGACGCTTCAAGCGCTTCCGCAATATGCAAATGCGAACTTCGCGCTCGTTGTGCCGACAGTGACCGCAGACGCGATTACCGCCCATGGCTATCGGAACGTGTTCCGCTTGCCCACAAAGGATTCCACGGAAGGCGTTCTTTTCGCACGCACCGTGCTACCGCGTCACAAAACAATGAATGTCGTCGCGGTCGCGATAGAGGGCGATTATGGAGCCGAAGTCGCAAACGGTTTTATCAATCAAGCGAAGTCAGACAAGCACGACGCCGATGCCGTTGTGGTCCCGGCCAAATTCGACGCCGGGGCCGTCGCGGAATCGCTGGTAAAACGCAAGCCGGATTACATTTTTCTTTGCGGGAAAGTCGATCGTCTCGGACCTTTCGCCGAGACGCTGCGCACTGCCGGATACAAAGGCGATTTTGGAGCGAGCGACGGCTTCTACACGCAGACGACGATCGACAAGTACGCCTCCACGTTAGAAGGCGCCGTTGTCGCGTCGCCGTTTCCGCCGCTCGACAAAGCGCCCTCGATTTTCCAACTCTACAACGATTTCCAGCACTACGCCGGATCGATTACGGCGTTCTCCGCCTACGGATATGCCGCGGCTCAGCTAATCATTGCCGCAGTTCACCGGTCAACCACGCCGACACGCTTTTCCTTATTGACGACCCTGCAGCAGAACGGCACGTACAACACGATCTTGGGACAGTACTCATTTACTTTCACCGGCGATGCAACGGTGCCGAACATCTATCTTTATTCGGTGAAACCGGACAGCTTCGCATTTGTGAAGGCTGCCGTCCCCACCGGCTTCATCGTGTAACTTCTTCTACGATACGAACGCGGTGCGGCGGCTGCGCTTTCGGCGGCGCGGGCGCATCTACGTCTTCCACGGCGAAGCAAAGGCGCAAACGCCATGAGCCAAGAGTAATCGAAAAGTTCGTTCCGAGGATTTCCATTTGCGTTATGCCTCCACACGCCGCCACTGGTAGAGCGCGAGCGCTACGAAGATAATCAAAAGCAGGCATTCAATTGAAATTCGCATTCCGAAGGACGCGGCCGTCGCGCCCACGGTTGTAACTGCAGTCCCGTTGTGGGCGTCGGTCTGCGCCGGGAAGGCTAGATAGGTCAAGGGATCGATGCGCGAGAGCAGCCAGAAGAAACCGTGCACCGCTTTTCCGAGCAGCGAATCGCCCCAAGAGATTATTCCGAAGACCGTTACCAGAATGGCGACCGGCCAAGCAAAGCCGAGAATTGCTCCATAACCGCGTCTGAGCGACGCCGTCGCCGCATTCAGCATGGCGTACCACGTCAGCGGCACGATAAGACCAACGGCAATTGCTTGCGCATTTATGCCGGTGAAATCAAAGTGGGGAATCTCGAACATCGATTGGCAGATCAGCAGCGCGACGACCGTCATTACCGATCCCACTATGATTCCGCCCACATCAACACCCATGACACCAAAGGCAAAGCGTTCGCGCGACGCAGGTTTCGTTAGAGCGAATTCCAAGTGTCCGTCGTTCTCTCGAGCGAACGTCGCGCCAAGAACCGTCGCGATGATGAACGCCATGACGTCGACAATTGCCATGTAGAACATGAAAGGCGTTGCGCCGTTCGTGTCGATGACTGTGGTTGAATTTTTGCCGTTCGCGGACTCGAAGACTTGGATGCTGCCGATCGTAACGTTGTCCTCGTGCGATTTCTTACGCGGTTCCGTGATCACGATGTGGCGTCCGCCGTATCCTAGATTGTCGATCGTCACGTGCGTTTGATCGTGCGGATCGTCGATAATCGTTCGCGGAGTGCCGTCCGGCAAGGTCGTGTGCGTCACCTTGGCGCCCGGCGCCATCTGCACGTGTTGGATAAACGCCATGTCGTCGGTCACGTAGCGATTGAAATAGATTCGCAAGACAAGACTGATGACGATGAGCGCACCCAGAACGATCGCTAGAACGCGCAGCACGTTGCGAACGCGCAGCAGTTCCACATAACTCATTTCGCGGATTCCTCGACTACGACATCGGCCGTCGATTCGGACGGCGCGACTGCGTAAAGAAAGATGTCTTCCAAGTTCAGATCGACGATGCGCACGCCGCTTGCCCCGAGCGCTTCCAGTTTCGCCGCCAGCTCGGCGGCGCCGCCGGTAACGAGGAGCCGTGCAATCCGGCCGCTGCGATCGACGCGCGAGACGCGCCCATCGGTAGTCATGCCGTCGAGCGTAAAGCCTTCGCTTGGGAAAATGCCCTCGACGATCTTTCGTCCGGCTTTCAAATCGTCAACCGTGCCTTCGAGCACAAGGCGGCCGTGGTCGATAACTGCGATCGATTCCGCAGCACGTTCGACCTGCCCGATCTGATGCGAAGAAAAGATAACCGTTGCGCCACGCGATGCTTCATTGATAATGAGGTTCAGAACGTGACGTTGGTTGATGGGATCCAGACCGCTCGTCGGTTCGTCTAAAATCAAGATGTCGGCCTGGCGTCCCACCGCGAGCGCGACTTGCGTCGCGGTGCGCATTCCTTTCGAGAGCGCTCGTGCTTTCTTGCGCAAATCGATGCCGAATTGCGCAAGCAAATCTTCTGTTTGTTTCACGGAGAACGAACGGTATGCGTGCCGTTGCATCTCGACGTGTTCGGCAACCGTCATCCACTCGTAAAGCACGCTCTTCTCGGGTACGTACGCAATGTGTTCGAACGTTTCGGGAACGAGCGGCTTTCCACCGTAGAGCACAACGCCGGAGTTGGCATAAGCGAGATCCAGCATGCACTTGAAGGTTGACGTTTTGCCGGCTCCGTTCGGACCAAGCAATCCGAAGACGGTGCCATCGGGAATCGTTACGGTCAGGTCGTCGACCGCGACTTCATTCCCGTAAATTTTGCGCAGTTTATCAATTGTAATCGTGCTCATTGCCCCTCCTGGAACCAACGGTCGATTGCAGCGTTCATCAAGCTTCGAATATCGTCGGCGTTCAGTCCGATAGATTTGGCTTCGCGCACCGCGCCTTCCAGTGCGTCTCGGGCTACGTCTTTCGCCGCGGCCTTCGTCGTGTCGACGTGACCGTTGGAGCGAACGAACGAGCCGCGACCGGCCGCCGTTTCGATGACACCGTCGCGTTCTAACTCACGGTAGGCCTTCGCGACGGTGTTGGGATTGATTGTGAGATCGAGCGCGAGCTGCTTGACGGTTGGGAGCTGCTCGCCCGCGGATAGGATGCCTAGGGCCACCGAGCGTTTGATCTGCTCAATCACTTGGAGGTAGATCGGCACCCCGCTGCGCGGGTCGACCGTGAGAACTGCGGGCATCGACGGTTAGAACTTCGGTCCCCAGCCCTGGAAGATTGGCGCTGACATCTGTTGGGGGATACGTACGCGGGCTTCGCGGACTTCGTACTCTTCGGGGCGGCTGATGAAGCGTGTCATTTTCTTTCCCTTTCGGTTCGTACTAGCCTCATGTCGTACTAGTACACTAGTACAATAACACAATGGTACGCGACGTCAAGGGGGTGCCGAGATTTTTTTTCGCGTGGTACTCCCGCTTCCACGTGGTTCGAAAGGCAGGGGTTTCCACGGATGATTCGGGGACGGTCCGGCCGCTACGATGAGTCCACCACAGAGACTCGCTCACGAAAAGGACGGCGGAATGCACGACCAGTCACTGGTCTGGAACACCGACAGAGATCTGCAGGTCACGTCGCTAACGGCTCGGCTGCGCGGCCTTGCAGGCATCGGTGGCGCCTCCGTCCTCCACGTGAGCGAACTCTGGGGAAGCGATGACCCTCTCAACGTCGCGACGGTTGCGCACCACTGGGCGCTCGATGGCGAACACCTAAGCTTCGAGGCGACGGTGCGTGGCGGAACGTTTCGTTTCGAATTGCAGCCGCTGCACGACATGACGGGGGCAACGATCGGCGTGGCGGGTCGCGCGGTAGAAACTCAGCACTGCTCTCATCTTCATTCCGATGCGCTCCGTCATGCCGAACGTGTAAGCGGCATGGGAACTTGGCACGAAGATCTTCGTACCGGGCTCGTAACCATCTCAGAAGGTTTAGCGATGCTTTTAGGCATCGATCCGCGGACGCAGCCGTTCGAGATTCGGATGTTCGACCATGAGGACGAACGCGAACGCATCGCTCGCGAAATCTCGGAACAAGGCCGTGAAGAGTACGTTTGCGACCATCGCGTGCGCTGCGCCGCTAGCCGCGTTCGGACCGTCCGCGAGCGCGTCCGTACGCTTGTCGACGATCGCGGCATTGCGATGGCTCGCATCGGCACGCTTCTGGATATCAGCGACTTGAAAGAACGTGAAGCCGAACTCTCCGAGCTGGCTTTATACGATACGCTGACGCGTTTGCCGAATCGTGCGTCCCTCGAAGAACGTCTCGCCGATGCGTTGGAACGCTGCGAGCGCGACAATCGCAGCTGCGCGTTGCTTTTCGCCGACCTAGACGATTTTAAAGCTATCAACGACGCGCACGGTCACGACTTCGGCGACCGGGTTCTCGCGAGCGTGGCCCAACGCCTGAACCGGCACGTGCGAGCTACCGATATGGTGGCCCGGCTCGGCGGCGACGAGTTCGTCATCGTCATTGAAGATTTGTATAGCGACGAAGCTGCGTTGGATGCGGCCCGGAAGCTGCTCTGCAGCTTCGACGAGCCGCTCGTGGTAGACGACCGCACCGTGCGCGTTAGCGCAAGCATCGGCGTAGCGACGTATCCCGGCGCCGGAACGACCCCGCGCGAGCTGCTACAGCTGGCCGATCGCGAGATGTACACGGTGAAGCGCAATGGCGGGAGCGGCGTAAAGCTGGCGCGCCGGCAGAAGGAAAGCACGGTTGCTACTGCCGAGAACCCTTCGTGCCGAGTCCTCTCTTCACCGGACCCTCTTCACTTCGCGACCCTCGAGAGCGCCTAGCGTTCATTCTAACGCTGCTCTTCTCGTTTCCGGCGGCGCTGCTGATCGGATTCCTTATTCACGAGAAGGTCGGCATGTCCGAGGTGGCGCTCTTCATCGTCATCGCGATGATTTACGTGACGCTGGCGCGCGGCCGGCTTATCGGGTCTTCCGTGATGATTCACGAAGCTCAATACCCGCGGGTCTTCGCGATCGTGAAGCGCGCTTGCGCAGCGCTTGAGATTCCTATGCCGTTGATTTTCGTGCGCGAGGATTACAACGTTCCAGTAGCCGCGCTTGGCTTCGGAGAGCCGTACGCACTGGTTCTCTCCAGCCATTGGATCGAACATTTCGAAGACGACGAGCTCGCATTTATCGTTGGACGGCAGTTGGGGCACATCGCCGCCGGCCACACACGCTACATTTCACTGCTAAGCGTCAACGGCAACGAGAACCCGATTATTTCGCTGATCTTCGGTGCCTGGCTTCGCACTTGTGAATTCACGTGCGACAAAGTCGGTTTGCTGGTATGCGGTTCGCTCGATGCAGCGACGCGCGCAATTGCCGTTTCGTCGTTTCACCATTTCGGCCGGCAAGTCGACGTCGAGCAATTCGCGCAACAAGGCGAAGAGATCTCACGGGACAGCGTTTTAAAGTGGGGCGAGTGGCTCGGCGCCGAGCCTTACGCGATTCGCCGAATTGCTAAGATGGCAGCGTTTATCAGGACCGAGCAATTCGCGCGTCTTGAAGACTGGTTCTTACGCGAGGCTCAAACGGAGCCGCCGGTGCTCGCCGCTCCCGGTCATCATCGAGTTCAGCGTGGCGATTGCGCCGGCTGGTGGCGCCGCGCAACCGCGGTCTTTATCGACGTCGTCATCGTCGGTGCTTTACTCGGCGCCTTTACCGG
>CAZJLJ010000001.1:37738-48097 GCA_964546935.1 uncultured bacterium | reverse complement strand
GTCGCAACCACAAAGGCCGACAACGACGGAGGCGAGGATCTCTTCCACATCGGCGCGTTGAGAGTCGGCTTCTCCGGAATCGGGCTGGCCAAAGACAATTCTTTCGTTTCGCGAGCATTGAATTTAATCGCCGGCTATTTCGGAGCAACGGACTCCGGAAAGTCTTCCGGCACGCCGTTTTGGCTAGTGGCGACCTATCTGGTTCTGCTCGTCGGAATTGCGGGGCAAAGCTTCGGAATGATGATCGCGGGCTTGCGAATCGTTACAACCGATTTTCGGCCGCCCGGATTCTGGCGAACGCTCTGGCGTTACACTATCGCGCTATTCTTGTGGCTGCCGATTCTGTTCTTGAGTCCGTTCATGCATCGCGTAATGTTACACGACCGCTGGAGCGGAACGCGCCTCATCACCGCGGAACGCGTCCTCGCTCGCGCACTCACTTCGCCGGCTTGAAGCCGCGTAACGTGTGATGAGGCCTTCGTCTAGGATTGCGATGGAATCGCCGAAAGATCCAAAGCGTTGCTTAAACGGCTGACGTAATTGTTTGCGCCGATGACGGCGAGGATTTCAACGCACTCGCCTTCGTCGTAGTGTGCGCGTAGGTCGTTCCACACGGCGGGCGGTAACGCACGAGGTTCGCGCGTCAAGGCTACCGTTGCGCTAAGTGCGGCACGCTCCGCTCCGCTGAAATGCGAACTCCGCGCAAAATCACCTAAACTCTCCAGCGTTTCGGTATCGATTCCGAGTTTGCTCGCAATCTCTTCATGCACGCACGTGCAGTAATCGCAGGCATTGAGCCAGCCGACCATCAGCGCGATAAGTTCTTTGGTACGCTTGGGAACGGTTCCGGTGTCGTTCAGGTCGCGCAGATGAGCCGCAAGCGATCGCGCGATTTGCGGCCGCGGCGCTATCGCTTCGAAAAGAGACTGGTAAGCCATTTATGCCGGTGCTGCCAGATGACGGAATTGCAAATCGGAACGCAGCGCATCGAAGCGCGGATCGGCTTGCAAGGCGGTCCACGACATGTGCGTGCGCAGATGGCGCAGAACGCTGAATGCTACGTTACGTTCGCCCATCGCAGCAAGAGCAAGGGCGTAATCTGCAGGGTCGACATCTTTCGAATGAGCCTTCACGAAAGCCATTTCGGCTCGTGCTTCGTTCATGCGATGGTCCAATGCGTAGGCATGCGCCAACAAGGCCGCGCCTTCGGCTTGGTGTTCTTTGTCGCTCGCCTTATAACGTTTGAACGCGTCGATCGCCGCAGAATAGTTGCCTTGCGCTTCACGCGCCTGGCCGATAATCGCGTAAACATCGGAACGATTCGGAACCAGATCCAACGCTTCACGCGAATACGCGATCGCTTCGTCGAAGTGCCGGTCCAAATACGATGCCGAACCGAGCCATGCGGTCGTTGCTACCGAAAGCGGATCGAGATCGGCCGCGAGTTCAAGTTCTTGCAGGCTTTCATGAATTTGGCCCTCACCCAACAGCGTGACGCCATACCATTCATGCGCCGGACCGTAAGACGGTTCGATTGCGATTGCGCGCCGCAACTCTTCGACCGCCGTCTTGTAGTGTTTTTGGTTTAGGTCGATGAACCCGAGGGCCGCATAAGCCTCGGCGGAGTTGCGGTCGAGCGCGAGTGCTTTCTCGGCATAAGCGCGCGCCCGCGACAGATAGACACGAGGCGCCAATTTGCCGTACATGTAATCGGCCATCGTTGCATTGGCTTCGGCCAGGGCCGCATAACCGCGTGGATCGTGCGGATCGGTGTCGATTACACGCGCGAAATACTCGAGGCTCTTTGAAACGCCGTTCGGGGTGCGCAAGTTCCAATAGTATCGCCCGATGGCGTAGAGCCGCGCGCCGTCGTCGGAGAGCGCCGCCGAAGAGACGCGATGCGCCCCAAGAACGCCCAGACCCATCACCAGCATCGCCGTTGCGAACACAACGGCTGCGCACATTGCAACCAGCCTGCGCGCGTTCCGCCGCTTCGGAATCTCTTCGGCGACGACTTCCGGAACGGTGGGTGCTATATGTTCGAGAAGCTGAACCGGCGCGACGAAACGGTAGCCGCGGCGCGGAACGGTCTCGATCGCATCCACACCCCATGAAGCTCGCAAGGTTTTACGCAAGACGTAGATGTTCTGCGCAAGGTTCGCCTCTTCGACGAAGCCTTCGGGCCAGACGCGGTCCAACAACGCGCTCTTTGCGAGCACGTCGCCCGGGTGTTCGATTAGTGCAAGAAGCGTTTCGACCACCTTCGGACCAAGAGCGACCGGCTCACCGTTGTGAAGCAAGAGCAGACGCTCGACATCGAGCTGGAACGGACCGAACGTGTAGAGACTCATCGCGGGTGTCCTATTCGACGACAATCTTTTGATTCGATTCTGATGACGCCGCGACATAAACCGAGGCATGCTCGGGTTGCCCAATGAAGCGCGCCATCTTATCTATCCTTACAGCGATCGGTGCCTGGTGTTTCGTCGAATCAGCCGAAGCCGCCGTGCCCGCCACCTTTTCTTTTCCGGTCGCCAAAGCTCCCCATCCTTTGCCGTTGGATCCGTCGCTTTCGGATCCGGCATGGAAGACCGGTGTAGTTCCAACGCGGGGCGCATGGGAGAACGTGACGACCCGCAGTGCCGCGGCGCTGCCTACTACGGCCTATGTCCTCTACGACGACCAGAACCTCTATGTCGGTTTCGTCGCAAGCCAGCCCGGTGCGCCGATCGTCGCGACGCAGAGCACAAATGACGTCGGCTTCGGAACGGACGATTTCGTCGGCATCGGTCTCGACACGAGCGGGGCGGGCTCACAAGCATACTTTTTTGAAACGACGCCGCGCGGCGTTCGCTACGAGCAAGCAAGCGAGAATTCACGGTATCGGCCGCGATGGCGTAGCGCGGCCAAAATAGACGGCAACAGCTGGCGCGCAGTAATGATCATTCCGTTGAACGTGCTGCGCATCCATGCCGGCTCGCCTCAAACCTGGCGGATTGGCTTTTACCGGCAGGTCTCCGCGATGGGCGAGCACCTGTCGTGGGGCTTCGACGGTCTTATGCAGGACGCAGCCGCGGGTAATTGGCCTGGGTTCTACGACCTGCGCTACTGGCCGGCCGCAACGGGCTTCGATATGCCGGTTTCAGTTGCGACGCGTCCGAAGCCGCGCGCTGAAGTTTACGCGCTGGAAAGTGTCGGTAGCGACCGCGAACTGTTTCAGCAAGCCAACGGTCAGTTTTTACCGGAGAAGGTTCGCCCGCTGGGAATCGACGTTAGCCTTCCGTTGGCATCGACCGTGAATTTTGTCGGAACGCTGAATCCGGATTTTTCCAACGTCGAAATCGATCAACAAACGATTGCGCCGCAAGAGTTTCCGCGCCAATTAGTAGAGTACCGGCCGTTCTTCGCGCAGGGCGCGTCGTATCTGACTCCTGTGCCCAATGCCTATTCGAATTTGCTGGGTCCGGCGAATGAAATCTGGTATTCGCCGAGCGTTGGCCCATTCGACCGCGGCGCGAAGATCGAAGGCACGCTCGGGTTACAAAGTTTCGGAGCGATGTCGTTCCGTGGCTATAACGAAGTGAGCGGCGAAACGTTCAATGACGTGGTCTACGGTTACAAGCACGCAACGCAGGATCAAACACTGCAGTACTGGACCGACGGCGTGCTCGCGAATCACAGCGTCGCGGGGCATGACGAGACCTTTGAAGCGGGCGTCAAAGGGCGCAATCTTCATACCGCTCTAGTCTGGGGCCTCAACGGATCGGTCGAACGCAATCCTCTCTTGCCCAACGGTACCGCGCATAGCATGAACGACTTCGTCGATATTCATCGGCCGAACTACGAAGTCAACGTCGGTTACGCGAACATCTCGCCTCAGTACAGTCCGTTCGACGGCTTTACCAGCAATTCGGATATCCGTGGACTGCAGGGATACGTGAATTTCGTGGGCAGCGGCAAGAGCGTCAAAAACTGGAACTTCAATGTAGCCGGCGACCGCCTTCTGGATAGATCCGGCGCCGTTCATGAATCGGACTTCGGAATGTTCCTGAACGCGACGTTCAAAAACGGCTTCTCCCTGAACGGCCTCGGTCCGACGATTAGCTACCTGCGCCAGTACGATATCCCAGCGAATCCGGATTGCAGCGGCCCGTCCGTCGGCACCACATTGTTCACCGGCTACCCGTGCTACCGAAACGGTGTGAACGTACCGTTCAACTTAATGGGCATACCGGTAGGCTATCACGACGGTACGCCGCGGCCGATCGACGTCAGCGCAAACTGGGGCCGGTTTAATACCGCCGAAACGCATTTCTATACGATGTCGACTTCCCGCCCGCTTGGTTCGCGTTTTTCGCTGGGGCTCGAGTACGACGCCAGCTACCAACGGGACTTCACTACGGGAATTTTGGATTCACAATTTCTGCGACGTGTGTCGTTGGGAATTCTGACAAGCGGCGACAGCAATCTTACGTTGTCATTAAGAGATATTAATGGCTACGGCGGTTTCGCTACGCAAGTCGGGCTCAATCTGGCTGCCGCATTTCACATGCGCATGCAACACGGAGACCTCTACGTCAACTACGGTACGCCGGCGGCGTCGGCGACGCTTCACAGGTTGATTGTGAAATACGTAATACGTGCAGGAGCAGACGCCGGAACATAGTCCGAAATAACCTATTTAGTGACTATTTTGTGACGTTTTTTCAACGAAATGATGTACAACTGTCACACGTTATTGCATCATCTCGTTTTTTATTGCAGTATTGCGATTTGCTGAAACAAAGGTCATAGGTACGCGGTTATACCAGGTGTAGAGTAACGCACGGAGACGCAACGACGCGCCTCAACAAGACGGAAGGATACGTTCGTGAACACCGCATCGCAGCCGGAACCCAAGGCCGCGCAAGAAGAAGCAGAACCAACCATGTCGCTCACACGCCTAATACAAGTTGTGCCGAGCAGCGCTTCTTTCGCAGGCTGGGGTCCGAAGGTTGCCGGATCCAGCATTATCACGCGCTGGAATTAACTAAGAAAACCATAAAGTTTCATCCTGTATAGTAGATACGGGATGAACGGGGGCGACGTTGTCCTCCACCAACACCGCCCCCGCAAACCTCGTAGAGTGCAGCAAAGTAAAACCACCGCCGGGAACGCCCGGCGGTGTTTTACTTTTTCCAATCCGTTTAGGCAGTATACGGTTCGTGCGGTGCGACGGGTTCTAGGATTGCATCTATGCGCTCGAACACTGCGCTGTCGAGTTCCAGGTCCGCAGCAGCGGCGTTATCTTCCACATGTGCAATTTTTGTCGCACCGACGATCGCACTGGTAACCGCGGGCTGACGCAGCACCCACGCAAGCGCTAGCTGCGACATGGAAATCCCGAGCTGGTCGGCGATCGGTTTTAGTTTCTGAACCGCGTCGAGCACCGGCTGCGTAAAGTAGTCTTCCATCATCTCGCGCGCACCCGTTGCGGCACGCGTTCCCGCCGGCGGATGAGCCGCATCAGTGTACTTGCCGCTCAAGATTCCCATCGCGATCGGAGACCAGACCACGTTGCCGATGCCGTATTGCAACGAGGTTGGCAGAACGCGTTCTTCGATACGGCGCCACAGCGCGCTATACTGCGGCTGGTTGCTGATCGGCACCGCCCAGCCGCGCGCTCTCGCAAGCGAGACAGCGCTCGCGAGTTGATCGGCGTTCCATTCCGAGACGCCCCAATACAAAATCTTTCCCGAACGAACCAGATCGTTCATTATTTCGCACACTTCTTCAATGGGCGTCGTAACGTCGTACCGGTGGCACTGGTAGAGATCGATGTAGTCGACTTGCAGACGCCGCAACGAGTGATGCACTTGGCTCGTCACGTGTTTGCGCGAAAGCCCGTGCTCGTTTACGCCGTCGCCCATTGGAAAATATACTTTCGTTGCCAGCACCAGCTCGTCGCGATTGAGTTCTTTCACGATCGGCGCCAGTGTTTCTTCGGCGGCACCGCGAGCATACGCGTTTGCAGTGTCGATGAAGTTGATGCCTAGTTCCCACGCTCGCATTATGCAATCACGCGTGGTTTTTCTGTCCACGGCGCTGCCGAAGGTAAGCCAAGAGCCCAACCCGATGGTGGAGAGCTTTAGCCCCGAGTGTCCGAGCGTTCTGTATTGCATCTTGGCCCTATTCCCCGGCGTAAACGCGCAATGCTTTCGGACGAACTTGAAAAGTCGCGGGCGTCGTTCCGGCCGGCTCGGCATCGGCAGCAATGTGATGGGGGTGTCGCGTTCGGACTTCAAACGATTTCGCACGGAGCGTACGCAGGCCCGGAACGGAGAGGCGCTTGCCGCTGAACATCGCTCGCGCGATCCCAAAAGCCTCACGAAAGCTTTCGATCTCGACGCTATACAAATCGAGCCATTCATCATCAATGGCCGCTCCCTCAACGTTGAGGAAGCCGCCGAAGTGGTTGCTATTGGCGACGGTTAGCTGAATCGTCTTGAAATTCTCCACCTTGCCGTCGTAAACCACTTCCGCATGGATCGGCTGGGAATGGCGATAAGCTTGTAGCGCCGTAACGATGACCGCGAACAACCCGAAACGCTGTTTCAACTCGGGCGTTTGAAGCCGCGCAATGCGGGCGGAAATCCCGATGCTCGCTTCGTTTACGAAGTATTTCCCGTTCACGTAACCGACGTCGATAACGTGTTCGTGGCCACGTTCGATAACTTGCACGGCGTGGTTTACGTCTAATGGAATGCCCAACGTCCGTGCTAAATCGTTGAACGTTCCCAACGGAATGATGCCAAGCGGCAAATTTCGCGCGATCGCCGGACCTACGCAACGGATCACGGTTCCGTCTCCGCCGGCGGCGACAATTGCGTCAACATTCGGCGGAACATCGTCGATCGTCTCTGTTTCCACAACGTCGATGTTCGCTTTGCTAAGTGCCTCTTGCACGAGGTTGGCCCACTCGGTGCCGCGACGGGAACATCTATTCAAAACCAGTTGCGCGCGCATCTCCGCAGTTACAGCAACCCGCGCAGATCGCGCAGACCGTAAACGCGATCCATCGTCCCCTCCCCCAATTCGGCAGGTGCAGGCTGCTCGCGTAAGAGCGTCGCGCCGAGCCGCTCGTAGAAGCCGCAGGCGGGATTATCGCGCAGCGTCAGCCACCACATCGAAGTCTTGCCGGCTGCGATCAACGACGCGGCGGCAGCCCGCAACAGCTTTCGGGCGATCCCACGTCCTTGTGCCGATTTCAAAACGTAGAGCGTATTTAGGTATGAATCGAAGCCGGGTTCGGAAACGTCGGGGAAGGCATTCATAAAGCCGATGATTCCCGATTCGTCCTCCGCAACAAACGTCACGTATCCGTCGCGGCGAAGCCACTTATTCCAACCTTCGATGCGCTTCTCGATCGTGTACCGGTCGATGGCCCAATCCGGGACCATTCCCCGGAACGCTTCGTTCCAGGTTTGCACGTGGACGCGTGCGATGCCCGCGACGTCTTCAAACGCCGCGGGCCTAATCGCGATATCGGCGCTCATCGAACCAGGGTTCGAGGAGCGTCGCTCCTTTTACTAGTGCTGGAGAACGAGTAAGAAATTCTCGTTATCGTCGTTGAAGAAGATGCGAGTATCCGCATCGGTGTGTCCTGTGGCGACGATGCCGAAGAGCGAACCCGCAGCTCCGGTGTCGACGTTGCGCGTCGCAAGCAGCCTTCCGGTATGCGTGATTTCGACCATGATGTTCTTCCCGTTGGGATCCAACGTATTACCGATCACAAGGTTGCCGTTCGGCAACAACGCGGAGCTAATCGGACCATTTAACGGCGGACCAGCAAAGACGTTTTTCGCAAGCGCACCATCTGCACCGGCGAAGTGTTTGCCGTCGGCACTTACGAAAATTCCGCTCTTCCGAACGGACGATGGATGATTTATTACGTCGACCGTATTGTTCGTCCCGTCGACGACAAATAACCGGTCGTTCTTAGCATCGTATTGCAATCCTGAAGGACCAAGAATGCTTCCCGGTGCGCCGCCATTGATCGCAAACCCATGAACGATCGTGTCAAACGTGAAATTGCCGCTCTTGGTGATATTGATCCGAATCAGTGTTCCGTCGCCTGCGTTGCTCACGTAAAACGCTGCGACGCCGTTCGCACCGTCAAACCCGGCAAACGCTTCGCCGAAGGGATGCGCAAACGGATGGCCGTTCAGAACGGTATCGAGATGGCCCGAACTGGACACCAACGCGTTGTCGTTGGCGCCGAAATCAGCGGCCCACGTTTCGTCAAATGGGCTCAACGCAATTGCATCGCAGCCCAAAAGCGCCGGGCTCTTCAAAAGCAGTCTAGGCTTACTTCCGGTCACCGGGTGCAGCGCAAGCAGCGTGGATCCCGTGCCTTGCACGTTCGCAGAATTATTGAAATCGCAGACCACAAGGTCGCCGGCCGTTAGTTTTCCGGAGGTACTTTTGGCGACATCAAGACCGTACGGGTTTTGCTCGCCGCCAACGTTGGTGGAGCCGATCGGCAGTTCGTCGTCCAAAACTCTTAGCATGGACGTCGTGTCGACCGGAATCGCATTGTTTACGGCGTTTGCTTCGCTTTGTACCGTAGAAGCCGGGCTCATCGGCTGTTCGCCTGTAACTACCGGCAGCGTTCCGCTCGACGGAGAATTCGTGCTGCCACCGCCACCGCCGGAGCACCCGGCCAGTAAAAAAAGCGCGGCGGCGACAGTGTATGTTGCAGTCGCGCACCTCGAATGAAGTGACATTGGACACCTCTGCAGTTCTAGCTCGCAGTTGGATATGGGACCAATACGACTAAGGTATGAGAAAAGTCTGAACCAACTGCACAATCAAGCGAGCGCCCTTTGGCCTCACTACGCCTCTCAATTCAGCGCGGGCAACAGCAATCGAAGAAGCCGTCGCAAGGCCACTTCAACACTCTCACGATTTGTTCGAGTAAAAGTATCAATGTTTCTGGGACGGGCCGAGCGGACCTGACAAAATGGGCGCATCACTCTTCTTGGAGATCACGCCCAATGAATAAATCACGCATAGTTTCTTCTACAACTCCGAAGCCCGAGGAAACGCCCCTACGCACTATGTCCCAGTCATCCGTCCTTACGGGCCACTTTCAAGGTTGGGGGCCGCGGCTCGGATGACCACCAGTAGTTCGCTACGGGCGCGCGCTAACGACTAGAATATCGATTGCGCCCGTTCGATCGCGCAAGGGTATTATCCAAACTCCGTCTTCGGTTTCCGCCGCTTCTCCGGAAATTCGTGCCTCTTGCAGCGAACGTTCATCAATGCTGAAGTTCCGTGTGAGGGAAGAATCATTGTTGAAAACCAACAGCGGGCACTCATTTTCAATTGCGTAGACGTGGATCGGCGACGGAAGAGCGTCAACGACTCGCGTGATGACTGCGCGCTCTTCCACAGTCTTGCGGCGAGCGCTAATATCGCGGCCGACCACGATCCAATGCTGAGGTATTTCGCTGTGGCTTTTGACCGGTTCGGCACTGAACTCTATCCAAAAATCCGTTCCGTCGCGGCGCAGAACGCGAATCTCTTTCTCCGTAATGCGCTGCTGTTCGACCGAGTCGGCAATCGAACGCAAGACACGGTTGTCGTTGCACGGAGCCAACAATTGCTGGTAAGACATGCCGGCGATCTCGCCTGGGCTGTAGCCAAGTGCGTGACAAAAGGAACCGTTTGCGTAAATAATGTACGGTCCGCCCTGCGACGGGGGCGTTGAGTCGTAAATCGCAACGTAATCGCTCGTCGCTTCAATGGCGCGATAAAGCAGCTCGCGCTTCGCTTCGGCCGCGCGGCGATCAGTGGCGTCGCGACAGACTGTGACGTAGTAGATCTCATTTCCGCACGCGAGCGGAGAACAACGTACATCGGTCCAGTGCTTCGAGCCGTCTTTACGAAGCAGCTCCGCTTCAAAGACGACTTCTTTTCCAGCGCGAATATCGCGAAGCATGGCTTCGAAGAGGTTGCGATCCTCTTGCACGCGGTGAAGCGGATTGTCGGGATGCAACAACTCCTCGCGCGTAAAGCCCGTTACGCGACAGAAACTGGGATTCGCGTAAACGAACGTTATCGGCGTTTCGGGATCGCCGGTCAGTTTGACGACCGCAATGCTGTCATTCGCTTGTTCTAAAGCGAGCTGGAGTAATTCGAGGCTTGCACCCACCAGAAGAAGTATCGGTCGATACTTCTTAAGGTGTTAAAGCCAACGACTCGGCCGCTACTTAGCCTGCCGTTCGAATTTGGTGCTCAGGAAGGGACTCGAACCCCCACGATGTTGCCACCACTGATACCTGAAACCAGCGCGTCTACCAATTCCGCCACCTGAGC
>CAZJLJ010000001.1:0-37638 GCA_964546935.1 uncultured bacterium | reverse complement strand
GCGCATCCTGCGCCAACATACCCGCAGCCGCACATTTGCGCGACAACGAGGCCGAACGGGATTCTGCGCAACCGCGGAAGTGCCTTCCGTGGTTTGGGGAAGGCACCATGCCTACCCTTATACCTTTATCGCAGTTGCAAGAGCAGCTGCTAGACCCGTACTCGGAAGCCGTTACGACCGCCGCCGAGCGCGTAAGCCCGGCCGTCGTTTCGATTGAAGTACGGTCGGGACGGCACGGCGGAAACGGCTCCGGATTCATCTTTACGCCCGACGGTTACATCCTTACGAATAGCCACGTAGTCTCCGAGGCCGACCACATATCGGTCGCCTTGCTGGACGGACGTGAACTGAGCGCGCAAGTTGTGGGGAACGATCCGCACAGCGATCTCGCGGTCGTTCGTGTGGATGCGCCCGAGCTTGCGGTTGCTAATCTCGGCGATTCGTCGGCGCTTAAGCCCGGACAACTGGTCGTTGCCGTTGGAAACCCCTATGGCCTCGCTTATACCGTTACGGCGGGCGTCGTGAGCGGTTTGGGACGCAGTCTGCGCGCGCCTTCGGGGCGATTGATGGACAACGTCATACAAACCGACGCGGCGCTGAACCCGGGAAATTCCGGTGGACCGCTCGTGAACGCGCGCGGAGACGTCATTGGCGTAAATACCGCCGTTTTGCCGGGCCAGAACTTATGTTTTGCAATCGCTATTAACACGGCTAAATACATTGCCGGTTTGTTGATGCGCGATGGAAAAGTGCGCCGTGGCTACTTCGGAATCGCTGGTCAAGACGTTGTTCTTTCAAAAGCCGCTGCACGCCGGTTCGAACTTACCGATGCGCGCGCCGTGCTTGTGGCCTCAGTCGAACCTGGGAGCCCGGCTGATACAGCGCGCCTTCACGCCGGCGACGTATTGCTTTCGATAGAGGGCGAGCGGCTAACCGGCATCGACGATTTGCATAAACGGCTCACCCGCATCGATTTATCACGCCCATATAAATTAGACGTACTTCGCAAGAGCGAGAGACTCTCACCGATAATCTTGCCGGTGGAGTCCCCGGCTTGATTCGCAAACTTCTGCCGATTCTCGGCATAACGTTCATCGACATCATCGGCTTCAGCATGATGCTGCCGATACTGCCGTATTTCGTTACGCACTTCGGGATGAGCGCCGAAGTCGTCGGAATTCTCTTGGCGACGTTTTCTTTGTGTCAGCTCATCTCGGGCCCGATTTGGGGGAACGTATCGGATCGGGTCGGGCGCAAGACGGTCCTCATCATCAGCCAAATCGGCGCCACCATCGGCTGGGCGATGCTCGCCTATGCCGGTAATATTTTCTGGGTTTTTGTCGCGCGCATCATCGAAGGCGTCTCCGGCGGGAACATTGGGATAACGCAGGCATACGTCGCCGACGTGGTCGAGGAAAAAGATCGCGCGCGGGCTTTCGGCTTCATCGGCGCAACGTTCGCGGCGGGAATGGTTTTTGGGCCGGCAGGCGGCGGCGCGCTTTATTCGCGTTATGGTTTTGCTGCGCCGTTTCTTGCCGCATCGGCATTGCAGCTGCTTACTCTCATTCTTACAATCGTGCTGTTGCCGGAATCGCGCACAAAGACCGAGGAAGAAGAATCGCGCGTCGGCCTGGGCGATATTTTGAACACATTGCAAAATCAGCGAACCGCGCGTATTCTCTGGCAGAAATTGGCGCTTTCGCTTGCTTTGTATGGGTGGTACGCGGTCATCGCGCTGTACCTGCAACGCCAATTGAACTTCGGCGTCGTTCAAACGACGGAATATTTTTCCGGATTCGCGCTTGTCAACGTGGCAATAAACGGTTTTGGCGTCGGCAAAGCCTCGCATCGTCTCGGAGATCGCACGATGTCGACTGTAGGATTGGCATGTCTCGTTGCAGGTTTTGCCATATTGCCGTTCGTGCATCATCCGGCAACGGTCGCGGGAGCCATGGTCCTCTTCGCGCTTGGCAGCGCCTTCGCACAGAACGGCATCACTGCTCTCATTTCGAAGACGGCAACAGCGCGCGAACAAGGGACGGTATTAGGTGTAAGTTCGTCGCTGGACTCACTTTCCGGAATTCTTGCACCGCCAATTTCCACAGGCCTACTCAGCCGTTATGGCGGCCCGTTCGGTTCGATCGAACCGTTGGTGCTTGCGGTTATCTCGTTAGTCATGGGACTTGCCGCCGCGCCGAACGATGAGAAATACGTTCGAAACACGGCGCCTATAGCGGAGGTATCACCCGAAGCTTAAGGAGGCGCGCACATGCAATCGAAAATCACGGGAACCACACTCCCTGTTTTGGAGATCGGCCTCGAACCCGGCGACACGATCGTCGCGGAACCCGGCGAGTTTTCATGGATGACTGAAAACGTCATGTTGAATACGACGCCGATGACGGCCGGCGCGAAAGGCCTCTTAGGGGTCCTGGGCCGCGCGTTGTCCGGCGGCGGACTATTCATGACCGAGTATCGCGCACAGGGCGGTAACGGCCTCGTCGCCTTTGCCGCGAAGGTGCCGGGCCAAATCATGCAAGTCGACGTTTCGCCGGGTAATTCGTACATGGTTCATCGCCACGGTTTCCTATGCGCAACGCACGGTGTTGAGTTGGCAATGGGATTCCAACGCTCGCTCGGCGCGGGCGTCTTCGGCGGCAATGGTTTCGTGTTGCAACGGCTTGCCGGCACGTGCACCGCATGGGTGGAGCTCGGCGGCGAAATCGTCACCTATGACTTGCAGCCCGGGGAATCGATTCAAGTTCACCCTGGGCACATCGGGATGTTCCAAGAAAGCGTCAACTTCGACATCACATTCATGCGCGGAATCACGAACGCGATCTTCGGAGGCGATGGGCTCTTTATTGCACGGTTAACGGGGCCCGGCAGAGTATGGCTGCAAACGCTAACGATGCCGAATCTTGCTCATGCGCTGCAACCGTATCTCGGCAAAGAAGTAGCAGCACCGCAGGCGACGCAGGCCGGGATCGCCGGCGGCATCGCCGGTGCGGTGCTGAAAGATATGTTCGGAGGAAACCGCTAAGCCGCGCTACGCAGCCGACTTTTTGCGGCGGTGCGTCGTCTTTTTCTCGGGCTTTTCCGCGGAAGCGCTGCGGCCGTTGCCGGCCCGGCGCTTCTTGCTTTCTTCCAAACTCTGAGCGAGCACGTCCATGAGATTGACGACCTTCGCACGCGCCGGCGCCTTCTTGGGCTTCGGAAGTTCTTTGCCTTGCGCGCGAGCATCGATCATCGCGAGCAACTCGTCGTGATAGCGATTGGTGAACTTCTCCGGCTCGAATTCATCTACGCTCATCGTGTCGATAAGCATCTTCGCCATCTTCATTTCGCCTTCGGGCAACTTCTCGTGTCCCGGAAGTTCCAGCGACGATGGTTCGACGATCTCGTCGGCCCAGTGCATTAGTTCGAGCACAAGCGCTTCGCCGATGGGTTTGACGGCGGCGATGTACTCTTTCGTGCGAATAACGACACGCGCTATTGCAACCTTATTTGCTTTAGAGAGAGATTCGCGAAGCAACGCGTAGGCGTGCTTTCCTTGTTTGCTCGGCTCGAGATAATACGGCTTGTCGAAGTACATGGGGTTGATCTTCTCGAGATCGACGAACTCCAAGATATCGACGGATTGCGTCGCTTCCGGATTGACTTTCTTGAAGTCGTCGTCGGTGAGAATGACGTACTGACCCTTTTCGTACTCGTAGCCTTTGACGATCTCGTCCCAAGGAACTGGTTTGCCGTCAACCGAGCAAATACGCTCGTATTTGATGCGCCCTTCGTCCTTTGCGTGCAGCATGTTGAACGACAGCTCGTTCGTGCGCACCGCCGTGAACAATTTGACGGGAATCGTCACCAGACCGAAGTTGATAGCACCTGACCAGATAGAATGAGCCATAGCCGGTTTATCATACCCAGCGTACTGGCGTTCGACTAGCCACTCTATTTCGTGGTTTCAGGCGCCGCCGCAGCACTAGATATTGTGGTTTGTTACGCCCACAACTTCTGCGCCTTCTTGATTGCCGGTTCAAGACGCTGCTTTTTCCACGCTTTGCCGCTCCAAAGATCGCCCTCGACCTTCAGCCGCGGAAGCGCCGTCCTCATATTGAACTTGGCGAACGCGTCCGATGGCGCGCCCGTTCGCTTTTTGGCAAGGCTCTCTACCTCGGACCAATCGAGGGGCATGGAAACCGGTGCGCCGTCGCGCGCGCGCACCGAATACGCACTGACAATCGTTTTCCCGCGACCGACCTGCAAATAATCCAAATAAACCGCGGACTGATCGCGCGTTTTCAACGAGCGATCCAGCGTGATGCGTTCCGGATCGGCTTGCGCCATGTGTTTTGCCACGGCCTCCGCAAAAATTTTCGCGGTGTCGTAGCTGTACCCGGGCGCAAGCGGAACGACGACATGCATCCCCATACCGCCTGAAGTTTTCGTCAACGTCGTGATGCCGATCGTTTGCAGAAGATCTCGCATCTCGAGCGCCACTCCGGCCAGCGTCTTGAGCGTGCACTTTTCGCCTGGATCCAAATCGAAGAAGACGTAATCCGGTTCCTCGATCGTTTGCACGTGCGACGTCCACACGTGAAGCACGATCGCGGCGAGATTCGCAACGTAGATCAGCGTCGCTTCATCGTTGCACAACATGTATTCGGTGATTTTCCGCTGGCCTTCCGGGCTCGACACTTTTGCCGTCGGCACCCATGACGGCAATCCACGCGGCAAATGTTTTTCGAAAAAAGACTGTCCGTCAATCCCGTCGGGATACCGTTGAAGTGTAAGCGGAATGTCGCGCAAGTGAGGTAGAATGTACGGTGCAACATCGCGATAGTAACGAACGAGATCGCCTTTGGTGTAGCCGTCCCGCGGAAACAACACTTTGTCCTGATTGCTCAGGCTCAACGTGCGCCCGTCGACTTGCACCTCAATTTTCGAAACGGACATCCTTCGCTTCCTTATCGATACGCAATCCAAGGAAAGCGGGGTGACGCAAAATACCGTCGCGTGTCCTTTCCGTATAACGGACTTCCGCGACGAGTTTCGGTTCGACCCAATGCGCTTTGGTATTCGCTTCAACGGGCCCGGAGAACGGCGACGTATCGCGTTCTAACGCTTTTAGCTGCTTTGATACTTCTGCCAGAGTTTTTTGCGAGAACCCGGTGCCGACATGGCCGACGTATCGGAGTTTCTTGCCGTCGAACGCGCCGAGCAACAGCGAACCGAAGCCTTTGCGGCTGCCGCGCGGCTCGGTCCATCCGCCGATGACGAATTCGTCTTCGAGTTGCGCTTTGATTTTCACCCAATCGCGCGTGCGCCGCTCGATATAGATCGAATCACGCTTCTTTCCGATGATCCCTTCGAGCTCATTACGCTTCGCTTGCTCGAAAAGCGCGATCCCGTTGCCGATGACGTGCTTCGAATACATCACCAAGCCGTCGCTGCTGCGAATGAGGCGTTCCAAAAGCGCCTTGCGTTCTTCGCACGGTTCTTTGCGCCGGTCGCGGCCGTCGGCGTAAAGCAAATCGAACGCCGCAAACGTGAGCGGAGTGCGTTTTTGCTGGTACTCTTGCAGGCGCTGAAAACTCGACCGGCCGTGTTCGTCAAGGCTAACGATTTCGCCGTCGACGATAATCGGGACGCTTTCAAAAGCGTCCCGTAAGCCTTCCATATCGGGGAATTGCTTGAGCAAATCTAAGCCGTTGCGCGAAACAACGCTGAGCTTTCCTTCTTCGTCGATCGTGCACAAGGCGCGATAGCCGTCCCATTTGATCTCAAAGAGCCAGTTCGGGTCATCGAACGGTTCGTCGATGGTCGTCGCCAACTCCACACCTTTGATTTTAGGAAGCGGGTCGATTTTCGCTTTCGCACGCGGCTTTGCAGCGGCGTTTTTCTTGGCCTTCGATTGCCACGTTTTCGCTTTTGGATCGTTGCGAATATCTTCCAGCGTGCGGCCGGTTTTCACGGATTGCGGATAGTCGTTGACGTCGTACGACTTGGGATCGTTGCCGTCGTGATCTTTGATTAGCAACCAAGGATCGCCGCTCTCGCCCTCCTTCGGTTTCATCCGGATGAGCGTGAACATTCCGCGCAATTTTTTGCCGTGGAGAATGAACTTGATCTTCCCTTTTGCGATCTCCTTAGCGGGATCGGTTCCCTCGGCGAGTTCGTAAGTGCCCTCATCCCAGACGATCACCTCGCCTGCGCCGTACTGTCCCGCGGGAATGACGCCCTCGAAATCGCGGTAATCCATCGGATGGTCCTCGACGTGCATCGCCAGGCGGCGCTCGCCCGGCACGAGCGTCGGGCCTTTCGGTACGGCCCAGGACGCTAAAACGCCGTCGGCTTCCAAGCGGAAGTCGTAATGCAATCGCGTCGCGTCGTGTTTCTGAATTACAAAGCGCAACCGCGACGCCGGCTTCGCTTTGGTGCCGCTCGGCTCGGGCGTTACTTCGAAGTTACGCTTCTTGTTATAGGTGGCGAGCGAACCGGGACGGTCCGCTGCGCCACTAGCTTTTCTCGGCATCTAGCCGAGTATTACACTCGAGCCCCTCTGCCGGTCAACAGGTTCACGATCAAGAGGACGACCGCGACGACCAGCACGATGTGAATTGCGCTACCGAGAATGTGAAACGATAGGCCGAGCAGCCAGAAGATAAACAGAATCACGATGACTGCCCAAAGTAAACCGGCCATTAATGGCCTCCTCCACCGTCGGTCGTGGTCGTCGAATTCGTCGTGCTCGACCCGTTCGACGTGCCGCTATTGCCGCTATTGCCGTTTGTGCCGGGCTGCGTGACCGTAGTGTTATGCGTGGTGGAATTCGTTGTCATCGACCACGGGTGCCACGCAAAAAGCGCGATCAGAACGGCTACGATCACGATCAACGTGATGCCGATTGCCGCTCCGCTGCTCCCGCTATCGTCTTTGACGATGACAGGTCCCCGATCTCCCATTTAGTTGCCTCCCTTACTCGCTATGACCGCCTGTTTTTTTCCCCCACCCCTGCAAGCGCAAACGCTCGCGCTCGCGAAGGGTGACCGAATGGCCTGGGCTCTTACAGGACTTTTCGCATCGCTGGCGCTCGGCACGTTTGCATATCTTCGCAGCCGGGTACCAGGCGGCTTTTACGATGCGGAAGTGTACGGCATGACCCGTGAGACGCATTTGCGCTACGTCGCGATTTGTCTCGGGTTTGCCGCCGTTTTCCTAACAGCCTGGGTTTCAAAGATTCATATCGAGATCGTCTCGTTGGCAGCATTCGTCCTCGTTGCGATCTTTTACCTGACGTCCTTTTTACGAGGCGCGCACGAAGACGATGGCTGACTTTCATTTTTCCCCGCGAGCGAATCGTGCTGCAGAGATCGATTGGATGCCGTGGAGCGAAGAAGCGTTCGCACGAGCCAAAGAGCAGCAAAAACCCGTCCTGCTCGGCATTTCGGCGGTATGGTGCCACTGGTGCCATGTCATGGATGAAACGAGCTACTCGGATCCGGAAACGATAGAAACCATCAATCGCGAGTTCATTCCGATTCGCGTCGATAACGACGAGCGGCCGGATGTAAACGCGCGCTACAACATGGGTGGATGGCCTACTACCGTCTTCCTCACGCCGGATGGATCGATCATTACGGGCTTCACGTATTTGCCGCCGGCGCAAATGCGTCGCGCGCTCGATGAGATAACCCGCTTCTATAAAGAAAGCCGGGAACAGATCGAGGCGCGTTCGGCGGAGCTGCGCAGCCGGAAGATCGAATTCGAACCGGCGCAGCAAGAAGACCTGAAGTACGACCTGGTTTCGCACGTTGCGAACTCCATCGCACAAACCTACGACAGCGAATTCGGCGGCTTCGGCGACGCACCGAAGTTCCCGCAGCCTGAAGTGCTCGAATTTTTGCTTGCGTACTGGCGCTCGAACAACGACGAGCAAAGTTATCAGATGGTCGCGCGAACGATGAAAGAGATGGCGCGTGGAGGGATGTACGATCACATCGAGGGTGGTTTCTTCCGCTACTCCACGACGCGCGATTGGTCGGTTCCGCATTTCGAAAAGATGGCGGAGGATCACGCCGGTTTGCTGCGCGTCCTCTCGCAGCTGCAAACTTGGACACCGGACAAGACGTGGCGCGAAACGATGCAGTCCGCGCTCATGTACGTGAGGACCACGTTGCGCGATCCTAAAACCAATCTCTTCGCCGGCAGCCAGGATGCCGATGAGGAATACTTTGCGTCGGATCTCGAATCGCGCAAAGCTCGTACCGCCCCGTACGTGGACCGGCGCTCCTACAGTAACTGGACCGCGGCGCTAGCCGGCACGTTCGCATGGGCTTCGACGGCGCTTGACGACGACGAATTAGCCGCCGAAGCGATGGCTACGCTTGACGCATTGCACGATCGTTTGTCGGATGACCGTGGATTGCTCTTTCACGTGCTCGCTCCGGGCGAAGCGCCGCGTATTCGCGGTTTGCTCACCGACCAGGCCGCGTACATTCGTGCGTTGATCGATGCGCACGAACATACGGGCGAACCGCGGTTTCTCGAGCGCGCTCGAAAACATGCAGAGCGGACGATTGAATATTTCGCCTCGCCCGAAGGCGGCTTTGTCGATCACGCGCGGGTTGAAGCTGCGATCGGGCGTCTTGAGCTCGCCGATCGTCCCATTGTGGAGAACGGCATCATGGCGGAATCGCTCCTTCGCCTCGCGACGATAACCGGTGAAACGAAATATCGCGACCTTGCCGCAAAGACGCTGGCGCTCTATGCGCGGACTCACCAGAACGCCGGCCAGTTCGCGGCCACGTACGCACGGGCGCTCGCCCGCTACCTGACACCGGAGATCAGCGTGAAGGTAAATGGTCTCGTCAAGGCTACCGACGAGTTCCGTGAAACGGCGTTCCGGCTCCCTACCCCGTTCGTCAGCGTTTTGACCGAGGACGGCGCGGCCGCCACTCCGGTCGCGTACGTTTGCCGTGGGACGGTGTGCGCCGCGCCCGTGGACACTGCCTCCGAGATCCGAACCGCCTACGAAAGCGTGGCTCCGGTCTGAAACATCGCAGCGGGTACGGCGTAATTTCCAGTGGAGGACAATGGAATGACACCGTACGCACAGATGTTGCTGGCTTACATCCGTCCTGAAAGCCAAGGCGTTTTCGCCTACGAATACCGCCAAAACGCGAAAGACCCGAGCATCGCGCTGATTTTAACGATCCTGCTCGGCGTCGTCGGCGGCGAGTCGTATTACATGGGTAATTTCAAGCGCGGAATTCTGATGACGGTGGCCCTCTTCACGGGCATGGGGCTCTTCGTTACCGTTCCGATGTGGATCGTGCGATGCTTCACGATTACCGGTGAGTGCGAATCGTATAACGACTATCTTGCGTACATGCTCGCAATTCGTTACTCGGGAAACGCCGGGGAAGGCCCCGAACCGCCGCAGCCGGTCCAGAAGAACGCCAACGGCCGTCCGACGATAAGCGGTTTCCCAATGCGCGCCAACGGTTTCTAAGCGCTATCCCTGACGCACGTACGCGTTCCAGTACCAACAGCCCCACAATCCCACCGCGATGGAGTAGGCAATAAGGACGTAACTCCATCGCGGCATTTTTTCTCGCACCGCCAGCATCATCAACACGACCAAGAACGGCTCGAAATCCAGCGCATGACGCATGCCGAACTGCGCGAACCCGTTAACGTAATAGACGAAATTGGGCACCGCATTTAGGATTGTGAGCGCCCACATCGGAACGACCCATTCTTTGGGCCGGCGCGCAAAAAAAGCGAGGATCAACGCCGGCGAAGTCCACGTCAACGCGACGCCGCTAAGCGTCGGTTGCAGCCACGGAAAGGTTGCAATGCGTTCGGGGGCTTGAACGAAAAACGACCACAGCTCGTAGGATAAGTACCGCGGTTGGAACGGCGAGCCGTATGGCGATCCGACTTGATCCTGATGGTACCAAGTCGTGTAACCGATGTCGTACCAGGTGCCCCAACGCGCTAAGTTATAGCCGATCCAAAAGACCGCGAAGACGCCGAGGACCGCTGCGAAGGGCTGCAATGCGCGCCTGCTGTGGAGCATATATGCGTAGACCGGCACCGCAAGCACTAGCGTGAAACGGGACTCGAATGCGCATCCCGCCCACAACGCTACAAGCCAGCCCCGGCGTTTTCCGGCAAGCTCAACAAGCGCAAGCATCGTAAAGCAAACCGCGCTTACATGCGCGATAAACCACACGTCGCCAAGCATTGCGCACCACAGCAAATCGGTGCCCGCAAGAAGAAATGCTACGATCCACGCTAGATGCGCTCGCGGTATCCCGAGCCGTTCGCCCAATTCCCACGCGGCGCCGATTGAAATGGCGCCAAGCACAACAGCCAAGAGCGTTTGATTCGCGGTCCCGAAAATCGCGACGAACGGCAAAAGGAGCAGCGCCGGCATCGGCGCTTCAATGACCCAATGCTCTCCGTTGAACGCCAACGCATCGATATAGGCACCGGGCCAATCGATCCAAGCACGGCCGTGTAAAAATGCTTGCGCCAATAAAACGAAGTTGTTGTACGGCGTAGACCGGCCGTGCGACACAAGCAAAATCACAAAAAAAGCAACGACGCCCGCGAGGACGGACGGCTTGATTCGATTCACAGATGTACCACGCGATAGAGTTCGGTGTGCGAACCAAGCCGTTCGAGCCGAAAGTCCGCAACGCTTCCTTCCGGCTTTCCGCAGACATAAACCGGACGCGAGCGCACCCATTTGACAAGGACGCCGGCGGTGTCACCATACCAGGCCGGCACAATTGTGCGGTGCCCAACCGAACCTTCGACATATGCTGCATACGCGAGCGGCGGGGCCAGCACCCACGTGCTTACGATGATGGCGTTGTCGGGTGTTTTGGCCACCACCTCGGCCATGTCGTTGCGCGCGCGCAGATCGTGCGGTTGGCCGAAAAGAACCCGGCCCTGAACGATGAGCGCAACGACGATGAGTGTAACGGCTAAATTCACGCCGGTTCGCCATCCCGGAAAACGTACGCGCAGCCACGCAATTGCCGCGCCGGAAAAATAAGCACATACGACGCAGACTTGCATAAAGTATCGAGCCCGGTCCGACTCATCATGAAAAGTAGACGCAAAACCGGCGGAGCTGCAGATAACGATGAAGAGCGCGATCGCTTGAATCCGGTCGCGGCGGAAAACTACTGCGGCGCCCGTAAGCGCCAACAGTAAACCGATATAGAAACCTTCACGCGACAGGAGGGCAATGGCATTGGCGATAGCCATCGGGACGGCATCTGCATTGAACAGCGCAGTCATCGCACCATGGACATTGATATCACGAGCACCAATAAGCGCGAAAAACCCTTCAGGCGTCGACGGGTGGTTGTAATCCCAAAAAGCCGAACCCGGCAGTCCAAGCGACGCCACGGGGTCCAATCCGTGATGCGAAACGAACGCGCTGCGCATCGGCAAATAAGCAAACCACACTATGGCAAGTGCCGCCGCTATTGCAAATGCATAACCCAACTGGCGTGGCTCTGCTTCGTTCAAGCGCGAAACCAGTAAAATCAAAAAGCCCGGTAGCGCGAGCAACGCTACGGGGTGAACCGCAACCGCAACGCCGTAAAAAATCGCGGCAAATAGCAAATTTCGATCGTTCTCGTTTCCGCCCCGGGTCGAAAAACGAAGCAGCGTTGCGGCGCGGTACCAGCGCATCGCATAGAGCAACGCCGCAGCGAAAAACGCCGTCTCGACGGCGTGAACCTCTGCGCGCGTTGCGCGCGTCCAAATCGTCAAACCGCATGCGAACAGGGCGCTCGCGCCAAATCCCGCAGGCCAGTCGTCCGTTGCATCGACCACCATGCGCGCGATACACCACGCTGCCGCGCTCGTCGCGACGGCACTGAGCAAGCTCATTCGAAAGGCGACCGAGCCTAAGGGCACGGCATGCGCGAAAAGCCAGCCCATAACGACGTACGCCGGAAACCCCGGTGGATGTGCGATGCCAAGGATCCATGGAACGGTATCCATTTCACCAACGTCCCAATACGTGACATCGTAATAGCAGCTAGCAATATAGAGTGCGAGTGGAAACAAAAATGCCCCCACGGAGATGAGGGCATTCCTACTGCGCAGCGCGTTCATGGCTCAGATGGGTGGAAGCGTTGCACGTGGAAGCGGCTTCGCGCCTTGAAACGTGGATGTGGGCAAATTCGGCGGGAAGCTGTAGTCACTCCACGTGATTCTTTCGCGCGCCGGCTTCCCTGCGACGTTCGCTTCAACGCTAACGTCGATGGGGACCCAAAACTTTCCGGCTCCTACGAAGTTGATTTGGCCGTTTCCCTTCGCCGTAGGACCACCGGTCGAAAACGAGATCGTTCGGGGCAGAAACCGTTGTCCGTCGATAATCAACCGCTTAACAATGAAGCCGGTGCTGCCCGTCTCAAGCGGGGTCGCTTCGTAGACGTAGTCGATGTGCGACCCTTGTTTCACCGAATGCAAAAACACGAAGGCGTAGGATGCCGTTCGCGGCGCAAGCCGTGCGAGCGTGTAGCGGTCCGGGCGACGCCCGACGCGCACGATCTTGCGCGAAAGCGGCTGTCCGTCGACGGCGATCGTCTCGTCTCTAACCGCAAGCCCTTGACGGTAAACACGGTGCCGTTGCTCGATATCCGTCGGACCGGCTTGCGAAACGTTGTAGCTGAAGATCATCGCCTTCGGCGTTGCGAGATCCGCCATTTCGAGTTCGTAGCGTTGCAGTACCATCTGCGAATCGACCGGAACCGGTGAGGCGCCGATCAACGTCGCGAACGAGAAGAGCGCGGCGAGCGCGCAGCGCAACACCATTACACTAAGACGGCTTCGCGGATAGCGTGCACTGCAGCATCTGCGCCGGCAGCATTCTTTCCGCCGCCCTGTGCTTGCGCCGGAGCGCCGCCGCCCTTGCCGCCCACCAGAGGGGCTGCAAGTTTCACAAGGTTCCCCGCGTGGACGCCGGTCTTCACCAAGTCGTCGCTGGCGGAAACCACTAAGCTCACCGTTCCGTTGTCGACGCCTGCGAGTGCGATAACGCCGCTTGGTAACCGCGAGCGCAATGCGCCGGAAAGGTGGCGAAGCGCTTCCGCGTTTGCTTCCGGCACGACCGCACCTACGAAGGTTCTATCGCCTTTGCGCTCGGCTTTCTCGAGATACATTTGCGCGTCGGCAGAAGCAAGCCGCGCCTTCAATTGTCCCACGGCGGTTTGCAAGTCGCGAATGTCGCGCGTGAGTTTATCGACGCGTTCGGACAATTCATCGGGCGAGGTCGCAAGCGACGTCGCAAGTTCGTTTACAACCTCTTGCTGACGCACCGCGAACTCTTCCGCCGCGCGGGAGACGACGCTTTCGATACGACGGATGCCGCTGCCGATCGACGACTCGTTGAGAATCATGAACATGCCCAGTTCGCCGGTCGAATGCGCGTGCGTACCGCCGCAGAACTCCACCGAAGGTCCGGCTTGCAGCACGCGAACGCTCTCGCCGTATTTTTCGCCGGCCATCCAAATCGCGCCGGTTTTCTTCGCTTCTTCGAATGGCAGCTCGCGAGTAATGACCGGCGAGTCGTCGCGGATGATTTCGTTCACGCGCGCAACGACGGCGCGCTTCTGTTCCGGCGTGAGTGCGCCGCTCGGCGAACGGAAGTCGAAGCGCATACGGTCGACTCCGACCCAGGAACCGGCTTGCGTTACATCCTTTCCGACGACATCGCGCAACGCGTGTTGCAGCAAGTGCGCCGAGGTATGATGACGGCGAATCTCACGCCGCCACCAATCGAAGACATGCGTTTGGACGCGCGCACCGACGCTGAACTCACCGCTCTTCACGATGCCGGTGTGCGCGATCGCTTCGCCCATGTATTGCGTATCTTCGACTTCAAAAACCGATCCGTCGGCAAGCGTGAGCTGCCCGCGGTCGCCGATCTGTCCGCCGCGTTCCGCGTAGAACGACGTGCGATCTAAGATGATCGAGCCGCGTTGGCCCGGATGCAGTTCTTCGACCGGCTTCTCGTCTTGGAGGATCGCCATGATCTCACCATGGCTTTCAAGGCCCTCGTAGCCCGTGAACTCCGAACGGATTGCCGGCAGCTCAGCTATCGTTACAACCGCGCGTTTCGACGCGGCATCTCGCCGCGCGCGTTCTCGCTGTTCGGTCATTGCATTTTCAAACCCGACGATGTCGACCGCAACGCCGCCGTCGCTCGCGACTTCGCGAGTAAGTTCGATTGGGAATCCGTAAGTGTCGTGCAGCTCGAAGGCATCGATGCCGGAGATCAGCTTCGTGCCGCTTTCGATTGCCTCTTGAATCAGACGATCGAGCATCGCCGTGCCGCGTTCCAACGTGCGGTCGAAGGTTTGCTCTTCCGAGCGTAACGTCTGTTGGATGCGCGATTGATTCTCTCGCAATTCCGGATAGCCGGACGCAAGTGATTTCACGACTGCGGGCACGAGCTCGGTCAAGAACCCATTGGGATATCCCAGCAGGCGTCCGTTGCGAATCGCGCGGCGAATCAAGAACCGCAGAACGTAACCGCGATCGGTGTTCGACGGATAGATTCCGTCGTTGATCAGAAACGTTACCGCACGCGCATGATCGGCGATGATGTTTTGCCGTTCGCGCTGCGCTTTTGGATCAAGCGACGTTTGGCCGACCGGCGGTTGCGCAGCGATGAGATCGGTGAAAAGGTCGGTCTCATACATCGACGCCTTGCCGTTTACAAGCGCGAGCATGCGTTCGAAACCGGCGCCCGTATCGATCGATTTACGCGGCAGCTCCGTGAGTTTGGCGTCGCTCGAGCGATTGTATTGCTGGAAAACGACGTTCCAAAACTCGACGTAACGATTGCCTAAATTCGGACCGGTATCGCCGGGACCGCTCGCATTCTCTTCGCCCGTGTCGTAGAAAAGCTCGGTGCACGGACCGCATGGGCCGGTGGGGCCCATCGTCCAGAAATTATCCTCGTCCCAGCGCGAAATGCGCGACTTTTCGAGACCGATCTCTTCGATCCAAATGCGCTCCGCTTCGTCGTCGCCGATATGGATCGTTACGTAAATTTTTGCCGGATCGAGTTTGAGAATCTTGGTGGAAAACTCCCACGCCCACGCAATGGCTTCGTGTTTGTAATAATCGCCGAAGCTGAAATTGCCCAGCATCTCGAGGAACGTGCCGTGCCGCCCGGTGCGTCCGACGTTCTCGATATCGCTTTTCGCCCCGGCAACGCGCAAGCAACGTTGCACGGTTACGGCGCGCGGAGACGGAGCCGGTTGCTCGCCAAGGAACACCGGGACGAACTGCTCCATGCCCGCGATCGTAAAGAGCGTGGTGCTCATTTCGGCGGGGATAAGGCTCGCGGAGGGAAGCAGCTTGTGTTGCTTGGAGACGAAAAAGTCGATCCAAGCCTGGCGGAGTTCTTGGCTTTTCATAGAGTTCAACGGAAGATGTTAGCAGACGTCCCCCCTCGCCTCCTACACCCTTTGCGGCCCTACGGAAGAATGGCGTCCTTTAGACTAAGTCCCGTGCTGTGCGCATCGAAGAAGTTCGTGTTTCGCAGATCCGCGCCGGACATCGCGCAACCAACCAACTCGGCGCCCGTAAAATCCGCACCGCTGAAGACCGCGCCTTTGAAATTCACGCCGGTAAGCTTCGCGTCCGAAAAGTTTACGTTCCTAAGGTTGGCGTAGGCGAAATTTGCGCCGGTGAGTTCCAGGCGGCTCAAGTCGCGGCCATGCAGATCGACGCGCGCAAGATCGCAACCGGTGCAGTCGGTCAAAAGGCCGCGCAAGCTCGCGGCGCTCAGTCTCTGAACCGTTGCGCCGGAAAGGCCGAGGCCTTCGGCCACAACTCGATCGAACGCAGCTCCATCGAGCCGCGCATCGCGCAATTCGACGCCGGTGAGCCGGGCGTCGCGGAAGGTGGCCTTCGTGAGGTCCGCGCCGCTTAGATCGACGCATTCCAGCGTAGCGCCGTCGAGATTGGCCCCGGAGAGGTCCGCGTTGCGTAAATCGATGTCGCTGATGTGCCGGCCGCGAAGGTCTCGTCCGCGCCAATCGACGCCGGGCTGATGCGAGCGGATGCAGCTCCACGGTCCGCCGTCGACGTTTCCAAACTCGAATGTGTGGTCGCCGGCGAAAGCGACAGTCGCTAAGGAACCCAGGAGGGCACAGAAGGCAAGCAGCAGCCGGAACATGTGATACTCCAATCAACTAAAGATTTAAGAGTATCGTACGCTCCGTTGAGCGGTGCTGTCAACTATTTAATTAAGAGATCACTTGTCATGGTGAGCTTGTCAGGATGACAGAGGGTGCGAGCTACTCTTTGAGGACGGCGCGGAGTTTTTCGAGAGCCTTGGCCTGGAGGCGCGAGACGTGCATCTGCGAGACGTTGAGACGCTTTGCGATCTCGGTCTGGGAGACGGATTCGTAAAAGCGCAGATAGATGATCACACGCTCGCGGCCGGTGAGCACGTGGAATGCTCGTTCGAGGTTTGCGCGATCTTCGAGCATCTCGAGGCCCGAATCCGTGATTCCGACGGTATCTGCCAGCGTCTGCGACTTCTTTTCACCTTCGCCGGAGACTTCCGAATCGAGCGAGAGCAGGTTGTACGCTTGCCCGAGCTCTTGAGCTTCCAAAATCTCTTCTTCGGTCGCGTTGAGCCGCTCGGCCAATTCTGCCACGGTCGGACTGCGCCCTAACTCCACCGCCATCTTTTCGTTCGCGCGATTGACGGAAAGATTCAGCTCTTGCAGCCGGCGCGGCACTTTGACCGCCCAGCCCTTGTCGCGGAAGTAGCGTTTGATCTCGCCGACGATTGTCGGCGTCGCGTAAGTTGTAAACTCGACGCCACGGTCCAGCTCGAAGCGGTCGATCGCCTTCAGCAACCCGACCGTACCAACTTGCACTAAATCGTCGAGCGGCTCACCGCGATTCGCGAACTTGAGCGCAAGGAACCGAACGAGGTTCAAGTGCGCAACGACGAGATCGTTGCGCAGCTGCTCGTACTCGGCATCACGACGATCCGGTTTCTCGTTATGGCGCGCTCGCGCAGCCGCAAAGCGGCCAAAGAGCTCGCGCGTCCGTTCTCTCTCAGAACGAACGTCGATGTCTCGTTCTTGCACGTTTACCCAGGCAGTCGTTTGAGCATGACAAGTTGCGTTCCATTGTCGGGATGAACGTCATACGTTACGTCGTCCATCAGAGACCGAATCAAGAACACTCCGAGTCCGCCCACGCGCTCTTCTTCGATATTACGGGAACGAATCGTTTCCGGCCGCGTTCCACGTCCGTAGTCGCGCACGTTGATGCGTAACCCTTCGTTGAGCGCTTCGCACTTGATTTCGATGTAGGCGCTGTCTTGCGCGTGCTGAATTGCATTCGTGCACGCCTCGGCAACGGCTAACTTGATATCTTCGATCTCGTCGATCGAAAAGTGCAGCCGGCTTGCAACGGCTGCCACGGAGAGGCGCGCCAAAGCGACCCATTCCGCCTTAGAGGGTACGCGCAACTCGACGATATCGACATCGTCGGGATGAACGACGGGTTGGTTCACACCAATGCCTTCATTGCAGCGTCTTCGCTTTCAAAGATTCCAAAAATCTTCACCAAACCGGTGATATCGAAAATCTTCTTGATTTGCGGATTCGTGCAGACGAGATTCACCGAGCCGCCGTGTTCGCGAACCCGTTTGAGCCCGCCGATCAACACGCCGAGACCCGTTGAATCGATGTAACGTACTTTTTCGAGATTGATAACTAGGTGATACACCCCGCGATCGATCAACTCGCCAATCGCATCCTTAACCTTTGGCGAAGTGTAGACGTCGATCTCACCACCGAGATCGACGACGTAACAGTCGCCCTGTGCCTCGCGCACGTTCACCTTGATATCCAAGAAATTATTACTCCTATAGTCCTTATGCGTCGGCTTTACGCTGCAGCTCGTCGCGCGTGCGATCGGCGGCTTCCGTGCCCTCGGTCACCGCAGCGTCGACGTTCGATCGCGCATTTTCCACAACCTGACGGCCTCGCTCGTAGAGATCGGCCGCACTGTCTTGCCACTGCGAAGTAACGTCGGAAACCCGCCCGCGCAAATCGCCCGTGGCATCTACCGCAAAATTACCCGCTTCTCGGGCCTTTCCAACCAAAAGATCCCGTGTTTCTTCTTGCGTCAAAAGCACGGCAACGGCGCCGCCTACAACCGCGCCAAGCAGGAACCCGGCGAAAAAACCACCGCCGCGATTCTCGTTTTCCATCCAACGTCTCCTAGGATTCGTCTGCTGACTTTCTTCCCGTGACGAGGCGCCGTAAACCCGCGCTGACGCCCGTAATTGTCGCTCCTACGTTAACGATCGCCGGTGCGAGCGCGTCTTTCGTAAGTCCAGCTGTTTGCGAAACCGTCCCGGCCACGTCTTCGAGCGCTTTTACGGCGCCGCTCAGACGGGCTAGGGTTTGATCTGCCGTGTCTGCGATGCCGCCGACGTGCTCCAAAGTCTCTCCGACGGGTTTGCTAAGGTTGGCGAGTTGACGGTCCACTTCGTCCAAAGTGCCGTTGAGCCGGCCGAAAGTCTTAGCCAGCGCGAGCATAGCGACGAAGATCCCGATTCCCATCAAAAGAACGCCGACTCCAACGCCGACGTCCAGCACAATCGTCCAATCGATGCCGGTCAAAGCTCAACTCCCTCTCGAGTAGCTACCTTTCGAGCGCTTACCCTATTCCCTCGCACCGCATCAATCACACGGGGGAGAGTTTCGAGCACTCGCTCGATTTCTTGCTCGGTAGTGCGCGCACCCAGTGAAAACCTGATTACCCCTTCGTGCCAAACCGGCTCGATACCAAGCGCCGCGATAACATGGCTTGGCTCGAGAACGCCCGAGGTGCAAGCACTGCCGGAGCTGACCGCTACACCCTCGAGATCGAGCCGCATTAGCAGCGACTCGGAATCAGCGTTCGCGAATGAGACGTTCAGGTTGTTCGGAAGCCGCTCGGCACCGGCACCGTTGATGCGCACGTCCTCGATCGACGCGGCTATGCCGGCCTGCAAGCGATTTCGCAGGGCCGCAACACGCCGCGCGTTCTCCGAACGCGCTGCGTCGGCACGTTCCAACGCCGTTGCCAGGCCGACGATTCCCGCTACATTCTCCGTGCCGGAACGCCGCCCGAACTCTTGGCCTCCGCCGTAAATCAGCGGGGCGATCGCGAGTCCGGAACGTGCGAATAGCACGCCGACGCCTTTCGGACCGTAAAACTTGTGCGCAGAAAGTGAAAGCAGATCCACCCCAAGCGCACCAACGTCGATTGGAAGCCAACCCGCCGCCTGAATCGCATCTGTGTGAACAATGACCCCGCGGCGGTGCGCAATCGCCGCCAACTCACGGATCGGCTGCACGACACCGATCTCATTGTTTGCATACATCACGGTTGCCAGGATTGTGTCGGGACGAAGCGCAGCTTCGAAGCGCTGCACATCGACGACGCCGTCCCGGTCTACGGGAAGCAGCGTTATCTCGAAGCCGTCCTGTGCAAGCACGTCGAGTGCATGCAGAACCGCATGGTGTTCGATTGCCGTCGAAACGATATGCTTCCCGCGTGACGCATTGGCTCGCGCGATGCCGAGAATCGCTTGATTGTCGGCTTCGGAGCCGCTGCCCACAAACGTGATCTCTTTGCGGGGTGCGCCAAGCACTCGCGCCACGCGATCGCGCGCATCGTCTAACGCCGCACGCGCCGCTCGCCCCTCGGTGTGTAACGAACTCGGATTGTACGCTTGATGCGAAAAATAAGGCACCATCGCTTGCACAACGTCGGGTTCGACGGGGGTAGTCGCGGCATGATCGAGATAAATTCGGTTCATCGTTTCTGATTCACAGTGGCTTCTCAAGAACACTACGTACTATAGCGGTGTGCGAAGCTCCATTGCACACTCCGAGAAGTAGCAACGGGAACGCGGTCCGGGTACACGCCCGGGCCGCTTTTTTTTATTGGTCGTTTTCCCCGGGGTCGTAGTACTTGCGCCCGCGTAGATTTTCGGGCAAATTCTCTTGTTTCACGCTGTAGTCGTCGTGCGCATAGTGGTAATCCCGGCCGTAGCCAAGGTTTTTCATAAGACCCGTCGGGGCGTTCCGCAGATGCAGCGGCACCGGATCGTTACGCGTTTCCTGAACGTCGCGCATCGCTTCGCCGTATGCGCGGCCGACGCTATTACTTTTTGGAGCCTTCGCCAAATACAGCGTTGCATGCGCAAGCGGATAGAAACCTTCCGGCATACCAACGAAGTGCGCGGCCTGTTGGGCGGAGATTGCAACTTGGATGCCTTGCGGATCGGCTAATCCAACGTCTTCGGAGGCAAGAATGACCAGACGGCGTGCAATGAAAAGCGGATCTTCACCGCCGTCGAGCATCCGAGCGAGCCAATAAACTGCCGCATCGGGGTCGCTGGCGCGGATGCTTTTGATAAACGCGCTGATGATGTCGTAATGTTGCTCGCCGCCTTTATCGTACGTCGAGCCCCGCTTCTGCAACGCTTCTTTGATCAACGCTTTGTCGACACGGCGAACACCGTCGCGTTCCGGAGCTGTTTGGGATGCGAATTCCAGCGCGTTTAACGCTGTACGCGCGTCCCCGTTCGCATACCCGATCAACGTTTCGCGAGCATCGGGATCGAGCTCTACACGCAACGCGGCGACGCCGTGCTCTTCGTCGTTCAACGCGCGATCGACGATCGTCGCGATCTCTTCGTCGTCGAGTTGCTTCAGCACAAAGACGCGAGCGCGAGAGAGCAATGCCGAGTTCACTTCGAAGGACGGGTTCTCCGTGGTTGCGCCGATGAGCGTTACGGTTCCATCCTCCACATAGGGCAAGACCGCGTCTTGCTGAGCTTTGTTGAAGCGATGGATTTCATCGATGAAGAGCACGCTGCGTTGACCGATTTTCTTACGCGTCTGCGCTTCCGCAACGACCTTGCGCAAATCGGCGACTCCGGCGCTGACCGCCGATAACTGCGCAAAATGCGCGCCGGTGGAACGCGCTATGATTTCCGCGAGCGTCGTCTTTCCCGTACCGGGCGGGCCCCAAAGAATCATGGATGGAACGCGATCGGTTTCTATTGCACGCCGCAGTGCACGGCCCGGCCCGATGATATCGGTTTGGCCAACGTACTCTTCAATCGTGCGCGGGCGCATTCGCGCCGCGAGCGGCGCATTCGCGTCGGGCTCTCGCGACGCTTTCGCGGACGGCATTTGCGTTCCAAAAAGCGTCGGTTCCATACGTTTTGCCTTTATGGCGTGGCTGTCGGCTGCGGCGTCTTCTTCTGCAACGGGTTCTTGATCTCGATTGGTTTCGGCGTTGCGAAGTGAGGATTGATTTGGCTCGGGAACTGCATCGTAACGTTCCCTTCCGCATGGGCTTGGCCCGTAACGGTGTTGTATCGCACACGATCGGCGACCATGGTGCGATCGCCTTGCACGATGTGGACGTTGCCTTCGAGATATAGATCGTGTTGCTCGTCGTTCAGCGTGCCCTTGTCCGCATCGACTGTCGTATCGGCTTGCGTGTAATGAACGTGCCCGGTGGCAACGTACACCTTCGCTTGGCCGTTGATTTGAACTTGATCCGCAGTCAACGTCGCCGGTCCCCGCGACGAAGCGGCTTTGGTTGACGAAAGCCCCGCGAAATTGCCCTGCGTATCGTGCATAACGACATGCCCGTAGAGCGTGGCGTTTTGCGTTTTATAGTTGCCGTTCGCGCGATCCGCGACGATGTCGCCGCCTTCGCGCGTCATAGTCACTTGTTTCGGCGTGCTGAAATCGCCGGTCTTGAAGCTAACGTCGAGCAAAGACGCGTGAACGTGCCACGCGCCTACGTCGAAGTTCGTTCCGCCGGTCGGTGCATTCGAGGGCTGCGGCTTTGGCGCGGCCGCAAGCAACGCAACGAGGACCAACGCAAGAACCGGTTTGGAGCGCTTCGTCATTGTGCGCGCACTCGAATCGTGTAGCGTTCCACCGGGCCAAGAAGCTCGGAGATGCGCTCGAGGGAAACGGCGCCTTCGCGCAACAAGCGCGGGGGGTTCACAGTCAAGTCCACAATTGATGATTCGAGCTGATAGCGGGTTGGACCATGCTCGATTAGTAGGTCGGCAGGCGGAAGCTCGGTTACCTGGCCGTCGCCGCGGTATGGAGTCCCTCCGCTCGGATTTGCACTCGAGACCGCGAGCGGCCCGCACCGGTCCAGAATTGCTCTCGCCAGGGGTTCATCCGGCACGCGAAAGCCAAGCGTGGGCATTCCAGCGGTCAACTCTTCGCTAACGAATGCCGGCTTTCGCACGATCAGCGTAACGGGCCCGGGAAGCAACCGTTTCGATGCCAAGATCGCATGCGGATTTTCCCGAGCGTACTCGAGAAACTCCGCAGGCGTGGCAACATGAAGTGTTAGCGGTTTATTGTCGGGACGTCGTTTCGCGCCGTAGACGCGATCGATTGCCTCGGACCGATAAGGATCGCAAGCGATGCCGTAACTCGTGTCGTTTGGGAAGATGATCGTGCCGCCCGCAAAGATAACGCGCGCGCACTCTTCCACCACATGTTCGATACGCTCGGTTCGCGCATCGATCACCGCTTGGATGCCCATTCTCGGGTTTTACCCGATTACGAGCCTCCGGTCCCGTTAGAGGTGCAGGCGCATTCCCGTTCCGAGGGCGACGCATGAGAGCGGATCGTCTGCGACAATTGCCGGGACACCGGTGACTTCCGACAGCAACTTATCCAAACCACGCAACAGCGCACCGCCGCCGGTCAGGATCACGCCGCGGTCGATGATATCTGCCGCGAGTTCCGGCGGCGTCTTTTCGAGCACGGCTTTCACCGCTTCGACAATCGCGCTCACCGGTTCTGAAAGCGCTTCGCGAATTTCTTCGCTGGTAATCTTCACCGTCTTCGGAAGACCGTTGATTAGATCGCGGCCGCGAATCTCCATCGCAAGTTCTTGTTCTAGCTTGTAGGCCGAACCGATCTTGATCTTGATCTCTTCCGCGGTGCGTTCGCCGATCATCAGGTTGTAGACGCGGCGAATGTAGCGCACGATCGCATCGTCGAGTTTGTTGCCGGCAACGCGAAGCGATTGCGAAACGACGACACCGCCGAGCGAAATGACGGCGACGTCCGTAGTGCCTCCGCCAATATCCACGACCATGCTGCCCGACGGGCCTTCGATCGGAAGTCCCGCGCCGATTGCCGCTGCCATCGGTTCTTCGATAATGTCGACGCTACGCGCGCCCGCGAGCTTCGCTGCATCTTTTACAGCGCGCTCTTCAACGCTCGTGATCTCCGCCGGAACGCAAATCGTGACGTGCGGCTTCGGTTTGATGATGGAAGACCACCACGAACGATCTTTCATCACTTTCTTGATGAAGTACGAAAGCATTGCTTCGGTAACTTCGAAATCGGCGATCACACCGTCGCGGAGCGGACGAATCGCTTGAATGTGCGCCGGCGTTTTACCGAGCATTTGACGCGCTTCCTCGCCAACGGCCAGCACTTTGCCGTTGTTCATATCCTTCGCGACGACCGACGGCTCGCGCAGAACGATACCTTTGCCTTTAACGTGCACCAGCACGTTTGCCGTGCCGAGATCGATCCCGATGTCCAACTCCGAACTCCCGAATTATCTAGATGATTTACTGTAAAAACCGATGAAAAATGTTGATTTTTAGCCCGCCGCCGAGCTGATACGCGGATATTCGCGCGTCTCAAAGAGACTCGCGGGTTCCATCAGCGGCGTAACACCGCTGCTGCGTTGAACTTGGGCGCCGAGGGACGAAAGCATCTCTTCCAAGCGTTCGTATCCTCGATCGATGTACTCCAGCCCAATGATCTCGGTCTCGCCCGCAGCGGCGAGGCCGGCGACAACCAGCGCCGCGCCGGCGCGAATGTCGGGTGCTTCAACGGGCGCGCCCTGCAATTGCGCAACGCCTTTAACGACCGCGGTATTGCTCTCCATTGAAACGCGAACGTCGGCGCCCATGCGCGCGAGTTCGTTGACGTATGAAAAGCGTGCATTGAAGATCGATTCTTCGACGACGCTTGTCCCCGGAACGGTGCACAGGAACGAGACCATCTGCGGTTGCAGGTCGGTCGGAAAACCGGGATGCGGCGCGGTGAGAATATCAGTGCCGCCGGTGATCGTGCTTCCGTCGACACGAATCCAATCGTCGCCGTAGGTAAGATCGACGCCGCACTCTTGCATCTTCATCATGAATGCCTCGAGATGATCGGGGCGGCATTTCGTTACGGTCACGTCGCCGCGCGTGGCAAGTCCACAGAGCAACAACGATGCGGTAACGATGCGATCGGGGATAATTTCGTACTCGACGCCGTGCAATTCGCTAACACCGTCGATGCGAATCACATCGGTGCCGGCACCTTCGATCTTTGCGCCCATGGCATTGAGGAAGCCGGCGAGATCCACGACTTCCGGCTCCATCGCGGCGTTCGTGATCGTTGTCGTGCCCTCGGCTAAAACCGATGCCAGCATCGCGTTCTTCGTTGCGCCGACGCTGGGAACACGGAATTCGATCGAACCGCCTTGCAAACGTTTTTGTTTGCTTTCGGCAATGAGATAACCGTGGGCATTGCGCACGTCGCATCCGAGCGCCATAAAAGCCTGTTCGTGCATATCCGTCGCGCGCGTGCCGAGGACGCATCCGCCGGGCAGCGGTACTTCCGCGCGACCGAAACGTCCGAGCAACGGACCGACGATATCGAATGATGCGGCAAGTTTGCGAACGAGTGTATAGGGCGCGCGATACGACGCAACGTTGCTCGAATCGATCGTGACGGTGTTGTCACCCTCGTAACGGATTCGCGCACCGAGCGCTTCGAGCAACGACCACATCACCGAAACGTCGGTAATGCGTGGCACACTCCGCAGCGTAACGGTCCCCTTGGCAAGCAATGCGGCAGCCATAATAGGCAACGCGGCGTTCTTAGCGCCGTGCGTTGCAACCGAGCCTTCCAGCCGTGATCCGCCGCGGACTCGCAGCGTGGTCTCTAAGCGATCGAGCATCCCGTCACAAAACGTTCGCGGGGCGCATGAGTGCGCCCCGCTTTATTATCGGCCGTTAGTCGCAGTATTCCAGCGAAAATTAATGGTTTGTGAGCCGCAATTTCGCGTTTGCGAAGTCGATGATTGCTTGCTCGCGGGCGTACTCTTCCCCGGTTACGTTCTTTTGACGTTCGAGTGCCGCGGCCAATTCTTCGCGAGTCCCCGCAACATCGATATCTTCGAACGCTAGGGCTTCATCGACAAGAATCGTTACGCGATCCGGCAACGCTTGCATGAAACCTTCGCTCGTGGCGAGTTCCAGTCGCTTGCCTGCGCTCTGTTCGACGACATTCGCTCGGAGCACGCCCGGCTTCAACGCCGCAAGAAACGGCGCGTGCTGCGGAAGGACGCCCTCTTCGCCCTCGGTCGTCGTCGCAATTACCAACTCGGCATCGCCTTCGAAAACGACGCGGGTGGGTGTAATGAGCTTGAAGGGCAGGGTGTGCGCCATTGGTTAGGCCGTTGCGCCGAGCTTTTCGGCGGCTTCCTTCACCTCGTCGATGCTGCCCTTGTAGAAGAACGCCTGTTCCGGCAGATTGTCGACTTTGCCCTCGAGGATCTCTTTGAACGAACGGATCGTGTCTTCGATCTTGACGTACTTTCCGGGCGTACCCGTGAACTGTTCCGCGACGAAGAACGGCTGCGAGAACATACGCTGCATGCGGCGTGCACGTGCAACGACGATCTTGTCTTCTTCCGAAAGTTCTTCGACGCCAAGAATCGCGATGATGTCCTGGAGATCCTTATAGCGCTGCAGCGTTTCTTGCACGCCACGAGCTACGTTGTAGTGCTCCTGGCCGACGATTTGCGGATCGAGGATGCGCGAGTTCGATGCGAGCGGATCGACGGCGGGATAGATGCCGAGTTCCGAAATCGGACGCGAAAGCGCGGTCGTTGCGTCCAAGTGAGCGAACGTCACGGCGACGGCCGGATCGGTGTAGTCGTCGGCGGGCACGTAAACGGCTTGCACCGACGTGATCGAGCCCTTGTTGGTCGACGTGATGCGTTCTTCGAGCGAACCCACGTCGGTCGAGAGCGTCGGCTGATAACCGACGGCCGACGGCATGCGGCCCATGAGTGCCGAGACTTCCGAGCCTGCTTGCAGATAACGGAAGATGTTGTCCATAAACAACAGCACGTCCGAACCTAGCTCGTCGCGGAAGTATTCGGCCATAGTTACGCCCGTTTGCGCGATGCGGAAACGCACGCCCGGGGGCTCGTCCATCTGACCGAACACAAGCGTCGTTTGCGCGAGAACGCCGGACTCTTTCATTTCGAGCCAGAGGTCGTTGCCTTCACGCGTACGTTCGCCGACGCCGGTGAAGACCGAGAAACCCTTGTGAACGTTAGCGATGTTGCGGATGAGTTCTTGAATGAGGACCGTCTTGCCGACGCCCGCGCCGCCGAAGAGTCCGACCTTACCACCGCGCGTATAAGGCGCCATCAAGTCGATGACTTTGATGCCGGTTTCGAAGAGTTTCGGCGTCGGGTCTTGCGATTTGAAATCGGGAGCGGGACGGTGAATCGGCCACTGTGCCGCCGCTTTCACCGGCGCGTCGCTGTCGATCGGCTTTCCAAGGACGTTGAAAATGCGTCCGAGCGTGCCTTCACCAACCGGAACTTCGATCGGTCCGCCGGTGCTGGTCACGACGTCGCCGCGGCGCAAACCGTCGGTCGATCCCATCGCGAGGCAACGCACTTGGTTGTTACCGAGTTCGTCTTGCACTTCGAGAACGAGATCGCGAGCCTGCATCGCGGTACCGCCAAGCTCCACGCCTTGCGCGGCGCCGGCTGAATGCCCGTTCTGTCCGGCATGCGAATCTTCGTTGACGCGAACGGTCAACGCGTCGTTGATTTTGGGCAGCGTCTCCGCCGTGAACTCGACGTCCACGACGTTACCGAGCACTTGCACAACTTTACCGGTGGCAGCCATCTTCTTTAGTGTCCTTTAAACGGTGTCTATTTGGGTCAGCCGTTGACGAGCGCTTCCGCGCCGCCGACGATTTCGAGCAATTCTTTGGTAATAGCGGCCTGACGCGCGTTGTTCATCTGAATCGTCAACTCGTCGATCAGCTTGCCGGCATTGTCCGTCGCGTTGTTCATTGCGAGAAGCTGCGCAGCGTAGAACGCGGCATCGGTTTCTAGCATCGCCGAGAAAAGCGTGAACTCGAGGTACTTCGGCAGCAAACGCGAGAGCACGAACTCCGGCGACGGCGCGAACTCGACGGCGCCCTTCGGCTGCCCCTCTTGTTGCGACGCTTCGCCCGCGAGCTCAGAACGTTCGATTGGAACGAGCTTGCGCGTCTCCGGACGCTGGGACATCATCGAAATGAGCTTCGATGAGATCAGCGTGATGCCGGAAATTTTGCCGGCCACGAAGTCTTGCGTTACACGGTGCGCTACTTCACGAGCCGCATCGATCTTCGGCTGCGCGTTAAGCGCCCACGTCGGATGGTCGGCAACGCCGGCGCGGCGCACGAAGTTGCGTGCCTTGATGCCGACGGTGTAGTAGGCAACGTTGCGATGCTCGCGAGCGTAAAGTTCCGCCTCACGCGTGATGTTGGAATTGAACGCACCCGCAAGCCCTTTGTCGGCCGTCATCAAGATGATGCCGATCGGCGCGCCTTCGCGGCCCGGCTTCATGAAGGGATGGTCGACGGAACCTACGCTCGCAATAAGATCGCGCAGCATCTCCGCCAACGTATCCGCGTACGGACGCGCTTGTTTTTGCGCCTGTTCCGCCCGGCGAATCTTGGCCGCAGCGACTTGTTTCATCGCCTTGGTGATTTGCTGCGTATTCTTCAACGAGCGTATCCGCTCGCGAAGATCTTTTACAGAAGGCATTAAAAGCTCTTATTGAATTCCGTGAGCGCTTGGTCTAGCTGCTTTTTCACGTCGTCCGAAAGCTGGCCGCTCTCCGAGATCGATTTCGGAATATCCGGATACTTCGAGTGCAAGAAGTCGATGAAGCCCTTCGCCCACTCTTGCAGACGGCTCGTTTCGATGTCGTTGACGAAGCCTTTCGTTGCGCCGTATAGCAGCGCGACTTGATCTTCGGTCGCCTGCGGCTGATACTGCGGCTGCTTCAGGAGCTCGGTGAGCTTCTCACCGCGCAGCAGCTGATTCTGCGTCGCCTTATCCAAATCGCTGGCGAGCTTTGCGAACGCCGCAAGATCGCGGTATTGCGCGAGTTCCAGCTTCAGCTGGCCGGCTACGGATTTCATCGCCTTCGTTTGAGCGGAACCGCCGACGCGCGACACGGAAAGACCGACGTCGACCGCGGGACGGATACCCTGGAAGAACAAGCTCGGCGTGAGGTAGATCTGACCGTCGGTGATTGAGATCACGTTGGTCGGAATGTACGCCGAGAAGTCGCCGGCCTGCGTTTCAATGATCGGGAGTGCCGTCATCGATCCGCCGCCGAGGTCGTCGGAAAGCTTTGCAGCACGTTCCAGCAGGCGCGAGTGTAAGAAGAACACGTCGCCCGGGTATGCTTCGCGGCCCGGCGGACGACGCAGCAACAGCGACATTTCGCGGTACGACTGCGCGTGCTTCGTCAGATCATCGAAAACGATGAGGACGTCTTTGCCCGCGTACATCAACTCTTCGCCCATGGCCGCGCCTGCGAACGGAGCGATCCAGCGAAGCGCAGCTGCTTCGGACGGGCCGACCGTAACGATGGTGGTGTAGTCCATCGCGCCGCGCTGTTCGAGAATCTGGTGCAGTGCGGCAACAGTCGAATTCTTTTGGCCGATTGCAACGTAGACGCAGAAAACGTTGCGGCCCTTTTGATTGATGATCGTGTCGATGGCAATCGCGGTCTTACCCGTCGAACGGTCGCCGATGATCAGCTCGCGCTGACCTTTTCCGATCGGAATCAATGCGTCGATCGCGCGAATACCCGTTGGGAGAGACTGCTTCACCGGTTGACGCTGAACGACGGTTGGGGCGACATTTTCGATCGTGCGGAACTTGTTCGTGGTGATCGGGCCTTTGCCGTCGACCGGTTGGCCGAGCGGATTGACGACGCGACCGAGAAGCGCTTCGCCGACCGGCACCGACGCGATGCGTCCCGTGCGTCGAACCTTGTCGCCTTCCTTGATGTCTTCGTCTTCGCCCATGATCACGACGCCGACGTTGTCCTCTTCGAGGTTCAGGGCGACGCCTTGCACGCCGTTGCCGAACTCGACGAGTTCGGAAGCGCGAACGCCGCGCAAGCCGTACACGCGTGCAAGGTTTGCACCGACCTCGATGACGGTTCCGACTTCGTCTTCTTGAACTTGACCCTTGAAGCTCGAGATTTGCTGCTTCAGGATTCCGGCGATTTCGTCAGCGTTAATCATTTTCTATAGTTCCCCAACCGGCTTTCGCCGCTTGGGGACCCCGTTTGTTGAAGAGGCACTTCGCTTCGCTGCGCGCCCCCCACAAGTGGGGCCCCCGAGTGTGATCTTTCTATTTAGTTTTGTGCGAAGAGCGTTCGCGAGAGTTCTTCGAGGCGTCCGGCGACGGTGCCGTCGATGAGACGGTCGCCCATCGCGATGCGCACGCCGCCGATGAGCGACGGATCGTGACGCACCGTCACTTCGAATTTCTTCTTATACACCTGCTCGAGGCGCTGCACCATCGAGCGAACCTCGCTCTCGGGCAGGTCCTTTGCGGTTATGATCGTTAGCGGCTCGGCGCCGCGGGCTTGCATCTCGAGCTTCAGGTACTCGGTGAGAAGCGATTCGAGAAGCGTTTCGCGGCGCTTGCGCACCAGCAACAGCAGCGTGTGCAGCGCAACCTCGTTCACCGTGCCGTTGAACACCTTCGCGAGAACGTTTTCCTTCTCGACGCGATCGACGATCGGCGATGAAAAGAACTCACGCGTCGCCGGATCGTCGCAGATTGCGCGAACGAGGCGCTGCAAATCCTTACCCACACCTTCGCTCACTCCGTTCTCATTCGCGAGCGAAAAGACGGCCGCAGCGTAGCGGCGTGCCAGAGTTTCGTTAGCCATTAGTTGCGACCACCATGCTCGAGCGAAACTACGAAACGTTGCACGAGCTGAGCATTGACGTTGCCGTCAACTCGCTCTTCGGCTTCCTTGCGCGCGAGCACCAAGGCCTTTTCGGCCATTTCATCACGTAACTGCTGGCGGGCTGCTGCGCGAGCGCGCTCCAGTTCCCCTTGCGCGTTACGAAGCGCACGCTCACCCGCTTGCCGACTTTCGCTGACGATCGCTTCGGCTTCATGCTTCGCCTGCTCTTCGGCCCGTCCGCGAATCAATTCGGCATCGCGTTTTGCGCTGTCGATTTCGCCGTGGAGTGTTTCAACAGCGGCCTTTGCCTCGTCGCGATGACGTTCGGTTTCAGCGATCTGCTTGTTCTTGTTCTGCTGTGCCGCTTCGATCGCGGGCTGAATGAACTTGACCCACAGGTATACGAGAACGCAGATGAAGAGAACCGAAGAGATTACTTGGCTCCACTTCGCAATCTCTACGTAATCCATTAGCCGGCCTCCACGGTGCGCTGCACCATCAGATCGGCAAGCTGTTTTACGATCTGGTCCTCGTTTGCTCGCGCGTTCTTTAGTTCGCCCTCAACGGTCGCGTCTGCGCTTGCGATGGTCGACTGCACTTGCGCGTTGTATTCCACTGAGAGCTCGGCCGCCTTATTCGAGGCTTCGGCTCGCGCCTTGGCAATTGCGGCTTCAGCCTGACGCCGCGCTTGCAAACGAACGTCTTCGGCTTGAGCGCGCAGGGCTTTCGCTTCAGCTTGATAGCGATCGTAATCCGCAGTAACGCTGTTGATGTACTCGCGCCGTTTGCGAATTGCGCGGCTGACCGGACGTAAGAACAGCACGTTCAACAACGCGAAGAAAATCGCAAAGTTGATGAGCTGAATCCAAAACGTCCCGTCTAGCTGAAGAAACATGTGGCGCCTTTGCCTATCGGTTAGTGGAGGTGCGTGAGAAGGCCCGGAACGTTTGCTACGACGAGCAGCAAGTAGAAGCCGAGGCCGAGCGCGATGATCGGGAACGCCTCCAGGACGCCGACGCCGAGGAACAGGAACGTGAAGATGTTCGGGCGGGCTTCCGGCTGACGCGCAATCGCCTCAACCGCCTTGCTGGCAACGATACCGTCGCCGATGGCGGAACCGAACGCAACGCCGGCGATGATAAGGCCGAAGGCCAGGATCGTAAGGCCTGCAACCAATGCTTCAGAAGTCAACTCGAGTACCTTTCTAGACTTTAGTGGTCTTCCGCCGTCGCGAGCGACAAATAGACGATCGCGAGCAGCGTGAATACGAACGCTTGAATCGTTCCGACGAAGAAATTGAAGAACTGAACGAAGAACGGGATGACGGTCACCGCAAGCGACAGGTTGAACGCGCCGATTTGGACGTGCGCGGTTACGATCGATGCGATGATGATGAAGAGCAACTCGCCCACGAAGATGTTAAAGAACAAACGCGCGGCGAGCGTCGCCGGACGCGCTAACTCTTCCAAAATGTTGATCGGCGTGAGCCAAATCATCGGCTTCGTCACGTGAAGCAGCTGCTTCGGACCGTTCATCCGAATGCCGACGATCCACGTCATGAAGAAGACGATAAGTGCGAGGGGCACCGTGGTGTTCAAGTCGGCCGTCGGAGAACCGCCGAACGGTAAACCGAGCACTTTGAAGGGGAATACGCCGAATTGGTTCAGCAAGAAAATGAAGACGAAGAGCGCGATGAAAAACGGAACGAACGGTTCACCCTTTTCACCGAGCGTGCTGAGCGCGAGATCGCTGATGTAGTTGATCGTCGCTTCAATCGCGGTTTGACGGCGCGTTACATACGCAGAACGATAGCTTGCGCCGATCCAGGCAAAGAAAATCAGCGAAACCAACATCACGACCCACGTGGTCATGATGGTGTCCGCGTGAACCTGTCCGACAATCGGAAGATTCCACAGAATATGTTCGCCGATTTGCTCGTGCATATATTTAAAAAAGGCCCCCTCTGGCCCACCTACTTTCCTACCGCGCTTTTTGGACTTCTACTCCAAAAAGGACGATAGGAAGGAAGAATCCGGCGAAATACCAGGCCATCGACCACCAAGGGCCGACGGCGGCAAATGCCACCGGGACTATACCGAAGAGTCCGATTCGCAGGAAACTACTAAAGACGAAGCCACCTACGTTGCGGCCTTCTACTAGCCGTTCGCCGGAGCGCATTGTCACTAAGGCGTTGAGGACGCCGCAAACCCCGCCAACGGCTAAAGCAAGTGCCGGAATCGGAAGCCAGTGGACGGAGACGAGTGCTACGAGCGCAACGAGGAACAGGGTTCGAAACGAAACCGATCGCTTGAGCCGGTGATATCTCGCGAGATCGGCGGCCGCTTCGGCGTCGCTGTAGGTACGAGAGGGCGATGCGCTTTCCTCTTCGTCATCCCAACTCATCGGGTGCGCATCAGCATGCGTGCCGCAGAATAGGCACCGAGAGCAAGCCCTATGAGCAGCCCAACGAAAGCATAAAGTGGCTGCCCGGTTCGCTGGCCGATCAAGACACCGGCCAATAGCCCAGCCAACGCAGTTCCGGCGAACGCGGAGCCGGCGGTAACAATGGGCAACAGGTCTTTCATCTTCTTAGCCGCAGCGTGCGCGACTACGAACCGACGAGCCCGAAAGGTTCGGGGTAGCTGCCTTGACGCAATCGGGCCAGCAGCCAGGAAACGATGCGCTGCGAAGCGTGACCGTCACCGTACGGATTCACCGAACGTGCCATTCTTGCATATTCGAGTTCATCGGTCAGCAATCGATTCGCCGCCGCAACGATCTTTGCGCGATCGTGCCCGACGAGCTCCAACGTGCCTGCTTCCAGTCCTTCGGGGCGTTCCGTTTCTTCACGCATCACCAGCACCGGCTTGCCGAGGCACGGCGCTTCTTCTTGAAGGCCGCCCGAATCCGTTAGCACAAACGTCGACGCTTTTACGGCTGCAACCATGTGCGCGTAATCGATCGGTTCGACCAGCACGACGCCGTCGACGTTGCCAAGCACCTCATGGGCGATGGGACGGACGTGCGGCGATGGATGGACCGGCCAATAAATTTGCGGACGTGACGGAAGCTGCGCGATTTCACGCATTGCTTCGCACATCTCGCGCATATGCGGATGGTTCTCGCGACGGTGCGCCGTCACGAGAATGAGCGGCCGCAACGGATCGATCTCGCGCCAGCGCGGCGGCAACGGGAGATCGTTGCGTTCCGCGGTTGCAATGAAAGCGTCGATGACCGTGTTGCCCGTAACGATGATGTCCTCGACGTTCACGTTCTCGCGCAGTAAATGTTCGCGGGCGAGCGTCGTCGGTGAAAAGTGATATGACGCAATCGTTCCGGTAATGCGCCGGTTCATTTCTTCCGGGTACGGAAGCCAACGATCGCTCGTGCGCAGTCCCGCTTCCACGTGCCCAACCGGAATTTGCTGATAGAAGGCGGCGAGCGACGCCGACGAGCTCGTCGTCGTATCGCCGTGCACCAGCACGACTTCGGGTTTTGCTTCCTTTAAAACCGGTTCCATGCCCTCAAGCACGCGCGTCGTGATCTGCGTAAGCGTTTGATCGCGCGTCATGATATCCAAATCGAATTGCGGCTCGATCTTGAAGAGGTCGAGCAAATCATCGAGCATCTGACGGTGCTGCGCCGTAACGCAGACGATCGATTCTATTGCGGGATGGCGATTGAGCGCGTGGACGACCGGAGCCATTTTAATGGTGTCCGGCCGCGTCCCGAAAACGGTCATTACACGCAAGGGGGCCTGTTTATGGTTCATCACAGAGTATGTCTAAAAACGTGCGTGAAGCCGCCTGAGAGAGCAAGGGCAACAATGCCCAGTATAAAGCACACGGCATAGATTAATAGGACGGCTTGGCGCACGTTCAGTCCGAAACGGAAGATCAGTTGATGGTGGAAATGCCCGCGATCCGCTTCGGTGATTTTTTTGCCGGCGCTCGCACGGCGGACGATTGCAGCAGCCGTGTCCAGAATCGGAAGCGCGAGCACCACAACCGGTACAACGATGCTGATGGCGATCGCCGTCTTGCTCGCCCCGATGATCGAAACCGTTGCGAAGACGTATCCGATGAAGAGCGACCCCGCGTCACCGAGAAAGATTTTTGCCGGATTGAAGTTGTATGGGAGAAAGCCCAGTGCGGCCCCCGCGAGCGCTACCACGACCAACGCAACAACCGGATTCACGTGAACGACGGAAATCGCGAAGAGAAAAATGCTCGAGATGGCGGCAAAGCCTGCGAGCAGCCCATCGAGTCCGTCGATGAAATTGATCGCATTCATCAACCCCACGTACCATAGCAGCGTAAGGGGAATCGATACGAACCACGGGAAGTCGATCCAATTCGTCGCCGGATTGTGATCGAACGGATTGGTCACACCGGGAATGATGAAGCCGTAGAGCATCGAGATCAGCGCAACGATGATCTGCGCGAGCATCTTGTTGCGCGGACGCATCTGCATGATGTCGTCCCACATCCCAACGCCAAGAATTAACATACTTCCGAAGAGCAAGCCGACGAGTTTGTGCACTGCGTCGAACTGATCGGTAATAGCGTCGATCTTTTGGTGAACGTCTAAGTGCGCCACCGACGGGAAAAGCGAGTACGGCGACGAGAGCGCGAACCCGAGCACCGCAAAGAGCGCAAACGCAAATCCGAAGAAGACCGCGATTCCACCGATGCGCGGCGTAGGCACCTCGTGAACGCGGCGCTCTTCGTGCGTTGCGTCGATGATTTCGAGATGCGTTGCAAGCTTTATGACCAGCGGCGTTCCAAGCCCCGTTACGATCGCCGCGAGCGCAAATGCCGCTAAATAAAGAAAGCCTGCGCTCACGAACGCGCTCCCTCAAGGTGCGCGAATTGCGCGAGCGCGACGCCGGCTTCCGCGAGCAACTCCGTCGCGATCGGATCGGGGTACGCAAGGTCGTAAACAATTTTCACAACGCCGGCACTAATCAAAAGCTTCGAACACCCAACGCACGGCTGATGCGTGCAGTACGCCGTCGCCCCTTGCAGCTCGATTCCGTGAAGCGCGCCCTGGACAATGGCATTGGCCTCCGCGTGGGTTGCCCTCACGCAGTGTGCGTCGACGATCGTGCATCCCACCTCAGTACAATGTGCCACGCCTCGCGGAGCGCCGTTGTAGCCCGTCGTTAGAATTCGATGTTCGCGCACCAAGACGGCGCCGACCGAAGCGCGCGGACACGTGGCCCGTGTCGCAACGGTATGCGCAATCTGCATAAAATATTCGTCCCAGCCGGGTCTCATCGTTAGGTGCGAGTCCGAACTGCAGCCGGCACGGAAGTCAAGCTGCCAAACATGCGGTCGCCCGCATCTCCCAGCCCTGGCAAAATATACGCGTGATCGTTCAAGCCCTCGTCAAGCGCTGCCGCGATGATGCGAACGCCGGGATGCGCGTCGTGAATATTTCGCACGCCCTCCGGCGCGGCGATCACGCAAACGAAGGTCAGCTTACGAGCACCGCGTTCGACCAACGCATCGATCGCCGCGACACCGGAGTTCCCGGTCGCAAGCATTGGGTCTAGTACGAAGACGTGGCGGTCCGCCAAATCGGGCGGTACGTTTGCATAGTATGGAACCGGACGCAACGATGCCGGGTCCCGGTAGAAGCCGAGATGAGCTACAACCGCATCGTCAATGACGCTTAAGAATCCGGGAAGCAATCCCAACCCGGCTCGCAATACGGGCGCAGCGACCGGACGTGTCGCAATCCGTTTGGCAGCCGTTTCGATCAGAGGCGTGGTTACAGGCTCTTCGCGCAACGGCAAAGAGCGCGTCGCTTCATATGCGAGAAACGCGCCGAGCTCTTCGATCAAGGTCCGGAATACGGGCGTCGACGTTTCGCGGTCACGCAATCGCGCAAGACGATCGGCGACGGCCGGATGGTCGACGACGTGGATGTCTCCCCCAGAGGGCATGCAAGTCGTTTCGGGGGCGGGTGCACGGCCGACCTGCGCCGTACGCTCGCCGAACCGAACCGAGGTAGGTGATGATCTCTAGAAGCACCTGGATCCTCATTGCGACAATTGCCGCTTCGAGCATGGTGTTCATCGACGGTTCCGTCGTAACGCTTGCGTTGCCGCAAATTCAGCGCCAGTTCCATGCTAGCGCAACCGCCGTAGCGTGGATTATCGAGCTCTACACTCTCGTTCTCGGCTCGCTGATGTTGCTTGGCGGTGCGCTCGGAGATCGTTACGGACGCCGTCGCGTTTTTGCAACCGGGACGGTAATTTTTGCGCTGGGAAGCATCGGATGCGCGTTCGCGTGGTCCATTCCGGCGATGCTCGTCGCGCGCGTGATTCAGGGCCTGGGCGGAATGATGGTCGCGCCGGCAAGCCTCGCGATCATCGGTGCGCATTTCTCAGGCGAAGAACGCGGCAAGGCCATCGCGGCCTGGTCGGCGTTCGGCGCCCTGACGTCGACGCTCGGCCCGATGATAGGAGGACTGCTCATCGATTCGTTGGGTTGGCGCTCCGTGTTCTGGGTCAATATTCCGCTCGCCGTAATCGTGCTTTACAGCGCTCGCGTGCACATCGACGAAAGCCGCGATGAAGATGCACCGCGAGAACTCGACTACCCCGGCGCAGCGCTTGGTACCGCAGGGCTAGGTGCGATCACTTACGCGTTGATCGCTTCGTCGCAGTACCGGTGGAGCGACCTGCATGTTTTCGGCAGTGCAGTCGCAGGCGTCGCGCTCTTGATCTGGTTTGCGATTCATGAAAAAGATGCAAAGAATCCGCTGATTCCGGCGCAGTTGTTTGACTCGCGCACGTTCATGAGCCTCAACGTGATGACGCTGTTGGTCTACGGTGCTCTCTCCGGTTTATTTTATGAAATGCCCTTCGCGCTGATTCAAATACACGGATACTCTGCAATACAAACCGCGCTCGCAACCCTTCCAATGACCTTTGGCCTCGTCGGCCTTTCGCGCTTTGGAACGAAGCTTTCGCAAATTTATGGCACGCGCGAGATTCTAGCGATTGGCCCGTGTATCGTTGCATGCGGGTTCGTTCTGTTAGGGCTTCTCTCTCGCAATCAATCGTACTTAACGAGTTTCTTCCCGGGCGTTCTGGTCATTGGTGTCGGCATGGGGATAACGGTCGCACCACTGACCACCGGCGTTATGAACGCAGCTGATCCCCGCAACATCGGTGTTGCATCCGGCATCAACAGTGCTGTGGCGCGAACCTCGGGCTTGATTGCAATCGCCGCCTTTACGGCAATCCTCTACATGACGTACCAGGCGCGTTTTCATCGCGACCTGAGCGCAATTAACGCATCACGGGTGCAGCGCGAAGCGGCATCCGCGCAAGCCGACCGGCTCGGCGGCGCGCGTTTCCAAGATCCGCAATTGCAGAAGATCTCGTACGATGCTTTCGATACCGGATTCGAAGCAGTCGCTTACGCTTGCGCCGCCATGTGCCTCATCGGCGCCGCAGTGAGCTTCGCCGGCATCGA